>CAJTLV010000003.1:0-139946 GCA_910577435.1 uncultured Christensenella sp. | reverse complement strand
ACTTGCTCGATCGGGTCGGCAGACTCAGATCTGTCTGTTCCTGCGAAAGAGCGCAGGAACACTATGGTAAGCGCCGCCGCTACTGCCATTGCTATCATATCGGCAATGGGCGCCGCCCAAAGAATGCCCTCTATGCCGTAGAATATCGGCAATACACATATTAGCGGGATAAAGCAGACAATATCGCGTATGAGCGACGCTACGATGGCGAACACGGGTTTTCCCGACGCTTGGAAGAATATAGACGACATCTTGATCGTGCAGGTAAATGTGACCAGCATCAGGAATATGCGGAAAGTCTTTTCGGCAAATTTCCAATAGTTTTCGACATTCATCTGATTGGGATCGGGCGCGCCGAATATGCCGACAACGGCGTGCGGCGCGGCTTCGAATAGCACGGTGAACAGCAAGCCTATAATAAGCGTGCAACACAGAATCGAAAAATACAGCTTTTTGACTCGTGAGAAATTCTTTGCGCCGATGTTGTAACCGATGATAGGCTGACAACCGAGCACGATACCGACTACTATGTTTATTACGACGGTAAACACTTTGCTTTCGACGGCGATTATCGCTATCGGAATGTTTTCGCCGTATTCGGACATAGCGCCGTATTTTTTGAGCAGGATATTGCAGACGAGCGAAATTATGACTATCGTCATCTGCGTAATGAACGAAGAAAGTCCGAGCTTTGCGGGCGAGGCGAAACTCTTGAAATCTGGAATGAAACTTTTAAGTCCGAGCTTGAAAGTTTTTGTTTTGCGAATGAAATATACGACGCTTACAACGAGCGACACGCACTGTCCTATTATGGTCGCCCAAGCCGCGCCGGACATACCCCATTTGCAACCGTAAATAAACGCGGCGTCGAGCGCAATATTGACGACGGCGCCCGACAGCATCGACACCATCGACCATCCCGGACTGCCGTCCGCACGGATGACGGCGTTCATCATATTCATCGCCATAAATACGTGGAAGAACCCTAATATGATGTTGAAGTATTCGATTGCGTAATCTATACTGCCGGGTTCAATCAATACGCCGCCGTCGAATCTGTCCTGCGATGCGCCGAACGTCAACAACAGCTGTTTTTTGAGCGGGTAGAATACCGCCATCAGTATAATGCTTGCCGCGACGGCGAGTATTATGCCGGTGCCTATCGCTTTGTGCGCGTTCTGCGAATTCTTCTTGCCCTGACAAATATTCAGGTAAGCCGCGCAACCGTCTCCAAACCACCAAGCGAACGCCTGCGCGATAATGAAGATAGGGAACACTACGCCCGTTGCCGCATTGCCGAGCGCGCTCAGCTCGCTGTTGCCTATAAAAATCTGGTCTACGATATTGTAAAGCGCGCTGACCAGCAGTGAAAGAACGCAAGGTATGGCGAATTTAAGCATTAGTTTCGGTATTTTTTCACTACCCAAATACCGAGAGTTTTCTTCCTGTTCCATAACAAAGTCTCCTTGAAAATATTTCGGAGTCTTTTTCGGAGAGAAAGCTACCTGAAAACTACGTCGACACAAAAAAAAGTGCGTAGAATCGTCGAAATTCTACGCACTTTCAGCTGTTCAACATAGGTAATTTTATCAGATTTTTTTCGGTTTGTCAAATCGATTTCGCGCATTATAACGAAAAAACGGCTTTTAGATGTCATTGCAATTAATCGGTCAAATGTACTTGACAAAGCCCAACGGAATAATATATAATAATTCAAGTTTGCGGGGGTGGCGAAATTGGCAGACGCGCAGGTCTCAGAAGCCTGTGGGTAACTCCGTACGAGTTCAAGTCTCGTCCTCCGCACCAAAACTCTTCGGGTATCGCCGAAGAGTTTTTTGATATGAGACTTGAACTCGAAACCGCGCGAGCGTAAAGAAAACAGTCCTGTGGACTGTTTTCAGCGAGAGCGCGAGCGGCTATGCCGCGAAGCGGGCGGATTGCGAAGCAATACGCAAGTCTCGTCCTCCGCACCAAAACTCTTCGGGTATTGCCGAAGAGTTTTTTTGATATGAGACTTGAACTCGGAACCGCGCGAGCGTAAAGAAAACAGTCCTGTGGACTGTTTTTAGCGAGAGCGCGAGCGGCTACGCCGCGAAGCGGGCGGATTGCGAAGCAATACGCAAGTCTCGTCCTCCGCACCAAAACTCTTCGGGTATTGCCGAAGAGTTTTTTGATATGAGACATAAATATTGCCGATAAATTTAACTGTTAAAATTATGTTCTTTCATTAATAAACGATTGCAAAAAAATCGGTAATTTGATAAAATATTTCAAAACGATATTATCAAGGAGCAATAATTATGAAACAAGATGTCATAAATGTGGGCGTCAACGATATGGAAGTCGATCTGTTCGAGGGAATGTACCGTGTTCCAAACGGGGTCGCGTACAATTCTTACGTAATTCTCGACGATAAGATCGCAGTTATGGATACCGTAGATTCGCACTTTACGTCGCAGTGGTTGGGCAATATCAAATCGGCGCTCGGCGGCAAGACGCCCGATTATCTCGTTGTATTGCATATGGAACCCGATCATTCGGCTAACATATTCGAATTCGTCAAGGCGTACCCTACGGTACACGTCGTCGGCAACGCAAAGACGTTTGCGATGATGAGCGCATACTTCGGCGAGGCGTTCGATAAAGCGGTAGGCGAGCGCAAGGTCGTCGTCACCGACGGCGGCAAACTGTCGCTCGGCAAGCACGAACTTACATTCGTCTTTGCGCCGATGGTACATTGGCCGGAAGTTATGGTCGCTTATGACGCATATGACAAAGCGCTGTATTCAGCGGACGCGTTCGGCAAGTTCGGCGCGCTCGACGCGAAAGAAGAGTGGATAGACGAGGCGCGCAGATATTATATCGGCATTGTTGGCAAGTACGGCGTTCCCGTTCAAACCCTTCTGAAAAAGGCGGCGGCGCTCGATATTTCAGTCATCCGCCCGTTGCACGGACCCGTTCTTACAGACAATCTCGGCTACTATCTCGATCTGTACAATAAATGGTCGTCGTACACTCCCGAAAAATCGGGCGTGCTCATCGCTTATACATCGGTCTACGGCAATACTAAAAAAGCCGCCGAACTGCTCGCGTCGGAACTCGAAAAGCTCGGCGTGGAGTATGCGATTTTCGACCTTTCACGTGCCGATCGCGCCGAATGCGTCGCGCAGGCATTCAAGTACGACAAAGCGGTGTTCGCGACAACGACATACAACGCCGATATTTTCCCGCCGATGCGCGAGTTTTTGGATTGCCTCGTCGAGCGCAATTATAAATGTCGCAAAGTCGCGATCGTCGAAAACGGCAGTTGGGCGCCCGCTGCGGCTAAGGTCATTTCCGCAAAACTCGAAAAGTGCAGCGACATTACCTATATAGCAGATCCGGTTACGGTCAAATGCGCACTGAACGACGCGTCCGCAGCGTCCGTTAAAGCGCTTGCTCAGGCTATCGCAAAAGCGTAAATCGGAATAAGAATACGTAATAAGACCAAGACCCTCGCATTTCGGTGCGGGGGTTAATTTTTTCGAAAGTAAGTCCTAAATTAAAATTTGATTAAAATCGAACTTTTTTATAAAAAAGGGTTGACATACTATGCTTTACATAGTATTATGTATACGATAGTATTGCTTGCGGAGGTGATAAATGTGGACGTACAATTAAAGAAAGGCTTGCTTGAACTGTGCGTTCTTGTGTCGCTGAAAAAGGAAGAGAGCTACGGCTATAAGATAATTACCGACATATCGCCGTATGTGGATATAAGCGAGAGCACGCTGTATCCGATTCTCAAAAGGTTGGAAGCGACGGGCGCGCTTACTACGCGGTCTAAGGAATATAACGGTCGGCTTCGCAAGTATTATATGATAACCGAAGCGGGCAAGCGCAAGATAAAGGAATCGATTGCCGATCTCGACGAATTGCGAAGAATTTACGACTACATTTATCGGGAAGGTAGGTGACGGAGGGCTTTATGACTAAATACGAATGGGAAACCGAGCTTAAAAAGAATATTCACAGATTGCCGCCCGACGAAATCAAGCGGGTGATGGAGTATTACGGCGAGCTGTTTGACGATTATGCCGAGCGCGGTAAGCGCGAGACCGAGATAATCGGTGAATTCGGTAATCCGGTGGACGTTGCCGATAAAATACTTTCGGAATACGAGAGCGAGAACGGCGAGTTGCCGAAAGAAACTATCGAAACGGTCGCGCCACCGCCGATCGCCAAAAAGCCGACTGTGGAAGAACCGCCTAAAAAAATTTCGCCGACCGTCGAACCGAAACAGACCGATGCTGAGATAAGCAAGATCGCCGTCGAGCGTGAAGAGTTGTCGGCGAATGCGGAAAGCAAGAATGAAACGCCGTCGGCGAACGCGCAACAGTTATCCGATTCGGAGCACTCGGAAAAAAGATCTATGCGTGCCGTGCTTTTCGTATTGCTCAATATTGCGACGGGCGGGGCATTCTTCATCGTAGCGGGTGTGATATGGATTCTTCTTGGCGCTTTGGCTGTGTCCGGTGCGGCAATGGCGTTGGGCGGCGTGTACGTAGTTATTACGTCGATAGGCGTTGCCGTAACGTCGAGCGTCGGATCGGGGATCGCTCAGATAGGTATGGGACTTGCGTCGAGCGGGTTAGGTGCGGCATTGACGATTGCTGTGATAGCGCTGATCAAACTGTGCGTGCGAGCGACTAAAAAGATGTACGCGGGACTTCGCGACTGGCTGACTGCCAAAAAGGAGACGGTATGAAAAAGTCAAGTAAAATAGCTTTGATCTCGACGCTTACCGCTGTTGTGGGCGTGATAGTGTTTATAATCGGAATGAGCATTATAGGTTGGGATTTCAAAAGGCTCGATGTTGCGGAATATACCGCAAAAAGCTATGCCGCAGGTCAGACCGAACACGTCGAGCGTATCGAGCTGAATATAAAGACATTCCCGATCGTCGTTACGTTGGGTGACGTTACATCGCTCGATTATTACGAGACGAACGATTCCGATACATCCGTAACATATGAAAACGGCACGCTCAAAATCGTCGAAAAGTATATGTACAATCCGTTCAAGAGCGGTATGTTTAATATGAGCAGATCGGGGCATAGATTTGTGCTCACCGTGTCGGACGGTTCGGATTTGGTGATCAACGGATCGAACTGTAACATTTCGGCGAGCAACATCGTGTTTTCGGACATCGATATAAGAGTGACAAATCTCGATATTATGCTAAAAGACTGTACTGCCGATTCATTCAAAGCGAACTCGACCAATCTCGACGCAAAGCTGATAGGTTGCGAAATGAACAGCTTGACCGTCGATGCTACCAATGCCGACGTTTCGATGAACGGGTGTGAGATCGGAAGCGTAATTGTGGATTCTACAAATTCAGACGTCGATATTTTAGGCGGAACTTATTCGGAGTTAAGCGTCGAATCGACAAACAACGATATCGATATAGAGCGGGCGAGCGTTCAAACGATTGTTTTAAGAGGCACAAACGGCGATTATGTGCTCGAAAACGTTACTGTCGATTATCTGACCGCAGAGGCAACCAATCTCGACGCGGACCTTGAAATAGCGGGCGAGAAAGCGGAGTATACAATAAAAACCAGAGGAAACGGACTGCCGCGCGAACAAACGGGTACGACGGATAAGCTCATAAACCTGTCGGGACTGAACTGCGAAGTCGAATTAAAATTTATAACGGCTGTCGGAGGCGTTCGCCCGAACTAATATACCGAAATAAAGTTATTATAGTGACTACGAAAATCCCCGATCATATGATCGGGGATTTTCGTTTCGCTTGCGCGAAGGATTTATTTGTAAAGTTATGAAGTTTCGCAGGGAAAAGTCAATCGCTTTACACTTGTATTATGTGAAATACCGCGCAAAATATTCGCGCTTTGCAAATTATTTATCGGCTTTCGGTTTAGCCGCTTTTTTCTCGACTTTGGCGGCTCCGATTTGGTTCGGCTCGTCGGTCGTTTCAGCGACTTTGCCGAGATAGTCGGGGAGATCCATACCGTTCATCTTGAACAGCTCGTGGAGCGGGGGAACGGCGCCGAGCATACCGGAAAGGAAGTTCGCCGTAGTCGGCTTGCCGTCTTTCATATTGTCCCAAACGGTGACCTTGTCGATATGCAGGTTCTTGACTGCGTCGACCTGTTTTGCAACGAGATCCTCGATCTTGTCGGCGATGAGCATTTTGACAGCGTCGTCACTCTTGCCGCCTGTTGCCGCGATTATCTTGCCGAAACCTTCGGCTTGTTTGGACAGAATTTCGAGCTGACCTTTAGCGTCGGCGACGCGCTTTGCGTATGCCGCGTCCGCTTCACCCTGCGCTCTGCGGCGAATGCGCTCGGCTTCGGCTTCGGCTTCGATTTCCGCTTTTTGCTTTTGGATCTGAGCGTTTACGATAACGTCCGCTTCGAGCGTCGCTTTTTCGCGTTTCGCACGTTCGAGCTCGGCTTGCTGTTCGGCTTTGTACGCTTCCTCGTTGGCGCGCGCTTGGGCGATGAACTCCGCAGACTGCGCCACGCGGTTGGCGTCCGCTTCCGCTTCGCGCAGACGGGCGTTGGACTGACTTATAAGCACTTTGGATTCGTTTTCGCCGTCGATAGCTTTCGAGTTGGCGGCGGCGACTTTGATACGCATATCGGTGTTGGCGTCCGCTTCGCCGATCGAGCCGTCGCGGTTCTTTTCGGCAACCGATTTTTTCGCGTCGTTTATAGCTTTCGCGGCGGCTTCTTTACCGAGCGCCTCGATGTAACCCGACTCGTCGTTGATGTCGGTCACGTTGACGTTGATAAGGCGCAAGCCGATCTTTTTAAGCTCGCCCTCGACGTTGATAGACACCGCTTCGAGGAACTTGTCTCGGTTGGTGTTGATTTCCTCGATGTCCATCGTCGCGATTATAAGACGGAGCTGACCGAATATGATATCTTCGGCGAGTCGCTGTATCTCGTTGATGTTAAGGCTTCTAAGTCGCTCTGCGGCGTTTTGCATAACGCCGGCTTCGGTCGAAATAGCGACGGTAAAGCGCGACGGTACGTCGATACGGATGTTCTGGCGTGAGAGCGCGTTTTTCAGGTCGATCTGAATGGAGATAGGCGCGAGATCGAGAAAGCTGTACCCCTGAATGAACGGCACGATAAACGCCGCGCCGCCGTGAATACACTTTGACGAGCGAGCAGTGCCGTCGGATGCTTTGCCGACTTTACCGTAAATGACCATAACTTTATCGGACGGACATTTTTTGTACCGAGTCGCGAGCATTACGATCAGAACCAAGAGAAGCAGAACGACTACGACGACGACTGCCACGATTCCGCCGGTTGCGGCGGGAGAGAGGGAAAGTAATTGCATTTGTTTTCACTCCTTTATATAAATTTTTTTATAAACGAATTTAAGTATATTATGCGCAAAAAAAGCGCTTACGAGTTTTCCACTACCAATTTGGAATCCTTTACGTCTTCTACTATAAGCACGTTGTCCGCCGCTACGCCGACCACCTTAATAGACGTACCTGTCGGGATAGGGACGGCGCTGTCCGTCATAGCGTCGTATTCGGTGTAACGCTCCTGCACCAGGATATGCACCTTGCCGCGTCCGGAACGCCGCGCGGGAACGGTGAGATAGACCGAGCCGATCTTGCCTATGGAGTTGCGCGGATTGATAACGCCGTTGCTCTGCAACTTTTCCATGCCGATGAGCGCCGCCGCCATACCGCACGCCGCCGCCATACCGCACGCGACGGCAATTAGCGCCGCAAAATACCATTCAAGCCCGTAGCACGCCGTGTAGCACACCCAGCTTCCCACCGCTACAAACGCAAGAATAGATCTGAAACTCAAAAGTCTGAATCCGAACGGAATGCGGTGCGACACCCCGATCTCGTGTGCGCCGTCGGTAGGTACGTCGTCTATACCGCCGACGCCCATATCGCCGTCGATATCGACCGAACCCGTTCCGCAGCCGCAACCGCAACCGTCGGGATGAATGTCTATATCGACGTCGGCATCGAGATCGACGTCGGGCGCATTCGTCGCGCTGTCGAAACTTCCGTCTGTTGCGCCGCTTACGAGCATAAGTATAATCTGAAGTATAAGAATGGCAGTCGCTGTGCAAGCGATAACGAACATTACCTGTTGCAACGTCGTCATTGTGTTCCACCACATAATATGACCTCCTTGATCCGAATTCTTACAAATACATTATACAATAAGGGTGGGCAACTGTCAAGACGAGCGGTCGAAATTTAATTTTAACTTAATCTTTTTAATCGTTCTTTAATGTTGTCGAGCGATTAGATATTGACTTGCGTCGTTTCGGCTGTTATAATATCGGTTATGCGGATCAATGCGGCAAAGTCATTTCGGTTGCCCGTAAAAAGTTCCAACCGTAATTACTTCACGTCGGACGGTTTTCGGCGGATCACCGTTCGGCGAGGGTGGCGTATGCGGTCGTTTGCGCTTGCGTCGGTCGCGGCGCTGGCAGCCGTGATCGCGCTCGTTATGAACGCAATAAAAACGAACGCCGATATTGCCGAATTTTGGAGCGTAAATATAGCGCAACCGTTCGAGCGGGCGGTGGGGACGCTCACGTCGTGGTTGCCTATCTCGGTGTTCGAGTTCGCCGTCGTGTGTCTCATTCTCGCGGCGGTTTATCTGTTCGTGCGGCTTGTGATGAACCTGTGCTTTGCTCGGTTCAAGCGCATACTCACGGGCATTCTTGCGCTAGGCGTCGCGGCGTTATGTGTGTTCGATCTCTACACGCTGTCGATGGCGTTCGGTTATTACAGAAAACCGATGCCGCTCGCGGCGGCGGGCGGTGACTATACGGCGGAACAGACGGTATCCGCCGCCGAGTATTTCCTTGACGATTATAATGCGCTTGCCGAAAAGTTCGAGCGCGACGAAAACGGCTGTGCGGTCTGTCCGTATTCGGTGCGCGAGCTGTCGGCGCTGTTGAAGAAAGAATACGATAAACTCGACGACGGATATTTTTATTCGTACACGCCGACTGCTAAGCCTATAGTCAACAGTTGGTTCTTGTCCGACGTGTTGATCACGGGAATAACTTTTTTGCCGACGGGCGAGGCAAACGTCAATATCTGCGCGCCGCCGTCGACGATCGCGGTTACGATGGCGCACGAGCTGGCGCATACCAAAGGCGTACAGCGCGAGGGCGACGCAAATCTGATCTCTTATTATGTTCTGCTCGCGTCCGATAACGAGTATCTGCGGTATTGCGGTTATTACGAGACGTTTTACAATTTCGCGGGCGCTTTGACTTTGCCGACGGACGACCGTACCGATTATATCAGAATAGTTAACGGCATAAACCCGCTTGTTTCCGCCGAGCGCGGATACGAATTCGATTATTGGTCGAAACAACCCGACCTTATGGGGCAGATAGGCGAGTTCTTCAATAATCTGTATCTTATATTCAACGGCGCATCAAACGGAACGGGAAGCTACGACGACGGACATAAGACCGACGTAATCACCCCGATCGATCCCGATACGGGCAAACCCGAAGTCGATCCCGATACGGGAAAACCAATCAGAATACCCGTGTATTCCGATCTTCAAAAGATATATTTCTATCTGTACGAGAACAGGACAGGCGAATAGTCCGCATCTGTCGTGAAGTTATTATAAAAGGTCTTTCGGGTCGTATTCGGGTTTTTTGAAAACGACATCGTCGGGTTTGTCGGCGATCTCCGTTTTGAAAACATCCTGCCACTCTTCCGCGTCGTAATCTTCTACGGTGCAGGTGATCCAATGCTTATCCGCGCCGAGATCGCGACTTAAAACTTCGACGAGATCTTTTGCGAGTTTTTCTTTTTGTTCGCGAGTTCGTCCCGCCAGCATTTTGACAGAAATATTCGGCATATTTACGTACTCCTTTTTCGGGATTTGAGTTCGGGCAGAACGTTCAACCGTTTTAGAAGCGGTATCATCGCAAGCGTTATCGGTATGTTTATAACGGCGACGGCAACCTGTGTAAGGCGTTTGCCTATAAAGTACTGCCAAAGCGTAAGCGTTTCGTAGTATTTATATCCGTACCACAGCGCGAGTGAGCCGAGTAGGCAAGTGCATAATACCGTACAGGCAATGCCGCTTGCGATAAACTTCACCGTATAATGCTTTGACGGAGTGAACCTGAATACAAGCGCCGCAATAACGCCGAAAAGCGTGTTTGCCACGATCGTAAGCGGATTGATCGCGCCCATAGGAACAATAAACGCGCCGAGAACGTCCGAAATAAAACAGACCGCGCCGCCGCCGACTGCGCCTAAGACCGCGCCCGCGATAAGCCATACTGTGTAAATGAGCGTTATCTTAAAGCTGGGCGTGAGAGTGAGATATTGTCCCACGATCTTCATTACGATCGCGAGAGCGCTGAAAAGTGCGGTGTAAGTAAGCCACCGCGTCGATCCTTTGATGAACTTGCGGTGACGGACATTTTTCGTAATAACGCTGTCCGGAGTCGCAATTTCCTGTTGAGTGGTGCTCAATGTCGGGCTTCTCCTTTTTTATACTTGCTTTTTCGTCGCTTACGCTCAAATATTGCCATTCGATCCCGCGATAGCGGTATCGCCGCGTCTCGTCGCAGCGCCGCTGCGCTTTGCTGTCGCGAATATCGGGTCGATTCGTGCGCGCTTCTCGAAGCAAGCGTATTTTACTGTAATATAGCACAAACCGACATTATTGTAAAGTATTTTAAGACGGCTGTTTCAATTTGGCATTCCGTGTTTTTTTGCGCGGCCGTTTATCGGCATTGTGTTTGCGCTTGCCGAATCCTTTCAGGTTCAGATGTATCTCCGCGTCGAACGCGCCGAATACTACGAGCAGAAGCGCCATAAAGCACGCGCCGCCTGCCGCCGCAACAAACAGCGACAGTATTTTGTTGGGGATGACCGAGCTGACGAACTCGGTGAACATCCACGCGGGGTAGGCGGCGGCAAGTCCTATAACGAGCGGTCTGAAAAACGTGAGCTTGAACCCGCTGCGTCTTTTGATGTCTATTACGTCGAGTACCGACGATACGACGAGGCTTACGCCGAACGCCGCCATAAACACGTTCATATCGAAATGTTTATAGAAGCAGAAACATATGACGTACATTACGCCTGCGCCGATCAGATAGTTTATCAGCGACTTTTTCTCCAAATCGAGCGAGTTGAGCATAGAGGAAGCTATGTTCTCGAACGACAGCGGAATAAGCAGCCACGCGGCGCGAGTAAGGAATACTCCCGAGTCGGTGTTGTCGTAAATGAATATACCGATGTCGTCGCCCAGCGCGGTGTACACGGGTAGAACGATCGCCGCGATGAGAATGGAAAACGACAGCGCGTTTTCTATCTGCTTACACATACTTTTTTTATCGCCTTCCGCATATGCCTGCGACAGCGTGGGTATCATTGCGAATGCGAGCGAGCCGACGACTGTTATCGGAAGATACAAAAGGGGCAATGCCATACCGACGCATGAGCCGAACACGTACATAGACTGTTCGGAGTTCAGCCCCGTAGACATCAGCAGGAAAGGTACGGCGAGCGCTATTATGTAGTTATTTATACTCGATGTAGTGCGCGACAGCGTTATCGGCACGGACGACGACAAGAGCGGCTTGAAATATGCGGACGGCTTTGCCAATCTGTGTTTGCCTATAAAATAGAACAGCGCGCAAGCGGCGGCGGATACGGCGCACGCGATCGTCATCGACAGTGCGACCATACTCGACTTGTTGTCGAATAGGTTGAACAGCACAATGCACGCGACGATCCTGGCGATCTGCTCGATGAGTTCGACTACGCTGACCGTCGCAAACCGTTTTTCGCCCCACAGTACGCCGCGAAACGCCGAGTACACGCCCGAAAACACGAGCGCCGGCAACATTATGAGTACAAGCGTCATCGATTGCGACTCGGCAAAAAGCGCGCCGATCGGCTTATTGAACAGCAGGACCGCCGCGCTTATGACAACGGCGACGATAAGCTCGACTATTAGCGCCGCAGAACACATTCCCGCACTGCCGTTGCCGTCCTTTGCCGTCGATTTGCTTACTACGAGCGGAATGCCCGACGTGAGCAATGTCAGGAGAACCATAAAGAACGACGATGCGACGGTGTAAATTCCGAGTTCCACCGCCCCGATTTCGCGCGACAGGTAAATCTTGAAAAGGAAGCCCAACGTGCGTTCCGCTACTGTGAATGCCGTGAGCGTCATAACGGCTTTAGCTATCGATTTCATTGTTTTATTACTATGCTTATACCGCACGTAAAATGAATAGCGGCTTGTCGAGCGGAAACATTATAATCAGATTATAAAACGGTTAAAATTCGGCGGAATTATTGCAATTTCGACAGCCCGATGTTATAATATATATGTGGAAAAATACGCGATTTCAAAAGACGGCGACGAAAAGGGTCGTCGTTCCGACAGTGTATACGCGCGTGCGGCGCTCGCTACGATAGTTGCGATGCTCGTATTATCGGTTTGCCTGCCGCTTGTCGCTTGCGCGTCGGCGGTCGGTATATCTTTTTCGGTGGACGCGATAACAATTAACGTGGGAGAAACGCGCGATCTTTTTCCGTATATTAAATTCGATCCGTCGACAGCCGACGATAAGACGGTAACGCTCGTCGCCGACGGCGATTGTATCGAGATCGTAGGTACGTCCGTTCGCGCGGTAAGTGCGGGCGCGGCGACCGTAACGGCGACTGCGGACGGTGGGAAAAGCGCCCGAATGGCGATAACGGTCGAATATAGAACCGCGCTCGATCTGTCGATGGAACACACGGGTAATACCGTTCAGACGGCTGAAAACGGCGATATGCCGGACAGCGTGTCGTTCTCCGTCGTGACAGACGTTCATATCGATCCTTCTGCGGAATGCGAGTGGTCGGTAAACGGAAAAACTCAGAGCGCGAGGGGCAGAGAATTCGAGTTTTCGCCGAAAGGATACGGGATTTTCGACGTGACCGCAAAGCTGGGCGGGCTGTCCGCTACGGAGCGGGTCACCGTTTACCGTCCGACGACGGTCGTCGCCGAATCGGAGGGCGTTGTCGATCAGGGCGGTGATTATTCGATCGTCAAGTTTACCGCTAAGGAGAGTATCGATACGCGCAATCCGCGTTCGGTAGTAGAATGGCGTGTAAACGGCGAAACGAAATCGCAGGGGCTTGTTTTCGAGTTTATTCCGCAGACTCGCGGCGAGTACGAGGTCGAGTTGTTTGTCAACGGGATGCGCCGCGCCTTTGCGGACGGCGATACCGTGACCGTGCGTGCGGGCGCGCGCGCGCCGACGGGTGAGGTCGTATTCGACGATTGCGGCGGAGTCCGCGTGGTTTGGCGCGACGGCAGACCCTTGCGCAGTATTTCCGTCACGTCGCCCGACGGAGTGCGCACGGTGTATTCTCCGTCCGACCTGTCGCACGCATACCTGTTCGGCGACGGATACTTCGACGCGACGGGTATAATAGACGTGTGTTCGTCCGAACCCGCAGAGTATAATCTGCGGCTCAATGCCGACGCCGCAGGCGAGCGGTTCGTGTTTATGCAGTACGGCGGCGAAGTCGAATATTATATAGAAAACAACGTGCTGTTGCGCAATAGGTTTTTGTCGGGCGCAGACGACGCGGCGATGTATGTGGAAGAGCTTTACGCTTGCTCGTTCGATACAGACAGCGCATACCTTGCTCGCGGAGTAGATTACGCCGCCGTATGCGCGGCTATGGAAAAAACTGCGGCGCGACTTAATGCGAATATCGAGACGGAACGGTCGGGAAACGTAGTGACCGTTCGTTTATCGGAGTATGTAAACGCGCCCGATCCGTCCGACGCAGTGCGGCGCGATCAATCGTTCACTCGGTTGCATACCGATCTGCCGCATATAGAATACGATCCGTCGGCGCGTCGTCCGTCGTCGTACAAGTTCGCGATAGACCGAGCAAAAAGATCGGTGTCCGTATCGAATTCGGAGCAGTTGAGGATAGCCGTTTGCGGCGGCGTCGCTCCCGAACCCGATAACGGCGCGCTCGTTAATACATACAGGCGGGCGCGTGCGGTGCTTCTCGGAATAATCGGTGCGGATTACACCGACGTACAAAAGGTGCATTCCGTTTACGATTGGTTGCAGTGGTATACGCATAAGATAGTCAATAGTGTCGATACTTACGGTAAGTTTGCGGAGAGCGTGTTCGGCGGAAGCGTTACGCCGTTCGGCGAAGTGACGGACGAGGGCGCGGCGAAATGTTTTGCTCTTCTGTGCGGAATCGAGGGGATCGAGTGCGAAATAGCGGTGTGCGATGTCAACGGCGCGACGCGTTATTATAACAGGGTATCGCTAGGCGGCGTTCGGTACAACATAGACGTTTTCGGAGGAGAGATCGAAAGAAACGGGCGTGGCGAAATATCGTCGCATTCGGGCTTGCTGTTCGGCGACGTTACGGCGGCGGCGCGCGGGTATGCTTCCGACGTAACGGACGCTTTCGACGAGGGGCGTGCGACATATCTCGATAAATTGCTTTACTCCGACGGTATTTTCGATTATTATATTGACAGTGCGGAAAAGACGGATTACGATTCCGTCCGTGCGGCGGTATTCGCTTCGTTCGAGACGAAGAGCCGTACAGACGTAACAATAGCGGGCGTGGACAGCACTTTGACGGTGATGAACACGACGTTCGGCGCGGAGTTCATATTCGATCCGCGTCTTACGGATGGAGAACGCGCACTGCTTGTCGGGTATATTTCGAGGGCGGCGAACGAGTTTGCCGAAGAAAGGCTCGGTAAAGCATTTGCCGCGAATACGGTAAACGTGTATTTATCGGAATACGGCGCGCACATAATCGCGCTGATACCGTGAGAATAAACGAGGGTTTATGAAAAAGAATTCGTTTAAGAGAATAGTGTGTTTGCTTACCGCAGTGTTCGCTGTCGCGCTTTCGTCGTCGGCGCTATTCGGCTGTACTTTTTTCGATTTCGGCTCGGCGGCGACGGTGGAATTCACGCGCGGTAATCTGACTTTGGAAGAGGGTGACACATTCGAACTGTCGAACATAATAAATTCCAATGTCGAAAATTATACGTTGCAATCGTCAAACACCAATGTGGCGACGGTGCGCGGTACCGTACTTACGGCAAGCGGTATAGGTAAGTGTACGGTGACTGTTTCCGTAGGACGTTCCAAGTCGACGCTCGGCGTTTCCGTCTATGAAAAAGAGCCGGAGACAGTGACAGTTACGGCGGACGGCGAGCTGTTTCAATCCGTAGGCGCAACTTCCGAAGTTAAATTCGCAGTCGAAATAACGGGCGTGGAAACCGTGCTTGACGTCGATTGGAAGTTGAACGGAGAGCATAGCGAATATCTTTCTCCGGACAGAGAATACTCATTCACGCCCACTGCGGCGGGCGAATATACGGTGTCGGCAAATCCGAGAATGTCTAATCTTACGGACTCTGTCACGGTGCGAGTCTATTACGACGTTAATGCGTCGGGCGGATACGACGGCGATACCGATCAAAGCGTAGCGCCGTATTCGGCGGTCACTCTGTCAACCGACATATCGGACAATCCGCAAAATCCCGACGACTACGTGCAGTGGTATGTCGACGGCGAAGTCCTGTACGAGGGCGCGCCGCGCGATGTGAGCTATACGCCGACGGTGGGGCTTCATACGGTTACGCTGTATGTCAACGGCAATCCGTGCGATATAGCGGGATCGCCGTATCTTACCGTTTCCTGTGCGGGAACTCTGTCCGCGTCGGAAATGAATGTCGTGTACGATAACGTATATCCGCACGCATATTTTACATCCGACTTGATCGGAGACGTCGCAGTGGAAGTCACTATGACCGACGGAACGGTTCGTGTGTTCGAAAGCAACGGCGAAGGCTCCGAACTTTTCGGCGTGCACGGTTTCGATGTCGGAAGCGTTATAGATATATGCGCAACCTCGTCTTACCGACGCACTTATAAGATAAGAGTGAAATCGCTCGGAGACGGCGGACTGATACGCGAGGGCGGATATTCGGATTATTTCAAGTTTATGCAACTTCCGTCTGCGGCGAAGAAATATCTGGAAAAGCAGTATGCCGATCGCGATTATTATATAACGTCCGACTACGAATTCGCAAAACTACTCGAATACGAGATCGTTTCGCGCGATAAGACGCGCAAAAATCCGCGCGTCGATTTCGACTGTTATATCGCATACACGCTGAGCGGCAGTGCCGACGATCTGTGGAACAGCGCGTTCGAGATAGCCGCTACAAGCGGCAGATATAACGAAATAGACGTTACGCTTTCGGGCGGTGTTATGTCGACGTCGTTTTACGTAGACACAGTTAACAGTCCGAGCGTTCAAACTTACGGCGTATCGCCGCAAAGCGATTATGCCACGCCGTTGCGCACCATAATACCGCATATAAATTACGACGAGACGAAATACCGACCGGAAAGCTACGTTTTCCCGATCGACGGACTTGAAAAATCGCAAACGGTGACATATACCGACGAGTTGTATTACGTAGCGGAAAACAACGCGCGTCCCGTACCGATACTCGGTTCTTCCGCATATACGGTGTACAATATGGCGCGCGCGGTCCTGCGCAAGATAGTTACCGACGATATGACCGATATGGAAAAGGCGCACGCAATTTACGATTGGATAATGTGGCAGGTGACTTACGATACGCCCGCGACGGAGAAAAGTCCCAACGGCGAGCGTTATTCCGCATACTATCTCGAAGGCGTTTTCGGCGACGGAAAAACGAGCATCGACGGTGTTGTGTATTATCCTTACGCCGTTTGCGACGGAATGAGTAAGGCGTATTCGCTTATGTGCAATATGGAGGGTATACCGTGCGTGCGCGTCGTCGGTACGGCGGGAGAGTCTATGAACGACGCCGGCGGGCATGCGTGGAATAAAGTGTTCGTAGACGGTAAGTGGTATATAGCGGATTGCACTTGGGGCGACGCGCAGTCGTTTATAACCATAGACGGAAGGTCCGAATTATACGAGATGGGCTCGCACGAGTGGTTGTTCGTTACCGATAGACAGGCAGACGAAACGCATTTCGAGCCTTACGACAGCGGAGATAGCGATATACTTTACGTAAGTGAGACGACCAATGAAAAGTACAATATCTACGAGCATATGACTTATAACGGCGTTGCTATAGACTGTCGCATAAAGAGGTACGCGGATCAAAAAGAAAGACTGAAAGAAATCGGTGCGGCGTTCGCCGCAGCGTATAACACGCGAACCGAAATAAAAGTTCCGTGCGGTATGTACGACGAAACGTACACGCTTGAGTACGAGGCGATAGAGATCGGTTTCGACGCGGGCATCGCAATGAGCGACGGCGAAGTAAGAGCGGCACTCGACGCGGGCGTGCATTCCGTTATGCGGCACGCGGAAACAAAAGTATTCGTGTATGACGATATAGTGATATTGATGATAAAAAAATAGAGGATAATCCAAAGGGCGCAGCCGTTAGGTTGCGCCCTTTGGATTAGAGTATTCATTGTTTCGAAAAATCTATAAAGAATTCGGATTCGGGTTTGCGCCAACTTATTTCGTCGTGTATGCCGTCGTTTTCCAGCCGCAACTTGATTTTTTGCGCGCCTCCGTTCCGTAATCCCTTTACGACGGAGAACGCGTCGTCGACGTACATATCGGAAATCTTTTCAGGCGGCGCGGCATCATCCGTTTCATTACCGCCGACGTAGACAAGATAGCTTGCATTGCCGTCGAATTCGGCGTTTGCCAAAAGTTCGGCATATTTGTCGCGCGTCACGAACAGCGGGGTGGAAAATATTCCGTATGCCGTTACGCACGGTACTTTTCGCAACGCAAAACACAGCGTCGCGATCGCACCCGCCGATGAACCGATAAGCGCATAGCGCTTAAACCCGAAGCGTTTATCGAGGTACGGCAGGAGTATTTGTTCTATAAAGTCGAAGTAGGTATCCGCTTTCCCGCCGCCGATTTCTGGCATATCGTAATCGCCGAGCGCGGAAGGGAAAGGCAGGTAATCGTCATACCGCGTATTCGTGCTGTCGACGCCGATGATCGCGGTGTTTTTTATGTCGGCATTTTTGAGTATTTCGGGTGCGCGCCAACTTTTTCCGAATGTAGCTTCGCCGTCCGAAAAAACGTTTTGACCGTCGTGCATTATCACGGCGCGGTCGGCTTTTTTCGGAACATATATGCGCACGGTGCGGGCGAATCCGCCTTTTGACAAAACTGCGATTTCGTATTTTCTTTTCATTGCAAGCCTCGTTACGGTAATGTCGATATTGTATCACGCTGCTTGAAATTTGTCAACAGGACAGTTGTCGCGACGGATTCGTTCGGAGTGAAAAACACCGCAAAGCGACCGTGAATTATTGTCAAAAACTATTGATTATTCGGTAACGTTGTGTTACAATAGGCTTATGAAAATACATATAGAAGATAAGTGCGCCGAATTTATAAGCGGGTTGGGCGACAAAGTGTATGTAGTCGGGGGCTATGTGCGTAACTCCCTATGCGGATATACGCATACAGACATCGATATTGCCGGGCCTATACCGGCGCAGGCACTGAAACTTCCGCCGCATACGACGGTGACGACGGTCAATCACAGAATGGGTACGGCTCAGCTCATTCACGACGGAGTCGCTTACGAATATACGCCGTTCCGTACCGAAGTTTATAATCCCGGCGGCGAACACACGCCGTCGCAGGTGTTTTTTACCGACAGTCTCGAAGCGGACGCGCAACGCCGCGATTTTTGTTGCAACGCGATATACTACGACGTCAAACGCGACGAGATAATAGATCCGCTCAACGGTGTTCGCGACGCGCAGGCTAAGATTTTGCGCGGGTGCAATAAGCACGTTTTCGAATCGGACGGACTGCGCCTTTTGCGGCTTGTGAGGCTGGCGGCGGAACTCGGATTCAAGATAGAGGGCGAGACGGCGGCGGCGGCGCGCGCAATGAGCGGTCAGCTTGTCGACATAACGTCCGAGCGCAAGCGTGTGGAACTCGATAAGATACTGTATGCCGATACGGTAAACGGCATAGCCAACGCCGAGTATCGCGGTTTGAGACTGCTCAAACAACTCGACTTGTGGCGTAATCTTATTCCCGAACTTGCCGATTGCGACGGGATAGCACAACCCGAAAGATTTCACAAGTATGACGTTTTGGAACATTCGTTCCAATGCGTTAGGTTTGCGCCGCCTATACCCAATCTTCGCCTTGCGGCACTGCTTCACGATGTGGGCAAGGGTTACTGTCATAAGCAGTTCGGCAATTTTCACGGTCACGAGAAAAGCTCGGAGATAATGGCTCGCGTCATTCTCAACCGTCTGCGTTACCCCAAAGACGTTATAGAGCAGGTGTGTAAACTGTGCGGACTGCATATGTACGATATGCGCGGCGACGCGCGCGAGGCGAAAGTGCGTGTGTTCGTAGCACGCAACTACAATATTATAGATAAACTCGTTGCGCTCATCCGCGCAGACAGACAGGCTACCGGTATGGTTGCGGAACAAGAAATTTCTCAACCGCACAGGTTCGAACTCGTGCGAGACAAAATGATAGACGAGGGTACGCCGATATTAAAGCGACAGCTTCGCATAACTGGCAAGGATCTAGCCGATATGGGATTCGAGGGCGAGGCAATTTCCGCCGCTTTGGAAACGCTGTGGCGGGAGTGCGTTATAGATCCGAAGTACAATAATTCGGAGAGATTGGCGAAGATGGCGGAGCGTCTGCCAAAGACGGTCGGGGCATAACCGGCGGGCGACAACGATCAGATCGGGCATACATTTCTGTACGGCTTGCGCATTACCGTGTGCGCTTGCCGTATTTTTTCGCGTTATTTCGACATACTACATACCGAAATGAAGTATGCGATTTTAATGATGGCGGCAGTCGCCGCCGCGTTGACTGCGGGGTGTGCCGAACGCGGCGTCGCGTGCGCGGAATACAGTGAAGAGGTTTGCGGCGGCATTACCGTGCAGTCGGAGCGCACCGACGCGCGACGTGCGACGGTAGACATAATTGCGGGGAGCAAAACAATTACTTATACGGACGGTCCGATAATACCGTCCGATTTTACCGTAGCTGCAGAAATAGAGACACGTAAGATCAACGCTCCGCTGGGCGAAAAACTCGAACTTGTGGATAAGTATTTGCAAAACGGAGCCGATTATAAAAATGCGCTCGGCGTGTGTTTTCCGCTTTTATGCAGGACAGTGGAAAAAGTTGCGGAGGAAGTGAACGTTCCCGCAGTCGACGCGCAGGTTGTGTATTCCGGCGGAAAGTTCTCGGTCACTCCCGAAAAGTCGGGGAAAAAACTGGACGAGGAACGGCTGTACGGCGGAATATATTACTGTTTCAGATTCGGCGGCGGGTCGGTAAAGGCGGCGACAGTCGTGGCGAAACCCGCCGTTACTGCGGAAGAACTGAAACAAAATCTGGTGCTTCGCGGCGAATATACTACCGAGTACCGCACCTCTACTGCGGCGCGGGCGCATAACGTGGCGCTTGCCGCGAGTAAGCTGGACGGTATCGTTGTAAAATCCGGCGAAAAGTTGTCGTTCAACGACGTCGTCGGGGCGAGAACTGAGGAAAACGGCTTCAAGACAGCCAAGATAATCATAGACGGCAGTTACGTGGACGGCGTGGGCGGCGGCGCGTGTCAGGCTTCGACTGCGGTGTATAACGCGGCGCTTATGGCGGGGCTTTCCGCGTCGGCGTATGCGCATTCCATATGCCCGCATTACTGTCCGCCCGGTCTCGACGCTATGATAAGTTCCGTCAGCGATCTGGTTATAGAAAATACGACGGCTCACGATGTTTTTTTCTCGGTAACAAGCGGCGGTGGTAGGACAACGGTGCGCGTATACGGCGAGCCGAATGATTATACCATAGTGCCCGAATCGGAGATACTGTCCGAGATCGAACCGGAAGAGACGGAACAGGTCGACGTCACTTATAGATACTTCGACAAAAGCACCGCGCAAAGCGGCGACAGAATGCTTGTAGCACCCGGAAAATCCGGTTACGAGAGCGTGACGTACCTAAATTACTATAAAGGCGACGAACTGATCAAGAGGATCAAAATACGCGTAAATAAGTACAAACCGTCGCCGCTTATCTTTATGATAGCTCCGTAGTATGCTCGATATTATTCGATAAATTCGTCGTTTTATGCTTAACGCTTGACAAAGGGCGCGGTTAGTAATATAATCGAACTATGAACTGGTACGGATTTATTATAGCCTGCGGAATAGTCGTATGCGTTATAGGCGCGTATTTTACCGCCAAGCGTCGGGGCATAGAGGGCGACGTCGTGATCGATATAATCATATTCTGTCTGCCACTCGCGATTGTTTTCGCCCGCATATATTACGTCGTGTTCGATATTATAGACGGCGGACATTGGACATTTACCAAGTTTATCGGATTCGACGATCACGGGTTGCAGGGGCTTGCGATATACGGCGGACTTATAGGCGCTACGCTCGGCGCGGTCCTGCTTACGCTTTGGAAAAACCGCAAAAAGAACCCCGTCGATAAGCGTATATCGTTTATTCAAATTCTCGATCTCGGATTTACGTTCATAATACTCGGTCAGGCGATAGGCAGATGGGGCAACTTTGCCAACGCCGAAGCATACGGTTACCGCATCGACGATCCTTCGCAACAGTGGTTTCCTTTCGCTGTGTTTATAGAAAGCGACGGACAGTGGCATTACGCGACTTTCTTTTATGAATCTATGTGGAACATCATCGGGTTTGCCTTGTTGTTATTCCTGTTTATAGGCAAACGCAAGAGCTTCGACGGGTTCGTTTTCGCGACATATTGCATATATTACGGTATAGGCAGAAGCTGGATAGAAGGACTGCGCTCCGACGCGTTGTGGCTCATTCCTCCCGTTTCGCACGGAGTAAACGGATTGCCCGATGTAGGCGGTGTGCGAGTCAGTCAGTTATTAAGTATATTACTGATAATTTTCGGCGTTGCGTTTATCGTTCAGCATATAATTCGCGCCAAGCGTGCGGGCAAAAAGGTGTTTATATTCGTCGATCAGGCGAAACTCAGCGACGGATACTTCGGTTATGAAAAGACAAAGCTCGCACACCCGATGCCCGATATTTACGGCAGTAAGAAAAAGAAAACGACTGTCGACGGCGACGGTATAATAGTGGACAGTAACGGCGTCGCTATCCGCGCCGCAGTCGACGGCGACGTTGCGGACGAAGAGCGTTCGTCCGAGATAAGCGCGTCGGGCGGTGCCGCAGCACAAAATGCGAATGCGACAATGCCGGAAAACAATACGTCCGATTCGAATAAAATTGTTGTCGAGGAAGATTATGCCGACGAATGGGATGACTGAGGTTTTGCCGCTCGGAAAAAAGCAGAAGTACGCCTGTAATATCGTTATGGGCGTGATGCTCGTTACGGCGGGCGTGATATTGATACTGGCGGGAACCGGCGTTATAAAAGCGTCGGTATCCGACATCGCCGCTCCGACGGTGCTTTTTGCATTCGGCGGGGCGATATTGTTCAGCGCGCTGATAGGAAAAAATTCGCTTTCGATGTGGATAGCGGGAGTTATACTCGCGTGCGGAGCGACTTCGCTTTTTGTATCCGTGACAGTCGCCGGTTACGGCAATCTTTATCCGATATATATTGCCGCGCCGGGAGTCGGTTGTTTGTTTTCGATTTGGTATGCGGAAGCTAAGTTCCCGCAGATCAAGGCTATGATATTTTTCGGCGGACTTTCGGCGTGTTTTTCCCTCAATTCATCGGGATTGTGCGGCTGGGGTTTGACCGGCGGCGTAATCGCCGCGTTTTTGGGAGTGTGCATTATCGCATACGCAATAGAGAGTTACGTCAAAAAGGAGAAAGGCGATGCGTAATTTGACGATGATGACCGATCTTTATCAGCTGACGATGATGAACGGTTATTTTCTTAAAGGCAAAGCAAAAGAAATCAGCGTGTTCGACGTGTTTTTTCGTCAAAAGGATACGATGAATTACGCGGTTTTCGCCGGTCTCGATCAAGCTATCGAATACATCGAAAACCTGCATTTTTCGAGCGACGATATAGAATACTTGCGTTCGCTCGAAATATTCCACCACGATTTTCTCGATTACCTGAAAGACTTTCGGTTTACGGGAGATCTGTATTCGGTGCGCGAGGGCGATATAGTCTATCCGCAAGAGCCGATAATGACGGTTCGCGCGCCGATAATAGAAGCGCAACTCGTGGAGACGGCGCTTCTCAATATAGTGAGCCATCAAACGCTTATCGCAACCAAGTCCGCGCGAATAGTTCAGGCAGCTAAGGGTAAGAGCGTAGTGGAGTTCGGACTGCGTCGCGCGCAAGGCCCGGACGCGGGCATTTACGGCGCGCGTGCGGCAATAATCGGCGGATGCAACGGCACGAGCAATGTTCTTACGGGGCAGATGTTCAATATTCCCGTCAAGGGCACGCATTCGCATAGCTGGGTAATGAGCTTTGACAGCGAGCTTGAGGCGTTCCGCGCTTTCGCCGAAGTATATCCCGACAGCTGCCTTTTGCTCGTCGATACATACGATACGGTGCAGGGGATAAAGAACGCCGTTACCGTATTCGACGAGTTGAAAGCGAAAGGTCACAAGCCGATCGGAATACGGTTGGACAGCGGCGATCTCGCATATCTGAGCAAGCTCGCGCGCAGAATGCTGGACGAAGCGGGATTTACCGACGCAGTGGTTATGGCGTCGGGCGACATTGACGAGTACCTTTTGGAATCTTTGGGCAGTCAGGGCGCAAAGATCGACGTGTACGGCGTCGGTACAAAGCTGATCACGAGTGAGGATACTCCGTCGCTCGGCGGCGTGTACAAGCTGTCCGCGATCGAACGCGGCAATACGATGCAACCGAGAATGAAAATTTCAGATTCTATCGTCAAGGTGACGAATCCCGGTTTCAAAACACTTTATCGCTTGTACGACAAGTCTAACGGAATGGCTGTCGCCGATTTGATCGCGATGGACGGTGAAAAGCTTGAAAAACCGCTCACTCTTACGCACGAGACAGAGCGATGGAAAACGACGACGCTCGAAGATTACGATTTGCGGCGTATGGTATATAAAATATTCGAAAACGGAAAGATTATTTACAAGCGGCCTTCGCTTTCGGAGATAGTCGAGTTCGCAAACAGCGAAAAGGCCAAGTTCTGGGACGAATACAAGCGTATCGATAATCCGCAGATATATAAAGTCAACCTGTCCGACGGGTTGTACCGGCTTAAACACAGTATATTGAAAAGTCATAAGCGTTCATAGACGAACGACAGCATACGTAAGCCGAGAATGATTTCGGAGTGACCGAGTAATGGACGTGAAAAAGAAGTACACCAAAGCCGACCTCGACAGATTTTCGGAGGCGGTCAAGCGCGAGTGCGAAAGCACTCTTATTCGCCAACGCGAAAGGATAGAAAGTCTCAGAGCGGAACTTGCCGAAGCCGAGAAAAAGATAACCAAGTACGAGAGCCAGAAAGAGTTGATATATAAAGCCATTACTGCGGCTGTGCGCAAGGCGGACGATATCGAACGAGTATCGCTCATCAAGTACAATCAGGAAATAGCACAGTTAAAAAGTTTCCATAATAAATGGGTCGGATATTTTAATAAAATTATAGAGCGTTATCCTTTGAGCGACGAACTTGTTGCGGCAAGCCGCGTAAACGAGCGCATCGCCGAAGTTCTCGACAGAACTGGTGATATAGACGCTCAGTACGAGTCCGAGCGCGACAGACTTAGGCAATCCGTCGATGCGGAAACTGAGCCTGATTTCGAATCTGCGAAGACCGTAGCGCGTGAAGATCCGGATATAGACCCGCCGTCGCAGTCGAATTTCGAAAATAGCGGCGTCGAGGCGGAAGAACAATTGAACGAGCTGTTCGGTGCGGTCGAGGCGGACGAAGAAAGCGCGGGAGACGACGTTACTGCGACGCTGTCCGGCGGAGAAGCCGACTATACCGACCGTTCGCCTGCGGGTTTCTCGTTTGCGGAGGCATTGCATCCAAAAGAGGATCTGAAAGATATTATGCGCGAACTCGGTATCATTATGGAGGAAGATTAAAAAAACGCCGAAAGGCGTTTTTTTAATGCGCAATTATAAACAGGGGAGCGAGCGGTTTGCGTAGTTCCGCGCATAATGGATATTAGCGTACAGATCTGATTTGTACGGCGTGACGTATGCTTTGCGCGGTCGGCATTCGATAAAAAACCCGACGCGTTTGCGTCGGGTAGGTAAGTCACGTGTATTATTCCGCGTCGGTTTTGGGTTCTTCCGTCGCTTCCGCTTTTTTGGTCTTGCGCGGAGCCTTTTCTTTCTTGGGTTTTTCTTCGACGGTCTCTTTTACCTTCTCGGTCTTTTTCTTCTTGGTTTGCGCCTTTTCCGCTTCTTTTTCGAGTTGTTTGGCACGGAACTCGGCACGCGCCGCTTCGCGCGCTTCTTTTGCCGCACGGGCTTTTTCCGCCGCGATCGTCTTGTTGTCCTTTTTGACTACTACGGTGACCTTGCCGCTCTTTATGTCGCTGAGACGCTTGGAAATAGCCGACTTTTTGTTTGCGGCGGCGTTC
Source organism: uncultured Christensenella sp. (assembly GCA_910577435.1). Taxonomy (GTDB): domain Bacteria; phylum Bacillota; class Clostridia; order Christensenellales; family Pumilibacteraceae; genus Anaerocaecibacter. The sequence goes on along the minus strand of CAJTLV010000003.1, from coordinate 114,301 downwards.
TTGTGGATAATGCCCGCAGTGACGCTCTTGTCTATGATGGACATAGTGAGCGGGAGCAAGCGTTCCGCTTCCTCGATATTGGCTGTATCGATCGCCTTGTTAAACGCTTTGATAGCGTTGTTCATCTTGGAACGGTCGCTGCGATTGCGAGCGTTTTTCTTCTTTGTTATAAGTACGCGTTTTTTTGCGGATTTAATGTTGGGCACGGTAAGTGAACTCCTTTGCTTTTTTATCAACCGTATAATTATAACATATCGAAATTCGTTTTGCAACTAATAAACAGCTGTTGTGACTAAAATTTTTTGTTTTACAAACAATAATTTTATGAAAAAACGGCTGGCGTCGACCGATATGGCGGTCGAGTTTATTAAATCCAAGCACCGAAGCGACGACGGAGTGGTGCGATACTATGACGTTTCCGTCGATAAAAAGCTGTCCGATAAGATCGGAAAGCCGTGCGGCAGGTATTCCACGCTCGAAACGTCCGCCGTGATCTCCGGTCGGCGCGAAGAGTACGGGCGCGTATCGAAAGCGTTGTCGGACTGCATTTCCGAATATTGCAACGGCTGTAATAAAGTTCTTTGCGTGGGATTGGGCAATCCCGATCTGACTGCCGACGCGCTCGGCGACAGGGTTTTCAAACGGCTCAACGTTACCCGTCAGTACGACGAGGATCGTTTTTTATGCGCGCTCGCACCGAACGTTTTGGGTGTGACGGGTATAGAGAGTTTCGATATAATCGCGGCTGTGGCGGACAGAGTGCGCCCCGACGTCATTATAGTGGTGGACGCTTTGACGGCGGCGGCGACGGGGAGAATAGCATCGGCGTTTCAAGTGACGGACAGCGGCATAACGCCGGGCAGCGGTGTGGAAAACCACCGCAGACGGCTCGACAGACAGTCGCTCGGCTGTCGCGTTGTGTCTGTGGGCGTTCCGCTCGTGGTGTATTCGTCTACGATAGCGCGCGATTTTTGCGGCGGCGACTGCGACGATTGCCACGATATGATAGTCACGCCCAAAGACGTCGACATACTAGTCGAAGACTGTGCTAAGATAATAGCCGACGCCGTCAACATTGCGTTCGGAACGAATGTTCGGGCAGGCGCGGTTTAATATAATCGTTTTTTGATTTTCATAAGCGCGGATCGGTTTCGGTGCATATATACGGAATATGTCAAATAATCCGATAGGGGTGTTCGACAGCGGCGTCGGCGGACTTTGCGTGCTTCGTAAGTGTATGGAAGCAATGCCGTGCGAACACTTCGTATATCTTGCCGACAGCGCCAATATGCCTTACGGCGAGAGATCCGCGACGGATATAAAGCGCGCCGCGTGCGCGTGTGCCGAGACGCTTTTCGATATGAACTGCAAGGCCGTAGTCGTTGCGTGCAACACGGCTACCGAAACGGCGATAGAAGATATACGTTCGCTTTATCCCGATAAAACGGTGGTCGGACTGGAACCTGCCGTAAAACCGTGTTACGGCGAACTCGACTGCGGGTATGCGGTCGCGCTCGTAACGCCGGCGACCGCGCGGTCGGAAAAGTTCGGATCGCTCATTCGGTTATGCGGCGGCAAAATAATCCCGTCGCCGCAACCGAAACTCGCCGCCGTAATAGAATCCCTTATAGGCGAGCCGTCGCGGCTTCGACCGGTAGTCGGAGATATTTTGGAGCCATATAAGGACGCGCGCGCGGTCGTGCTCGGCTGTTCGCATTATACATATCTTACGTCGCTCATCGACGAATTTTACGGCGGTAAAATAAAGATATACGACGGCGCGGGCGGTGCGGCGCAACGGCTCAAAAGTCTGCTCGAAAAAGCCGACCTGTGCGCGGACGGCGGCACGGTCGGCTCTGTGCGGTTTTATTCTACATACAAAATTTGATTTCCGATTCGGTATCGATTGACAGTCCGCTACGGACAGAAAAACTAAATTCGGAATTATATTCGATTCTCTACGGAAAAAAGCGTTTCGATAACGTGCGCGCCGCGTTCGAAGAACACGCCCGTCGACTTTGCGTGTTTTTCAGAGAAAGGCACGCCCGACGCGTAATCTTTTTCGCTGTCGTAAATCATAAACGGTATCGGTTCGGGCGTATGCGTGCGGACTGACACGGGCGTTGCGTGGTCGGGCATTACCGATATTGCGAACGGCTCGCCCGAACTTACGAGAGCGTTGTACAGCGGGGCGAGAATCAGCTCGTCGATGCGTTGTATCGCGAGCGTCTTGCCTGCACGGTCGCCCTGATGTCCGCATTCGTCCGGACCTTCGAGATGCACGAAAACGTAGTCGCATATATCGAATGCTTTTTGAGCGGCAATTCGTTTTGCGTCGTAATCGGTATCGACTGTTCCCGTTGCCGTCGGTATGTCGACAACGTTCATTCCTCCGGCTTTTCCTATGCCTTTAACGAGGTCCACTGCCGATATTACAGTCGCTTTTTTGCCGAATTTTGCGAAGAAATCGTCCAGACGCGGTTTTGTGCCTTCGCCCCACGCCCATACTGCCGTCGCCGGACGGCTGCCTTTCGCAACGCGTGCGACGTTTATCGGATGATTCCGAAGCACGTCGACAGAGCGCTCAGCAAGCGATGTAAAAAGCTCGCCGAACTTTCCGCGCGGCAGATAGCCGCCTATCTTTTTGCCGAGTATATCGTGCGGGGGAGTGAATTCCGTGCCGAGCGCGCCGCCGCGCATAACGGCGGCGTGACGGTAGCTTATGCCCGCGTGCAGTTCGAGCGGTGCGAAAATGCCGCCGAGCGACGAGATAAGTCGCCGCGCCTCGTCGGTAGTTATTTCGCCCGCAGAGTAGTCGAGCATTTCGCGGTCTTCGAACCTGTCCGCGTCCGAAAGCGTGACAAGATTTACGCGGTATGTAACGTCGGACGCACCGAGTTCGATCCCCATTGAAAGCGCTTCGAGAGGCGATCTGCCAGTATAGCATACGCTCGGATCGTATCCGAGCGCTGCGAGATTGCAAACGTCAGAACCGGCTTTCATTCCGTTGGGAACCGTTTTGACAAGCCCCGTAAGCCCCGCTTTGCACAGCATATCCATAGTAGGCTTGTTCGCTTCGTCCATAGGCGTGCGACCGTTTGCGTCGTCTCGATCCGCCATTCCGTCGCATAGTACAGTAAGAAATTTTTTCATATTCGCCTCATTCGTAACGTGCCGTCATTCGACCGTTACCGATTTTGCCAAGTTTCGCGGCTGGTCTATGTCGCACCCTCTGCCGAGCGCGATGTAGTACGCGAAAAGTTGCAATACCACTGCCGTAAGAACAGGGGAAACATCGTCGTCGCATTCGGGAATAGTCAGCAGTCCGTCGGTGTGCACCGCGATCTTTACGTTGTCGGGCGACGAAACGGCGAGGATAGTGCCCTCGCGCGACTTGACCGCTTTTATATTGTTTTCCATTTTCGGATAGAGCGCGCTCTGGGTGACAAGCGCGAGCGTCACCGTGCCGTTTTCGATGAGCGAGATCGTGCCGTGTTTCAGTTCTCCCGCAGCATACGCTTCGGCGTGAATGTATGAAATCTCTTTGAGCTTTAACGCGCCTTCGAGCGATGCGGCATAGTCGGTGCCGCGCCCGATAAAAAATACGCATTTGTGGGATGAAAACCTGTCGGCGTATTTTTTTACCGCCGCGATATTTTCGTCGGAAAGTTGAGATCTTACTTTGTCGGAAAGTGCGAGTAACTCGCGAATGAGCGATTTATACTTCACGTCGGATACGGTGCGCTTCCGCTCGGCGATTTTCAGTCCTATCAGGTAGAGCGCCGCGACCTGCGTAGTATAACCCTTTGTCGTAGCGACGGCTATCTCGGGACCCGCGTGGGTATACAATACGCCGTCCGCTTCGCGTGCTATCGCGCTTTCCACTACGTTCACGACGGCGATCGTGCGCGATCCGCGCGATTTTGCTAGCCGCAGAGCGGCGAGAGTGTCCGCAGTTTCGCCGCTTTGACTGATTATGACCGTCAGAACGTCCCCGCCCGTTATCGGATCGGAATAAATGTATTCGCTGGCAAGCGAGCAGTTTACGCGTATTTTGCAGTGCTTTTCGATAAAATGTTTGCCGACTATACCCGCGTGGTACGCAGATCCGCAACCGACGATGTCGACGGCGGAAAGAGAATCAAGGTATTTGCTGTCGAAATCGATGTCATCAAGTACGATTTTGTCGCCGTGAATGCGTGGACGGAGCGTGTCGGTGAGCGCTTTCGGTTGGTCGAATATCTCTTTGAGCATAAAATGCGCATAACCCGATTTTTCGGCGCTGCCGATGTCCCAATCTATGTGGGTGGTTTGCTTTTTCACGGGTTTGCCGTCCGCATCGAAAAACTCCGCGTGGTCGGGCGTTATCCGTGCGGTCTCGCCGTCGCCGAGAAGTACGAAGTCGTGTGTGTGTTCGAGCGCGGCGGTCACGTCGGAAGCTATGAAGTTTTCGCCGTTGCCCAAGCCGACGACAAGCGGATTGTCCTTGCGCACGGCATAAAGCACGTCGGGCGTGTCGGCGCAGACTATACCGATCGCATACGAACCGCACAGCCGCTTTTGCAACGCGCAAATAGTCGACAGTACGTCGCCGTCGCCCCTATAAAGATGTTGCAAAAGCATTGCGACCGTCTCGGTGTCCGTATCGCTCGCAAAGGCGTAACCGAGCGCGGTAAGCTCTGATTTGATGTCGAAAAAGTTTTCGATTATACCGTTATGCACGACGGCGAATCGGCCGTCCGCCGAGCGGTGAGGATGGGCGTTTGCCTCGTTAGGAACGCCGTGCGTCGCCCAGCGCGTATGTCCTATGCCGACGGTGCCGCCGAGTTTTGTTCCGCCCGAAATCTTTTCGTCGAGTATGGCGATCTTGCCCTTTGCTTTGGCGGTCAAAATCTTTCCGTCTTTGACGGTGGCGATTCCGCTTGAATCATAGCCGCGATATTCGAGGCGTTTAAGCCCGCCGAGAAGAACGGGGGCGGCTTGTTTGGTTCCCGTGTAGCCTATTATTCCGCACATTATTCGTTACTCCTACCGTCGCCATCGGCGCCGTCGTTGTCGTTTGTCACTATTTTATTTATGCCGGATGAGTCGGCGCAGACATCGGAATTTTCGACTGTCTCCGTTTTTGCCGCGCTTGTCTCGGCGTTGTTTTTCGGTTTGTAAAGTATCAATTTAATTATCAGCGCGATTATCACCGCAACAGCTATCGCAAAAAACGCGATTGTTATATATGTCACGTAGTCGGCAAAAAGGAACGAAATAAGCGTGATTATTCCGCACGCCGCCGCGTTGCCTACGATAACGCCTATAAGTCCCTTGAAAAATCCTATTTTGCATATGGACGCGACAGCACTGCCAGTCCATACTCCGGTAAGAGGGAGGGGAACTGCGACGAAAAGCGCCGTGCCGCCCATACGTTTTACATCGCTTTTGGTGATTTTTTTCTTTTTTGCGCCGGAACTGCGTTCTTCGCAACCGTCTGCGTCGCCGAGCGAGTGCGATTTCTTTTCGAACTTATCGTACAGAAATTTGCCTATCTTGGAAAAGAACTTGGTCTTTGACAGCGCGTTGATTATCGGAATGAGTGCGAGCAGAAGTATGGGAACCGTTATCGACGAACCCAAAAACGCCCAACCGAATGCTTCGGCAGGGGAAAGTCCTATGCTCATACCGAACGGTATGGCAAACCTAGCCTCAGCTATCGGTATCATCGACAGCAAAAACACGGCAAGTTCGCCGCCGAGCGAACCGTTTATTGCGTTTGCAATGTTTTCGACAAAAGCGTCCATACTTTTATATTATAGTAAATTGCCCGATATTATGTCAATCATATTGTTCTCTTTGCCTTAGACTTTATTAAATAAAATACTTTTTAACATTCAAATTGCTTTTCGTTGACAAAGAGCGGCAAATATATTACAATTTTTGTGTAAATAATATTTTCGGACGCATATACGATATTACTCGGAGGTAAAAATGGGTAAATATTTCGGAACGGACGGCATTCGCGGCAAGTACGGCGACAATCTCGACGCGGCGCTTGCGTACAAGGTCGGTCTTGCCATAGTCGCATACTTCGGAAAAGGCGCTGTGGTAGTCGGGCGCGACACCCGCGTGTCCGGTCCCGAAATAGAAGAGGGGCTGATAAGCGGCTTGAAACGCGGCGGTGCGGAAATACTCCGCGTAGGCATTTTGCCGACGCCCGCTATTGCGCGAATGGCTATAAAGTATAAGGCGTTGTGCGGAATAGTTATTTCCGCATCGCACAATCCGCCCGAATACAACGGAATTAAAATTTTCGACGGCAACGGCGTAAAGCTGAGCGAGGAACAGGAAGGCAGTATCGAGTATTATATCGAAAATCCTACGGAGTCGCGTGCCGTCGGCTCGGTCGGGGATATAGAGGACGCGCAAAAGCAGTATATCGATTATCTTGTCGAGACCGTCGATTACGATATGACGGGTGCAAAAGTGTGGCTCGATTGCGGTTACGGCGCGGCGTCAACCGTCGCCAAGCAGGCGTTCGAGCGGCTGGGCGCTACTGTCGAGATAGAGAATTTCAAACTGCGCGGCGAAAAGATAAACTGCGGTTGCGGCGCACTGCATCCCGATTACGTACTGCACTCGATGGTCGGAACGGACTATAAACTCGGCTTTGCATACGACGGCGACGCCGATAGGCTGTCTTTCGTATTCGACGGGCGCATTATGGACGGCGATTCGGTGCTGTACAACATCGGGCGGGAAATGACGCTGAAAGACAATGTCGTGGTCGGAACGATCCTGTCCAATACGGCGCTGGAACGTCGGTTGGAAAAGGACGGGCGCAGACTCGTTCGCACTCCCGTAGGCGACAAGTACATTTGCGATCTTATGTTCAAGAAGGGATACAATCTCGGCGGCGAGCAGAGCGGACACTATATTGTTTATCCGCAGGCGACGACGGGAGACGGCATAATGTCGAGTATGTTTCTCACAAAAACGCTGTACAAAGGCGGCAAGCTCGGCGAGTTTATGGAACTCAACCTCTTTCCGCAAAAGGCTATCGCCGAGTATGCCGACCAGTCGATAATGTTCGATAAGGAAATGATAGCTATGATCGAGGACTATACCGCTCGGCTTCAGGGCATAGGCAGACTCATAGTCAGAATGTCCGGCACTGAACCGAAAGTCCGCGTTATGTGCGAGTGCGAGGATGCGCGCAAGATAGACGAGACTCTCGCCGTATTCAAAAAGTATATCAATAACCGTAAATCGGATTGATTTTGTCTGCGGCAGCGGCGATTCGTCTGACTTCCGATAGAGTTATGCGACGGCTTTGTCCGCTCACTTGATCGGTAATTCTTTTATGTAATATTTTTCTGAAATTTCGACAAAATAACAAAAACGTCGGTTTTATATTGACAAGCATTGTGCGAAATGCTATTATATAGAACAGAATGCGCGATCATATGCGTTTTTCGAGAGGAAATATGTCCGACAAAAACAGTAAACAACAAAAAAACGGCGAGAAGAGCAAGGCAAAAAAGCCCTTAAAGTCGAAAAACGACATTCGTAAGCTGTTTTTTCCGCGTTACAGAAACGTCATTCTGATGTTTTTATTGGACTTGGCATTTGTCGTCGGGTCTTTTTGGCTTGCGCGGCTGTCTATATTTTTCAAGATAAGCGTTCATACACCCAACAACTATTATAACTTCGAAATACCGCTGATGCTTATTATGGTCACCGTACCCATAAGCCTGCTTGCGCTTTTCGAATGCTATAACGTTGTTTGGAAGTATGCGGGACGAGTCGAGTTCCTGCGCTTTTTCGGGTCGTATGTCGTTTCGTTTGTATTGCTTTTGATAGTCAAGGGAGTAGTGAGCGCGGCGTTCGACGTCGATCTTTGGACGACGCTCATCCTGCTTTTCCTGTTGTACGCAATGCTGTCGACGGGTCTTATCAGGTTTTTCAATATTCTGTTGCGTTACTTCAAACATTTGCGTCAGGGCAGAGTAATAGACGCGACGATGCCGCCGGCCAAGCGCACTATAATTATCGGCGCGGGCAACGTCGGTTCGGCGCTTCTCAACAGATTCTTGAACAACGTGCAGGAAGGTTATTTGCCGGTCGCTCTAATCGACGACGACGACAACAAGCACGGAAAAATGATAGGCGGCGTCGTTGTTGCGGGCGGTCTTAATACGGTCGATTCGATAGTCGAGATGTACAAGCCCGATATTTTCGTCATTGCCATCACGGCGCTTACGAAATCCCAGCTCAAAACGATGTATTCGCGTATCGCGCGGTTCAATGTTCCCATAAAGGTATTGCCGCAGATCAGCGATATACAGCAGATAACGGGTGCATCGCTCGATTTGCAGGACATAAAAATCGAGTCGCTACTCGGAAGAGACGAGTTTACCGTGCGCCAGGATCTCGTCGACGCGTCCGTCAAGGGCAAGGTGGTTATGGTGACGGGCGGCGCGGGTTCGATAGGCTCGGAACTGTGCCGACAGGCGCTCATTTTCGGTTGCAAGCATCTCGTCATTTTCGATCAGCACGAAAACGGAATGTTCAATATCGATCAGGAGTTTTCCAAAAAGTACGACAGGTCGCGGTACACGCTCATTATGGGCACGGTGCGCGAGGCAGACAAGCTGGGCAGTGTACTCGATAAATACAAACCCGAAACGGTGTTCCACGCGGCGGCGTACAAGCATGTGCCGATGATGGAGATCGCGCCGACTGAAGCTATAAAGAACAACGTATTCGGTACGAAAAATCTCATAGAACAGTGCCAAAAAGCGGGCGTTAAGCGTTTCGTGTTAATATCCACCGACAAAGCGGTCAATCCCGCAAACGTTATGGGTGCGAGCAAGAGGCTTGCCGAAATGCTTGTACAGACCCGTGCCGCCGATTCCGATATGCAAATGGCGGCGGTTAGGTTCGGCAACGTTCTCGGCTCGTCGGGTTCGGTAATACCTACGTTCTTGAAACAGATACACGACGGCGGACCGGTCACGGTCACCGACCGAAATATCAAGCGGTATTTTATGACGATACCCGAAGCCGTAAGACTCGTATTGCAAACGGGCGCACTCGCGTCGAGCGGCGAGGTTTTCGTTCTCGATATGGGCGATCCCGTGTATATCTACGACCTTGCGTGCAGTCTTATACGGCTTAACGGTTATGTACCCAATCAGGATATTCAAATAGTTATTTCGGGGCTTCGTCCGGGCGAAAAACTTTTCGAAGAACTGCGTTATGACAAAGAACAAGTTGATAAAACGACTCACGAGGGTATTTTCGTGACCAAGCTCGAAAAGATAGACCGCAAGAAGTTCGACAACGGACTGAAAGATTTGTGGGAGCTTGCGATAGCGGAAGACGAAAACGGCGTAGAGAAAAAGGTGTTCGGAATAGTTCCGTCCGCCGCGCGTGAACAGGCTATGAAAGAGCGCGAGGCAAGTCTTCGCGCAGCACTTGCCGAGTCGCGTATGACGTCTTACGCTTCGCCGAAAAATACTGACGGCGACGCGGAAACGAAATCCAATTCGGTCGAAAATAAGACAAGCAGGCGCGCGAGCGCATAATACGGTCTTTTCGGCATATTGATTTAATGTAGAGAAAGATCATAGTCGGAGGCGTTGATTATGTTGTGGTGGCAAGCTATGGTTCTGGGGCTTGTGCAGGGATTTACCGAGTTTTTGCCCGTCTCGTCGAGCGGGCATTTGATTTTGGTGCGCGAACTTATGGGCTTGAATTCCGCCGACGCGTCTCAGTTCAATCTGATATTCGACATAATGGTGCACGCGGGTACGCTCGTCGCGGTCGTTCTCGTTTTGTATAAAGATATTCTCGGATTGTTCCGTAAACCGTTCAAACGCTTGCTTATGCTCATTGTAGCGTGCATCCCCGCCGTTATAGTCGGATTCACGTGCAAAGACTATATCGAAGAATATTTCTCTACGGCAAAGTATCTGTGCTTTTTCTTCCTGTTTACCGCTGTAATAATGCTGGTAAGCGAGATAGTCGCAAAGCGCAATAAAAATCCCAAACCTCTCGGCTGGGGCAGCGCTATCGCTATGGGCGTGATGCAGGGCGCGGGAGTGTTTCCCGGCATTTCGCGGTCGGGTTCTACGATTTTCGGCGGCACGGTAGCCGGAGCGGACAGCAAAGAGGTGGCGACTTTCTCGTTCTTGATGAGCATTCCCATCATACTCGGTTCGTTGTTGTTGAGCGTGATCGACGTTGCGCAGGCGGGTGCGCTCGCGCAGATAGATTGGTTCTGCGTAGCAGTCGGCGCGTTGTCCGCTTTCGCGTCGGGATACTTCGCGGTGCGCGTAATGCTCAAATTGATCGCGAAAGCGAATTTCAAGTGGTTCTCGCTGTATCTGTTGATCATATCCGTACTTACTTTCATATTTTATTTCCTTTAATCGAAATTTCGGTTTTAGAATTCGTATTTCGTTCCCGGTTTTCGAATTATAAATTGTGTCACGGCTATCGCACGGTTCATATATAATACCGTATGATAGTTGTATTTTTCGGTGGACGGTCGTGCGAACACGACATCAGCATAATAACGGGACTGCAAGCGTTGTCTGCGTGCGGTAGAGCGTGCGTGCCCGTGTATATCGACGGCGACGGACTTTGGTGGACCGGCGACAAGTTCGACAGCGTGAATGCGGTAAAAAGCGGCAAATTCGGCGGAAAACGCGTGCATATACGCGCAGGCGAGCCGTATTTATACGCGAAGAACAAGCGGCTGTGCAAGATCGATGCGGCTCTGCTGTGTATGCACGGAATGCTCGGCGAGGACGGCAGTCTGCAAGGCTATCTGGAAATGTGCGGCATTGCGTATACGGGAAGCGGCGTTCTCGCGTCCGCGATCGGTATGAACAAGCTGTATTCCAAGCGCATATTCAAAAGCGCGGGAATAGCCGTCGCACCGTATATACCCGTCACACGCGCCGAGTACGAGCGTGACGTGTCGGTGACGGTTAAGGCGATAAACGGATCGTTCGGTTTTCCCGTAATAGTAAAACCGTGCAATCTCGGAAGTTCGATCGGAATATCCGTCGCCAAAAGTTCGACGGAACTTTATACGGCGCTCAGGATCGCGTTTGAGTGGGACGATACCGTAATTATAGAAAAAGCACTCGAAAACTTCACCGAAGTCAATTGTGCGGTACTCGGCGACGGCAAAAACGTCACGGTATCCGACACCGAACAACCGGTCGGATGGGAGTGCTTTTTGACGTTTGCCGATAAGTATTCCGGCGACGTAAAGACGACGCGCCACAAGATTCCTGCGGAAATAAGCGAGGCGGCGGAAGAAAAAGTCAAGTCGCTCGCGGTAAAGACGTTTGAGGCGGTGGGGTGTTCGGGCGTTGCACGCGTCGATTTCCTCGTACTCGGCGACGATGTGTATGTCAACGAAATTAATACGATACCGGGTTCGCTGTCGTGCGCGCTGTTTGCGGGCGACAAAAAATTTTCGTCGCTGATAGACGAACTTATAGACATAGCGATTATGCGCCGCAACAGGTTTGAAAAGCTCAAACGCGTGTACACGCCGATAGAACCGATAATAGGGAAATAGAGAATAGTTGTACCGAAATGTTTAATGCGTAAAGAACGATCGATTGCGGCGTATTCGATCGAGTGTCCGAGTGCGATGCCGCGATAATTACGCATTAAACATCACGCATTAAGCATTTTTGACAAAGCTCCGTCATATCAATAAACGAGTATGAAAAAGGAGCTTTGTATGAGAAAAAAACCGATTGCGTTACTACTTGCGGGTTTGGCGTCTACGGCGCTTGTGGCGTGCTCGCCCGATAACGGCAAAGAGAACACCAAATATACCATCGAGGCTTCGCTGTCCGACGATTACGTTCTGACGGCGACCGTTACGTGCGACTATGTAAATAACAGCGACGTGCCGCTCGACGAGCTGTGGTTCCATATGTACCCCAACGCTTACCGCGAGGGCGCAAAGGTTTGTCCGATAGCGTCGGCTGATATTGCGGAGGCGTACCCGAGCGGACGCAGTTACAGCGTGGTCGACGTCAAATCGGTGTCCGTCGACGGAATTAGCGGCGAGGTGACGCTGGCAGGCAGCGACGAGGATATACTTACCGTCGCGCTCGGAAAAACGCTCGATCCTTCCGAGCGCACTACCGTCACTATCGATTATACAGTCAAACTGCCTAAGGTCAAACACCGTTTCGGCTACACCGATAAATCGGTCAATCTCGGAAATTTCTATCCGATAGCGTGCGTGTACGAGGGCGGCGAGTTTGTTGCCGATCCGTACTATTCGACGGGCGATCCGTTTTACAGCGAAACGTCGGATTACAGCGTAAGTTTCACTGTACCTGCGAAATTCACCGGTGCGTTCACGGGTTCCGTCACGGGCGATACGCCGTCCGGCGAAACGCGCACTTACACCGTAAAAGCCGACAACGTGCGTGATTTTGCGGCGGTGTTCGGCGAGTATGAAAAGGTGAGCGGGCTTGCGGGTTCGACGATAGTCAATTATTACTATTACAACGACGCCGCGCCGGAGAACGCGCTCAACATAGCCGTAGCGGCAATAAAGACATTCGGCGACACGTTCGGCGACTACGCATATCCCGAATACTCTGTAGTCCAGACGGCGTTCTTGCACGGGGGAATGGAGTATCCGAGTTTGACGCTGATATCCGACGCGTATAAAGGCGACGCGTACAACGACATTGTAGTTCACGAGACGGCGCACCAGTGGTGGTACGGCGCGGTAGGCAACGACGAGGTACGATATGCGTGGCTCGACGAGGGGCTTACCGAATATTCGACTATGTTGTTTTATGAAAAGAACGCCGACGCGGGATACTCCTATACATTCAACGGCAAACGCGCCGACGCTCTGACTGCGTATATGCTGTACTGCGAAACGTATAAGAATAACGGACTCGGAGACACGTCTATGACGCGCCCCGTTAACGAGTACGCAAACGCGACCGAATATTCGTATATGACCTATGTAAAGGGCGCGCTTATGTTCGACGATGTGCGCAACACGATAGGCACGGCGGCATTCGAGCAGGGACTCAAAAACTACTATAAAGAAAACAAGTACGGTATAGCGAAACCCGAAGATATTATCGGCGCGTTCGAAAAATCATCCAAGCGTAAGCTAGACGGACTTTTCGATTCGTGGCTCAGCGGCAACGTCAAGTTATACGCGACGAAATAATGCGGAATTCGGAATGCGGAATTTTTGTCGGCAGACGGAGAACAGGCATATCCGAAATGTTTAAGTTATGCACTTATGCACAGAGTTATGCACAATTATGCACATAAACGGTGTGCAAAACGTGCGTAATTTGTCGAAAATTAAGATGGAGCGGCGGCTATGGCGTTTATTACGATAAAGAAAAGAACAATTATAATAGCTTTGTCGGTCGTGCTTGCCGCCGTTGCGCTTGCGGCGGGCGTGACTGCCGTTATCGCGTCGACGCGGACGGATAACGGTATTACGATTGTGATCGACGCGGGACACGGCGGTGCGGACGGCGGAGTGACGGGTATTGCTACCGGCGCTAAGGAAAGCGACGTCAATCTGTCTATAGCCAAGTATTTGTCGCGATACCTAAAAGATAACGGCTATAACGTCGAGATGACGCGCACGGACGCCGGTGCGGTGAGCGGCGGGATCAAATACAGCAAACGCGACGATATGCGTGCGAGAAAAGACAAGGTCAACGCCGCCGCGCCGGATCTTTTGATAAGCATTCACTGCAATTCGTATCCGCTCGAAAGCGTGAGCGGCGGGCAGGTGTTCTTTTCGTCCAATGCGACCGTAGGGCGAGATTTCGCCAATACCGTGCAAAATTACTTTAACGACGTACTCAACGAAAAGCCGCGCACGGCGGCGGTGGGAGACTATTACATACTCAATTGCAGCGACTATCCGTCCATACTTTGCGAGTGCGGGTTTCTGACTAATAAATCCGAAGAAAGCAAACTGATCACGTCGAGTTATCAGGAAAAAGTGGCTTACACCATTTTTACCGCAGTCGACGCAATGTTCGGCAACGGTCAGGCATAAAAAGCGCAAACGCTTGATTTTACCGATTGCGTGTGATAGAATGTAATCGGACGCAAATGAACGGTAAAACGAATATAGGAATAATAGGACTCGGTCTTATAGGAGGCTCTATCGCGTTGTCGCTCGGTGACGACTACGCGATTTTGGGCTACGATACGGACAAATCGGCTTGCGAGTACGCGGAAGTTAACGGCATTTGCCGTATTGCGTGTCCTGCGGATATGTCCGATTGCGCATTGATCTTCGTGTGCGTACCTGTTTCCGCAGTAAGTGAAACGCTGATGTCTTTGCGCGCGGCGGTGGGCGATAATGTGATTATCGCCGACGTAGCGTCCGTAAAATCGCCTTTCGACGGCTATGTCTCGAATTTCGTCGGCACTCATCCGATGGCGGGAACGGAACGCGGCGGCATTAAAAGCGCACGTAAGCATCTGTTCGAGAATGCGTATTGGGTTATTACCGAAAAGGGCGAAAGCGCCGATTTCGTGCGCGGCGTGATAGAAAAAACGGGCGCCATACCGCTGTATATGCGTTCGGACGATCACGACCGCGCGGTTGCGAAATATTCGCATACGCCGCACGCCGTCGCATATGCGCTCGTCACGACTGCGCTCGACGGCGTTCAGCCGATAGCGGGCAGCGGTTTTTTGGACACTACGCGCATCGCGCAGAGCGACGAACGGTTTTGGACGGAAGTGTTTCTGAATAACCGCGATAACGTTTCGAACGGAATAGCGGACGTTATCGACGAACTCGGTAAAATTCAATCGTTGATAAATTCCGCCGATCGCGACGGACTGATAGAATATCTGGGTGCGGCGCGAATGCGGCGTGTTGCGCTCAACCGCGTCGATCTCGGCGGGGAAGTGCTGTACGTCGATCTTGTCGACCGCATAGGAGAGTTCGAGCGCGTTACGGGCACAGTCGCGCGCGCGGGAATAAATCTTACCAACATCGCGTTGGTCACGGGCAGGGAAGGCGCGTCGGGAGCGTTGCGGCTCGAATTCGGCAATGCCGACGACCGTAACAGAGCGGCGAAAATATTGGGCGTCGAGCAGGCGGCAGACGAAGGAGAAAGAAGATAATGGCTATCGAATATTCGACTGCGGGCGAATCGCACGGAAAAATGCTCGTCGGAATAATCGAAAATATTCCGTCGGGATTGTTTATAGACAATGTGTTTGTCAACGGCGAACTCGACCGCAGGCGGCTCGGTTACGGGCGCGGCGGACGAATGAAGATAGAGCGCGATAGGGCGGAATTCGTCACCGGCGTGCGCGGGCATTATTCGCTCGGCTCGCCCATAACGGCGCTCATTTATAATCGCGATTTCGAAAATTGGCAGAACGTTATGGGCGCGGACGCGAACAATACAGACGAACGCGCGCTTACGGCTGTGCGACCCGGTCACGCCGATCTGTCCGGCGTTATCAAGTACGGATTCGCCGACGCAAGGAATGTATTGGAACGTGCGTCGGCGCGCGAAACTGCGGCAAAGGTCGCCGTCGGCGCAGTCGCAAAGCTCTATCTCCGTATGCTCGGTATAGAAATAGGCAGTCACGTAGTATCGATAGGCGGTGTGCATTCGAAACGGACAAGCGATTATACCGACCTCAACGCCCGCGCCGATAAAAGCCCCGTGCGCTGTCTCGACGCGGCGGCGGAGCAAGAGATGATCGAAGCGATCGACGAGGCAAAAAAGAAGGGCGACACCGTCGGCGGAGTATGCGAGATAGTCGTTACGGGATGTAAGTCGGGCATAGGAAGTTACGTATCGGCGCACCGCAAGCTGGACGGCATTATTATGCGCGAGGTGGGCGCGATTCAAGCGGTCAAAGCCGTCGAGATAGGCGACGGGATACTCTGTGCGGACAAGTTCGGGTCTGAAGTTCACGACTGCATTTACGGCGGATTTAAGCGCAAGACAAACCGCGCAGGCGGTATCGAGGGCGGAATGTCCAACGGCGAGCCGATCGTAGTGCGCGCATATTTCAAACCTATACCGACGCTCACAGCCGGTCTCGATACTGTCGATATAAAGACGGGGAAAGAAGTTAAGTCGGCGGCGGAGCGCAGCGATGTGTGCGCAGTTCCCGCAGGCGGGGTCGTTGCGGAAGCGGCGGTTGCGCTGGCGCTTTGCGAGGCTGTTTCCGATATGTTCGGCGGCGACGGTATGGACGAAGTAATAGCGCGTTACTCGACGAAAAACGGAGTGAAAAATGGCTGACGTTATCGATGAAAATATATATTACGGACTTGATCTTACGGACGAGATCAAGAGCTGTATAGACAGCTCCGCACTCGTCGTGACGGACGGCAACGTTGCGGCGCTGTATCCCGATCTCACAGAAAATGCGTTCGTGATCGAAGCGGGCGAAAAGCACAAAACGCCCGACACGCTGTTTTCGATAATCAGAGCAATGCACGCTCGCGGAATGACGAGGCGCGACCGCGTAATTGCGCTCGGCGGCGGCGTTGTAGGCGATGTTACGGGGCTTGCGGCGGCGCTGTATATGCGCGGCGTCAAGTGGGTGAGCGTACCTACAACTCTTCTCGCTATGACGGATTCGGGAATCGGCGGCAAAACGGCGATCGACTTCGACGGTGTAAAAAATCTCGTCGGCGCGTTCCATTTGCCGTGTGCGACCGTAGTGTCGGCGAAATTCCTGTCGACTCTGCCCGACCGCGAATGGCTTTGCGGATACGGCGAACTTATAAAAACGTGTTTGCTCACAGAAAGTTCGTTCGTTCTGCTCAAACAAAAGCTCGGAGGCTTGCTCGGCAAGAATATCGGCGAAATGGTAGGAATTATCGAGCCCTGTCTGCGCATTAAAAACGATGTGGTGAAAGAAGATCCTACGGAATGCGGCAGGCGAAAAATCCTCAACGTAGGACACACTGTCGGGCACGCGCTCGAAAGTATCGACGGTTATGCGTTAAGTCACGGCGAATACGTGCTCAAAGGTATGATGACCGAGTGCGCTATGTGCAAGGAATATATTGACGGCGAATTCTATTCCGAAATACTCGAAATTTTCAAGTCGTTCACGTCGCCGCCGCGCTCTACGGCTAAGTTCGTATGCGAAAAAGCCAAGTCGGATAAAAAGAACGCCGATGGACTTATATCGATAATGTTTCCCGTTCGTGCGGGCGAGATAACCGAAATCAAGCTGTCGCCCGACGAATTTACCGAGCGGTATACCGCCGCGATCAAAGATCTTAAATGAGCGAGCGCACGGTAAAAAAACTCGACGGTTACGATCGCGTCATAAACTGTATGCCGGACAAGAGTATGTCCGTTCGCGCAGTGCTTTTCAACGCATACGCGGTCGGGAAATCGACGGTGAACAATCTGTTGCTTTCCGACGACGTGCTTTCCGCCGTCGATTGCGCCCGCCGTTTGGGCGCGAAAGCGGAGCTTGACGGAAACACTGCGCACATCACGGGCGCGCCGTTTATCGGTTGCGATCTATATTGCGGAAATTCCGGAACGACGGCGCGGCTTTTGATCGGGTTGCTGTCCGGACTCAACGGCATTTTCACGGTAGACGGCGACGAGTCGCTGCGCTCCCGCCCAATGCGCAGGGTGATCGAGCCGTTGCGCAAGATGGGCGCGGAGATTACGGACAACGACGGAAAATTGCCCGTTCGTATCGTGGGCGCGGGACTGAAAGGTATCGATTACGAATCGCCCGTAGCGTCGGCGCAGGTAAAGAGCGCGATAATGTTGGCGGGATTGAACGCTCGCGGATTGACGCGCGTAACAGAACCCGTGCGGTCGCGCAATCATTCGGAGAATATGTTGCGCGAGATGGGCGTAGCGGTCGAGGTCGTAGGCAACTCTGTGGCGGTAGCGCCGTCGATAGTGCGCGCGACGGACTTTACCGTTGCGGGCGATATTTCTTCTGCGGCATATCCGATATGTCTTGCACTTGCGGTTCGCGGCGGAAATTGTACCGTCAGAAATGTCGGCATTAACGAGACGCGTACCGGAATTATCGACGTGTTGCGTGCGTCGGGCGCCGATTTGCAATACCGAAACGAACGCGGCGGGGCAGAGCCGATCGCGGATATTACCGTAAAACAGAGCGAGCTTAAACCGCTCGAAATAGGCGGCGACCTCATTCCGAGACTAGTCGACGAGATACCCGTGCTGTGCGCGCTCGCTTGTTTCATAGACGGAGTGAGCGTTATTCGCGGCGCGCGGGAACTGCGCGTCAAAGAGACCGACAGGATCGCCACGACCACTGCGGCGCTGACCGCGCTCGGTGCGGACATAACGCCTACCGACGACGGAATGATCATTCGCGGCGGTAAGCCGCTTCGGTTCGGAACGGTAGACAGTATGCTCGACCACCGAATCGCGATGACTGCGGCGGTAGCGGGCGCGGCGGGAAGCGGCGTGCATATATTGAACGCAGACTGCGCGTCGGTCAGTTATCCGAACTTTTACGGCGAGGTGATAGGTGATTAAAGGGGCGCTGTTAGGCGGCGGGATACAATATACAAAGTCGCCCGAAGTACACGCGGCGATAGCGAAAACAGTCGGCGAAGAACTCATTTTCGACGTGGTAGACGTCGATTTCGGCGCGCTCGACGGCGCTGTCGAAAAACTGTTCGGCGGTTACGACGGATTTTTCGTGACAAAGCCGTACAAAACGGAAATCAAGCGTTATCTCGAAAAGGCGAACACCGAGTGCGGAGTGAACTTTGTATCGAGCCGCGACAGGTCGGGATACAATACCGACGGCGATGGGTTTATGCGTGCGCTCGCTCGTGCGTTCGGCGAAATCGGTAGCATAAAAAGCGCGCTCGTGCTCGGCGCGGGCGGTGCGGCTTATTCTGTAACGGAAGCGCTCAAAAAAAGCGGACGAACGGTATACGTGCTCAACCGCACGCTTATGAGAGCGGTCAAGCTGTGTTCGACGCTCGGCGCGGAACTGTATACGAATCAAAGCGCCGAACTTGTCGTCAACTGCACGAGTTTGGGAACGAACGGCGAGGACGTGCTGACCGCGCTGTGCGTCTTGCCCAAGTTCGAGTATGCGTTCGATCTTGTGTATGCCGATAAAACGCCGTTTTTGAAACGTTGCGAAAAAGAAGGCGCTCGCGTCGCCGACGGGCGCGATATGCTTGTGTATCAGGCGATAGAGGGAGACAAAAAGCTTTTCGGAAGGGATTTCGACACCGAAGCGACATTCGAAAAGGTCGATAAGATATTGAAGGAGCAACTATGAATATTTTGGTTTTGAACGGAGTAAACCTCAATATGACGGGCAAGCGCGAGGCTGTTTACGGAACGGAAACGCTCGACAGCATAAACGCACGGCTCGAAAAATTCGCAAAAGATCGCGGCGCGCATATCGAATTTTTCCAGTCCAATTCGGAGGGCGAAATAGTCGACAGATTGCAACGCGGCGGTTTCGACGGGCTTATAATCAACGCCGGCGCGTACACCCACTACTCCTACGCGATAGCCGATGCGCTGTATTCTGTAGATGCGAAAAAGATAGAGGTGCATATGTCGAATATACTCGCGCGCGAAGAGTTCAGACAGAAGAGCGTCATCTCCAAAAACTGCGACGGCGCGATAATGGGTATGGGCGCGGACGTGTATTTCCTTGCACTGGAGTATCTGACGTGGAAAAAATAGCGGGCAGAAAACTCGCGCTCATCGGTGCAATGGGAAGCGGCAAAAGCCGACTTGCGCGTCGTTATACGGAACGGTACGGCGGAACTGTGTTCGACACCGACGCCGAGTTTACGCGGCGCTACGGCGCGATTTCCGACTTTTTTTCGAATGTCGGCGAGGTTGAGTTTCGGCGGATAGAGCAGGAACTTATGATCGAAGCCGCACGGTCTGGCGCCGATATAATATCGCTCGGAGGGGGCGCGGTACTCAATAAAAAGGGTATGTGCGCCATACGCGCTTCATACGATATCGTGTATCTTTACGCGCCGGCAGAAACGCTGTACGCGCGCATTCGCTCGACAGACCGACCGTTGAAAAACAGGCTCGACGAGACGTTACGCGACAGAAAACCGCTGTATGAAAAGTATGCGGACTATTCGGTCGACTCGACGGTAGACTCGCTTTCGGAGCTGGAAAAGGTAATCGTAAGTCCGCGCCGCAAAAGATACGATATAGTGCTTTGCGATTCGGACGACACGCTTTTGGACTTTCGGTCGGCGTCCGCGCACAGCATTGCGGAGACGGTGCGCGCGCTCGGGTTAAACGTCGACGAGGACGAGGCCGTGCGCGTTTATGCCGAAGCGAACAACGGAGTGTGGAAGATGCTGGAACGCGGCGAGCTGGATCGCGACGGACTTTTCAAATTGCGTGCGGAACGGTTCGGCGCGGCGTTCGGCTTGCGCATCGATCCACAATCGTTCAACGACGCTTACTGCGCCGCTATGGGCGGAACGATGTTCGTATCGGACGGAGCGACGGAGTTTTTGCAAAAGATCAAAGCGCGCGGACTGTCCGCTTACATAATCACAAACAGCTTTACAATGTTTGCGAAAAACAGACTTAAACCGCTCTTGCCGTATGTCGACGGCAGTTTCGTGTCCGAAGAGGTCGGGTATTACAAACCGGACGCGCGGTATTTCGAAGCGGTGCTTTCCGCGCTCGGCAATCCCGACAGATCGCGCGTAATAATATTCGGCGACGGCGAAACGTCGGATATTGCGGGCGGTGTGAGTTGCGGAATAGACTGTTGCCTGTACGACAGGTCGGGCGCAAAAGAAACCGTCGCAGAATACTCGGTAAAGACCTACGACGAATTTCTCCGCTTGTTATAAGCCGAAAAATTATGCGACTTGCCTTGTAAATATAATAAAACGTTTGTCAAATTTTGTTAAATGTGATAAACTTGAAAAGTACGGAGGTCATATGTCCGATTACGTCAAATTGAAGAGCGGAACAGATATACGCGGCAGAGCGATAGCGTCCGATTCGGAGCCTGCTGTGCTTACGAAAGAAGCGGTTGCCGATTTTGCGTGCGCGTTCGCACTGTGGCTGACCCGAAGAACGGGCAAGCCGCGCTGTAAAATTGCGGTCGGCAGAGACAGTCGATTGACGGGCGAGGAGTTTTCCAAGACGGTTATTTCGGCGCTTCGCAATTTCGGACAGGAGATATACGATTGCGGACTGTTCTCTACGCCCGCGTCTTATCTCGTTACGAAATTCCCGACGATAGCGGCTGACGGATCGATTATGATTACCGCAAGTCACCATCCCAGCCATATAAACGGATTGAAGTTCTTTACTGCGGACGGGGGAGTGAATTCGAGCGAACTCGACGAGATAATAGCACTTGCTTCTGCGGGTGAGAAACCTCCCGTCGGAGCGCATTCTACTGTCGTAAAGCGCGATTGTCTGCGCCTTTACTGCGACGCGCTCACGGACACCATACGCAAGGGAACGGGATTGTTCCTGCCTCTCAAAGGGCTTAAAATAGCCGTCGACGCGGGACACGGCGCAGGCGGGTTCTTTGCTACGCGCGTACTGCAACCTTTAGGCGCAGATATAAGCCCGTCGCAGTTTTTGGAACCGGACGGGAATTTTCCAGCGCATTCGCCCAATCCCGAAAACAAAGAAGCGATGGAATCGCTTAAAAATCGCGTACTTGAAACGGGCGCGGATCTCGGCGTAATATTCGACGCGGACGTAGACCGTTGCGGTGTTGTTGCGGCGGACGGAACGGAAATAAACAGGTGTGCGCTCATCGCGCTCGCGGCTGCGATAATCTTGCCCGAACATCCGGGCGCGACGATAGTCACCGACTCCGTAACGACGGAGGGACTGCGCACGTTTATAGAAAGTCGCGGCGGAGTACAACTGCGGTTTAAGCGCGGATACCGAAACGTCATCGACGAGGCGAAAATGCTGTGCGACAGCGGGTTCGACGCGCCGCTCGCGATAGAGAGCAGCGGTCACGCGGCGTTTGCCGAACACTATTTTTTGGACGACGGCGCGTATTTCATTGCAAAGATACTCATAAAAATGTCCGATCTGCGTCGGCAAAACCGCACGGTTACCGACCTTATTTCCGATTTCGCAATGCCGCTCGACGAGGCGGATATTCGACTTAAATTCACTTGCTCGGACTTCCGCGTCGTTGCGGATAAGATAATAGAACGGCTTACCGGTATTTCGGAACGTATGCTTAAAATCTCGTCGGATAACTATGAGGGCGTTCGCGCGTATATTCCGCACGCGGCGGCATATTTTATAGTGCGTACAAGCGTTCACGATCCCGTGCTTCCCATATACATAGAGTCGGAAAAAGAAGGCGGCGTTCTGTCGGCGGCGCGATTCCTGTATTCGTTCCTTCGCGGTTTCAGAGGTCTCGACTGCGAGCCGCTCGAACGATTTATCGCGGAGCGCGAGCCGGAGCGGACCGAAGAATATTCGTCGGACGACGCGGACTTTTCCGAAGCCGACGCAAAATACGCGTTCGAGACGACGGACGACGTTATCGAACAAAACGAAGCGGACAAAAACATATAATCGTATATAAAACTTTTTTGCGGCGGGAGCCGATAGGAGTATAATATGACAAACGAAGAAGAACTTACTATCTCGACTATCAGAATGCTGAGCGTGGACGCAATCGAAAAGGCGAACAGCGGGCATCCCGGTATCTGTCTCGGCGCCGCGCCGACGGCGTATACGCTGTGGGCGAGACACTTGAAGCACAATCCCAAAAACCCCAATTTTTTCGACCGTGACAGGTTTGTGCTGTCGTCGGGACACGGATCGATGCTGTTGTATTCGTTGCTTCATATTTTCGGCTACGGCTTGACTAAAGAAGATCTAATGCGTTTCCGTCAGCATATGAGTAAAGCTCCCGGACATCCCGAATACGGAGTGACTGCGGGCGTAGAGGTGTCGACTGGTCCGCTCGGACAGGGTATAGCAAACGCAGTCGGCTTTGCGCTCGCCGAAAAGGTACTTGCCGAAAAATTCAATACTGACGACTGCAAAGTGGTCGATCACTATACATACGCGCTATGCGGCGACGGCTGTATGATGGAGGGCATAGAAAACGAGGCGGCGTCGCTTGCCGGCACGCTCAAACTCGGAAAGCTCATCGTTCTGTACGACAGCAATCATATAACTATCGAGGGCAGTACAGACCTCGCGTTTACCGAAGATGTGGGCAAGCGCCACGAAGCGCTCGGTTGGCACGTGATAAAAGTTGCCGACGGCGAGGATGTAGAACAGATTTCGGCGGCTATCACGCTTGCAAAGGCGGAAAAGAACAAGCCGTCTCTCGTCATTGTAGACACTACGATAGGATACGGATCGCCGCTTGCCGGAACAAGCAAGTGTCACGGCGCGCCGCTCGGCGCGGCGAACGTAAAAGCTCTCCGCAAAAATCTCGGATATAAATACGCGCCGTTCGAAGTCGCGCCCCAAGTGACGGATTTTATCGCGACGCGCAAAACCGAACTTGCAAAGTATGAGAGCGATTGGAACAAGACGATAAAAACATACAAATCGAAACATCCCGAACTGTTCGAGGAATTTCAGCGCTGGCGCAAAGCCGAGATCGATTTCGATGCGCTGGACAGCATTTACGACAAGCCTAAAAAGGACGAGGCGACGCGCACATCGTCACAGCGTATTCTCAATACGATCGCGGCGCAGAACCCGTTTATCATCGGCGGTTCCGCAGACCTTGCCACTTCGAATCAGGTAGTTATAAGCGACGGCGGCGATCTTTCTGCGGACACTGCGGGACGCAATATACATTTCGGCATTCGCGAACACGCGATGGGAGCGATAGTCAACGGTATGTATCTGCACGGCGGACTTTTGCCGTTCTGCTCGACGTTCGCTGTGTTTTCCGATTATATGAAAGCCGCGATACGTATGAGCGCGCTTATGAACATTCCCATCGTGTACGTGTTTTCGCACGATTCGATAGGCGTGGGCGAGGACGGACCTACGCATCAGCCGATAGAACAACTCGAAATGCTCAGAAGCATACCCAACATCAAGGTATTCCGTCCCGCCGATTCCAAAGAGACTGCGGCGGCTTATGAATCCGCTTGGACGGGTAAAAGCCCGACGGCTATCGTCACGTCGCGTCAGACGCTCAAACAGCTCGATTGCACGGGTACGGACGCACTGTACGGCGGATATATAGCGGTAGACAGCAAAAAGGAAGTTCCCGACGTGATACTTATTGCGACGGGTTCCGAACTCTCGCTCGCAGTCGAGGCCAAAGATCGGCTCGCCAGCGACAATATCGACGCGCGCGTCGTCAGTATGCCGTGTAACGAACTTTTCGACATTCAGACGGCAAAGTACCGTGAATCCGTTCTTCCGTCTAACGTGAGAGCGCGTGTCGCCATTGAGGCGGGGCGCTCGAATATATGGTATAAGTACGTCGGTCTCGACGGCGAATGCTGTTGCATAGACGATTTCGGTATGTCTGCGCCGGCAAATCTCGTATTCGAAGTTTGCGGATTTACGACCGATAACGTAATCAAGCTCGCTAAAAAGACGATCAAGACTTGCGCGAAGGTAGCGCGCCAAGAAAATGCAGAGTAAGTTTTTCGCGTTTTTGGACAGAATGAAACTGATCGGCAGATGGTCGCTTATGCGTAACACCACTACCGAAGACGTGGCGCAACACACAATGCAGGTCGCGATGATAGCGCACGCGCTGTGTACCATCGAGAATGCGTTGTTCGGCGGCAATCTCGACGCGGAAAAAGCGGCTGTGCTTGCGCTGTACCACGAGTCTGCGGAAGTAGTCACCGGCGATCTTCCGACTCCCGTCAAGTATTACGACGCAGATATAAACCGCGCATATAAAAACATCGAACACCGCGCAGAACGGAAACTTATCGACACATTGCCCGACGAGTTGAAGACGGCGTTTGCTCCGTATGTTCAGCCCGATAAATCGTGCAATGAGTATGCGATAGTAAAGCGAGCGGATAAGCTCAGCGCGTTGATAAAGTGCGTGGAGGAACTTGCGGTCAACAACAGCGAGTTCAAGAGCGCATACGAGGTCACGGTCAAGGAGTTGAACGCCGCGCCGGAAAAGTGCGTAAGGTATTTCTTGGACACATTTATACCCGCGTATTCCGGCAGTTTGGACGATTTGCTCGACAGGTAAAATAAGTAGCCGCGCATAAGTGCGCTAAAACACTTGACATATGCGCCGTATTGTAGTAAAATAATTAAAATAGCCAAGTGAAATGGTCAAAGGAGACCGCAGGGTACAAGTACCCTGCGGTCTTTATTTTATAAAGACCGCAGGGTACAAGTACCCTGCGGTCTTTATTTTATAAAGACCGCGCACTCCGTGCTATTAATTTTATTAACGTAAATAAGACGCGCCGAAGAAAACGGAAGCGTCCGATGCGAGGATAAAATGAATAGAACGAAAAAAATCATTCTGTCTATTATAGCTACGGTGGCGACGCTTGTTGCTACGGTTGTTGCGACAGGCTGTACCGACGACACCGATCGTTCGGTTTATACCGTCACATATTCCGCAGGCGACGGGGCGGGAACTCTGCCCAACGGCGCCGACTATGAAGCGGGCGAGAAGTTCGAGTTGCCGCAACCGGACGGACTTAATTTCGACGGCCACGTATTCGACGGTTGGAACGACGGAACGGATACATATTCCGCAGGCGACGAATATACTATGCCGTCGAACGACGTTACGTTTACGGCGCAGTGGAAAGCGGACGTCATCGACCCCGAAGATCCCGACGGCACGTTCGGCGTGACGTACGTATTCAATCTGGTCGGTGTTCCGCACAGCGGTAATTTGACCGCGCACAAAGGCGAGACGGGCGATAGGTTCACCGTTAAGGACGGCAGTGACTTCGGTGCGGGCGACGGGTATATGTTTCTGGGTTGGACAACGAGCCGAAGCGGACCGCTCTACTTTACCGACGGCAGTCACGACGGGCAGTATTTTGCGGGCGACGACATTGTACTCGCAGACAAAAATATAATTTTATACGCGCAGTGGGCGAAGCGTTATACCGACGTTCTGGAAACCGTTACCGATAAGATATACGTATACGACGCGCTTATAGGCAGAGGTCTCGGCGCGGCGACGCTCGTTCGCGACGGCGCTGTTAACAAACTCGGATTCGTTGAGCAGACGCAATCGGGCTATTATGAAGTTCAGTTTATGTTCGACGCGGCGGACGGCGGCGACGTTTTCGCAAAACTTGTAGGCGACGATAAATATTTGTATAACGACGGTACTACGGGCAGTTATTTGATGTACGATCACGTCGAGCGCCGCTATGCCGAGTACATACTGAGAACGGACGGTTACGGTAATTCGACCATTGTCACTATGGTCGGCGATCAATTAAGCGTTTATGCATACGGTTACTATGAATATGACGCCGCACACGACGATTATGTGTTCGTGTTTATCGATCCGATGACGGGCAACGTGATAAAGGACGAGGCCGGCGAGCCGCGTATGCTGTACTTTACTGTGGTGCGACGCAGAGTGGAAAATACCGAATTCGACGGTTATTTCATACAGCAGGGTTATGAAAGCGGCTCGTATCTGCTTTACTGTAACGGCGAACTCGAATATTATTACCGTCTCGATCTCAACGGTTACGGCGGCGCCGTATGGTACGAATATAACGCCGACGCCGATAGGTTCGAGGTAATTGCCGAAGGTATATATTACGGCGCGGACGGTTGCGACGAATATTATTACGGCGAATATCATTTCGATCCGATCACGACGGGCGTGGACGGCTTCGATTTTATCGTCAATGTGATAAATAACGCGAGCGGCAATGTCCCCGTTTATATCGAACACGATCCGTCGCTCGAAAAACTGTTTACAGATCCCGACAATGCGCAAAGCACGTTGTATCTCGACGGCTACGTTTACGCCGACTTTATACTCAACGGGCAAAAACTTGTCGGCTACTACTCTGTAAACGAAAGCAAAACGCTTGTTACGTTTATTCCGATTATCGACGACGGCGATACGGCAACGGCAGGCGGCAAGATGTATTTCGACGTCGACTTCGCCGCAGGTACTTTCGCGGTGAACGCCGACGGATATGTTGTGGATAACGGCACGCTTGTCGAGTATCGCGGCGATTCTACGGTAATCGTCATTCCGAATAACGTTGAGCGAATAGCGGACGGGGTGTTCAAGTACGATGTCGACAGCGGATTTTCGGTCACGCACGTAACTATACCCGCGAGCGTTACGGAGATCGGCGCGCGTGCTTTCGAGAATAACTACACATTGCACCGCGTGACGTTCCTGTCCGAAACGCCGATGAACTTGGATTTTACGGCGGAAGACTTCGCTGCAAATAACCCGTTCCGTTGGCCCGCAGGCGATTTCCTTATCGTAGTGCCCGAAAACAGCGTCGACGCATACAAAGCGGCGTGGGTCGGGTGTCCTTACGCGATCAAGGGCGACGAGGAAGTAAATCGGCTCGAAGAGTTCGAGATAGAGGGCGACGTACTTGTTCGCTATAACAAGCAAGAGGGTAGCGGCAACGAACTTGCCATAACTATCCCCGACGAAGTTACGAAGATAGCAAACGGCGTGTTTCTCGGTCTCGACTTTATAGCGTCGGTCGATCTGAACAATGTAACCGAGATCGGCGATCGCGCGTTCGAATACTGCGTCAACTTGCACACGTTCAAGGCGGACAACGTGCAAATTATAGGCGCGGGCGCGTTCTTGGGCTGTGAATCGCTTGTCGGCAGCGGCGAAGCGGAAGGCACGCTCGAACTTCCCGCCGTGATCTCCGTCGGCGATAACGCGTTTCAGGGATGCGAAAAACTCAGGCTTGTGCGTGTCGGCGCTAACATAGAGTCGATCGGCACTATGGCGTTTATGGAATGCAATATATACGAATCCGATCCGCCTATATTCTTGGAATTTATCGGTAGCGAGCCGCCCGCAATGGCGGAAAAGATATTCAACGGCTGCATAGCGTTCCGCATCAAGGTTGCCGATTTCGACGTCGCCAAAAAATTCTACGACAATCCCGTATACGCAAGCTATTGTCCTTCGCTGTACATAGAGTCGGGCGATGAAAAAGGTATATATATGGACGGCTCCGACGTCCTCGAACTTGACGGCAGAGCGATACTTTCCGGATCGCGCGTGATGATATACAAAGTGGAGGGTACGACGATAACCTTGCTCGAATACGACAGGGAAAGCGGCGTATATGCCACGATCGTAGGCACTATCCAAGACGACGTAATATCGTTCAGATACGGCGCAATGCTGTATAACTTCACGAAGATTATAGACAATTCGGTTACGTTCACTTCCGCAGACGACTTGTACACGCTCGTATGCGACCCCGCCGTACTCCTTCCCGAGCATTACGAAAATTTCAGCGGCACGTCTACGGTAATGTTTAACGGCGTGGCGGCGGAGCTTTATATCAACGGTTACAATACGAAGATAATTCGCGGCTATACGGATACCGACGGAAAGCGTTACGATATTACGATAACGCTCGAAAGCGGAAATAAGTTTACGTACACAAAAGCGAGTTCGGCATATTACATTCGAAACATCGCCTGTTCCGACGGAAGCAATATCACACTGCACTTTACGGCGAACGCTATATATGTGTTCGGCGAGATAAAGGCGGTACTCGGCAAGGCGGACGACGGAAGCGATCTTTTGCTTCTTCCCGCAACGTCGCTCGACTATATGTACAGCGTTACGCAAGTGTCCGAAAATGTATTCACTTTCGTTCGAATGTACAAAAACGACAGATATACCGTTACGCTTACTCTGTCGCAGGATAAAACAACGTTTACTTACTCTTACGAGAAAATATAATTCGATGTCTATCAAAAGGAGTTTATTATGAATACCAAAAGCAAGATCCTTTTACCTATATTAGGCGCGTCGGCGCTTGCATTGTCGCTTGCCGTTGTCGGCTGTGACAACGGAACGACCGATAACACCGATCCGACCGATCCCGTCAAGTATACCGTTACTTACTCGACGGGCGAGGGTACGGGAACAGCCCCGACGGGCGCTAGTTACGAAGTCGGCGAGAAGTTCGATCTTCCTCAACAGGGCGAAATGAGCAAAGTCGACAGCACGTTTGACGGTTGGAGCTATAACTCGAACAAGTATGCGGCGGGCGACGAATTCACAATGCCTGCAAACGACGTTACGTTCACCGCACTGTGGAAAGCAAACGGAACTTCGACCGACCCGACCGACCCGACAGATCCGACTACGCATTTTACCGTTACTTATAAAGCGGGAGAACACGGCACGGGGACTCCGATCACACAAAATAAAGGAGTAGGCGGTATCATCTCCGTTGCGAACGATCTGGATCTTGACGTATGGACGATAGAAACGGGATACAAAATTTGCGGGTGGAAAATAGAGAATGACGCATCTAATCAAGTGTATGCATTCTTCGATGATTACGACCTGACCGCAAGCGTCGTGTTCGTAGCGCAATACGAAGAGATTGCCGAACTTTACAGCGCTTACGAGCTTGATTATAAAGGCATAATAGTTCTTGACGAAGGCGGCACCGGCAGACTGCTGTACGGCGAAGAAAGACGAGCCGATCTGACCTATACTCTCAGCGGCACGTCGATAACTATTTCTATCGGCGGAGGCAATTTTACGGGAACGTTTACGGGCGATTTGCTCACGATAAACTTTACGTATGCAAGCACGACCTATCGGTTCGGCGCTTTCGCTCCCGTCGCGCCTGTAAAGCCCACTGTTTCGTTCGACGCCAACGACGGCACCGGCAGCGCTCCGGTTATCTCCGACGACGATATTACGTATGACAGTCGCCTTAATCAATATATCATTACACTGCCGCAGAACACATTCACTCCGCCCGACAACAAAGTGTTCAAATGCTGGGGAACGAAGGGTAACGAAGATTTGATTTACGACGTTCACGGCACGACATACCGCGCAAATTCGGGTGAAAACATCGTGTTCTATGCGGTTTGGGAGGATGATATATCGTCCGTCGTAGTACCTACGGGCACGGAATTTGTCGGCAACTGCACCGTTCCCGAAAAGAATGCGCCAATAGGCGGCTTGACGGTGGGCGGATTCACTATCTCCAAACTGTGGGTGAATACGTCGACCGACAGAATATACTATAAATTGTCTGCGGGCGATCCTGACGAAATACCGTCGGCGAGCATTACGAAATCACCTTATAATAATGCATACAGACCGACAAAGTACGGCAACGACGCGCTGTATTACGAAGTGATTATCAAAGACGTCACGCTGAACATTCTCGTAAAAGCGGACGGTTCCGAACTGTCTTTGTGCGACGCCGATGACGAATTCCTCGATAATTGCGAATTCATAAACGAGCGCGCGGAATTTACTGTGACGTATATAAAACCCGCAGGCGTGACGGGCGACGTTCCCTCTGTGTCGACAGTTACGCGCGGCGAACAAGTTACGCTTGCCGCAGGTACGGTTTTCGCGAAAGAGGGGTGGACTTTCCATAAATGGAAAGTCAGCACATATACCGCGTACTGCGCTCCCAATACGAAAATAGACGTTACGACGAATATAGCGATTACGCCGATATTCCAAAAGTCTTATAGCGACATAAACGAAAGCGGTTACGGCAGTCTCGTGTTGCTCGATAACGGAATTGCCGTGATGGACGGATACGATAATAATACCTACGAGCTTGACGGAAATGTTGCCGTAATAGACTACTATGACGGTTATGCTACAATCTATTTCGAACTTGACGACGCAACCGGAAATTATTATGCGCTCGATCAGTGGTATGTTTTGGAATTCACTGCGAAAGACGGAACTACCAAACTCACTTTCGACGGCAAGGGCGGTGCTAAGCTGGGCAATATAAGCGGAACATATACTTTCCCGCAAAGATATAATTACAACAAAATAGAATTGGCAATAGGCGGTGAAACATACGAGATCGAACTTGAATATGTTTCGGGTAACGATGTCATTAACGTGCTTATAACAGTTGACGAAGTTGACTACATCTTCGGCAATCCGCCGATCGATTACACTATTTCGTTCGAGTTGGGCGAGGGTGTTACGGGAACGGCTCCGACAGACATTATCGGTACGGGCGGTAGCAGTATCGCGTTGCCTAACGGCGACGGACTTACCAAAGAGGGTTTTGTTTTTGCCGGTTGGACGATCAAGGACAGCGCCGACGGTACGGTCTATAAGGGCAATTATCCCGTTTCCGGCGCAGTTACTTTCGTCGCCGCTTGGACGGAAGAGGGTAGCGTGCCTGCGGGCGGTACATTTGCCGATTTTGTAGGTGCAAACAACTCATCAAGTGCCGTAAAATATGGGTATGCTTCTGTGTCCGATGCGCAAGCGGATAACAACGCGATCAGCGCTACTACGACGGCAGGAACTACGAATACATTCTATTATGCTTCTGCTTATTATGCGACAGGAACACAGAAACTATTAATTTATATCTATTACAAATCCTCGACAGGGGTAAGCGCTACCACTGATAAAAATGGTCAAAATATTTCAGATATAAATGTAGATGTATTTGAAGTATATGTTGGCAGTTCCAGTTATCCGAGTAAATTTGCAGTCAACTTCGCTATACAAGACGGCAAACGTACTATGACGATTTCTTATGACGGACAGTCAGTCACTTGGGAAGAAATCACCGCGTAATCCAAAATTCAAACGCAACACAAAACCCCCGACGGTATCGACTGCCGTCGGGGGTTTTGCTTGTAAATTATTTATTCCGAACTTCGAATTCTTAACCCCGTACTATTCCGCGCGCGTGTTGCCGGTAAAGAAGAGAGCGACCGTACCCGGACCGGAGTGACTGCCTATTACGTAGCTGAGCGGTAAAATT
Organism: uncultured Christensenella sp.; assembly: GCA_910577435.1. Classification (GTDB taxonomy): domain Bacteria; phylum Bacillota; class Clostridia; order Christensenellales; family Pumilibacteraceae; genus Anaerocaecibacter. The sequence continues at coordinate 82,332 of CAJTLV010000003.1, read as the reverse complement.
TTGACGGGCATTCCGAACTTTGCTGTCACTTCATCGGCGACGTACTTAGCGTCGTCGTAGCAATCGCCGTGCGTGATGTATACTATGTCGCTTTCTTTATTGTACCGTTCTTCCATTTTATCGACGAGCGTTTTGAGCGATTTTTTGCGCCCGAACACTTTTTTGATGGGAATGAGCCTGCCGTCCTCGTCGACGTGCAGTACGGGCTTTATGTTAAGTACGTTACCCAAAAACGCCGAACCTTTGCTCAGCCGACCGCCGCGCGCGAGGTATTTGAGATCGTCTACGACAAAATAGTGTATTGTATGATCGCGAATATATTCGGCGTATTCGCAGGTCTCTTCGAAACTCGCGCCCGATTTGCGTTTTTCCGCAACGAGCGTGACGAAAAGTCCTTCGCCGCCGGACGCGCACTTGCTGTCGACGACGTGTATTTTGTGTTCGCTCGCGGCGTTAAGTTCTTCCGCGACGTGCACAAAGTTGTTATAAGTGCCGGATAACGCGCTCGCAAACGCCAAATAAAGAATGTCTTCGCCCTTTTTCAGCAGTTCTGTGAGAAAAGTGCGTGCAGTGTCCTCGTTGATCATAGACGTGTTCGTCCGCGCACCGCCGCGCATTTTCTCGTAGAATTCGTGGAATTCGAGTTGGTTCGTTTCATCCTTGCCGTATTCTACGTCGTCGACATAGTAGAGCATATCGCGGGACTCTACGCCCATTTCTTTGAGCATCTCTTTGGGGAGATCGCAAGTGGAATCTGTGGCTATGATAAAGTTCATAACAGTTACCTCGTAAATTTTTTATTCGGGTCTCAGCCCTGTTTTAGATGAAGTTCTGTTATCTTTTGTAAAGGTGTTTTTTGTTTGGGCAAGTCCTTACTTTTTATTCATAAGGAGCGTCATTACCGCTTTTTGCGCGTGCAACTTGTTTTCGGCTTGCTCGAATATTATCGAGTGCGTGGAATCTATAACGGATTCGGTTACTTCCTCGCCGCGACGGGCGGGGAGACAATGCATAAATACCGCGTCTTTTTGCGCGGCGTGTAATATCTTGGAATTTACCTGATATGGCGCGAGCGCGGCTTCCTTTTCGGCGGTGCGCTTTTGCCCCATAGAAAAGAATACGTCGGTGTATATCACGTCTGCGTCGGCGGCAGCTTCTTCGGTATCGTTCGTTATCGTTACGTCGCCGAAGTTTCGGGCGAGCGTTACTATGTCTTCGGCAGGCGCGTATTCTTTAGGCGAACAGACGCATACTTTCATTCCGGTTTTAGCGCCTGCGAGCATTAGCGAGTTTGCGGTATTGTTGCCGTCGCCGAAGTAGGCGAGCTTTTTGCCCTCCAAATGCCCGAACGTCTCCCATATCGTGAATATATCGGAAAGTGCCTGACAAGGGTCGAAAGAGTCGGTAAGACCGTTTATTACGGGGAAGTTCCCGTACTTTGCCAGTTCCTCTACGTCGCTCTGCGCGTGCGTTCGAATCACTGCGCCGTCGATACCGTAGCGCGACAAAACAAGCGCCGTATCGTGCATCGATTCGCCGCGAGAGCATTGCATATCTTCGTCCGACAGAAAAATGGACCGTCCGCCGAGCTGTTGTATGCCTGTTTCAAACGCCAAACGCGTGCGCGTAGACGGTGTGGAGAATATCATAGCGAGCGTATTGTTTTTAAGTAATCTATGCTTTTTTCCGTGACGGAAAGCGTTTTTCAGTTTTTGCGTCAGATACAGTATTTCGTATATGTCCGTAGCGGAGTAATCTTTGAGATGAAGCAAATGCTTTTGCTTGATCCTGCGCTTCGGCTTGTACAGTGATATATCCATATTTCTCCCTGTATGCCGAACGAATGTCGACATTAATATATTATAACAATTTTCGTACCCGAAATCAAGCGAATGAATGCAGTTTGTCCGAATTGGTCGTATAAATGCCGTTTTGCCGCACAAAACGCCATCGCAAAACTATAATTTATGCGGCATACACTCAAAACGCTTGACAAACCGGCGAATAATATTGTACACTGAATTACGCTTTGCCGGTGTGGTGGAATTGGCAGACGCGCCGGACTCAAAATCCGGTGGGCTAATAACCCGTATCGGTTCGACTCCGATCACCGGCACCAAGACAGGGGTATACGAACACCCGGACAGAGAAACCGAATTTTCGGTTTCTTTTTCTTTGCGCCGTTTTCTTCCGCGCCGACGTTGCGTACAAAAGATAATGGAAGCATCGGTTAGCGGGTAATTGTTTGAATCTGGATTTAATGTTTTTTTAATCTTATATTATTGTTTTTGTAAGAATGATAATATATAATATTTGCGTTATGAGAAAGTGTCTGCATATTTTACCGTTTACGGCATTGATCGTATTCTTGCTCGGGTTTATGACGTCCTGCACATCGTTGTTTGACGATTGGCTTACGAAAGATCAAAAGGAGATAACCGACGCCGCGATGCAACGTTTGTGCAATGCGATAGTAAGCCGAGACACAAATGCGGTAAAAGCCGAATTTCGGTATGTGGATATATGCGATCTCGACGGGTTCGACGAGAGTGTCGAAGCCCTGTTCGACTATATAACAGGCGACGCTGTGCGGTTCAAGAGAATATCCGACGGCGGAGAGGGGGCGGCATTCGGCGTTCAGCAACCGAACTCGCGCGATTTTTTTGGTTGCCGTTACGATATAATTACAACCACAGACGAGTATAAAGTGACTTTCGATTACTATTCGTATTACAGCGATGTGCGTAACAAGTGCGATCCGCAGAAAATCGGTTTCACGCAGTTTGATATAATCAATAAAAAGAATGACAGACTTAACGTTGACGACGGATATTACAGCGGTTGCCCGTATAAACGGGTCGGTATAAATTTCGATTATGTTTCCTGCTATCTCGGCGACGAATTCGAATACAAAAAGGCGTTCTGCGAAAGGGTCGAGGATTTCGGTCCGATTATTTTTAACGACGTTGCGGATATAGATGCTTTTCGTATTCGATATAGCGACGCGTATACGCTTGGAAGTCGCAACGACGGAATGGGATTCGACGACTTTGCGACCGAATACGATGACGGTTTTTTCGAGACGCACAGTCTTTACGTTGCCGGCGCTTTCGCGGGTGATGTCGGTTATTGTTACGTTCCGCAATGGGGATTTTATATAGGCGATTTCGTAACGACCGAAATTTGCATTGACGAATACAAAAACGATTACGACGATTACGGGGAGCATCTGGCAAACGGCGTTATTATTATATGGGAGTTGCCCGTGAAAGTACCGTCGGATATTGACGCTCGTTTGGAACGAACGATTCTTTCGTAACTGCGAAAGACAGATCGGGCATTTCTGCCGTATTTTGTTGCCTTTCTGCCTGCGTTGTGTTACAATACCGAGTAATGAAATTCTTGCAATGGTTAAAGTTTTACTCGCTGGCTTTCTTTACGGTCAGGTATTCGAGAGAGGCAACATCGCGCCGCGCTCTGAACGCTCTTTTGGGCGCAATTTCGGCGTTTGTTCTTTTGTTCGGCGGAATGATGCTCGGCTATTCGACGTCGTTTGGAACGCATTATAAGACGGCTGACGAGTTTCGCGATTTTTTGTACGCGGCTTTTGCGGATGATTCCGAAAGCCGCATACAATTTTCGGTCGATGACGGCGTTCCCGAAGCAGCGATACTCGACAGGGAAACCGTGAATTCTTACCGCGACGGCGTTTACCGCAGGAACGGATACGAGCTTATCATCGATTTCAGACCCGCAGGCTCGACGTTCGCCGAATTTACTGCGTACTACAAAAGCAAGGACGGCAAGGAAATAACGGAAGCCGAATATTCCGAGCTGCCCGAAGACGAAAAGAGCGGTTACTCGTTAGACATCGAATACAGCGGCGAGAGGTTGGACACATCCGTAGCGCATTCGGAGTACGTTGCGTATCTGGAAGGAGCGTCTGCGGAAGGCGCCGACGGGTACGATGAAGATATTGCGTCGAAGTTTGCGGAACTGAAAGAAAAAAAAGAGGCGGGAGAACTTACCGAAGCGGTTTATGCGGACGAGATATATTGTCTGTATATTTCGGCGCGTTACCCCGCGCTCGCGCAGGACGCGTACGGCGGTGCGCCGACGCTCAGATCGTACTATATGCGGCTTTTACGTCTCGACGTCGACAGTCGGTATATGATGATGCTGGACGACAGATGCGTATGCGCGTTCGTCAACGACAAGGGCATTTCGATGCTCATCGACGGGAATTACGGTAATGCGAATATCGCGTTGACGGCGGAAACGGCTCCGCAAGACGCGGCGTCGGCGCTCGACGGGTTTATCGGCGGCGTATTTTCGTCCGTGCGGAGTATCGATGCGGGATTGTATTTTGTAAACCTGATGACAGCGTTGCCGTTTTTGCTGATAGCTTTCGCAGTTACCGTTGTCGTGCTTATACTCGCGGGGAAATTCGGACATTCGGATCACGTCAACGGAGTTTGGGGCGCGTTAAAGACGGTCGGCTCGTTTCTGTTCGTATCCGGCGCGGCGGCGTTTATCTCGGCGATAATTTTCTCGCGGCTTTTCTCGCGAAGTTCGGCGTATATGTATACTCTCTACGTGTTTGTTGCGGTGTTTGCCGTGCGCACGATAGTGCAGGCCGTCATCGAGATAGTTTCGGCGCGGAAGAACAAACAGACTGTGCGTGACGATCTCGGCGACGACGGCGCAAGCGTTGACGACGGAGCCGCACCGCCGCAAGAGCAATAATTCGAACTCTTATAAGGATTTTTCATATGATAGAATACGACGGCGCGCACCGCGCATTTATATTGACGGGAAAACGATTCAGCTATATTATGTTCGTAAATCGCGCCGGATTTTTGCAGACCGTGCATTACGGTATGCCCGCCGATGGCGACGGGTATCTGTTTTCCGACCGTTACGCGGGGAATAAGTCTCCCGATCCGAACGACTTTAATGTAGACGCGCAACAGGACGGAATGCCATGCGAATATGCCTGTTTCGGTCACGGCGATTACCGTGCGCCGTCCGCCGTGATTATCGGCGGTGACGGATTTCGCGCGTCGCGGTTCGTTTACAAATCGCATAAGATTTATAAAGGTTCGCCGAGCGTCGACGGGATGCCGCACATCCGTCGCGGCGGAGAAACGCTTGCGATAACGCTTGCCGACGAGCTTTCTACGGCGGAGATAAAACTCAATTATACCGTTTTCGACGACAGCGACGTGCTTGTTCGAAACGCGGAAATACGCAACGCCGGAAAAACCGCCGTCGACTTGGCGCGCGCCTATTCGTTCTGTACCGAATTTGCCGACGCGGATTTTTCGATAATGCGACTTGCCGGTCGGTGGGCGGCGGAGCGCACGCCGATAACGACCGAAATAGATTACGGAACGGTTCGTATAGAGTCGGCGCGCGGCGCGTCGTCACACCAAATGAACCCGTTCGCCGCGCTTATAAGACGGCATACGACCGAAACGGCGGGCGAGTGCTACGGTTTTAATCTGTTATACAGCGGATCGTTCGCGATCCTAGCCGAAAAGTCGCAGTACGGTATGTTGCGCGTACAAGGCGGCATAAATGATTTCGATTTCGGCTGGAAACTGAACGGCGGCGAGACTTTCGTTACGCCGCAGGCGGCGCTGTGTTATTCCCGTTGCGGTCTCGGCGAGATGTCGCGCGAGTATGCGGATTTTTTCCGCAACTATATAATCGATCCCAAAAAAGTAAACGCCCACCGCCCGATCGTGCTTAACAATTGGGAAGCGACATATTTCGATTTCGATACGAATAAGCTGTTCGGCATTATCGACGAAGCCGCCAATCTCGGCGTGGATACTTTCGTTCTCGACGACGGTTGGTTCGGTCGCCGCGACGATGATAAAAGTTCGCTCGGCGATTGGTTCGTCAATACTGAAAAACTACGCGGCGGACTTAAAGCCGTGAGCGAGAAGTGTAAGTCGGTCGGTCTTAAATTCGGATTGTGGTTGGAGCCGGAGATGATAAGCGAGGACAGTGAGCTGTTCCGCGCGCACCCCGACTATGCGATGACTAAATCAGGCGTCACGCCCTGCCGCAGTCGCAACCAATTGGTGCTGGATTTTACGCGCAAAGAGGTTGTCGATCATATCTTTAATGTGGTAAAAAGCGTTCTCGAAAGTTGCCGTATCGATTACGTCAAGTGGGATTTTAACCGCTGTCTTACGGAATTCTATTCCGCGTCGTTGCCTTGCGACAGGCAGGGCGAGGTTGCGCACAGATATATGCTGGGCGTGTACGACCTTGCCGACAGACTGACCGGCGCGTTCCCGCACATATTCTTCGAGGGGTGCGCGGGCGGCGGCGGACGGTTTGACGGCGGTATGCTGTATTACTTCCCGCAGATTTGGACGAGCGACGATACCGATGCTTACGAACGCACAAAGATACAGTGGGGAACGTCTATGTGCTATCCCGTTTCTGCTATGAGTTGTCACGTGTCGGCATGCCCCAACCATCAGACACAGCGCATGACCCCATTTGCTACGCGCGGCGTGATAGCGTCGCTCGGCGCGACGGGTTACGAACTCGATCCTACGGCGCTTACCGACGAAGAAAAGGCGGCGGTTCGCGCGCAAGTCAGTGATTATCTCGATATAGAGGACATAGTTCTCGGCGGCGATCTGTATAGACTGTGCGACCCGTTTACGGACAATTATTTTTGCGAAATGCTGGTGTCGAAAGATAAATCGCGCGCGTACATCGTCGGCGAACGGCACAGAGGCGTACCGTGCGACTTAGATAACGTAGTCAAACTTGTCGGTCTCGATCGGAACGGTACGTACAAAATTCACGAACTCGGAATTACCGCGAGCGGCAAAACTTTGGAGGCGATCGGCGTGCTGTTGCCGCGTTTACCCGATTACGGCGGTTTCCGCTGGGTGTTGGAAAAGATAAACTGATCGGAGGTATACTTATGAATTGCGAAAGAATAGATCTTTATAAAGAATTCGGGCTTGAACGGACAGATGGTTGCGACGGGTATTTGACCTGTTACGTGCCGAAAGCGAACACCGAAATCAAGCCTAAGATCCGTCCCGCAATGATAGTGTGTCCGGGCGGCGGTTATGCTTTCCGCTCGGAGCGCGAGGGCGAGCCTGTCGCTATTCGGTTTTTAAGTAAGGGATATTCTGCGTTTCTGCTCGAATACACGGTAAACAAACCGTTCCCGACGGCGCTTATAGAGAGCGCGGCGGCGGTGGCGTATATACGGCGCAATGCGGAGCGCTATTCCGTCGACGTTAATCACGTCGGCGCGATCGGCTTTTCTGCGGGCGGACATTTGGTCGGTTCGCTCGCTACGATGTTCGGAGACGATGCGATAGCGAAAGCGCTCGCGATTCCCGCCGAGCAGTGTAGACCGGACGCGGTGGTTTTATCGTATCCCGTCGTTACTATGAGCGCTGCGACGCACGGAGGAACGCGCGAGATAATTACGGGCGGCGACGTGAGCCTGCGCGACAGGCTGTCCGTCGAAAAGCGCGTGACGAAGGACAGCGCACCCGCGTTCATATGGCACACGTTCGAGGACGACGGCGTGCCTGTTGTCAATTCGCTGTTGCTCGCGTCCGCATATTTGAAGTGCGGCGTGCCGTTCGGATTGCATATATTCGAGAAAGGCTGGCACGGATTGAGCCTCATAAGCGACGAAACGCACGACGACGGCGCGGGCGATACCGCGTTCGCGAGCGTGTCCGCGTGGGTGGAGCTCGCGCTTGATTTTCTGTCAGACAGAGGGTTTAAGGCGCGCAATTAAAATGCGTAAATTTTTTTGAAAAGTACTTGACAAAGGCGAGTATCGGTACTATAATCAAGATAACAGAATAATCTTCGGGGCAGGGTGAAATTCCCTACCGGTGGTAAAGCCCACGAGCGTCGCAGTTGCGACCGCAGATTCGGTGTGATTCCGAAGCCGACGGTACAGTCCGGATGAAAGAAGATATTACGCGGTTTTTTAGTCGTATTGCTCCGGAATTTTCGTTCCGGAGTTTTTGATTAAGGAACGTTTTCATTGCCTCGAAGTATACTTCGAGGTGTTTTTGTATGACGGATAACGATTATATGGCGATAGCGGTTGAGCTTGCCGAGCGCGGCGAGGGTCTGACTTCGCCCAATCCGCTCGTCGGCGCGGTGATCGTCGACGGAGACGAAATAATAGGGCGCGGATTTCACGAAAGATACGGCGCGCTTCACGCCGAGCGAAACGCCATAAAAAACTGCATTAGTTCGCCGCACGGCGCGACTATGTACGTCACGCTCGAACCGTGCTGCCATCAAGGCAAACAGCCGCCCTGTATCGACGCTATTATCGAGGCGGGTATCTCGCGAGTGGTCGTCGGGTCGACCGACCCGAATCCGCTCGTCTGCGGTAAGGGGATAGTTGCGCTTCGAAACAGCGGAATACGCGTCGACGTCGGCATACTCAAAGAAAAGTGCGACAGGCTGAACGAGATATTTTTCTCGTTCGTAACGACAGGACTTCCGTTTGTTGCCGTCAAGTACGCGATGACGCTCGACGGAAAAATAGCGACGAAAACGGGGCAGTCCGAGTGGATAACGAACGAGCAGTCGCGGAAGTTCGTACACGGACTGCGAAACAGATATTCTGCGGTCGCCGTCGGCGTGGGAACGGTCATAGCGGACGATCCGTCGCTTACTTGCCGCACCGGCGGTAAAAATCCGTTGCGAATCATCTGCGACACGTCTTTACGTACCCCGTTGTCGTCCGTTATCGTGCGAACGGCGCACGAAATCGAAACCGTCATTGCTACGAGCGCAAGCGACGATCGGTACGTGCCGTATGCCGACGCGGGGTGCGAGATCGTAAACGTGCCGCGCGACGAAAAAGGTCGCGCGAGTTTTACCGAGCTGTTGAAAAAATTGGGCGGGCGCGGTATAGACAGCGTGCTTGTCGAGGGCGGGGGCGAGCTGATCGCTTCGGTCGTGAGCGGCGGACACGCTCGAAAAGTTTACGCGTTTGTCGCGCCGAAAATTTTCGGCGGGATCGATGCTCCGTCTCCCGTCGGCGGCGACGGTATTGCGGAAGTGTGCGATTGCGTATCGGTCGCCGACGTAAAATTTCACACGTTCGGCTCTGACATTATGATCGAGGGGGATGTGAAATGTTCACGGGAATAATCGAGGAGATAGGCGTCGTCGAGTGCATAGTTCGCAAAACCGACGGCGCTAATATCGTAATTCGGGCGAAAACGGTGTTAGGCGGCACGAAAACAGGTGACAGCATTTCTGTCAACGGCGTGTGCCTTACCGTGACGGAGATCGGCAAGGAGCTCTTTACGGCGGATATTATGGGCGAAACATTGAGACGTTCCACGCTCGGAAAGCTGTCGGTAAACGTGTGCGTCGACTTGGAACGGGCGGTGCGTGCGGACGGTAGGCTGGGCGGGCATATAGTCACGGGACACGTCGACGGTATGGGGCGGATAGTGGGTATTCGCCGCGACGGGATAGCCGTATTGTACGAAATAACAGCCGATCGAAATTTACTTCGCGGAGTTGTCGAAAAAGGCTCGGTCGCCGTCGACGGAATAAGTTTGACGGTAGCGAAAAAAACTCCGCGCGGATTTGTTGTGTCTACGATACCGCACACGCTCGAAAATACGGTGTTGCCGTCGCGGCGTGTCGGTGACGAGGTGAATTTAGAGACCGATATAATAGGCAAATACGCAGTCGCACAAAACGGCAGTGAACGACGGGGCGTTTCGGTCGAACTGCTCGCAGAGTGCGGCTTTTGACAAAGATACGAACAGGAGGAATTATGAATAAATTCGACAGTATAGACGAGGCGCTCGATGCGCTGAAAAACGGGAAGATCATTCTGGTGACAGACGATCCCGACCGCGAGAACGAGGGCGATTTTATCTGTGCGGCGCAGTTCGCTACGTGCGAGAACGTCAATTTTATGGCCACACACGGCAAAGGTCTTATCTGTATGCCGATGTCAGAATATTACGTAAATAAGCTCGCGCTTCCGCAGATGACGACGCAGAATACGGATAATCACGCGACGGCGTTCACAATTTCGATAGACAGCGTCGATACGACGACGGGCATTTCGGCGTTCGAGCGGTCCGTGACCGCAATGAAGTGCGTTTCCGACAATGTGAAGCCAGAAGATTTCAGACGTCCCGGTCATATGTTTCCGTTGCTTGCTCGTCGGGGCGGAGTTTTGGAGCGGCGCGGGCATACGGAAGCGACGGTCGATCTTTGTCGTTTGGCGGGACTTAAAGAGTGCGGACTGTGTTGCGAGATAATGGCTGACGACGGCACGATGATGCGCACGGAAGATCTTTTCGGGCTTGCGCGGAAATTCGGTATTAAGTTCATAACGATAAAAGATCTTGCCGAATACCGTAAATGTCGCGAAAAACTTGTGGACAGGGTGGCTGTGACAAACCTTCCGACAAAATACGGTGTATTCACGGCATACGGATATGTAAACAGACTGAACGGCGAACATCACGTTGCGCTCGTAAAGGGCGACGCGTCGGGCGAAAACGTGCTTTGCCGCGTTCATTCGGAATGTTTGACGGGCGATGTGTTCGGTTCGCTCAAATGCGACTGCGGGCAACAACTCGCTTCGGCGCTTTCGATGATAGAACGAGAAGGGCGCGGCGTGCTTTTGTATATGCGGCAGGAAGGGCGCGGCATAGGACTTATAAATAAACTGCGCGCCTACGAGTTGCAAGATCGCGGAATGGATACGATGGAAGCGAATATCGCATTGGGATTTGCCGCCGACGCGCGCGAATATTATATCGGCGCGCAAATATTGCGCGATTTGGGTATCAAAAGTTTGAGGCTGCTCACGAACAATCCCGATAAAGTATATCAGCTCGGCGAGTTTGGGCTGAAAATCGCGGAACGCGTTCCGATCGAAATAGAGCCGACCGAATTCGACGAGTTCTACTTGAAAACTAAACACGATAAAATGGGTCATATGTTGACCGATTTCGATAAATAGGAGGTCGAAATGAAAAAAATAGAAGGTAAACTTACGGCCGATAAAATAAAGATCGGCATTGTCGCGTCGCGATTCAACGAATTCATAACTTCGAAGTTATTGTCGGGCGCGGAGGATTGTCTGTTGCGGCACGGCGTGTCGGGCGACGACATTTCGGTTGCGTGGGTGCCGGGCGCGTTCGAGATCCCGCTAATCGCAAAAAAGATGGCGGACAGCGGGCGCTACGACGCCGTAATTTGTCTCGGCGCGGTCATTCGCGGCAGTACGAGCCATTACGATTATGTTTGCAACGAGGTTTCGAAAGGCATTGCGCAGGTATCTCTTTCGGCAGGCGTGCCCGTAATGTTCGGCGTACTCACAACCGACAATATCGAGCAAGCGATCGAGCGTGCGGGAACAAAAGCGGGAAATAAAGGTTACGACTGCGCGGCAGGCGCGATCGAAATGATAGACCTAATAAAAAATCTCGGCAAATAAAATCGTTTGGTGCAGTCAAAACGTTGATTTTCGAAGTTCGGTATTGTATAATTCTGTAAAAGACTTCGGAGGAAGCGGAATGCGAGACGTCTGCTACAAAACGACCGCCGTGCTTTGCGGCAAAAACATAAGCGTCGACGGAAATATCGTTCGGGTATTCGAGACAGGCGCAGGTGACGAGCTTGTGAAGTTGTTTTTCGATCCGGAACGGTTGGATTATTCATCGGACGCGATCAAGGTCGGAGCTTACACCGTCGGCGCAACGCCGGACGGAAGACTGCGCGTTTGCCGTGCCGACGGAAAAACGGTGGTCGAGGAATACGACGGAGATGCGACGGTATATGCCGAAGAAAAGGATTTTTCGCTCGCTTCGCTCGAAGGGCATAAAAAGGAAAACGTTCGGTGCGAATACCGCACGCAGATAAATATAAAGCTTGCGGACGTCGATTGCGTGTACGGATTGGGCGATAAGGCGGCGGGCGTAGATCGACGCGGGTATGAATACGTTCAGTGGAATACGGACGATCCGTCGCAACACAACGAGAATTACAAAAGCCTGTATAAGTCGATTAATTTCGTGCTTGTCTCCGGCAAGGGTGGGTTTTACGGCATTTTCTATCCCGATACGCACAAGTGTACTTTCAATATCGGTGCGTATAAGGCGGATTTGATGTTCATAGGGTCGGAATGCGGTCGGCTCGACTATTACATCATCTTGGGCGAAACCCCGCGCGACGTTGTGCGCGAATATACACGGCTGGTCGGGCGTCCCGCGCTCGTGCGGCTGAAAATGCTTGGAAATCAGCAGTCGCGTTGGAGTTACGGCTCGCAAGACGAAGTTGAAAAAATAGCGGACGGATATGCCGAAAACGGTCTGCCGCTCGATTATATTCATCTCGATATAGACTATATGGACGGCTATCGCGTTTATACGGTAGATAAAACACGGTTTCCCGATCTCCGTATGCTTTCCGAAAAGCTCGAAAAGCGCGGCGTTGAGTTGGTCGCTATTATCGATCCGGGCGTTAAATCGGATGACGGTTATGCGGTGTACCGCGATCTTTCGAATATGAACGGGCTTGCCGTGCGCAACGGCGAAGTGTATCATAATGCAGTCTGGCCGGGTGATTCGGTGTATCCCGATTACTTCGACCGCGAGGTTGCGCGATACGTCACGGAGACTACCGCAAACTTTATGCGCGATTATAAAATCGGCGGAATTTGGTGCGATATGAACGAACCCGCGTCGTTCAACGGTCCGTTGCCAGACGACGTTATGTGCGGCGAGTACTGTCACGACAGATGGCACAACCTCTACGGCGAGTATATGGCGCGTGCAACGGCGGCGGCGTTCGAACTCGAAGGGAAACGCCCGTATGTGATAACGCGCGCGTGCTTCGGCACGTCGGCGCCGTTTACTACCGTATGGAACGGAGACAATCAGTCGCTTTGGGCGCACCTGAAAGCGTCTCTTCCGCAAATCGCCACAATGGGTGTGTGCGGGTTTCCCATAGACGGTGTCGATATAGGCGGATTCGGCGGCGATTGTACCAAAGAACTTTTGATAAGATGGATAGAGGCTAACATATTCTCTCCGCTTTTGCGCAACCACTCTTCGATGCACACGCGCTCGCAAGAGCCGTTCGCTTTCGACGGCGAAACGACCGAAATATACGGAAAGTTTTTGCGGCTGAGATACGATCTCGCGCCGTACCTGTACGATCTGGCGCATAGCGCTCACGAATGCGGCGAGCCGATAATACGCCCGATGTTTTACTCGTATCCAGACGACGAAGCGTGCCGCAGAATAAGCGATCAGATAATGATAGGCGAGTATCTTACGCTCGCGCCGATCACCGATCAGGGGTGCGAATGTCGCGCGGTTTATTTTCCGCGCGGCGAGTGGATAGGGTGGAAAGGTATAAACGCCGACGTAAAGACGCGGAGCAAAGGCTACGCCGCCGTACCGATGCAGCTCGAATGTTCGGGGCTGTATTACCGCGCCGACGCGGTTATACCTATGTATTCGGGGCTTCGCAACCTCAGCGAAAAACCGAGCGAGCTTATTGTGTTTTTGGGCGGCAAAGCGGGGCGGTGCATTAGCTATGAAGACGACGGAAAGTCGGTTGCGGGCGGCAGAAACGTTTATAGTATGAGCTTTGACGGAAAGATTTTCCGTTTGAGTACGGTCGTGCGCGGCTATGACAGCGATTATAAAACGCTCACCGTCGTGTGCGACGATAAGCGTATTTCGGTACCGTTCGATTACGAACGTAGAATTAAAGTGTTATAATTATAGACGGTTATTTTCGTCTTGTATTGTGCCGTCGATTTGTTGCTCGCGGTAGAGCATTTCGCGCGCAAGTTCCAGTTGCATAAGATTCGCGGCTGTTTCTTCCATACCGAACATACCCATCGACGAGCTTACTGCGAGCATTTCGTATGCTATCTCGCTGTCGAGCCGCTCGCGTCTGTGGCGCTCGTGAACATCCTCGTCAACGTCCGCCGCCGCGCGTATAGTGTCCTTGAAATCGTGTTCGTTTTCCAATCTGTCGTCCATACCGATAGTATGCGACGGAACGTGCGGAATAATTCGCGGTAGCGAATAAATTCGGTCGGAAAGTCACCGATCATATGCATCCGCCATTCTCAGCGCCTCGTCGCGTATGCGTTCGGCGATTTCGGGCGTCAGCACTTTTATCGACGAGCCGAACGACAGCAGACGCTTGACGAGTTCGTCGGTGAGCGGGATTTCGGCGCGGGCGATTAGCTTTGTGCCGCGCTCGGTAACGGAATGTATGCCCAACCAGTCGATCACGCTCTCGCGGACGGTGGGGTAGAATTCGAATTCGAGATCGATATATACTTCGTTATAGTATTCGAGTTCGAGTTTTTCTATCAGCTTGCTTTCGTGTCTTACGAAGCTCTTGCTGGTCATTCGCATTTCGCTTATTCTCGACAGCTTGAACAGCCTGAAATCTCCGCGCAGTCTGCACAACGCGTACACGTACCACGCGCCCGCTTTGAACACGAGAGTATAAGGGTCTATTGTGCGGTAGGAAGCGAACCCGTGCGCGTCGGTGTAATTTATGTCGAGAGCGCGCGATTTTTCCATAGCTTCGGATATTTTTTTGATGCGCGGACGAAGCGTTTCCGCCTGACCGTTTTCGCCGTCGATAAACAGATCGGACTGTTTGATTATGTAGTTGTCCTGCTCGCGCGACTTGTTCACGCTGTTCATCTTCTCTATGAGCGCGATGTTTACATTGTCGCCGTATTCGTCGCGTGTCTTCTCGAGCGCATCTTTTATTCGTATGGTTTCGGCTTCGGTCAAGAACGATTTATCGAGTACGAAATCGTCGGCGAGCGATACGCCGCCGCCTACGCCGCACTCCGACACGAGCGGAACGCCTGCGTCTTCGAGTATGCGGAGATAGCGCGAAACGGTGCGCTTGCTTATCGAAAAGCGTTCCGCCAAAAAGTCGCGCGACACCTTGCGCCTGCTTACGAGTATCATAAGTATCGAAAAAATCGTAGACTGTTGCATATTTACGTTTCTTTCCGTCTTGTTTGTTTGTCGGATAATATAATTATAATCGTCGAGACGGGCGATGTCAAGACAAAAATTTTGAAAAAGGCGCTCAATTTAATTGTAATAATCGGTGAAGTATGTTAAAATACCGATATACCGATAATAGATAAAAGAGCATTAATGGAGCGGTAATGGAAAACGAAGAAATCAAAAACGGTGCGGAAGTCTCCGCGCTCGAAACGGAAGCGCCTGCCGAACCCGAAACTGCGGTAGCGGAAAACGAAGCGCCGACGCAAACGCCGGCGGAAGATAAAGCGGCTTCGGAAACGCAACAAAAGAATGCGGACGCGGATAAAGCCGAGCCCGTCAAAGAGAAAAAGCAAGCGCCGAAAAAGGGTATGAGCAAAGTGTTCAAACTCGTATATTATCCGGTGCTTGCGCTTTTTGCGCTGATTATGATGGTGTTCTCGATCATAGACGGCGCATACGGTTACAGTCCCGCGAAGATGAGCGCCGACTATTACGAGACGGTCAATTCGCATATCGCTAGCCTTGCCGACTCGTCGCGCACCGTTATGGCGTCGACAGGTTTGGAGAGTACCCGCAGTTATATAGTCGACGCGCTCGTGAGCGGCGGATTTAACCGTGTCGACGAGCAGAAAGAAGGCGACGAAGATACGGACGACAAGTCCGAAGACAATAAGATAACCACCGTGACCGATTGGGCGAGTGCGGGCAATACCCCTGCGCCGACGGTCACGCTTATGACCTCGCGCCCGACGGGCAGTCTCCTTACCGAGATGAACGCGCCCGCCGTAGTCGGAGACGTTACGAATATTGTAGCGGCTGTTCCGTCGAGCAAAACGCGGGCGGGAGAAGAGAGCGGCGCGGTCGTTATTGCGGTCGCATACGATTCGCGTACCGACAGTCGCGGAGCAGGCAATGCGGCGTTTATAGCCAATCTTATAGAACTGCTCAAAGACTATGTTAAATCTTCCGCAGACTTCGATAACGACCTTATAGTCGTATTTACAGAGTCGAACGGATATTCTTACGGCGCATATTCGTTCTTCGACGCGTTCAAGGGACTTGACGATGTTGTGTCACGCACCGTAGTAGGACTCACGCTGGATGCTTACGGCAATGCGGGAACTCTCGCGCTTGTAGACGCGTCGGGCGCGGGACTCGATTATCTCAACGCTTATTCCCGTATTTCAGGTACGACGCTTAATGCGTCTGCCGTCGGTAGCGCCATTCCCGAAGAGTTCAAAACGATAGGCGCTGTCAGTGCGTTCGGCGATATTCCGGTATTGGAAGTCGCTGTTCTCGGCGGCGTCGATTATGCGCAGTCATCCGCTGCGGGTTACGACGAGCTTTCTCCGTCGATAGTCAAGCAGCAGTCTGCATTCCTCAAAGCGTATATCGACAAGTTCGGCGGTACCGATAAAACGTTCGGTGCGGCGGACGAGAATCTCGCGGCGTTTTCGTATTTCGATGCGGGTACCGTCGCTTACAATAACGTTGCATCGTATGTCATCGGCGCGATAATCATAGCGCTGTTCGGCGCGGCGGTTGCCGTTATTGCCGTTAAAAAGACTTTCTCCGTCAAAAAGCTGTTTGCGGCTCTCGGAGTGACGTTGGCTGTATCCGCAAGCGTGCTTGCGGCGCTTTTCGCGGCATACTTCCTGCTCACGCTTATGCTTGTCGGATTCGGCGTGCTGCCCATCCACGCGATCACTCAGGTTCGCTATTTCAATGCGGGCATTCTCATCGCGGCTATGCTGTTGACGCTTGCCGCCGCGTTCGGATTTACCACGCTTTACAAAAAGATATTCAAAGTCACATCGTCCGATATTGCGCGCGGAAACGCGGCGCTCGTCGGCATTGCGGGGGCGGTGATGTGCTTCGCTACGCCCGCATATTCATATATCACTTGCTGGCTCGGTTTGACTATGCTCGTAGTCCTTCTCGTAACGGCATGTCTCAACGGCAAGCTCAAATCAAAATTCGGGCTTGGTTTCGACAGATTTTTCCCGTACGTTCTGCCCGTAGCGCTGTGTATGCCCGTTGTGATGACTACGCTCACGACGCTGTCGGCAGTACTTCCAGTATATATGCTTCCCGTGCTGATGATGCTGTTTACGGCAATGCTCGGTTGCGCCGTGCCTTACCTCGACCGCACCGCACCGATTTTCGATAAGGTCGCGAAAAAGTTGCCTATGCGCACGCAACGCGTCGAGCGCGTCGTTACGGAGCGTGTGGAAGACCGCGCCAAAAAGGGCAAGTTCACCGAGCGCACGGTGAAACGTATCGACAAAGAAAAGGTAGCCGTCAACTATAAAAATTATTTCGGCGTAAGCACTATAGCTGTGATCGGCTGTATCGTTGCGTTGCTTTCCGGCGCATTCGGGGCGACGTTCGGTAAGAGCATTACAGCTCCGCACGCATATTCCGATTCGGTATACAACGATGCGATAGTGTACGAGTGGGAAAAGAGCGGTAACACGATCACGCAGAAACTGGTCGTAGACGATCTTATCGCGTATAAATATATACGGCACGCAGTGAGCGATCTCGAATGGGACGGCACACGTTATGTCAAGACGATAACGACGCCGTCGACCGATATAGTATATAGCGAGCCGAAGATCGTTCGCGACGGCGGCACTTACACGGTCACGACATTCGACGGTCCGCGTTCGACGGTGACGCTCACGATCCCGTCTGCGCGCTCGATAACGAAAGTTAAAATTACCGACGCACACGATACCGAATACGAGTATGATTTCGAAAATCAAAGCAGTATCGTTTTGCGTCTGCCGTACGGTTTCGGCGATTTCACTATGGAGATTGAGGGCGGCAGTCCGTCTACCGTCGAGTATAGGGAAGTGCGCGAGGTGTCGACTGCGGATACCGACAGACCGCTTGCCAACCTCGACGATTGGTATAACGTACTGCAACATTATTACGGTTCCGATATAGAAAACGACCTGCGCGGCGGTATCGTCGTAAAGAGTACGTTCTCGCTTTGATAGTTCCGATTACGTCAAAAAGAATAACATAGAATTCGGAAGAGGTCGCAGAAGTGTGACCTCTTCTGCGTTATATTCAGGCCGACGCCGCGTCCTACTGCGGCGGATGTTTCAAGTCGGTTAAATGCTTGTCGACGCCGTAGAATGGCTTAGAATGGCATTTTACCGCCGATTTCGTTAAAAATATCGAATAATTTGATATTTGTTGCATAAAAATTATGCCGAATAGTGGACAAGCCGAAGGCTTCTGTGGTATAATTTGGTCATTGAACTGAACAGGATAAAGAGGTAGGAGTGTTATGGCAGTTACGCGAAAACCCAAGAATGTATTGAAATTTTCTGCGCCGTCCAATTGGTGGGGCAGTCAATGGAGAGAAGGATTGCCGCTCGGTAACGGTGTTATCGGAGCGTCCGTTTACGGCGGCGCGAGCGATGACTGCGTAATGATCACACACGGAGATCTGTGGTGGCAGGGCAAGGATTCCGTCTTGCAGGACGTTTCCGACAAGGTAAAAGACGTGCGCAAAAAAATCGACGACGGAGATTTTCTGGGCGCGGAAAAGATATTGTCTACCGAACTTATTCGTAAGGGTTTCCGTCCACAACCGTCATATCCGTTGCCTCTTTGCGATTTCAGGATAAAAATGAATCTCGACCGCGCCGCAAAGGATTACGAGCGCGATCTGGATATGGAAAGTGCGGAAGCGTCGGTTTCGTTCAAGGACGGAACGACTCGTTTCGAGCGCAATTGCTTTGTTTCGCGCGCCCGAGATATTATCGTATACGAAATCACGCGCGCAGGGCAGAAGAGCATAAATGCCGAGTTTAAGTTCGAGCCGCACGACAAGTTTAACGCGCGAACACCTGTTGCCGTAAGCGCTACGCCCGAAAACGTTACGCTCAAAAAGGAAAACTATTGGCTGTACTATTCGGCGCGTTCGTCGACAGGCGCGGACTTCGGCGCAGTTGCCAAAATCAACTTCCTTTCCGGCAAACAGGAGATCGTGGGCGATAGTCTGATCGTCACAGGTGCCGAAAAGATAATAGTTATCATCAAGCCGTTTGTCGAAAGTCAACGCGAAAAGGCGTGGAAAGAATGCCGCGCTACGATAGCCGATATAAAACTGCCTTACGATAAATTGCTCAAAGAACATCAAGCGTTGCATCAAAAACTGTTCGCATCGGCGGAAGTGGATTTCGGCGCCGACGGTCGCGACGATTTTGTGGACGAGAGCGTTGCGGGAGCTGTGTGCAACGGCGAGATTTCGGCCGCAATACTCGAAAAACTGTGGGCGTTCGGCAGATACCTTATGATAACGGGTTCGCGTCCAGACGCCAGACCTTTTGCACCTTACGGACTTTGGTGCGGCGACTATAAGGCTGTCGACGCACAGATAAACGCCGCAGGCGATCTTCAAGCGGTGTACGATATGACTCAGACTGGCAATCTCAACGAATTTGCCGAGAGCGTATTCGGACTGTACGAATCGGTTATGCCGTCGCTCAAATACAACGCTACGCGGCTTTACGGATGTCGGGGAATATTCGTTCCGTACACGACGTCGCCGTCGACCGGCTATCCGGGCGACATTTACGAGTCGATGATCCACTTTACGGGCGTTGCGGGATGGCTCGGCAATTTATTCTACGATTATGCGCTGTATACAGACGATCAAAACTTCCTCAAAAAGCGCGCATTGCCGTTTATGAAAGAGGCGGCGACTTTCTACGAAGAATTCTTCAAACTGACCGATCTTACTCATTACGAGTCGTCTCCTTCGTATTCGCCGTTTACTACGCCCGGCAATCTGACTGGAACGGGCGAGGAACACGCCATAGCTCGCAACGCGACCGTTGATTTCGCAGTGGCTCGAAATCTTCTTCGCAATCTCATAGAGGGCAGTAAAGCCGCCGCTATGAATAAAGCGGAAATAATCAAGTGGGAAGATATGCTGAAAAAAATGCCGCCGTACAAGATAAACAACGACGGCACGGTAAGCGAGTTTATAGATGACCAATGCACGGACAATCCCGAATCGCCGTCGCTTGCTATGTTTTATCCCGTTTATCCCGATTACCGTCTCCGCGATAATTTGGAACTGAATAAAGCGTTTGCCAATACCGCGCGCAAGAAAATGTATACGGCGCGATCGAATATGACTGCATCGGCGTTGGCGCGTTATGCGCAGGTGTTTGCACGGCTCGGCGACGGAGATCAGCTGTATGAGCAGCTTTGCGCGCTCGTTCGCGGTATGGCTATGAACAATCTCGTGTTTGCGAGCGACGACTGGCGCGGAATGGGCAGCGGACGGCGCAGTATTTGGGCACAGCCCGTGCCTTACGTCAATGCGATAGTGACGGGTGCTATACAGGAAGCGCTCGTTCAGTCAACGCCGGACGCTATAAACCTGTTGCCTGCGCTCACTTCGGGAATGGAAAAGGGATCGCTGTCGGGATTCCAGACTCGCGCGCACGTAGAAGTCGTGTCGATGGATTGGGATACGTCGCGCGGAACGCTCGTTTTCAAACTGAAAGCAAAACGCGCTACCGTGATAGACGTGCAGTTGCCCAAGACCGCAAAGCCGCCCAGAAAGGTGGATGCGGAAAAGTTCGACGATACTCGCGGACTTCTTATCGGATTGAAACTTGCGGCGAATAAGCCCGTGCAGATAGACGTTAGGTTTTAATGATCGCAAATAATATAACGGACGGAAGCTTTTCCGCCCGTTTTATTATACTTAAATACGATGAATAGCCGTCATTCTTCTAATGTTGTGTTTTTTCTGTATTGTGACGGGGATATGCCGTATTTGTGCAAAAACGCGCGTGAAAAATACGACAGATTGCCGAACCCGCAATCGTAAGCTATGTCAATGATCCTATCCGACGAGAGCGCAAGAGCGTTTGCCGCTATATTCAGTCTGAAATTGACCAAGTATTCGGTAAAACTTTGTCCTGTCATTTGCTTGAATATTTTCATAAAATGGCTTTCCGAGTAAGCGCAAATGTCGGCGGCGGTTTTGACCGAAATATGCTCGCCGTAATGATCTCTTACGTAAAGCAGCAGTTTTTTCAGTTTGTCGTAATTA
This sequence comes from uncultured Christensenella sp., assembly GCA_910577435.1. GTDB lineage: Bacteria > Bacillota > Clostridia > Christensenellales > Pumilibacteraceae > Anaerocaecibacter. The sequence continues at coordinate 61,179 of CAJTLV010000003.1, read as the reverse complement.
CTTAAATCCATATTATTGTATTCAGTATTCGGCTTTGCATATGCGATCAAGTGATGAAGTATCGCAAACAGCTCGGATTTTATCAACAGCTCTCCGTTTTGACAGAGTTCCCGTCTGTTTTCGATAAGCCGAGTGATATGTGGAACAAGCAGTTTGTTAAGGTCTTTGCCGTTTTCGATATAAAAATCAAACGTGAGTTCGTTGCGATACAGCGGCTCAAAGAATTTTTTGTGACAAATATCGTCGGCACTGTCGAGCATCGATAGGGAAAACAGTATATTAAAATATTTCATAGCGCAATTTGCTTTGCGGTCTATTGCGTGAACAGTTTGCGGCGGTATAACTATAATATCTCCGGTCGAGACCTCATATCTATCGGATTGTACGGTAATAATGCCGCAACCTTCCGTAACGAATATAAATTCCGTTTCGTCGTGCCAATGCAACGGAAAGGAGTTGTTGAATTGCGGAATGTCACCTTTGTATACGATGTACGGAAACGACGTTGTGCCGTGTGTTTTTGCTTCGTGAAACGCAATGCCTTTCATCTTGTTCCTTAAATAATATTATTGTGTTAATATACAAGTGTATACTGTAAGAATTATACACTTTTTAATAGTATAATGCAAGTACATTAAAGCAGTAACGGAGAAAAGTATGAACGCAAACGCAATAAGACACGACCCGATAACAGGTTGCTATGCCTTAGACAAGGATAGGTTGATAGTCAAGCTCGAAACGGGTAAAGAAGTTTCGAATGTGATCCTTTATGCGAACGACCCGTATGTCGGTACATTCGGTGAGGCTTGGTATGGCGAACCTATTAAAATGAAACTTGTGCGGGAGCTTAAATACTCGTTTGTTTGGGAAGTCGAAGTAGCGCCGAAATTCAAGAGATTGCAGTATTATTTCGAAATCTCGTGCGACGACGAGCGCGTCTGTTTGTTGGAAGACGGATTGTATTCCGACTTGCAAGACACGGCGGGGCGAATAGTGCAGTATTTCAAATATGCATGGCTCAACGGCGCGGACGTTTGCGAAGTTCCGAAGTGGGCGGAAAATCTTGCGTGGTATCAGATATTTCCGGATAGGTTTTGCCGCGCGGACGGAGTGAAGAGTTCGCCCGATATTTTGCAGTGGGGTGTCGAGAACAGCGCGAGGTTTAATACGTTTTACGGCGGAAACATAACGGGCATTACCGAAAAGTTGGAGTATATAAAAGATCTGGGCATCGGCGGTATTTATCTGACGCCGATAATGCTGTCTAACACCAATCACAGATACAACGTCAACGACTATACGTGCGTAGATCCCGATTTGGGCGGTAAAAGCGCTTTGACAGAGCTTATAAAAAAGGCGCACGGCATCGGCTTGAAAATTATGTTGGACGCAGTATTCAACCATTGCGGAAAGGATTTTTTCGCTTGGCGCGACGTGGAAAAGAACGGCGCGAAATCCAAATACTACGATTGGTTCTTTATCAACGATCCTGAATTTGCGACGAAGAGCGGAAACACTAAGGACGGTCGGTATTTCTCGTTCTCGTTCGAGGCATATATGCCTAAACTGAATACCAACAATCCCGAAGTCGCCGATTACTTTATTAACGTCTGCAAAGATTGGGTCGCGCTCGGCGTGGACGGGATAAGGTTTGACGTAGGTAATGAAATATCGCATACGTTTTTGAAAAAACTGCGCTTGGAATTAAAGGCGTTGAAACCCGATCTGTTCTTGCTCGGCGAAATATGGCACAGAGCGCAGGCGTGGCTTTTGGGCGACGAGTACGATTCTATTATGAATTTCCAGTTTTTGGAGAGTGTGAACGATTTTTATATCGATAAAAAACAAACCGCGCGAGATCTTATGTATTCGCTTAACGAAAACTATAATAACTATTACAGACAGATCAACGGAGTACTGTTTAATATGTTGGACAATCACGACGTCGACCGTGCCGTGACGAGATGTAACTCACAAGATTCGCTGTTGCAAGAGCTTGTTATACTGATGACAATGCCCGGCAGTCCGTGTATTTATTACGGAACGGAAACCGCGCTTGGGGGCGTGGTGCGAGAGAACCGCAATCGCCGTTGTATGGATTGGAACGGGATAGATAACGGCAAGTATGACGAAATGCTGTCCGAGTTCAAAAAAATAACGGCGCTCAGGCAAATTTTCGCTCCGTTCAAGAACGCCGATATAGAATGGCGGTTTTCCGAAATCGACCGCGTAATTGATTACATATGGAGTAACGCCGACGGGCATAAATTGGAAATCGTGTTGAATGCTTCGGAATGCGATGTTCGATTTGAGACGGATAAATATTGCGTATACAGCCGCAAGCTTGACGGCGATACTCTTTCGGTAGGCGGGATCGTTGTTCTTTATGAGTGATCTATCGACTATATACGGTAATAAAAAAGCTGTGCCGATATTTTACTGCACAGCTTTTTTATTGTCTGAGTTTGGGATTCACCGAAAAATTATAACAGTGTTTTAATGAGATCGTCCATATTGTAAAGTCCGACTTTTGCACCGAGCAGGAAGTCTGCGGCTTTGAACGCGCCCGCCGCAAACAGCTTGCGCGAGTAAGCGGAATGTGTGACTGTTACAACTTCGTCGTTGCCGTAGAAGCCGATTTCGTGTTCTCCGACGACCGTACCGCCGCGCACCGATGTTATTCCGAGTTCGCCCGCATTGCGCTTGCCGTTGCGGTTTATCACCTGATTATCGCGCGGTGCGAGTGCGTCAGCGAGAAGCAGTGCCGTTCCGGACGGACTGTCGACCTTTTGGTTATGGTGCTTTTCGACGATTTCTATGTCGAAGCCGTCGCCGAGAATCGACTTAGCCGTTATCGCCGCCGCTTTTGCCGCCGCTATCCCTAAGCTCATATTGGCGGAGTGGAACACGGGCACGACGTTAGCCAGGTCGGCGATACGCTTCAATCCTTTTTCGCAAAAGCCTGTTGTCGCGATTACTACGGGTACGTGTCTATCTTTTGCAAGATAGGCGAACGCGTCGAATATTTTATTGTCGGCGCGCGAGAAGTCGATGATAACGTCTATCGGCACGTTTACGGCGCGTTCGTCCGAAAAAGTCGGGTAGGCGGGATTTTGCACGACGTCGTATCCGCCAGTAATTTCGTATCCGTAAGAGTTTGCGGACTCGCATAGCATTTTGCCCATTTTTCCGTTGATACCGACAACAAATGCTTTTTTCATAAACACCTCTTAAATCAATCCGACGTTGCGCATCGCCGATTTGAGCACATCGGTGTGCGCCTGTTCCAGCTCCGTAAGCGGCAGGCGAGGTGTGCCCACGTCCAAGCCTATTAATTGCATAGCCTTTTTTACTGGTATGGGATTGACTTCGATAAACAAAGAATGTATAAATTCGTTGAGCTTGAACTGCAATTCTCGCGCCGATTTGAAATCGCCGTCGAGAGCAAATGCGCAAAGATCGCTCATATATTTAGGGGCAGGGTTAGCCGCGACGGAAATCGTGCCGAGCGCGCCCATAGCGATGGCGATAGTCGTGAGGCTGTCGTCGCCGCAATAAAGATCGAGTCCTATATCGTTGCACACTTTTGCCGCGTCCTGAAACTGATCTATATCGCCGCTTGCTTCCTTAACGCCCGAGACTCCGATTTTTTTGAGTTCCGCAAGTGTTTTTGGCTCGATATTTACGCAGGTGCGGGTAGGTACGTTATACGCAAGCACCGGTATTTGTGCCGCGTTCACGATCGCTTTGTAATGCTCCACTATGCCGCGTTGCGTACACTTGTTGTAGTATGGTGTAACGGCAAGAATACCGTCCGCGCCGTAGGAAGCGGCGTCTTTTGCTTTATTTGCCGCAAGCTCGGTGCTGTTGCTTCCCGCGCCGACTATCACCGGTACTCTGCCGTGTACACGCTCGACGATGAAGCGCACGGCATTTTCGTATTCGTTATGCGAGACGGTAGGGGGTTCTCCCGTTGTTCCGAACGGCAGGAGCGCGCTCACTCCGCCTGATATAAGATGTTCTATGTAGTTGTCGAGCACGTCGTAGTCTATTTCGCCGTTAGCGCCGAACGGAGTGACCATAGCCGCACCGCAACCCTTGAATATTGCCATTTCGACCTCGTATATTTATACTCGTATATTTATATATGTGTCTATATATGTATCGCGCAGTGCATTCGTTACACTTGCGTTAATCTCTCGAATTGAGAAGCTCCGCGATCTGCACGGTGTTGGACGCCGCGCCCTTTCTGATGTTGTCCGCTACCACCCACAGATTAAGCCCGCTGTCAACCGAAAAGTCTTGACGCACGCGCCCGACGTACACCTCGTCGCTGCCTGCCGCCTCGATTGGCATTGGGTAAATGTTGTTTTGCGGTTCGTCGCGCAAGACGACCCCCTTAGCGGCGGACAGAACTTCCAGCGCCGATTCACGCGTGACAGGCTTGAAGAACTCGACGTTAATGCTTTCGCTGTGACCGTAGAAAACGGGTACGCGTGCCGTAGTTGCCGTGATTTTCAGTGTATCGTCGCCGAGAATCTTGCGCGTTTCGTTAACCATTTTCATCTCTTCGAACGTGTAACCGTCATCGTCGAATGTGTCGATGTGCGGTATTATGTTATACGCTATGGGATAGGGGAATTTTTGCGGCGCTTTGCCTTTGACGCCGTTTTCCAAATCTTCGATACCCATTCGTCCTGCGCCGGACACCGCCTGATACGTGGAATAAACAATGCGTTTTATCTTAAATGCGTCGTGAAGTGGTTTGAGCGCGACTACCGCCTGAATGGTCGAGCAGTTGGGGTTAGCGATTATGCCGTGATGTTTGAACGCGTCGTCGGGGTTGACTTCGGGAACTACAAGCGGCACGTTTTTATCCATTCTCCAATATTTCGAATTGTCAATTGCCACAGCTCCGTATTTAGCAAATACGGGTGCGAATTCTCGTGAAACGTCGCTGCCTGCCGAAAACAGCGCATACTTTACGTTTGCGGTTTTTATGTTTTCCGCGTTCAGTTCGCGAACGGTGATTTTTTCACCGCGAAATTCCATTACCGCACCCGCACTTCGTTTTGACGCAAACAGAACAAGCTCGGATACGGGGAAGTTGCGCTCTTCCAATACGCGCAACATCATTCTTCCAACTACTCCCGTCGCACCGACAACGGCAATCTTTACCTTCATAAGCACCTCCGCAATCAGTGAGTATTTTATCATTGTTTGCGCCTGCTTGTCAAGCGTATGCGCAGTCGCGCGCAGACCGCAACAAGCGCCGAACGAGCCTGTCGGGCGTATGTCGCTTTTAATTGAAAAACAGCGCCGTTTTACTTGAAAAAAAGACGGTTATGGTGTATAATGTTATTATGGATAAGGCATCGTTTGAGTACCTGACCGAAATGCGCCGCACTTTGAACGAAAGTTCGGATCCGAAAGCGGCAGTCGTCGGAGAACTGAAACGGCTCGGATATAAACCGAAGCTGTCCGAAACAGGCGTTTATGCCGACGTCGGACGCGGACAAAAGACGATGCTATCCGCAGACGCGTGCGACATTTCGGGAGCGGAGCATATGGCGGTTCTCTTGTCGGTCGCGCGGAACGCTCGCGGAATGAAAAAACTCTGTGTGAGATTTCATTTCAAATTCGGTGACGGCGGAGACGTCGACGGTGGCGATAATGTTTTCGACGGTGTAAGCGATATGTATGCGGTTCGTACTTTATGCGGTATGAACGGAGACGGGTTCGGTTATTGCTACGGAACGGCTTTTGCGGGGAGTATGACCTTTGCGTTGTCGTTTGTCGGCGGAGAGATAACGTCGGCATCGGAGTATATGCAATCCGTTTTGAATTTCTCGGCGGAGAAATACGGCGTAACGCTTAAAGTCGAAGGGTGCGAATACACAATCGTGTACTACGACTCGGCTAAGGGTGAAAGTGTTCTTATGGACATAGAACGCGGCGCGCTCGAAGCGGACGATCTGTACCGCACCGAACACGATTTCGCGGCGATCAAGGTGTTGCCGCCTATAGTCAACAGTGCGCTTTGTGTGGACAGAGCGAGAGCTGCGGCGGAATATGCGGTCGAATTAACTCCGCAGGAATGCTCGGACGAATATGCGCAGTATCTTGCGGTGTTACACGGCTGTATAGTGTGTCGACGAGACGGAGACGGCGCGGCGGCGAGCGAATACGATTTTTTGGTAAAGCTTATAGGTGTGACCGCGTAATATAAATGCGGCGAGGAGAACATATGGCGAAAAGCAACGAAAAGAAAAAGAAGAGGGTTGGTATCGTTCAGCGAATGATGTTCGGCGACGAGAACAAACCCGATATCACTCCCGAACAAATGAAAATGTCGGCGTGGGAACAGTTTAAGGATTTGCTGTTCCGCAGGTTCGGCACGATGGTTCTTCTCAATCTTTTGACGTGCATATTCGCCATTCCCGGCGTACTTGTTATATTGCTTTTCTATATGAACCGCACGGTGGGAAACAATCTCGTTCCGTATTCTGGCAATCTCGGAATAGGTTATCCCGTCGTTGTCGATGCGATAGCTCGCGGCAGTTATATGACGTTTACTTACAACACGTTTATGTATATTTCGCTCGTGCCGTGTATCGCGATTCTTGCGATGGGCATATCGGGAAATATGTATGTCATACGCAAACTGCTTTGGAACGAGCCGACGTCTACGGCAAAGGACTTTTTTCGCGGCATAAAGAAATGCTGGTTCCATTCGATAGTTATAGGTTTGGCGTTCGGACTTACGTTGTTGCTGTTTATGTTCACGCTCGAATTTTTCGACGTATACAATCTCGATCTTTCGCTCAAAGTCATCAGTATTATTTTCGCGTCGATACTGCTGGTGTTTATGTCTATGTTCACCGTGTTTTTCCTTACGCAGAATGCCGCGTTCAAAATGAGTTGGAAAGTCCTTATCAAGAATTCGACGTTGTTTATATTCGGCACGAACATTGTAGCGATCGTGTTTTTCGGGATTGCGATAGCGCCGGCGTTTCTCGCGTTTATTCCCGGTATTACGATATTGTTGGGGCTTCTGTATCTGTTTATAGGATTTTCTTTCGCTACGCTGGTAACTTCGACGTACTGTCATTCCTGTTATAAGAAGTATTTGTACGATAAAATATCCGCGTTGCCCAATTACGGCAAGCGCGACGGCGAAGAAAAGACCGACGGAGAGGGGGGAGGAATATCCGCAAAGGGTAAGAAGTCGCCTTCGTCGTATAAAAATCCAAAGAAACGCAAGAAGTCGATCGACGAAGGTTCGAGCATTACTCCGCTTATGCCTACGTTCAGGCGCGAAGATCTCGAACGACTGGAAAAAGAACACGAAAAGGTACTCAGCGAGAGTATGGATACTGACGACGAACAGAGCGAACTCGACGATGAAGCGAACGGCGGCGTTGACGAGCCGATCGTTAAAGACGAGAATGCAGCCGTCGTGTCCGATGCGGATCGAAAGGATAAAGAGATTTGATAACCGAATTCGACAAGAACGGCGTCGCAAAACTGTTGAAAAAACAATTCAACGAGTGTGTGCGTAATTGCGATTACGAGGATGCGTTGGACGTTTTGCTCAAATATGCTGACGAGACCGAGTATGCGGATTTCCATCTCACGTGCGGCACGCTGTATTTGTTAATGACGCAGGACAGCGACGATAACGAGTTGCTTACGCTCGCGTTCCGTGAGTTTATGATGCACATTGCGCGGTTTCCGAAGTGTTCCGTCGCATACAGAAATCTACTCGTAGTCGAATTTTTGCGCGACGATACGCGCGGTGCGTTGTCCGTGTGTGCGGCTATCAACAGACACGGGCTTGACTTGGAATATATCCTTACCGAAGTGGCTCAGGCGCAATTGCTTTTCATTTCGCCCGAAGCGCCCGCGAATATAGATATGTTGCTCGCACCCGGAGATTTCGGTGCGATAGACGAGTTTTACGAGGATAAAGCGCCGAAAGGATATTCGATTCCTCCGTCGTACGCTCGATCGGCAGATGGCGAAACCGTAAACACGGAAAAGAGCGACGGCGCCCCCGATTTCATAAGGGATAAGTTCGTCGACGTGCTTAACGGCAAAAGCGGCGGGAGCGACAAGATTTTGCGGTTTCGCGGCGGTACCGAAAAGGGAAGCGGCATTCGCGGCGGCGGACGCGTGATCGATTTCGGCGGCATTGACGCGAAAGAACGCGAACTGTCCGAGTTTCGCACGTTTTTGGATAAGTTGGGCGTCGGTTACGAATTTGTCGACGATTGCGACGAGGATTATTCCGACGATGATGATGTCGACGATCTTCTGAGCAAACTATTGGACGAGATAATGTTTATCGTGGCGGACGATTACGTCGACGACGAAATGCTTCGGCCGCTGCGCGCGTATGACGAATTCGACGAGACGTGGGATTTGACTTGCGCGGCATCCAACGGTATGCACGTTTCGCCTGACAGAGAGGACGGCGCGATACATTCGGCGATGGTGTTTCTGAGCGAAAATAACCCGGACGCAGCGCTCCGAGACCTCGATAAGATAGACAGCGACAGCGAAAAATATTATTTTGCGCTTGCCGTTCGCGGAATGATTTTCTTTGCCGGCGGAAAAGAAAAGGAAGCGGAAGCCGAGTATTTGAAGGCTATAGATATGTACCGCGACCGCGCTCTCGCCAACCTTATGCTGTGCGAGCTGTATGAAAAACAGGGTAAGTTCGAGCGCATACCGCCTCTTCTCGAAAATATAGACGAGGCGGATTTCCCGAATACCGAAACCGTTTATAAGGCTTACCGATTCGCATTGAAATACTGCGCGCCGAAAGACGCGATCGAGCTGATCGCGGGATATATCGACGAATTCAATATATTCGAAATGCGTATCGTGTACGCGCAAATGCTTTATAACGACGGGCGCAGGGAAGATGCGACGGACGAGCTTTATAAGCTGACGCGCATATTCTACGACGACTTGAATACGGCGTTTTTCTACTTTATGGCTAAGCTCGGCGTTGATAAAATGCCTATGGAGACGGAAGCGCCGCAGGAGATCGTAGCGGTGCTTGTAGAGCACATAATGGACATAGTAAACAGCGGCCAAATAACCGAAGATATTTTCGATGACGTCGCTACCGCATACGGAGTGGAATTTTTCATAACGCTTGAATTCCGCAACGATTGGCGAGTCGTCAAGCGAATGTTCGATACAGTGAGGAATCTTGCTAAAAACGTTTTTACGCAACAAAAAATGCGCGACGCACTCGTTTCGCCGTATGTCGAGCCGATAGTCAAAGCCGTGATACTGTCGGAATTGCTCGCAAATTCACATACCGATCCTTTCGTCACGGAGCTGTCGTACCGTCCGATATTCTCGGAAACGACCGTTCCTCCTTGCGGTATGAGCGAAGCTTTCTACCGAGCGTGGGCGTATGTGTTTATGCTCGGCGGCAATCTAAGGCTGTTGCCTGCGGAAGCGGCTATACTGAATAACGCGCGGTCGAGAGGCGGCGTACCCGATCTGAGTACCGAACAGGAGGCGTATTATCTGGTTCGCCGCGTTATAGAAAGCGAAAAGAAAACGGACGAGCGTATCGTATACGCAATGGGACTGGACACCAAAGCAAGTGCAAACCGCAAATTTGCCGAGACGGCAGAATCTGTTTTTTGCGGTAATTCAAGTAAAAATCAACCAAAGGAGACATAATATAATGGTAACGACGAATGATCTGTATTTTTTGGATTTCGATAAGCTGTTCGAAAACTATGCCGATAAATACTACAACGAACACTCGGCGGATTACGAGTCGCCCGACGACTTCGCCCACGATCTCGACAAGGTTTACCATATCTGGGCTACTTCGCCGCAGGACGCTATCGGCGGAATTTCGCCGTCGGAGTTTTTCAATCGCATACCTACCGAAGAACTTCCCGACATTTTGCGCGGCGCCTGTATAGGCGATCGCAATCCGTCATCGCTTTTGTTCGACCGCATAGCCACAGAGCCGTCTCTGTTGCCGGAGCTTGAAAAACTTGCGGAAGAGACGACCGATGAAAAGCTGCTCACTGTCACGCTGAGTATAATAGACGAACTCGGCGGCGCGGGCGATAAATTCTATCTCGATATGATAGAGCGCGACGTAGACGACGCAGTCAAGGAGATGTGCGTCGGCGCGTTGTGCGAACGTGCGGACAGAGTCAAGAACGAGTTGCTCGACCGTGCCGAACATACGGACGACGTGAATATGCTTGAAATATACGCGGAACCGCTTACGTTCTGTAAAGCCGGCGACGACAGGATTTTGGAACTGTTGCGAATGTTGCTCGGAATCGACCCCAATACGGCATACATAGCGGGATTGACGGCACGGTACGGCGACGAGCGCGCCGCAGCCGATCTGTATGCACTTCTCGACGACTGCGACTATCCGACTTTTTTGGAACTGCGCAACGCCATCGAGACGCTGGGCGGTTCGGTAGACGAACACTATCGCGATTTCACGGACGATCCGTCGTACGGAATACTGAAAGGAGTCAAATAGCAGGTAAATAAATGCCGAAAGTAACTTTATCCGACGTCAAGGAAAACGAAGAGTTCAAACAACTTATAGATGTGTGCAGCAATAATCTTAAAGTGCTGGGTTACACAGAACACGGATTGCGCCACGTCGGTTACGTGTCTAAGACTACAGCCAATATCTTAAAGGTACTCGGTTTCGACGACCGAACTGTGGAACTCGGCGCGATAGCCGGCTGGATACACGATATAGGCAATGCGATAAACCGCGAGCATCACGGACTCACGGGCGCTGTACTCGCTTACGGCATTCTCATTCGAATGGGAATGAGTGCCGCAGAAGCTACCAAGATAATCGCCGCCGTAGGAAATCACGAGGAAGAGACGGGAATGCCCGTTAACGAGCTTGCCGCCGCGCTCATCCTCGCCGACAAATCGGACGCGCATCGCTCGCGCGTCCGTCGCGAGACGGCAGATCGCAAGGATATACACGATCGAGTGAACCTCGCGATCCGTAAGAATTATCTCGCAGTCGACAAAAACAAAAAGATTATTCGGCTTGTCATCAGTATGGACAACACGTCTGCGACGATGGAATATTTGCAGATATATCTGTCACGAATGGTATTGTCCGAAAAAGCCGCCGAGTTTCTTGGCTGTTGGTTCGAGCTTGTCATAAACGGCAATGTGATAAACCGTCGGCAACCGAATCCGGTAGTCGAGCCGAAAGCGGGCGAGACGGAAGTGTCTGAGGAATAATTCACGATCTGGAATGCGGAATCCGCGATCGTGGTTTGTAATTTAATATATCAATTGCGGGGCGTTGCCGTTTGACGGCGGCGCTTTTTTATTCGATTCTAAAATAAACATTCGGACGGAGCTTTCGCATTTCGAACTTCGCATTCAGAATCATATTTCGGCATACAATATTGTATGTTTAAGTCGTTTTTGCGTTCGATGTCGGTAGCTATGCTGATCATCGGTACAATGATAGGCGCGGGATTTGCGTCTGGTCGGGAGGTAGTGTCCTTCTTTGGCGCAGTGCCTAATATGTTCATTGCGCTCATAACGGGCGTATTGGTGTTCGGTTGCTCGGTGCTGTTTCTGTTCGTGGGGCGGCGGGTGCGGAAATCGGATATAGGCGAAGTCAACGGTGAGGTGTTCGGCAAGCTGCGACCTTTGGCAGACGTGTTTATGCTGTTCAACTCGATGACCGTACTCGGCGCAATGCTCGCGGCGACTGACAGTCTCGCTTCGGAATTTATCGATATCAGACCGTTCGCTTCGATCGTACTCGGTATTGTCTGCGCGATAATATCGATCAAGGGGTTGTCGGGCGTAATAAAAGCGAATGCGGTGTTGGTGCCGATAATGGTGGTTTTTTTGCTCGTATGCTGTATACTCGCGATAGATTTTCCGTTTGCGGCGCAATCGTCGCCGATACGCCCGTACTCGATAATCCTTTACGTTTCGATGAATATGATACTCGGCGGCGGGGTACTCACGACCGTGCATAAACTAAGCCCGCGCGAGATATTGCTTGCGTCGTCGGTTGCGGCTGTCGCTATTGCCGCGATACTTATGTTCATAATGGGTGCATTGCAGTCGTCATCCGCCGCATCTGCGGATATGCCTATGTTGCTCATCGCGCTCAAAAGCGGCAAACCGATGTACTTTATATGTATGCCGGTGATCGGAGCGTCGATATTCACGACAATGCTGTCGGCGTTCAAGTCGGTATACGATTACCTGAACGGCTTTATCAAGTATAAAATCGTGTCGGCGGGACTTGTACTTATCGGCGGTCTGCTTGTCGGCGCGTTCGGGTTTTCGACCGTAGTAGGCAAGATGTACCCCATAATCGGCGCCGTCGGCATTGTTTATCTCGCTTGTAACGTTTGGTTTCTAATTCGCACGCGCATAAAGCGTAACGTCAAGCGAAAGGTTAAGCGCGCCGAGCGCGCGGTAGACAGACGCATAGGGCGCGCGCGCAAACAAAAACTGCCAAACGCTTAGCGCGCGTTCGGCAGTTCAGTTGCGGTTTGATTTATATTCACGCAAGTCAATCGATATGATAGCGACGTTTTGCGGCGCGTTCTATTGCCGCCACGCCGAGATACATAGCCGTCGCGAGAAGGCAGAGAACGACAGTACTCGCCATTACGAGATCCATTTTGAATACTTGACTGCCGTAAATGATGAGGTAGCCGAGTCCCGCTGTCGACACGAGATATTCGCCCATTATCGTGCCGACCCACGCGAGTCCGACGTTTATTTTCAACATATTGACAAGCGCCGGCACGTTTGCGGGGAATATTAGCTTAGTCAGTATTTGCAGTTTCGAAGCGCCCATAGAACGCAACAGCAAGATTTTGCCTTCGTCGACAGACATAAATCCGTTCAGCACGCTAATTACCGTCACTATTATGCAGATAAGCACAGTCATAACGATTATTGCCTGAGCGCCAGCGCCGACCCAAATAATGATGATCGGACCGAGCGCGATTTTCGGCAGGGCGTTGAGGACTATGATATACGGTTCGATCACTTTGCGCAGTTTTACGAACCGCCATAACAGGGTGGCTATCAGTATGCCGAGAACGCTCGCCGTCAGAAATCCGACTATGCATTCCGCAAGAGTGTAGCCGATGTGCTTGAACAGTTCTGCTGGAGCTATACCCGACAGCGTTTTTACGATGCGTGACGGACAGGACGTTATGAAAGAATCTATCCATCCTACTTTTGCCGCAAGCTCCCACAATCCGATGAGTGCGCCGAGCAAGCCTATCTGCAAGAGCAATACGATTATTTTGTCGTTGCGGCGTTTGGCGAGGTATTTCTCACGCGGTGTTTTTCCAACATTCATTCGACAGGGCAGTGTCGAGGTCGTCTTTAAGTTTTTCATATAAACCTCCTTATCGGGCGGTTTCGTAGTGTTATGCCGCCGCGCTGTTTTCGGCATTGACGCTGTCGGCGGCTTTTGATTTTTCGTCGTCGGAAGTTATAGCGTTCTTGACGGCGAAGTACGCTCTTTTTCCGAGATCGAACAGGAATACTCCGATGTCGCGTGCGAGTACCACGCAGTCGGTCAGTATCTTTTTTCCGGTTACCTTCTCGGTGACTTCGGTGTTGTCGTTCATAATGTTACCTCCTTCCATACTCGGTCGAACCACTCCGAAAAGCGCGGGCTTTCTCGCCGTTTGAGCGGCGTAGGAGCGTCTATATCGACTGTGAATATCGTTTTTACCGTTGCGGGTCTTGCCGTCAGAACTACTATTCGGTCTGCCATCGAAACGGCTTCGGAAATGTCGTGGGTGACGAGAACTGCGGTCTTGCGTTCGCTTTTGATTATGGAATATACATCGTCGCATACCGCGATGCGTGTCTGGAAATCGACTGCCGAAAACGGCTCGTCGAGAAGCAGTAAGCGCGGCTTGAATGCCAGTGTACGAATGAGCGCGGCGCGCTGGCGCATTCCGCCTGATAGCTGTGTCGGATAGTGATTGCGGAAATCGCCTAGCCCGTACTTTTCGAGCATTTTTACGGCGTGCGCCTTTGTATCGGCAGTCAGTTCGTTTCGGACGATAAGTCCCAGCAAGACGTTGCTTTCGATCGTGCGCCACTCGAAAAGATTGTCGCGTTGCAGCATATATCCCACATTTCCGCTCGAAGGCGTGACCGGCTCGCCGTCGATAGTCACGCTTCCGCCCGTCGGCGGCATTAATCCTGCGATCATCGACAGCAGTGTCGTTTTCCCGCAACCCGACGGTCCGACGAGCGCAATAAATTCACCCTCGTCGACCGTCAAGTTCAGGTCTCGCACCGCTTCTGTTTCGCTCTTCTCGGTCTGGTAAATAAGATCGACGTGGTCGAGTGCGAGAAGCGCCATAGCGTTACCTCTGTAAACCGAGTTCGTCGGCGAGCGCGTTGGCTATGGTGTTGTCGACCGCCGCATTGTAATCGGCGCGCGAGGAGAGCGTACCGGCGTTTTCCATTATATCCTGCAAGTGGTTGAAGTCGACTTCGCTCATAGCGGGCGAGTGCGACCACGCATCGATATTCAGATAATTTATGACGGTTGCCGCGATCGATTCTTCGCTTGTGTCTATGAACGAATCGGTCAACGATTTGGCAACGGTTGCCGCGTCGTTTTCGGTCATATATCGATAGCCGCGAAGCACAGCGCGCAGGAAGGCTTTCGCCGTATCGCCGTTCTTATCGAGCCACGATTTCTGCGCCGAGAATGCGGTATACGGAACTTTGCCTCCCGCTTGACCGACCGATGCGACGATATAACCTTTTCCGAGTGCGACATATTCGGATGCTGTCGGCTCGAACATTGTTGTATAATCTATTGACGGATCCGTGTCGAACGTGCCGACCATCGCGTCAAACGCAACCGAAGTGTCGAATAGCGCGGGATCGTCTGTGGAAACTCCGTGCTCGTTCAGCACCCATTGCAGGGTCATTGCCGGCACTCCGCCGGGACGGCCAGCGAGAATATGCTTGCCCGTGAGGTTCGACCAATCGAAATCCGGTTCGGGATTGCGCCCTACGAGAAACGACCCGTCGCGCTGAGTGAGCTGTCCGAATATCACCGGATAATCGCGCTGACCCTCGACGTGACAGTAAATCGTAGCTTCCGGTCCCATAAGTCCGATGTCGGCGGAACCAGATATTACGGACGTCATTACCTTATCGGCACCGCCGCCGTTGCTCAGTTTGATTTCGATGTTTTCGTCGTCGAAATAGCCGTTGTTAATGGCTATGTAGAGCGGCGCGTAAAAGATAGAGTGTGTCACTTCGCTTAGGCGTACCGTAGTCTTTCCGTCGTTGTCGCAGGCGGCGAGAGATAGGGGACACAGCATAAGCGAGGCTGCCGTTACTGCGGCGGTCAATCGTTTGTTCATATGTTTCCTCCAAAGACAAAATATACTCCATTGTATGCCGACAGCAGATTAACCGTGAGTGCCTGTAACGCAAATTCGATTTGCGTTTTTCTCGATCCGATCTGTGCCGATCATAAAATAGAAAAATAGCTGAAAATAGAAAATAGTTGCATAAAACTATTGACATATACCTTCCGTAATGATAGAATTGTATATAATAATGCCAAACGGAGGTAATAATGGCTAAGAAGAAATCAAGTAAACACAATATTTTAACTTGCATTTTCGCGACGATAATAATCGTCGGATTGGTGCTTGCGATCGTCGGTATGTTTGTAGGGCAGGTCGGGTATTCGTATCGAACGCTCGAAGGATTTCAACCGAAGACAGCAACGGGTAGCTTCAAGTTGTTCGATGATTGGGGTGACTTTAAAATAGGTCTTATCACAATCGAAGGTGTAAGCAATACTTTTTCCGTTGTATCGTTTATAGTCACTATCGTCGGACTTGTCGTTCTTCTTGCCGACAGTTGCTTGCATTTATTCGCTAAAAAGGACTTCAAAATTCTTCGCGTAATCGGCGCTGTACTTTCGGTTGTCGGTGCAATTCTTATACTTGTTTCGGGATTGGTAATGGCTAATGAATGCTATGGAAGCGATAATATCAAAAAAGCACTCGATGCTATCGAAGCCTCGATACACGCCGGTGCGGGCGTATGGCTCGGCTTTGTAGGCGGACTTGTCGGCGGTATTGCGGGCGGACTCGGTCTCGTCAAGAAATTCAACTGATATTAAAATAACGCAAAGCAGATTGAAGAGTCGTCTACGGACGGCTCTTTTTCGTGCCGTATTCGGTTGGAATGAGAAATAAAAGGGTGTTTATGCACGACAAAATATTATAAATTTCGAGCCGTCTCTTTTTTTAGTTGAAATAAAACGCGAACCGTGCTATAATTTCGGTACAAATGTTATTCAACTCGGTTCAATTCCTAATATTTCTTCCGATAGTATTTATTATTTATTGGCTGTATCCGAAGAAGTATAAGTGGCTGCCTCTATTGTTGTTCAGCTATTATTTTTATATGTATTGGAATTATAAGCTGGTTTTTCTTATTTTTCTTACAACGGTCGTATCGTATGCTTGCGGATTGCTATTGGACAGGTTCGGCGACAGACCGAAAATCAAAAAGGCGTGTGTTGCCGTCGTTCTGGTCGTTTGTTTCGGGATCTTACTGTTCTTCAAGTATTTCAACTTTTTCTATGATATAATAAAAGACATTATAAGCGCGTTCGGCGGGGATAAGCCTACGGGATATTTCGTTATAATGTTGCCCGTCGGAATTTCTTTCTACACGTTCCAGACAGCGTCGTATGTTATCGATGTTTATAAGGGGAAAATCAAAGCGGAAAAACATTTCGGGTATTACGCGCTATTCGTAAGTTTTTTCCCGCAACTCGTCGCCGGACCTATAGAGCGGCCGCAGGATCTGTTGCCGCAGCTTAAAGACACGGAGAAGTCGGTAAAACAAGTCGACTATTCCGGAGCGCTACGGTATATGCTCGTCGGGTTCTTTAAGAAGATAGCGATAGCGGATATTCTCGGCATATTCGTAAACGCAACGTATAACAATATTTCGCAGGCCAACGGACTTATGGTACTTATCGCGACGCTGTTGTTCACCTTCCAAATATACGGCGACTTTTCGGGGTACAGCGATATAGCGGTCGGCACGGCTAAACTGTTCGGCATAAACCTTACTGAAAACTTCGAATCCCCGTATAGCTCGAAAAGCATTAAAGAATTTTGGAACAGGTGGCATATCTCCCTGTCCAAGTGGTTGCGCGATTACATATATTTTCCGCTCGGCGGCAGTCGTGTCAAAAAATTCAGGTGGGTTCTGAATATACTTATAGTATTCTTTGTCAGCGGCTTGTGGCACGGCGCGAACTATACATTTATCGTATGGGGGCTTATGCATGCGGCGTTCCAGATAATCGGCGCGTTCACCTTGAAATACAGGAATAAGATTCTCGTAAAACTGCATATGTCTCCCGAAAGTCTATGGGGAGGGGTGCTTCGAACGGTCGGCACGTTCCTGCTCGTCGCTTTCGCTTGGATATTTTTCAGAGCGAATACCATATCGGACGCGGGAACCGCCGTCGTAAAACTGTTTTCCGATTATTCGTTTAGTGCGGCGTACTTCAAACAGACCGCAGACGGGTTGGGGATCAACGTATTTTGGGGTGTTTATGCGGTACTCGGTATTCCGCTTATGCTCAGTCTCGAAAAGCTCAAACGTATAGACGTTTGCGGCTGTAAGCTGTATGCCAAATCCGCAGTGAGATATATAGTGTACGTCGTAATGGCGTGGGCTGTCATTATCGCGTGGATCTATCTGCAAGCGGAGGATATAGGCAGTTCGTTTATTTATTTCCAATTTTAACGTTACGCTATCGAAGTCAATCTATGAAAAAACTCATTCTGAAAATCCTGATAATTACGGCGGTCGTGCTGTTTCCGTTCGCGTTGTTCGTAACCGTAACGGAGTGTTTGCCCGATCAGTACGGAAATACATACGTATCGGCATTGCCCGATAAGTGCGACAGGCTGAGCGGCGTAGACGGCAAAAAAATAGTGTTTGTCGGCGGGTCGAGCTTGCCGTTCGGGATAAGAAGCGATCTAATAGAACGGGAACTCGACGGGGAGTACGAGGTAGTCAACTTCGGATTGTATGCGACTCTCGGCACAAAGTTGATGATGGATCTGTCGATGTCCGAGATAAAGAACGGCGATATTATCATACTTTCGCCCGAACTTAACGAACAGACTTATTCGTTGTATTTTAATCCGGACTCCGTTCTCGAAGCGTTCGACGGGTTCAGCGGCAAGTATTTCGAGTTGTCCGCAAGCGAAAATTTAAGGCTGTTTTATAATTATTACAAGTTCGCATTCAATAAGATAAGGTACTACTCCGAAAAATCCGCGCCCGATCCGATAGGGATTTACAGGCGGGACTCGTTTAACGAATACGGCGATATAGACGTAGACAGACCGAACAATATAATGGTGAACGGCGTCGACGTCAATATGCCGATATATACCGACGAAAGACTGCTGAACGCCGAGTTTATCGATTACGTAAACGATTATGTCGAGTATGCCGTATCGAAAGGTGCGCAGGTGTATTTTAATTTCAGCCCTGCAAACCGACTTGCGCTTAAATCGTCGAAGGTTAAGCAATCGCAGTTTCAATACGATCTGGATCGCACTCTCAAATGCGCCGTATTGACGGACATATCCGACTGTATAATCGACGAGGGGTATTTTTACGATACAAACTTCCACTTGAATTCTTCGGGTGCGATATATTACACGAATAATATAATAAAAAATCTCAAACGCGTACTCGGCGATATCGGCGGCGGTGACGGCGGTATAGATGTGCCTGACGTCCCGTCTGTTCCCGACGACGATCCCGATCCGATTATCCCGCCGCAAACGGGTGACAAGACCGATTTCGACAAGTATAACGGCGAGGCAAATATCGATTATGCGGATTGGTTCGAGTATCGGCTCACGGGCAATACATACAGGGTGACGGGCGTCAAGGACGAATACAAGAATATGGTCGAAGTGATAGTTCCGACGGTATATAACGGAAAATCGGTATCGACGATAGCAGAAAATGCGTTTTACGGCTGTACCGAGCTTAAACGCATACATATAGGTAAAAGCATTCGCAGTTTGGAGGGCGCGTGTTTTAACGGTTGCGTCGCGCTCGAAAGGATTTATTTGTACGAGCTTGACGGCAACAGGATCAGTCCGTCGGCGCAAGAACTGTTAAACGGCGCGGGGCGCGGCGTCAAGATATACATTCCGCTGGGCGCTAACTATTCGTCCGGATACACGTGGCAAAACTATTTTGACCGATTCGAATATTTTTCGAGGTGACGGAAATGGTAAAGACGAGAAGATTCATTCTTTCGGTAGCTTTTTCGATACTAATACTATCTTTATGCTCGGGGCTTGTCGGTTGCGGATTTGTCAGCTACGAGCGCGGCGACGGCGCGAATAACGAGCAAGTCGAGATCGTCGAACTGAGAGAATTTTTCATTCAAAAGTTGCAATCGGAAAGCTCTGCCGACAATTACAGAGACGCCGAACGACGCGAATACAATTACGCAATGACAGACGCGATAAACGAGCTTAACGAGTGCGGCACGGCGGACGGATTGCTTGCGGTTTATGAAAAACATTATTCCGTCATAGCCGCGATAAAGACGGATATAACGCTCTATTCGGAAGAGACGGTCGTCAAGCTGACAAACTTCGTCGACTTGGGTCGTTACAGAAACGAGCAAGCCGAGATAATCGAAAATCTGTTGACCGAAAGTATCGCGCGCATATCCGACTGCGATTCGAAGTCGGATATGGACAACATATACAGGGATTATGTTTCGTCGGTATACGTCGTTCCGACTGCCGATATGTTGTATGCCGAAGAGTTGGCGGAACTCAATAAAACGCTGTCGACTAATCTGTCTTTAAGATATAAACCGGCGGATTACAGAGAAGAACAGCGAGCGCAGGTTGTGAGTTTGTTGAACGGATTTTACGCCGATGCGGAAAGCGCTCAAACAAAAGAGGAGCTGTTTGTCCTGTATGCGCTTGTAAAAGACCGATTGGACGTGATAAAGACCGACAAAACGTTCGAGGAAGAGGAACGGCAAGCACTTTTGCGTGATTTGCGCATCGAAATGACGGAAACCGTAAAAGCCTGTGTAAGCGAAGACAGATGGGAAGAATTTTTCGACCGTGCCGATGCGGTGTATGCCGAAATGTGCGACAGAGAATCGGTATTGAGCATTAAGACGGTGTGTTATACGTTCTTGCATGAATTTTCGGTTAAAGCCGTCGCCGAACTGCTGAAATGTTATAACGGTGCTACCGAATACGGGGCGGAGGAGCAAGCGCAAGTAGATAGGATAAAAGCTACGTACTTGGGAATGTTCACTGACTCTACCGAGCTTTCGCAAGCTCGCGACATACTGACTCGCGCTAAGGCGGACATCGACAATGTCAAGACGTATGCCCAACTGCGCAAGGACGGTCTGGCGAATTTCAGGGCGACTGTCAAAAAACTTTACGGAACGGAGATACTGCAAGAACCGAGAAGTTTGCTTCAAGCCGACGATTACGCCGAACTCGCCGCGATAATCGATTATTATGCGTTCTATCAAACCAGCGGCGACGCATTCGCGTGCGGTTCGTTCTCCGTCAAAATCAATTTCGACTTCTTGGACGCGGCGGAAGTCGTAAATAAAGTGTATTGGATGTGCGAACTTCTGAGAAGCGGCGCGGGTATACACGCTCGCACCGAGTTGGAAGATTACGTGGTGTTCGATCTCGTACCTTACGATCTTGCGTCGACGAGCAACAGATCGGTTACGCAAAGGATAGACAAATACGTTTCTTTGGCGGGCTTCGATTCGGACAAATCGAGTATGGTTGAACGCGCCGATGATTTTGACGGGTTCGCTTATTATGATTACGGCAGACGGTTGAGAGTGTGGAATTCGCAACAGTTGTGGTACGCGTTGGAGAACGAGTATGTTCCGATCTGCGAAACGGGCTCGCCTGCGGAAAGAGTCCTTGCCGCCGCTAAGGATATTCTGCGCGAAATCATAAGCGACGGAATGACCGACGAAGAGAAAATTTTCGCAATATATAAGTGGTTCGGAGCAAACGTTCAATACGATTACAAGTATAGGGAATCGTTTTATCAGTCGGTTGTGGAGTATTATCCCGAATGCGCTACATTGAATGCTTTTCAGGCGGAAGGCGGTATTTTGGACGGTTTGGCGGTATGCGAAGGTTATGCAAAATCGTATCTCCTGTTGCTTCGTATCGAGGGTATAGAAAGTTACAGAATAACTATGGGCGACAATCTTGTCGGTAAGATCAATGCGGATACTTACGGAGAAAAGTATTACAGTTCAGGCTACGGCACTCACGCATTTGTCGGAATAAGAACGGGCGACGGCAAGCTGTATTACAGCGACCCCGAACAGTCGTTCGTAAACGGCGCGCAGGAGTTGCAAATGATGCAACAGTTTATGGTGTCGCCGTCGCTGTTTACGGGATACACGGGCGTAGCGTCGTTGCTTCCCGATATAGAATTCGGAGAAAGTATAGGCGGCATATACTCGTCGATGACTTTCGACGGTGCATCGCTGTACGTGAGAAATAAAGAGGAACTCGACGCAGTGCTCCGAAAATTCGAGCGGGCAGCCGAAGGCGGCGGCAAGTATCAAATATCGGTATTCTGCGACGAGACGGAATATGCGGGTATTTCCGCAGACATTCGAAATGCGGCATCGCACGAATACAGAAACATACGTTCAAGCAACGGGACGACTGTGTTTTCGGAGTATATAATCTTTTCGTAATGCGCAAACAGCCGTCCCGAGTACGGATGTTATTGTGTGCGGGCGAGTCGCACGGCGCGCGCCGTTTCGTTTAGGTATGTTTGTTTTATAAATACAAAAGTTTTGATTGCCTTTTGCGTAATGTTGTGTTAAAATATAATTTAAGCGGCAAAATGCGCCGCGATACAGGAGCGCAATATGGACAAGACGTACAATCCGAAAGAGTTCGAGGCGAGAATATATAAGCGATGGCTCGATAACGGCTGTTTCGAGCCGAAAGAGAGCAAAAGCGGCGGAAAAACAGGCAAGCGCAAAAAGTTTTCCATTGTTCTGCCTCCGCCCAACATCACGGGACAGTTGCACATCGGTCACGCAATGAACGATACCATTCCCGATTCGATCGTGCGGTTCAAGAGAATGAAAGGATACGAAACGCTGTGGATACCCGGATACGACCACGCGTCGATCGCGACCGAAATGAAAGTTGTCGAGGCTATGAAAGCGGAGGGCGTGTCAAAAGCGGAGATAGGTCGCGACGGGTTTTTGGAGCGCGCTTGGGCGTGGAAAGAAAAATACGGCAACCGTATAGTCGAACAGCTCAAAACGCTCGGCGTCAGTTTGGATTGGTCGAGAATGGCTTTCACGATGGACGAGGCGAGAAACCGCGCGGTCAGAGAGGTCTTTGTCGAGCTGTATAACGCGGGATATATCTATCGCGGCGACAGGATCATAAATTGGTGTCCCGGTTGTAAAACGGCCATTTCGGACGCGGAAGTGGATTATGTAACGGAGCCGTCGCACCTGTGGCATATTCGCTATCCGTTCAAGGACGGCAACGGTTATGTCGTCGTCGCTACGACGCGTCCCGAAACTCTTCTCGGCGATACTGCCGTTGCGGTCAACCCCAAAGACGAGCGCTATGTCGATATGGAAGGGCGTATAATGATACTTCCGCTTGTCGGGCGCGAGATACCTATAGTATATGACGATTATGTCGAAAAGGACTTCGGCACGGGCGCGGTCAAAATAACGCCCGCGCACGATCCGAACGATTTCGAGGTGGGCGCACGGCACGGGCTTGAAATAATACGCGTAATGAACGACGACGGAACTATGAATGCGCTTGCCGGAAAGTATGAGGGTATGACGCGCGACGAGGCGAGGACTGCGGTCGTAGCCGATTTGCAGGCGCAGGGACTTCTCGAAAAGACAGAGGACTACACTCATAACGTCGGGCATTGCAGCAGAAGCAAAGACACGATCGAGCCTATGGTGTCTAAGCAGTGGTTCGTGCGCATGAAAGAGCTTGCCGCGCCGGCTATAGAGGCGGTCGAGACGGGCAAGATCAAATTCATTCCCAAACGTTTCGAAAAATCGTATTTCAATTGGATGAGAAATATTCGCGATTGGTGCATTTCCCGTCAGCTTTGGTGGGGACATCGCATACCCGTGTATTATTGCGACGGGTGCGGCGCGGAGATCGCGAGCAAGACGGATATTAATACGTGTCCGCACTGCGGAGGAGCGGTGCATCAGGACGAGGACGTACTCGACACGTGGTTTTCGTCCGCGCTGTGGCCGTTCTCGACGCTGGGCTGGCCGGACGATACCGACGATCTCAAACGCTTCTATCCGACAGATCTTCTCGTAACGGCTTACGATATAATCACGTTCTGGGTGTCGAGAATGATTTTCGCGGGAATCAAGTTTACGGGCGAAGTTCCGTTCAAGGATGTGTATATTCACGGTCTTGTGCGCGACGAAAAGGGTCGCAAGATGAGTAAATCGCTCGGTAACGGCATCGATCCGATCGAGATAATAGACAAAGTGGGCGCGGACGCTCTGCGGTTTTCGCTCGTAAACGGAATAGCGCGCGGCGGAGATATATGCTTCTCGGAAGCGTCGCTTAACGCCTACCGCAACTTTATGAATAAGCTGTACAACGCGGCAAAATTCGTTATTGGCGCGTGCGAAACGCACGGATATGTCGAAAACCCCAAAGCTCTTACCGTAGCCGACGGATGGGTGATCGGCAGGATCAACGAACTTATAGGCATTGTCAATACAGCTATGAATCGTTACGACGTCGGTCGCGCGGCTAAGGCTTTGTACGATTTTATTTGGGACGAGTTCTGCGATTGGTACATCGAATTCGCCAAAGTTCAGTTCGTAAGCGGAGACGCGAAAAATACTGCGGGCGTATTGAGATATTCGCTTGAAACTCTTATAAAACTTATTCATCCGATAATCCCGTTCATAACTACGGAGATTTACGACAATCTTCCGAATGCGCGGGGCGAGCTTATGCTAGCGGATTTCCCGACCAAAAAACGCGGCGATTACAAGGCGGCAGAATCGCTTACCGAGCGCGTAAAGGATTGTATCCGCGCGGTTCGCAACCTTAAACAAACGAACGCCGCCGTTGATAAAACGCCAGAAGTTTATTTGGACGGTGACGAAGAACTTGTTGCGGCGTTGGAAATGTATTTGCCGACGCTTGCAAAGACGGGTGCGGTGACGCGCGGAAGCGCCGAGAACAGCGCGCTTGTAACCCGCGACGGAATAAAGATATACATTCCGCTTGCCAACGTTCACAAAGAACGGGAAAGGCTGCTCAAAGACTTGGAACACGCGGAGGACGAACTGAGACTTGCGCAGTCCAAGCTGAACAATGCGGGATTTTGTGCGAAAGCGCCGCAAAAGCTGGTCGACGCGGAACGCGAAAAAGTGCGGGCTTTCACTGAGCGCATAGCAGTCATAAAAGAAAAATTGTCCTGCAATAACTGACGGCGGAAAATACTCCGTGCGGATATCGATTAAAGTATTTACTTTTTGACATCCGTATGTTAAAATAACACTCTAAACCGAAATCGGCAAAAGGAGCTTCGATTGGAACAGGAAGACGAGGATCTGCTCTATCAACTCATTGTATTGTTCGTATTCGACAAAATGGATATTGCCCTCGACGACAGCACCGTACTCAACATTTGTTGCGTGCAGAACAGCTGGCTCGCGCCGATATTCTGTATGGATGCACTCCAAAAACTTGTCAAGTCGAACTTTATAAATAAGATTTCCAGAGGACGCAAGCAAAATCCGCTGTACACGCTTACGTCGGACGGAAGAGTTTGTCTTGCGAATTTTTATCCGCGTATTCCCGAATCGATGCGGCAGGAGATAAGCGACTACGTAAGGGAAAACCGAATGGCGTTTAAGCGTCAGCAGGAATATACGCACACTTACTACAAAAATTACGACGGTACATATACCGTTTGGCTCAGAATAAAAGACCCGTCGGCGACGTTGTTGGATCTGAAATTCGTCGTCGCGAATCACAAGACGGCGAAGTATATCCACGAAAATTGGGAAAAGAAAGCCGCCAACGTGTATCTTATGCTTCGCGACCAATTATTGGAATGATGTTAATCGGGGAGGATCGGTTTATGGAATCGTATAAGACAAGCGGCACGTGCTCGCAGGAAATTCTGTTTGACGTTCGCGATCATAAGATCGCGTCGTTGCAGTTCATACGCGGTTGCACGGGCAATACTCAGGGCGTGGCGAAACTCGCCGTAGGCAGGGATATAGACGAAGTTATCGAACTTCTCGGCGGAATCAAATGCCGTAACGGCACTTCGTGTCCAGATCAGCTCGCGCGTGCGCTCATCGAGTATAAGAAAAACCACCCCGAAGCGTAAGTCGGGAGGAGAATATATGAATACGCGTCGGTTGGTATCGATAGCGGTATTTACCGCACTCATAACGGTAGGCGGACTTATATCCGTTTCCATTCCGTTTGCGCAAGTTCAATTATCTTTTCAAGTCGTGTTCGTCGTTATGGCGGGACTGTGTCTCGGCGGTCGCGACGGCGCGCTTGCCGTGTTGGTGTACATAGCGATGGGACTTATAGGTCTGCCCGTGTTCACTCAGGGCGGCGGAATAGGGTATGTGCTTATGCCGTCGTTCGGCTATCTGTTGGGCTTTCCCGTCGGCGCGCTTGTTTCCGGATATATTTGCTCGCGTTTCAAAAAACCGACGCGGGGCGGTGCATTTGCCGCGTCGCTCGTCGGCATGATACCCATATACGTAATAGGTGTGTCGTATCAGGTTTTGATACTGTATTATTATATGGGCAGTGCGATGTCCGCCGTTTTGGCGGGGCTTCCCGCAATAGGCGTGCTTGCGGTCAAGGACGGAGTGCTTGTCGGACTCGCGTCGATACTGTACGTGCCAATAAGACGCGCGACGGGATTGGGCAGACGGCAAAAGCGCAATTACAATGCGAGCGGAGTAGGGTTGGCACAAGGAAAATAACTAAAATTAAAACGGCGCTTGCGTAAGTGCCGTTTTTGATTAAATTCGATATATTATTTTTTCTTGTGCTTCTTAATATATTGATGATACAGCGTATCTAAGCGGTCGCCGTTTTCTATGTAATACGCCATACGAAGAACCTTTTTACCGTCTTTACGGAAATTCCGTATCAAGCCCTTCGGGTGCATCTTATATTCCAAATCTTCATACTTGTATTCTTTTTTTCTTCCGAAATAATTTCTGTAAATAAACCCGTTGTCTTTAATGTCGACCCGCCATAACGACCACAGTATAAACATAATCAGACTCGGCAGACCGAAAAATCCCATAAGAATTATTATGAACGACCATTCCTCAAACCGAAACAATAAAATACATATACTCCCGACTGCGGAAAAACCAAACAGCACAAGGGGAACTATTCTGTAAAACAGCGGAAATTCCAAAATGTTTTTGTCTTTCGCCATTGTAATTCATCTCAACAATAATATATCACTGCTTTGCGGTTTTTGTCAATAGCGACTTCGTATATAAGAAATCGCCATATGGTCAAAATATATAAAATCATTTGCAAATTTTATGCAATTTTATATTGAAAATAGGCGGTCGAAGTAGTATAATAATATCATAGTAAAATCAGTTTAATAAGGAGAAAATTATGGCAAGTTTGTCACTACGACACATCTACAAGATTTATGCGGGCGGTGTGCGTGCCGTCAGCGATTTCAATCTCGAAATCGACGACAAAGAGTTTATCGTTTTCGTCGGACCGTCCGGTTGCGGTAAGTCGACCACATTGCGTATGATAGCCGGTCTCGAAGATATTTCCGCCGGCGAGCTTTACATCGACGATAAGCTTGTCAACGACGTCGAGCCTAAGGATCGTGATATAGCGATGGTTTTCCAGAACTACGCGCTCTATCCGCATATGACGGTATACGACAATATGGCGTTCGGTCTGCGTCTGCGCCACGTGCCCGCGCCCGTGATCGACGAAAAAGTGCAGGAAGCGGCGAGCATACTCGGTATTCAGCACCTTTTGAGCCGTCGGCCGAAAGCGTTGTCCGGCGGTCAGCGTCAGCGTGTTGCGCTCGGACGCGCTATCGTTCGTGAGCCTAAGGTATTCCTTTTGGACGAGCCGCTCAGTAACCTCGACGCGAAATTGCGTGTTCAGATGCGTACCGAGATTACCAAGATCCATCACCGTCTGGCGACGACGTTCATTTACGTCACGCACGACCAGACGGAAGCTATGACGATGGGTACGCGTATCGTCGTTATGAAAGACGGTATCGTTCAGCAGGTCGATACTCCGACGACATTGTACGATAATCCCGCAAACCTCTTTGTCGCGTGCTTCTTGGGTTCGCCGCAAATGAATATCTTTAAGGCGCGTCTCGTCGAAGAAAACGGCAATGTGTACGCGCTCATCGGCGAGACCAACAAGGTGCTTATTCCGAAGTCCCGCGCACAGCGCATCATCGATCGCACCGTGATCGGCGGAGAAGTGCTGTTGGGTATCCGTCCCGAAGACGTTCACTATGAGCAGAGCCTTGTGGAAGCGTATCCCGAATGCGTTATCGATGCGACAGTCGACGTTATAGAAAATCTCGGTAACGAGACTATTCTGTATCTCAATATCGACGGTAAGGACGATTACACCATTTCGCGCGTCAATTCGCGTTATACGTTTACGCAGGGCGAAAAGGTCAAAATGTGCCTTTCGACCGACCATGCGCATTTGTTCGATCCGAATACCGAGCTTACGCTTATGGGCGTTCCCGATTACAATCTCGTTCCCGCGCAACTCGTTGCGAAAGACGGCACGCTCGTCGTTATGTTCGGCGATACGGAGATCACACTTCCCGAAAGCGTCACAAGCCGTATTACGAACCAAGCCGTGTTCAACGAGAAGGTCACGCTCGGATTGTCGCCTAACAAGTTCAAGACGGAAGAGAACCGCAATGAGAACGACGTTCTTATCGAATGCACGACCGAATTCTTCGACAATTATCCGCGCTTCAAAGCCGTGTATGCTTCCGTCGCGGGTATGGAAAACTATATGATAATCGCGCGCCCGCTGGATGAAGCGTTTAACGGCGGCGACAAAATCGGCGTGTATATCGACGCGAACGACATTCAAATGTTTGACGAAGACGGTAATCCGATCATCGCCGATATGCCCGTCACAGGCAATGAGACGACCGGTACGATTATCAATAATCAGGGCACATTTGCGTATAAATTCACCGGCAAGGACGGTTCGCACAACAAATTCTCGTTTGAGAACTTCGTCGTCGAGACCGACGCGACGGGCGCTAAAAAGGCTCGTCCGCTCTTCGACGATCTTGTCGAAGCGCCGAACGAGACGACTATTCACATTCAGCCGAGCGGATTTGTCATCGACAAGGACGCAATCGCCGCCGCGCCCAAGCGCGTCATAAACGGCACGATCACGCATCTCGACGAGTATCGCAAACATGCGATCGTCACGGTTGCGGCGCAAGGCTTCGATACGCCCATTACGGCGCTTATCAAAAACTTCTCCGGATATAATACGGGCGACAAGATCAAACTCGGTGTGGATCCGCACGCAGTCATTGCCGCAAAGTATGTAACTAACGCGGAAGCGATCGCCGCCGCACAGGATAAGGGCGAGATTCGCTACAAAGAGATCGTTGCGGCGCGCGAGCATGAGAAAGAACTGCAAAAAGCCGCCAAAAAGTCGGCAAAAGAACAGGCGGCCGTAAAAGAGGTTTCGCAAGAACCCGCTACGGAAAAGAAAGTTCCCGCAGCTAAACCCGCCGCTAAGAAAGCGCCCGTAAAGAAACCCGTCGCCAAAAAGAAATAATATTCCGCACAAGTAGGTTGCGTTTTGAAGTCTCCGATAGAAAAATTACCTTTCGTCCTCAATATGATTTTGACGATTCTGTTAAATCCGCTATGGCAGGGCATAAACAGGATTATGCGTAACCGCAATGATGCGGTAATGATTCTCGTCGGGGTGCTTTGGATACTTACTTTGGGATTGTTCGGAGTCGGCTGGATAATCGACATAGTCACGATGGCGATGTATAAAGAGGTCAGACTGTTGGCTTGATCGATTGTATGCGATTGACAAACACCCCTTGCTTTGATCGGCAAGGGGTGTTATATCTTGCAAAAAAAATCTCCGATCGAATGTCGGAGATTATATTGCAAAGCATCGCTCTCTGATCGAGAAATGATCCGCTTTACAATATTATATTGCGCTGTTTGAGCACTTAATATACATAACAGTGAGATTATTTAATCGGGTATCACTTGCGTTTCAGCTCGTAGCCTGTTTTGCTGTCTAGTACCGAATAACCGAGTTCGGCGAGTTTGTCGCGCAATACGTCCGACTTTGCCCAATCCTTGCTCTTTCGCGCTTCGAACCGCTCTTCGGCAATCGCTTTGATGTCGTCGGGTATTTCGTCTTGTTTCTTTTCGAGCGGAACGTGTAATTCCAAACCGAATATCGCGTCGAGTTCTTTAACTGTATCGTATACTTCGCGGCAAGCGGGGAGTTTGGATATGGACCACAGTTCGCCGAGCGCGAGCGGGAAGTTTAGGTCGTCGAATACGGCGGCTTTGATGCCGGCTTTGTATTCGGACAGTTTTTCGACAGTTTTCGCATCCGCGTTGTTCGACGCATTGGCGCTTGCCGAAATAGATGTGCGCAGTCTGTCGTATGCCGTCTGTGCGCCGTCGAGTCCCGTGAAAGTAAAATTCAGTTTATTGCGGTAGTGCGTGTTCATACAGAAATAGCGGAATGCGAGCGGGGAATAGCCGCGCGCCGCGAGATCGTCTATCGTGTACACATTGCCGAGCGATTTACTCATTTTGCCGCCGTCCACCAGCATAAACTCGCCGTGCATCCACATATTTACGACTTTATGCCCTTCGAGCGCTTCCGATTGTGCGATCTCGTTTTCGTGATGGATAGGAATGTGGTCGACACCGCCCGTATGAATATCGAAGCGTTCGCCGAGATATTTTTTGCTCATAGTCGAACATTCGATATGCCAGCCGGGATAACCCATACCCCACGGCGATTGCCATTGCATAATATGGTTCTTTTCGGCTTTTTTCCACAGCGCAAAGTCCGCCGGATGGCGTTTTTGCGTGTTGACGGCAACGCGCGCACCCGCCAAAGCGTCCTCTATATTACAGCGGGACAGCTTGCCGTATCCGTCGAACTTGGATATATCGAAATAGATCCCGTCGTCGGTTTCGTATCCGTAACCGAGTTCGCAAAGAGTCTTTACGAATTCTATCATTTCGGTTATGTTGTCCGTTGCTTTCGCTATTATTTCGGGTGTAAGAATATTGAGTCGCTCCAAATCCTTAAAGAACACAGATGAATACATCGCCGCAATCTCTTCGGGCGATTTGTTTTGCTTTTTCGCGGCGGTTTGCATTTTGTCCTCGCCGTCGTCGCCGTCGGAAACCAGATGTCCTACGTCTGTTATATTCATAACTGATTTCGTTTTGTAGCCGCCGAATTTGAGCGTGCGCCGAAGCTCGTCCATAAATACGTATGTGCGCAGATTGCCGATGTGCGCGTAGTTATATACGGTAGGTCCGCACGAATACATTGTGACGGTAGGCGGATCGATAGGTTTCAGCTGTTCTTTGGAACGTGTGAGTGTGTTGTAAAGATATATTTTTTCCATAATGTCTCCGAAGTGCGGTTTACTTGTCTTTTCTTTTGTCGACGGCGTTCTCGATAGCGGTTATTCTCGCTTCGAGTTTGGCTATGTCGTCTCTGACGGGGTCGGGCAGCGATTGGTTGAGTTCTTCGCAATCGACACGCTTGCCGTCGATTCTGACAATGCGACCGGGTATGCCGACTACCGTTGCATTCGGCGGAACTTCGCCGAGAACGATCGAGCCGGCGCCGATTTTGGAACCCGTACCGACAGTGAACGGACCGAGTACCTTTGCGCCCGAACAGATCATCACATTGTCCTCGATGGTGGGGTGACGTTTTCCTTTGTCTTTGCCGGTGCCGCCCAGCGTTACGCCCTGATATATTATCACATTATCGCCGATCACGGCGGTCTCGCCGATGACTACGCCCGCGCCGTGATCGATAAACACTCCGCGCCCGATGTTAGCGCCGGGATGTATTTCGATTCCGGTGAAAAAGCGGGTGAGA
Source organism: uncultured Christensenella sp. (assembly GCA_910577435.1). Lineage (GTDB taxonomy): Bacteria > Bacillota > Clostridia > Christensenellales > Pumilibacteraceae > Anaerocaecibacter. The sequence continues at coordinate 29,848 of CAJTLV010000003.1, read as the reverse complement.
CCCGAAAGAATGCGCGCAGCGAGAAAATATCTGTGCACATACAGAAAATGAAAGAACCTGTACGATACAAGCGCGTGAAACCCGCTGTAACACAGCGCCGCTTCGAACTTGTTGCGCGCGGCGGGATCGTGACGAACTACCGCATCCAGATCGCGTTTTATTGCAGAAAAAGCACTTATAGATTTCATTGTACCCGATTAAAAAACGCCGCGCGACAATCGTTTTACACGAGATAACGGCGGCGTTCTTTTGTATATATCGGCGGTTATTTTTCGGCGCCGTTCAAGAAGTTTAACGCGGTTTCGAGTTTGTTTTCGCCTTTTTTTACTTCTTTATCGTTGAGTTGCAACTGTTTGACTATCGACTCGTCGAGTTCGGCTATCATACGGTTAAGTTCTTCCAAACCTTTATCCGTGATCTTATAGTGGACGGAACGCATATCGCGCTCGACGCGCATTTTCTCGATAAGACCTTCGGAAATCATCGTGCGGGCGAGAATTGTGAGATTGGGTTTTGCAATCGACAACTCGCCGACAAGTTCTCTGGGCGAGAGAACGTCGTTACGGACGAGGTAAAGAAGTCTCATTTTCTGCGAGATGATGAGACCGTTATTACAGTTTTTGCACAATTTTCTCGTAATCAGATTAAGCGATAAAATCTGTTCTGCCAGCATGGGTTATTCTCCTTGTTCGATTTTTTTAAGTCTATCATATTATATGTAAGTATGTCAATCGATTTTACGAACTTTTGCACGGTAATTTTATTATTAAAACTTTTATATGGTTAAATGCTTCATATGCAGTTGCTTATATCACGCTTATATGTTGTCGCTTGCGCGTTTCGACTGTTAGCAATTATTGCCTTCGAGTGCTAAAAAATACGCTTAATTCGTCGATTTTATGCGTTTTAGTGTTGACAAACAGTACAAATTAATGTATGATATATAGGTATTTTTATATGTCGAGGTGCGCTATGCCTATTTCCGACGAGATCATCGAACTTGAACCGGTTAAAAAAAATAAATCCAAGCTCATTGTGATGTTTGTCATTATGGGCGTTCTTTTGGCGCTTGCGGCGACTTTCTTGGTTTTATGGATAGTAAAGCCGAACGTGGAGCCGATAACAGATAAAGTTACGGGCGTAACGTTGGATGTTTCGGCGCTGTTCAATACTTCGGCCGACGACGCTCAGCGAGAGAACGTAGCTTCGATAGGCAACGAGTATGAAATTTCCGCCACTGTGTCTACAGAAGGCGACGGAAAAGTCGAGATCGACAAAACGATAGTTTGGACATACGAACCGTATAACGCCATCGCCAAGCACCAAACTGTTTTCGACGAGGGTACAAGCAAGTTTAAGTTTACTCCGTCTGCCGATTATGCCGGCGAGTACGTTACGATAAACGCCCGCTCGATGAGCGACGCCGATTACAGCCAGAGCATACGCGTCAAGATAATCAAACAGGGTACCGAAGAGGTCAAGCTGTTACAGTATTGGCGTAGCGGTGCGGCGTCGACGGCGCGTACCGATATTCGCAACAATGAGATAGAAGTTCCTCTTTATGCCACAAGCGACAACAACAGACAGTTTTACGTCACTTTCGAGCAGTTCGGCGCGTGGGACGAGAGCACTCAGGAATATTCCAAACTGACTATCGACGGCGATTCCAATAAAATCGACATCGATGTGTCCGACAGCGACATAATTTCTAAGGGTACCGTCAATGAAAACGGTTCGCCTGCGCGTTTCGAGTTTACTCCGCGCGGTTTGGGCGTTGCCGAAATCACGATAACAGCAAACGCGCACAACGATTTTGCCGATCCGCTTACAGTCAAACTCAAAGTCACGGTAAAGAGCAATGCCGAAAAACGTTATATCGACAAGATATACGTAGTCGATCGTCCTGTCGACGCGGAATTTTTGAAATCGCGCGTCGGCATTGCCGAAGCAGATTGGTTCAAAAACACCGATTACAATGTTCTCACATACGGCTCGCGTAACGACAAACCGCTTGTATTGCCTTATAACGGCTCGTATAACGAGATCCTTTCACATTTGGTGATCAGCCCGTTGACCGTTCAGTACAATGCGGAAAAAGACGAGCTGTATAACGATTGGATAAGCAGAATAAAAGTCGAGTCGAGTAACGCGTTGCTCAAAGTGACGCGTTCGGGAAATGAAAAACCGAACATCACGGGTTCGGGACTGGTCAACGGCGACGAATGCAGCCTTACGTTCTCCGACGTTTCTTCCAGCAGTATCGGCGTCGAGCAAAAGATACGTGTCAACGTGGTAGCAAATAATGCCGAGCTCGGCGGAGAAGTTTCTATCGGTGATAAAAACGACGCGTGGCTTACAAATCCCAATAATAAAGTGGAAACATCGCCTAACGCGCCCGTTACGATGCGTGTCACGTATACGTTCACCGCGCCGGACTCTACCGATGCGGATACGATGCTGTCGAAAGGCTATGTGTCGACAGGCTTTATAATGACAATGAGCGATCCGGATGCTGTTACGGTCAAAGTCGGCGAAACGACTATAGAATCAGGCAAGCAGTATGACTTTACCAAGTCGCTCGTTATCACTAAGCCTGCCGGGAAGCAGAACACCTTTATCGGTACCGCCGATATAAGCATAACATTCAACGAATCCGCCGAAGACGGCGCATACACGATACAGTTCCACAAGATAGGAACGACAATAGACGGCGCGGACAGCAGGTTCAACGCGCTCAACCCCGATTGGAACAAGTCGGTCAATTTCAACGTGACGAAGATCGCCACTAAGGCGGAGTTCAAAACCAAAGAAGAAATACTCGAAATAGTGTCCGATCACGGTTCCTATGCGGCTGATTTTATACTTGACAGACCCGCGACGCCGGAAGGCGAGGTGTGGAAAAGCACCGCGCGGCTGTTTTTACAACACCGTCCCGTAGAGAGCGAGATCGGGTTCGATTTTGCCGATCTTGTCAAAAAGCACGGCACCGGCGATACGTTCAGGAGACTGAACGCTACTGCCGTAGCGCCCTTTAACAAAACGCAGAATATAGATCAATTGAAATACACCAACGAGACGTGGTTGTCATCGTCGCATTCGCTCAGCGTTACTATCGAACAGCGCAACAGCAGCAACATCAAGATCGCCGAGCTGAACGTCACGGTTTATGTAATCGACGCAGTCAAGGCCATAGTAGCGACGGCTAAGGACGATACGCGCGAGGCGATATACAACGCAGACGATTACGGCTCGAAAAACTTGGGCGACAGTTTGAGTTTCGAAAAGGTGTTCGGAGCGCCCGAAAAGACTAAGCGCGACCTCCTTTCGGACGTCGATATAACGCTTTCGAAATCGGGAACGGTGCTCGACCACGATTGGGACGCGTCGAGTACGGTCGAATATAAGTACGACGGAGATACCGTATTTTATTACGACAAGGCAAGCGGCAATATAAGACCCGCACGCGATCTTTTTGCATACGGCTATGAAGCAAACATCGCGATGGGCGAAATAAAAGTCACGTATAGGATCGCTAAAAACGCTTGGCAAAAGGCGGTTTCTCAAGACGTTGCTTTCACTTTCAAACGCGCCGCCGACGACGTATATGTATACGGCGCGCAAATCGAAAGTTATTTGGACAAAGATAAGTTGAGCGGTGAAGGAACAAACTTGTACACGTGTTACGTTAATCAGCGTCAAACCCTCAATCTTTACGCAACTTCCGTTGTTAAATACGGAACGGGCGAAAGTGCGAAAAAGATCATAATAGAAGACAAAGATTCTCATACCGGTCATGCGATCTCATCGGTAGTAAGAGCATATCTTTCGGTCAACGACACGTTTAAGGACTTTATAAACAGCGGTTCGACCGACAGCACCGGCAAGCTGTATTATAATTTCTCGTTCACCTCTCCGGATGTCACGAGTTCGACGGGTACGGACTCATACGAGGCGGCGTTGATCGTATACGGGTCGTCAAAAACCAAATCGCTTGAGGTCAAGGTTCAGAATCTTTCCAGACCCATAAAAAATATCGAGCTTTTCAACGCCGAAAAAATCACTTCGACGGTCGGCGGCGCGCCCACGTATGAGTGCGGAAGCACGAAACTTACCGAATCGAACTACAGATTCGTATTCGGTTCGTTCAATAACGCGCCTGCTGCTGACGGAATGCCTTATATCGAGACGTTCTTTATAACTATAACTTATTCCGCACTTGACGGCGATCAATCGTTTACACGGTTCGAGCCCGTCAGTTTGCAGTTGCCTCATTATATATCGTACCGTTTGGGTTTGACTGGCGAGTACGTACAGGGCGATATCGTTGATTCGGATTTCAATCAATCGACAGGCGGAAACGGCGTTTGGAACATTGAAATAGCGAACCCCGCCATAGATGCCGACCTGAAAAATCCAAACGAGATAAAGTATACCGTACAGTGCTTTATACGCGCGATTCCCGAGCGGGCATACGACGTAGAGGGCGGAGTCGACAGTGATAAAAACCGTATGGATATACGCTTCGTATCACGATTCAAGCAGTTCGTTGCGGCAGAGAATACCCGTCAGCGTTCTTACCGGTCTTAGCGATATCAAGTATTATATAGACAACAGAGGTCCGTATTTCGCAAATACCGACGGGACTACGCCTGTAGAGTGCGCTTTGTCCGTAACTTCTTTCGATCAGTCCGCATCGCCGAAATTGGAATTGTCTACCGACTATATCGGGATTTCGGCAGGGGACGGATACCGCTCGATAAACTACAATTCGAAGAGTAATCTTTCTTGGGTAAACCGTACCGACGATTTCGGCATATTCGAGGGAACTATCTCGGAGAACGGTTTGTCGATAACAATCGATTTGGAAAAACTGAAAGCGCTTACCGCCGATAAACTGCAACAGTATATCGACGGCAAGGTATTTACTTTCGTCTTGCGCGATACCGCAGGCGGCGGAAGCAAAGACTTTACGATTTCCGTAAAGATAAAGGTCGACGTCAAGATAGTCGAGTTTGCGATCGACGGCGACAGCTATTCGATCGTCACGAACGGTAAGACCGACGGATCTGCCGCGCAATCCGACGAGCTTTCGGTGACGCTTAATAACGGTATAGCCAACGCGTTGATAACAGAGGAAGAGCGCGGTCGCATATCGTTCGAGATATGCGAAGTATCGAGCAACGGCGCGGTTACTGCGTATACCGGAGGCGACATTTCTATAAGCGGCAACAGAGTTCTTGTCAAGAACGATTTTCTTACGTCCGAGCAAAAATATTATGTCCGCGCAAAGTATGTCGTCGGCACTGCGAAATATTCCGAGCCGGTCAAACTTATCATCACCACGAGCGCTTCCAAACTCGTACTTGCGGACAGCGGCAATATAAGAGTGGAAACGGTAGACGGATCCAAGACTGCAACTGTCAAAGTGAAAAACAGCAGTGAAGCGTTCCGTCTGGCGGCGGTTGTACGGAACAGCGGCGACGATAAGGTGGTGGGCGGCGCGAACATTGGCTACGCTCTCTATTCGGATAAGAACGCGCAAAATCTCCTGTCTGCCGATATAGCGGGTATTGACGAGTTCGGCGATATAACATTCTCGACAAGCCTCAAGGCGCATAGCGGAACGTTCTATTACCGCGCGAGCTATCTCGATAACGAGCGCGGCGGATATGTTTATACCGATATAGTCACGGTTAATTACTCGGTGTCGCTTACCGACGTAGGACTTGTAAACGCTCCGTTAAATGACACATACACTTTCTATTATTACGCCGGCGCGACGACGGGTTATACTACGCTCGTATTGAATCATTCCGATATAAGCACCGAAATCGCGTTTGCGGGCATTACAGCGTCCGGCGTTGTTTATAGGATCACTAACGACAGTCAAAATATTATCGATATTCAGGCGACTGCCGATAAGTTTACTATCGTACCTAAAGGCGAGGCAGGCGAGGCGCGCTTTACGCTCACCGCCGAGTACAACGGCACGGCTGTGGAAAAGACGTTTACCGTGAACGTAATCATCGTTCCCGCGCTCGAACTCAGTGCGGACAGGGGAACGATAAACGTGTTCAAGTCCGCAACGGAAGAAGGCGGCAAAGTAACGTTTATGCCTAAGTCTTTGACGTCGTATGACGGACTTTCCCTGAACTTTACCGCCGAGTGCGACGGTAAAATATTAAAGAACGTCGACGCTACGGTGGGTGAGGTGACGCTCACTCTCGACCGCAGCAAATTCGACGCGGGCGCGGACGAAACGTATAATGTGACGCTTACCGCGACGTACGGTTGCGCCGACAGCTTGCTTAGTATGGCAAATCCGATCGTGTCTTCCGCAAACTTTACGCTTACGGTGTCGTATGAAACGACATATATTCCGTCGTTTGAATTCACTGCGGGCGGTATCGATCTTGCGGTCTCTCCTGCAGAACACGAGATCAACAAGACTGCGGCGGACGGCTATTATCAAATCCGCTTGAAAGAGCCGACGGGCGTTTGGTATGTATCCGGCGATTGGGCATATTCGGCAACGTCAGCAAATTCGCCGATCGACAGCATCGATAACATCGACGGCGGCGTTGCTAACGTAGCGCTCAAAGCCGGAGTTTCCGGCGCTACGGCGATCACGCTGTCGGCTACCGCTTACGGTAAGACATTCACCTCGACAAAGAACTATGTTCTCGTCGACAGCGGCGCAGTTTCGGCGGAGCTTAAAACCACATATAACAGCGATACGTCGACTGTGACGAACGGCGCTTCGCTCGCTTCCGACTTTACTTCGACGGCGAACGCGCGCACGTTCGTTTACACAATCGACGCAAGCGGATTGGGAATAGACGTGTCCGCCGGTAATGTCAGGGTGGATTACAGCGGTTATGTTACTATGACGCAAAACGTTACGGAAACTGCGGAAAACAGCAATGTTTTCACAGTCGCGTTCAGGGCGGATAAAGCGTTCGGGGCGAGCGGAGCATTCACTGTCCGCAGTAGTGTAATTGCGAACGGTAAGACATATTATCCGACTACGGGCAACGAATATACGGTGACGCTCACGGCGACTGCGGCGGAGTATTCATTGAATGCAGACGCGCGTATTCTTCCCGACGAAACAACTGCATTCACCGTCGCGAATAAGGGTGACGCTACGGTTTTATATTCTATCGTTTCTGGCGGCGATTATGCGACGGTCGATACTTCGACCGGAATATTGAAGCCCAAGACGGGTGTAGCGTTTACCGTAGACAGTACGGTGCTTGTGCGTGCGAGCGTAACCGTTGCGAACGGCGCGTTTGCAGGCAGAACGTATACGTTCGAAAAGGCTGTCGTTATAGTAGGCGTGCCCAAACCCGACATCATATGGGACGGCGGTATTGACAAGAACATCGTGCTTGCGGAAAGCGGCGTTGCCGTCGATATGTCGCAGTTCGAGATTTCGAGCGTGACGGCTGTCGGCAAGACCGAAAAAACCTATACTTACACATCTTCGTCGGTGACATATAATGTGACGGCGCAGGGCTTGACGCAAAACGCCGATTATTCTGTGAGCGGCAACACGCTTACCGTCAACAAGACAAACAACACTATGGCCGGCGGCAGGTTCGTTGTCATAGTTACCGCAGTCTTATCGGGCGGCGTCAACGGCGGCGAGTCCGTAACTTCCGAACCGATAGAGTTTGTTATAGTACCGCAGGCTAAATCCGAAGCTGTCACCGTTACGGGTGCGGTCGGTACTACTTACGATATTTACGACGCCGTTAAACCGTATGTAGGCGCAGGCGAAAATCAGATCAAGTCAACGGACGGATATACCGTATCGTATGCGCTCAAAACACCCGATTCCAAAATTTCGGTCGACGGAAGATACTTAACTGTCGTAGAGTTTGTTTCGTACACCTCCGTGCAGCTTACGGCAACCGTGACGATGACAAGCGGCAAATACGCCGGTACCGTAATGACTGTCGACACCGTTGTTAATCTCAACGTATTCACGGCGGACGTAACCGACACTGTCGTATGGCGGCAGGGTGCGGACGGCGCTGTCGGCGGTTACGATACGCTCGATGTCGCGAGCCTGCTCGGCGGTAAATTCGGGAGCAATACCGTTTCCGAAATTACGGTCGACGCAATATCGCACGGCGCATTTATCGGCGTCACTGGGAACGGCTCCTATGCACCGGTTGTGAACTTTGCCAACGATATAAACGTTACGGACAGTGCAAACGCAGAGACGGTTACTCTGGCATATACGGTTAAATGCACCGACAACAGCGTGTATTACGGAAGAGGCACCGTTAATGTAGCGGCGATAGCGCCCGAGCTTTCGATCATAGTCGACGGTATATCGCTCGACGGTACTGGCGGAGCATTCTCCTACAACGTGGAGGGCGGCAGTTCGTTCGGCTTGGAGCTTCGTGAGACGCACGGCTTGCCCGTAGACGGCATAGAAGTCGATTACGACGGCGGATACTTGCAATTCGTCACGAGCGGGGCGCATATGGTCGTCACCGCTGCGGATGCGGATAGTGCGGCTCAAGTCGGGTTGACTGCGAGCGTTTGCGGTTTGAACGTAGTAACGAGTATCACGGTAAATATCTCCGAGCGGCAAACCACCGCCGCATACTCGTCGGAGTATAAACATACGCAAACATCGTATTATTCGGCGGACAGAACGCTTGCGCTCGCCGGCGGATCGACGACGAATATCGAGTTCAGATGGACAGCGTCTACCGAAGGCTCTACATACAGATATCCGTACACTATGGCATTCGCTACCGGAAACAATAACAGTATAACTTCCGTAAAAGCGGAGCTGTATCGCAACAATTCGATCGTCGGAACATACGACGCATACGTAAGTTCGTCCAGCACAACGCTCAATTTGTACAGCGGCAGTTCGTGGAGTGCGACGTTGACGCAAGTCGATTATATAATATTCACGGTCGGCTTTAATACGTCTTATACAACGTCGTACAACCTCAATATGACGCTTCGTGCCTACAATACAAGCAATACTCGCGGCAGTTCCACATCGACGCAGGTCACTTATTCGGTAAGCGTAGGAACGGCGAATATAACGCTCAAAAATATGAACGATATTCCGGGTGACGGTTCGGTTGCCGTTTCCGCAGGTATGACTCCGGATATTGCGGAACCCAACGCGAAAGTCGGTCATACATTTGCCGGTTGGTACAGAACGTACTCTAACGGCAGATACGATAATCCGTATACGCCCGCACCCGAATATTACGGCTTTACGCTGTACGCAAAGTGGGAGCCTGCGACGTACTCGGTGTCGCTCGATGTGAACGGCGGCAACATCTCCGGAACGAGTTTGCACATCAATGCTACCTATAACGGCACTTATTCCGCGTTGGGCGGCATATCGGCACCGACGCGTACAGGTTACGAATTTGCCGGTTGGTACACGCAGCCCGAAGGCGGAAACCATATCACTCCGATCACTTCGGTCACCGCAACGGGCGACCATACGCTTTATGCGCATTGGACTCCGAACGTATATTCGGTAGCGTTTAACCCCGATAACGGAAGTGCCAACATAATGACGAGCGTGACTTACGGCGAGGCTTACACGGCCCCCGCGACGCCTGTGCGTGCAGGATATAACTTCGAGGGGTGGTATACCGAGCCTACAGGCGGCAGTAAGATCATTTTCGGCGGCGTAAACGCTACGAGATGTACGACTGCGGAACACCATTCGCTGTACGCGCATTGGACTGCGGAAACATACGAAGTATTACTCGATTACGGTTATGTCGGAAGCATCGGCGGAAGAATTACGGTAACGTTCGATAAGACGTTCGGTGACGCCGACGGCTTTGTCTCGGCTCCTACGCGTGTCGGTTATACCTTTGTCGGCTGGTTCGCTACCGACGGCAAAATGATTGCCGAGGGTACAAAAGTAGGCGTGCTCGCGAGCGGTTATACGCTCACTGCGCGTTGGGTCGAGAATGCACCCGTGCTTTACACCGTAACTTTCGATGTAGACGCGACGACTTATGCGTCGCAGACGGTGGTAAGCGGCGGAAAAGCGATGCGCCCGCAGAACCCCGAAAAGATCGGTTACGATTTTATCGGTTGGTTTGCGGACGGGGCGTCGACGGCATATGACTTTACATCCAATGTGACGGCGAATATTACGCTTACGGCGCGGTTCGAACTCAAAACTTTCGATATAGCGCTTGAACTCGACGGCGGAGAAATGAGCGACGGTGCAACAAGCATAAACGTGCAATATGATGCCGACGGTTTTGTTGTCGACGAGCCGACTAAAACAGATTGCACTTTTGACGGCTGGTACGGCAGTGCCGATTTCGCCGAGAATACCAAACTCGCGGACAATAAATTGCAATTCGAAGACGGTACGCCCGTTTATACGACGCTGTATGCGAAGTGGACGGAAATTGCCGCATAAGAAAAACATAAAAGAATAACGAAAGGTGAAAGTATGAAAACTTATACCGTCGACATCTGCGGCAGGAAAGAAGAACTGCCCGTGCTTCCGTTGCCTTCGGGCGTGAATATATGTTTTTTCAATCTGCACGGTAATGTGGGTCTGACAGAGCATTGTGCAAAGGCACTCGCACCCAAAATAGCAAGCTACGAGCCGGACGTAATTATTACTGCGGAAAGCAAGGGATTACAGCTCGCTCACTGTCTTGCACGCGATCTCGGACATACATTGTATGCCGTAGCGCGCAAGAATAAGAAACTGTATATGCAAGACGGTATTTCGGTAGAAGTCAAGACGATAACTACGGGCGAAGTACAGCATTTGTATCTGTCGGCTCACGACGTAGCGCTTCTTCGCGGTAAGCGTGTCGCGATTGTCGACGACGTTGTGAGTACCGGCGCGGCGCTTGCCGCACTCGAAAATCTTGTCGGTATGGCGGGCGGCGAGGTAGTATGTAAAGCGTTCGTGCTTGCGGAAGGAGATTCCAAAGACCGTTCCGACGTCGAATACTTGGCGTCTATACCGCTTTTGTGATCGCATATTCGAGTTATAACCGAATAATATCCATACTCATAATACGGAAAAGCGAAACCGCATAATAAAAGCACGCCTTTTGGCGTGCTTTCGTATTTTAGTGGTGACAGCAGCATCCGTCGTTGCAGAGCGGTGTGAATTGTTGTTTCGCTTTATCGATCTTTTCCTGCGGCGCTTCCTCTGTGGGATACATTCCGCGTTTCTGCATAAATTCGAACGTCGCATACTGGTCGTCGGCGCATTCGAACAGATTATCGCGAATGAGGTTACGAAGCGGTTCTTCCGCGCTTTCGCACAGAGCCGTCGAGTACAGTTTAACGAGCTGTTTTTCGCTGCCGAGTACGTCCGAAATGATCTCGTAGTCGTCCAAACGGCAACGCTCTTCGGCGCTTTCGCTTTGCGTCGTGTAGTATTCGTCTATCGTTGCGGCGGTTTCGTCGTCCGGCGAAGTGTTTTCGCTGTCGAACAAACTTTCGCCGCCGATCGTGTAGTCTGTGGCGTCCGCGTCGCCGAGCGGAGCGATTATGCCGGGCGCGTTGAAAAAGTTCGACGCGGTTTTAACTGTATTGATCGCATTGCGCTCGGAAGATGTTTCGATTTCGGGGCCGGTATAGCCGCCGATGTCGTCTTTGGCTACTGTGAACTCGTTATCGGGCGTTGCTCCGAATTCCTGCGCCGTCTCGGTAAATTCTTTGGGCGCGCCGTTGCAATCTGCGGGATCGCAGTCATAGCCGTTATTGTCGTATGCGGAATAAAAAGGTATTTTCGTCATAGATTTCTCCTTAATTCTTTTCGAGATAGCCCAAAAGGGTCTCGTAGCGTTGTCTGTGTCCGTTGGCGAGTTTGCCGAGCGCACAGCGCAAGTCGTCGTTATCCGTTTCGGATACGTAGTTGCAGCATTTTTTATAAGCGAGCTTTTCGCTGCGGCACAGTTCGCTCAGTTCTTGAAGGCTTTTGGTGGTCATAAATTCTCCTTTTTACGAATGTGAATTTAATATGCGGTACTTGATTTATTTTTATACGCGGTGTATAATACGGTTATGGGAAAGATAACCGACATCACACGTCAAAAGCGAAACAAGTCGCGCGTCAGCATATATATCGACGGCGAGTTCGTTTGCGGACTTGACGCAGTTACCGCTGTGGGGTCGCGTCTGAATATCGGCGGAGAAATTTCGCCCGAAGAACTTAAACGTATAGTATTTGCAAGCGAAGCAAACAGCGCGTTCGAGCGTGCGGTTGGGTATCTGTCGTTGTCGCCGCGATCCAAAAAGGAGATCGCCCGTTATCTTAAAGATAAAGGCTATGACTGCGAAGTAATTGAGGAAACGATCGACAGGCTAGAAAAATACAGATATACCGACGATTACGCTTATGCGGAAAGTTTCGTGAAATCGAAGTCGAAAAAATACGGCAGTTTGCGCTTAAAGTCGGAGCTTAGGGCAAAGGGTATCTCGTCGGACATCATCGAAGAGATATTGAACGGTGTTGCGGACGGCGACGAAGAGCGGCCGAGCGAGAGCGACAACGCTTACGCGATCGCGCAAAAATATCTTCGTTCGCACACATCCGACAAGCAGAAGCTGAGACGGTTTCTGGCGGCGCGCGGGTTTACGTGGGATGCTATCGGCACGGCGGTGAATCGGTTGTCGGAAGACGGCGCGTTTGACGGCGACGATGAATTTTACGATAATTGAATATGCGAATGGGTTCGCATCGACAGAGGAGTATATATGAATAAATTCGTATTACCGGAAGGGATCAAAATAGGACACGCCGACGACTGTTACACCGGCGTTACATGCATACTCGCCGACAAGGCAGTGGGCGGAGTATCTGTACGCGGCGGTGCGCCCGGAACGCGCGAGACGGATATGTTGAGAGCGGACAAGTCGCAGGGTAGCGTCGACGCAATAGTATTGTCCGGCGGATCGGCATACGGTCTCGAAGCGTCGTGCGGTGTAGTGAATTTTCTGCGCGAGCGTAATATCGGTTTTGCGGCGGGCGACAAGATAGTGCCGCTGGTGGCGCAGGCGATACTTTTCGATCTGAATACGCCGAACGAATACCACTATCCGGACAAAGCAATGGGGTATGCGGCGGCGGCGAATGCGCAATCGAGCGATATTAAGTTCGGCAGAGTCGGCGCCGGCAAGGGCGCGACGGTAGGTAAAATTTTGGGAATGCAGTGCGCGTGCAGAAGCGGTATCGGCGGCGCTACGTTGATGTTCGACGACTTGATTGTGTCCGCCGTAGTCGCCGTGAACGCCGTAGGCGACGTGTTCGACCACAGAAGCGGTAACGTGATAGCGGGCGCGCGCACGCCCGACGGCAAGTTTTTGAATGCTGCAGAGTGCCTTACAAACGGTGTGCTTGCGGCGCGTATGAAGTCCGCCGTAACGGCTAACCTAAAAGAGAGTTCGGGCAAGAATACTACGATAGGCTGTGTGGTGACCAATGCAAAACTCGATAAAGTTTACGCGAACAAACTCGCCGCAATCTCGCACGACGGCTTTGCGATGTCCATTCGTCCCGTTCATACCGATGCTGACGGCGACACTATGTTCGCGTTGTCGAAGGGCGATAAAGTCATCGATTTCAGCATAGTTGCGGCGCTCGCGGCGGAAGCGACGGCATTCGCAATCGAAAACGCGGTGACCGTAAAATGATAGGCGTCGACATAATCGGCATTTCGCGCATACGTAAGGCGGTAGAAAAAGAGGCGTTTGTAGAGCGCGTTTTTACGCCATCCGAGCGTACGTATTGCGACGGAAAAAGCGATCCCGCCGCTAGCTACGCCGGACTGTTCTGTGCGAAAGAGGCGGCGGTAAAAGCGTTAAAATGCGGGTTCGGCGGAGGGATAATGCCTGCCGATATAGAGATAGGACACGACACCGCAGGCGCGCCGATACTGTGTCCGCGCGGAAAAGCGGCGGATCTGATTTGCGGATGCCGTGCGGATGTGTCGATTTCGCACGACGGAGATTATGCAGTTGCGACTGTTATGCTCACGCCGAATAAATGTTAGAAGAGTATTATGAAGAACGTACTTACTGTTGAACAAATGCGTGCTGCGGAAGCCGACGCTATGTCGCGCGGACTTGACGGCTCGTATCTTTCTATGAACGCCGCGCTGTGTATTGCGGACGGGTTGTCGGCGCGGGCGGGTGCAGACGGTGCTGAAACCGCCGTTTTCTGCGGTAGCGGCGGTAACGGTTGCGACGGGATACTCGCCGCAATTCGTATGCACAGACAGGGCAGGCGCGTGACGGTTTATAAAGTGTCGGATAGCGAAGGGAGCGAGTTTTACCGTCGAACGCTGTGCTATGCGCGGAGTGCGGGTGTGCCGATAAAGTCTGCGAGCGATTATGGCGGCAATGCGGATATTTTGGTCGACGCCATTTTCGGCATAGGGTTGAACAGACCGATCGAGGGCGAAGTAAAGACGCTCATCGAGAAGTTGAACGCTCAAGAGAACGCTTTCAGACTAGCCGTCGATATCCCGTCCGGACTCAACGGAGATACGGGTGAGATAATGGGCGTTGCATTCGACGCGCGAGTTACGCTCACTTTCTCGTGCTATAAGCGCGGAATGCTGTTCGGCAGCGGTCGCGACAAGTGCGGCGATATTGTAGTCGACGACGTGGGTATAGACACTCAATCTAATATGCGCGTTTATGAAGACGGAGACTTCAAAACTCACAGGCGAAAGATAAGCGCGCATAAGGGCGATATGGGCAGAGTGTTCGTTATCGGCGGTTGCGGAACTATGATCGGAGCGCCCATTCTCGCCGGCGCGGCGGCGCATTCGGCGTATCTAAACGGCGCAGGAACGGTGACGGTGTGTTTGCCGAGTATACACCGTGTTGCGGCGGCGTCGAGATACACGCTTTCTATGCTCAAATTTTTGAAAGACACTCCCGACGGATTTATTAAGTTCGACGAGGGAGAACTTGACGAAATCTTCTCGCGAGCGACGGCTATAAACATCGGTACGGGTATGGGTGCCACGCCCGATTTGAAGAAAATACTCGAATACATCTGCGACAACTTCGACGGCAAGCTCATTATCGACGCGGACGGATTGAACGCCGTAGCGGGCGATTATGCGTTTTTGCGCGGTTGTAAACCGCAACTGCTTATAACCCCGCACGTCGGAGAGTTCAGACGGCTCACAGGTAAACCGGCTACGGTGGAAAACGCCGTAGCATTGGCCGAAGAAATAAACGGAGTGGTCGTTATGAAGTCCGCGACGACTGTGATAACAGACGGAAAAGAGGTGCGGTTAAACGTATCAGGCACGCCGGCAATGGCAAAAGGCGGGACCGGTGACGTGTTGGGCGGGTGCATAACCGCGCTTTCGTGTTCGTATCCGCTGTTCGACGCGGCGACGATCGCGTGTTACCGAAACGGCATCGGTGCGGAACGTGCGGTGAGTGCATACGCTCAGATGATGTTGACTCCGCGAGATATATTGAATATGGCCGACTATGACGAACTATAATTGCGCGACAGTGAAAATTCCTATGTTATGAAAAACGGTGTTTTCGATCTTAAAGTTCCGAATTCAGAAAAACTCGTGCGGTACGGATTTTCGAATAACGGCGACTTATATACATACAAAAAGAAGATTATGGACGGGCGGTTCGAAATGTCCGTCGATATTCGCGCAGCTGACGGCGGAGTTACGACGGAAGTTGTGGATCTTTGCACGGGCGATCCGTATACTTTGCATTTGATTGCGGAGGCGGACGGAGCGTTTATCGGGGCGGTGCGCGCGGAATACGGTTGCGTGCTCAAAGAAATAGCCGATAACTGTTTCGAGCGCGATGTTTTCAAGAGCGATATTGCGCATAAGGTCATAAAGTACGTCAGTGACAAATACGGTGACGAATTGTAATATCTATGGAAAAACTTCCCGACAAATGCCGTATGGAGAAGAAAAGACAACGGTAAGTGGTACGGCGCATTGCTTGTTCTGTCGAAGCGCAAGCTGGGCTTTGACAGCGATGAAGTGGTCGAAATAATAGACTTGCGCATTGACCCCGACGTTTTACCGTCGCTCGTTGACGGAAACAGATATTTTGCGGGTTATCATATGAATAAAAAGAAATGGTTTACTATGTGTCTCGACGGCTCCGTTACGGCAGAAGAGGTGTGCGGTTGGATAGACAAGAGTTATGAAATTGCCGCAAAAGGCTGACTTCCGAATATGTATAAAAAGGAACGGGCGCGGCAATATGCCGCGCCCGCTCAGTCGGCGGATAAATCCGCCGCTTTAATATATAAAACGGTCGAAAGGCGACCGGAATATTAGTATCATACGAATCCGAGCGAAATAAGTGTCGCACGCTCTATCTTTCGCATCGCTATGCCGTCGATCTCGCCGACGCGCGCTTTCAGTCTGCGCTTATCGAGTGTGCGCAGTTGTTCGAGTAATACGACGGAATCTTTTGTCAGTCCGAACTGACCGGCGCGGATCTCGACGTGAGTGGGAAGTTTTGCTTTCGTTATTCGGCTCGTGACAGCGCACACTATGACGGTGGGCGAGTATCGGTTGCCTACGTCGTTCTGGATGATGAGCACAGGGCGTACGCCGCCCTGCTCCGATCCTATGACGGGGCTCAAATCCGCATAATATATTTCGCCGCGCTTGAATACCGACACGAAAATCACTCCTTACGATGTGTTAAAGATTAGCCCATTCGAGATTTATTTCGGCGCACTCGGAAATGCCGTTTTCCCAGAGTTCGCTTTGTTCCATTATATGCGAATCGATGAGATAACGTTTCAACAGCTCGACAATAAGCGCTTGTACGCTTATACCGTTGCGTTTTGCATTATAAGTAAGAATATCGTC
This sequence comes from uncultured Christensenella sp., assembly GCA_910577435.1. Taxonomy (GTDB): domain Bacteria; phylum Bacillota; class Clostridia; order Christensenellales; family Pumilibacteraceae; genus Anaerocaecibacter. The sequence continues at coordinate 12,980 of CAJTLV010000003.1, read as the reverse complement.
CAAAGCCTTTTCAACCTCGATAATATACTCCATTGATTGTCTCCTTATATTCGGATTTTATACCGAATTTCCGTATTAGTTTGGCGCGTGCACGTTTTTTTATGTGTAAAAATCGATAATTTTCGACACGACAAGGGAACTGCGCTCCGCAAATTCGGCGTATAGCGGTTGTTAATGGGTAACTATTAATAAAACGCAACAAAAAACCCCGACGGTCGCGTCGGGGTCGATTGTTTGTTTGGTGTATTATTCCGCAGAAGCGGGTTTTGCCGCGATGCCGCAGTATACGGGAGGCGAGACCATAGGTATGCCGTTGGACGCCTGCGTGAGCTGGGAGACCATAAGCGACATCGATGCGAAGAGATTGCCGCCGCAAAGCACGTTGAAATCTTTGATCTCATAAGTGCGAAGCATCTCGCGGAAGTCGATGTCCTGACCGACGAACTCGTCGTTGAGAACTCTGCGAACATTGTAAACGACTGTTATCTCGAAAACGCCTTCCGGCTCGAAGTCCATTCTGCGAACTACTTCGAACTCGACATTGGCGCCGTCCTGTTTTTGGAAAAACACTTCGTCCTGCGTTCTGCCGCGATAGTTGATAGACGGGCGGATTTGCAGTCTGTCGAACGTTGCGCGGCGCATCGTCATCTGTACGGGCGCTTCTTTGAAAAGTTTAATGGGATCCAATTTCTCCATATTTTCCTCCGGAAAATCTTAATTTTTTTAATTATATACCATTCTCGCTCAAAAGTCAACAGAAATTTAACGTTTAACACATTGCATATTGTTTTATAACGGCGGTAAAAGATATTGACAATGCGCGATTAAAGGTGTATAATTTACTGTAATCGAGTTATGTTAAATTGAGGTGCGCAAATGAAACTATTCGTTTCCGGTCTTATCAACGTCGAAACCAATCTCAGAATACGTTCGTTCCCGGTAACGTATTATCCGATAGATTATCCGTTTTTCGGTATTCAATCCACCGTTTCCGGCGCAGGTTTCAATATCGCTAACGCGACTCGCACGCTAGGCGACGATGTTTCGTTCGTCTCGCTGATAGGAAAGGATGCGGAAGCGGCTCGCATTACCGAAACGCTCGATAAATCGTGTGTCGGACGCGATATGGTATTTAACAGTCTCGAAACTACTCCCGTATCTGTTATACTGTACGAGCAGGGCGCGGGCGGCAGACGGCAGATATACTGCGACCTTAAAGACATTCAGGATAAGACTATCGATCCCGAACTTGTCAAGTCGGCAATTGACGCCGCCGATACTTGCGTGCTGTGTAATATAAACTTCAACCGTTCGCTGTTGTCGATCGCCAAGCGGGCGGGTAAGACGATAGCTACCGACGTGCACGTTCTCAATAACATATACGACCCGTTCAATCGCGACTTTATGAGCTACGCGGATATATTGTTTTTGAGCGACGAGGATCTTCCTGTGTCTCCGCGCGATTTTCTTTTGACGCTTAAAACCGAATACGCGCCTAAGATAATCGTTATCGGCTTGGGTTCGGACGGCGCGATAATGTACGACCGCGAGGCGGACGCGATCACTCAACTTCCTGCGGTCCATCTCGGCGCTGTAGTCAACACCGTCGGCGCGGGCGACGCGCTGTTTTCGGCTTTTATACATTATTACGGACGATGCAATGCGGTGGAGGCTCTCAAACGCGCCGAAGTCTTTGCGGCGCTCAAAATCAAGTGCGACGGAGGTTCCGCAGGGTTTTCGAGCGAGGCGCAAGTCGAGGAAGTGTATAAAAGTTACGAGTTCTAATGGACCGTGTAATACTGCATTGCGATCTCAATAATTTTTACGCTACGGCGGAATGCGTATCTCACGCGGAGTGGCGGAATGTGCCGCTCGCCGTTTGCGGCGATCCGAACGCACGGCACGGCATAGTGCTTGCCAAAAACGAAATAGCCAAAAAACTGGGGGTTCGAACGGGCGAGGCAATATGGGAAGCCAAACGCAAAGCGCCCGATCTCGTTACCGTGCCGCCGCATTTCGATTTGTATATGGCGTATTCAAAGCAGATGTTCGCACTGTACAACGAGTATACCGATATGGTCGAACCGTTCGGAGCGGACGAGTGCTGGTTGGACGTTACCGGCTCTCGAAAGCTGTTCGGAGACGGCGAACAAATAGCGAATAAAATTCGCGAGCGCGTCAAAAAGGAAAGCGGATTGACCTGTTCGGTCGGAGTCAGCTTTAATAAGGTGTTCGCAAAACTCGGATCGGACTTGAAAAAACCCGATGCGACGACCGTCATTTCGCGTGATAATTTCAAACAGCTCATATGGAGACTGTCCGCCGACGAGATGCTTATGATAGGCAGGCGCACTTACGAACAGCTGAAAAAACTCAATATAACCACGATAGGCGATTTGGCTTGTGCCGATTCGAACGTGCTGAAAAGCACATTCGGCATAAACGGGATAAGGATGCAAGCGTATGCGCGCGGTGACGACAACGAGCCGGTAAGAGAAGCCGTGCGGCACAGAGAGGCGAAGTCGATAGGTCACGGTATGACAGCCGTTCGCGACATCGAGACGGACGAAGACGCGCGCGATCTTATATTCTATTTGAGTGAAAAGGTAGCCGCACGTATGCGCAAGGGCAATGTGCGCGGCGCGCTGGTGTCTGTCGGAATGAGGGATAATAAGCTGTTTTCGATCGTCCGACAGCGAGTGTTGCCGTTTGCGACGTATTCGTCGGACGAGATAGCGTCGGCGGCTTTCGAACTTTTCCTTGAAAACTGGAACGGCGATCCGATGCGCACGATCACCGTGTCGATGAGCAAACTCGTTCCGTCCGGCGAGCCGCAACAGATGTCTTTTCTGACAGACGCGAAGCGCAACGATAAGCTGGAAAAGCTGGACGAAACGCTTGATTATTTGAACGGTAAATACGGCAATATAGTTAAGCGCGCGTCGCTTATAGGCAAGGACTTTCTTTATGACAAGACCGACGACGAGGATTTCCTGCCCTTTCAGCGGTAGGAAAGAATTATTAACGGTGTATTTCTTTCATTGACATACGGCGATAATTTGTGCTACACTAAATAGCTACAAGTTTTGACGGCGGTAACAATGGACTTCAAACTTCACAGTAAATATAAGCCGACGGGCGATCAACCGGATGCGATACGCGAGATAGCCGAAGGGATAGAGGACGGTCTTGCGGCGCAGGTATTAAAAGGCGTCACCGGCAGCGGTAAGACGTTTACGATGGCGAACGTTATAGAACGCGTACAGCGTCCGACGCTGGTTTTGGCACACAATAAAACGCTTGCGGCACAGCTGTGTAACGAGTTTCGCGAGTTCTTTCCCGAAAACAGAGTGGAGTTTTTCGTCAGCTATTACGACTATTACCAGCCCGAAGCGTACCTGCCGTCCACCGATACGTATATAGAAAAAGATCTTGCTATCAACGATGAGATAGACAAGCTCCGCCACAGCGCGACGTGTTCGTTGCATGAGCGGCGGGATACTCTCGTAGTAGCGTCTGTTTCCTGCATTTACGGTCTCGGCGCGCCCGAAGAGTATTACAGACTTGCTTTGTCGGTGCGTCCCGGCGACAAAATGACGCGCGACGCGCTCATTTCGCGACTCATAGAAATCAACTACAAACGCAACGACCTCGCGCCGGAACGAACAAATTTTCGCGTGCGCGGCGATACCGTAGATATTTTTCCGGCAAGTATGTCGGAACACGGTGTGCGTGTCGAGTTTTTCGGGAACGAGATAGACGGAGTGTGCGAGTTCGATATAGTGTCGGGAAATATCGTTTCGAGGCTCGGTCACGCGGCGATATTCCCAGCGAGTCATTACGCGGTAGAACACAGTAAATTACTGGCGGCGATCGATAGGATCGAAGCGGATTGCGAGGAGCGCGTCAAGTTTTTTACAGACAATCACAAGCTCATCGAGGCGCAACGCATAGGCGAGCGCGTGCGTTACGATGTCGAAATGATGAAAGAAATAGGATACTGTTCGGGTATAGAGAACTATTCGCGGTACTTTGACGGGCGTGCGCCCGGTCAACCGCCGTTTACTCTGCTCGATTATTTTCCGCACGATTTTATTCTGTTCGTCGACGAGAGTCATATGACGATACCGCAACTTCGCGCTATGTACAACGGTGATCGATCGCGCAAGACGGCACTGGTCGATTACGGATTTCGTCTGCCCGCCGCGTTTGATAACCGTCCGCTCAAATTCGACGAGTTCCGCTCGCGCATAAAACAAGCGGTGTACGTGTCGGCGACACCTGCGGCATACGAAACGGAGCTTGCGGGAGGCAGGGTAACCCGTCAGATACTGCGGCCTACGGGGCTTGTGGATCCGCCGGTCACCGTGCGTCCCACAAAGGGACAGATAGACGATTTGCTGACCGAGATAAAGGACGTAACGCAAGGCGACGGGCGTATACTCGTGACGACGCTCACCAAACGTATGTCGGAGAGTTTGACAGACTATCTGGCGGAGCAGGGCGTAAAAGTAAAATATCTGCACAGCGACATCGACACTATGGAGCGCGTGTCGATAATCAATTCGCTCAGACGCGGCGATTTCGACGTAGTAGTTGGAATCAACCTTTTGCGCGAGGGATTGGATATTCCGGAAGTGAAGCTGGTTGCCATTCTCGACGCGGACAAGGAGGGCTTTTTGCGGTCGGAAACGTCGCTTATTCAGACGATAGGGCGTGCGGCGCGAAACAGCGAGAGCCGCGTAATAATGTATGCGGACGTGATTACGGGGTCTATGCAACGCGCTATAGACGAGACGCGGGAGCGGCGCGAACTGCAAATGCGTTACAATGAGGAAAACGGTATAACGCCGCAGACCATCATAAAACCGATAAAGAATACCATCGAAATAACCAAAAAAGAGTCGCGCATAGAATTGAAAGATATAGGCAAGGAACTCGACAGGTTGAGAACGCTTATGAACGCGGCCAGCAAGGAACTCGATTTCGAGAACGCGATAGCGTACCGCGATAAGATAGCGGAGCTTCGCGAGCTTCAACGCAATATGGCGAAGAACGCATCGACGCGAAAGAATACAAAGCAATAAAACGGAGAAAATCTACACTATGGAAGAACGCAGAAACGAGATAGTAATAAAAGGCGCACGTGAGAATAACCTCAAAAATATCAACCTTACGGTGCCCAAAGACAAACTTGTAGTGTTCACCGGACTGTCGGGCAGCGGCAAAACGTCGCTCGCGTTCGACACCATATTCGCAGAAGGTCAGCGTCGATATGTAGAGTCGCTGTCGTCGTATGCGCGTCAGTTTTTGGGGCAGATGGATAAACCCGATGTGGACAGCATCGACGGATTGTCTCCCGCCATATCCATCGATCAAAAAACGACCGGGCGCAATCCGCGTTCGACTGTCGGTACCGTTACCGAGATATACGACTATATGCGGCTTTTGTTTGCGCGTGCAGGCGACGTATATTGCTATAACTGCGGTGCGGAAATACATCAGCAGACCGTCGATCAAATAGTAGACCGCATAGCAGAACTTCCCGAAGGCAGTAGAGTAATGATAATTTCGCCCGTGATTCGAGGCAAAAAGGGCGAGTACGTCAAACTGTTCGAGGAGTTCAAAAAGTCGGGTTACTCGCGCGTTCGCGTCGACGGGATCATATACACTCTCGACGAGGATATAAAGCTCGATAAAAATTCAAAGCACGATATATCGGTGGTAGTCGACAGGTTGGTCATAGAAAACGACGTTCAACAGCGTTTGACAGACTCTGTCGAGACGGCTATTAAATTATCGGACGGACTTGTAATAGCGTTTTACGACGAAAAAGAACTTCTTTTCAATACGCAGTACACGTGCGGAAATTGCGGATTGTCGCTTAGCGAGGTCGAGCCGAGACTGTTCTCGTTTAATTCGCCGTGGGGCGCTTGCCCGACGTGCGGAGGTCTGGGTTTTCTGACGAAGATAGATCCCGAATTGCTTTTCTTCGGCGACTCTTCACTCGCGGATCTTTTGGACGGCGGGCAATTGGAAGGTCAGGCGCATTTCGAACAGTGTTTTGCCGCGCTTGCGAAGAAGTACGATTTTTCACTCAAAACGCCGTTCAAAAAGCTAAAAAAAGAAGTGCGGGATATAATCCTGACTGCTGCCGACGAGCCTCTCGTCATAGAATACACAACAGGACATTACCACCGTAGCGAGCGCATAGCTTACGAGGGCATTATAAACTTTTTGGAACGTCGGCTTGCCGAGACGACCAGCGACGGCGTGCGTTGGCGCATAAGCAGATTTACCAATTCGCAACCCTGTCCGGACTGCGGCGGGAAACGGCTTAAAAAAGAGGCGCTTGCCGTGCGTATAGGCGGAAAGAACATCGACGAACTGTGTTCGATGCCTGTCAAACAGCTTCACGTATTTTTTAACGAACTCAAACTGTCCGAGTCGAAAGCGATGATAGCGGAACGTATACTCAAAGAGATACGCGCAAGACTCGAATTTTTGATAAACGTCGGATTGGAATATCTCACGCTGTCGCGGAGCGCGGTCAGTTTGTCTGGCGGAGAGGCACAGCGCATTCGTCTTGCCACGCAAATAGGTTCCGGACTTTCGGGTGTTCTTTACATTCTCGACGAGCCGAGCATAGGACTTCACCAATGCGACAATGCCAAACTGATAGACACGCTCAAACATCTGCGCGATCTCGGCAATACGCTTATAGTTGTCGAACACGACGAGGACACTATGCGTTCGGCCGATATGATAGTCGATATAGGTCCGGGCGCAGGGGTACACGGCGGTAACGTCATAGCGCAGGGCACGGTAGACGATATAATCCGTTCTGGTTCCGTGACGGGCAAGTTTCTGTCCGGCGAACGCAAGATAAAAGTGCCGGAAGTGCGTAGGCTGACCGACAGGTATATAACCGTTCGCGGAGCGCGCGAAAACAATCTCCGCGATGTGACCGTAAAGATCCCGTTAGGTGTGTTCACCGCCGTCACGGGCGTATCGGGCAGCGGCAAGTCGTCGCTCGTAAACCAGACGCTCTATCCTGCGGCGGCAAATATGTTCAACGCCGCAAAACAGCGCGTCGGCAAGTGCGACGGCGTGGACGGACTCGAACACATCGATAAGGTGATCAATATAGATCAAAGCCCGATAGGCAGAACGCCGCGCAGTAATCCCGCAACTTATACGGGCGCGATGTCGACGATCCGCGATCTTTTTGCGGAATTGCCTGCGGCAAAAGAACGCGGCTACACGTCCGGTCGTTTCTCGTTTAACGTGCGCGGCGGCAGGTGTGAGTGTTGCGAAGGCGACGGCATAATCCGTATAGAGATGAACTTCCTGCCCGACGTTTACGTGCCATGCGAGGTGTGTCACGGAAAAAGATTCAACCGTGAGACGTTGCAAGTAAAATACAACGACAAGTCGATAGCCGACGTGCTGGATATGACGATCGAAGAGGCATACGAATTCTTCAAAAACATTCCGTCGCTCAAGCGCAAACTCGGTACGCTGTTGGACGTCGGACTGGGTTACGTCAAACTCGGTCAGCCAGCAACAACGCTTTCGGGCGGAGAGGCACAGCGCGTCAAGCTTGCGACAGAGCTCAGCAAGGTGTCGACGAGCAATACGCTGTACGTACTCGACGAGCCTACGACGGGATTGCATTCCGCCGACGTGGAAAAACTCATAGATATTCTGTCGCGTTTGGTAGACAACGGCAATACTGTAGTAGTTATCGAGCACAATCTCGACGTCATAAAGTGCGCCGACTATATCATCGATCTGGGGCCCGCAGGCGGAGACGCGGGCGGCGAGGTGATCGCGTGCGGCACCCCCGAAAAAGTTGCCGACATCACCGACAGTCAGACGGGCAAATATCTTAAAAGAATGCTCGATCGCTGATCCGTAGACGAAAGTCGGTAGGCATAATCGATTCTGTATTTAGGAACGGCGTATGTTGCGCCGTTCTGTCGTTTTCGCATTCATAAATCTCGATTTATTTTACATACTAACATCACTATGTTTGTTGTGATGATTAAATCGCTTATCACGTTCGCGGTAGTGTTTTTCGTGATAAGGCTTATGGGTAAGAGGCAGATAGGCGAAATGCAGCCGTTCGAGCTTGTAATTACGCTTATAATCGCAGAGGTCGCTTGTATTCCTATGAACGACCCGTATATACCGCTGTATTACGGACTTGTGCCTATAATTACGTTGGCGACGTTGCACATTGTTTTGTCGTTTGTGTCGAGAAAATCGGTTAAGGTGCGCAAAGTTCTAAGCGGGAGCAGTGTCATAGTAGTCGATAAATCGGGCATCAATTACGAAAACCTCAAAAAGATGAATATGAATATGGACGATCTCATCGAGGCGATCCGCACGGCGGGTTACGTCGATTTTACGGAGATTGCGTATGCCATATTCGAGACCAACGGACAGCTGTGCGTCGTTGAAAAGGAGCAGCAACAGCAATCTCGGGGCGGGGAGCAGGCGCAGTCTGTCGAGAACGCGGACGAACAACCGACGCTCTTGCCGCTCGAACTCGTCATAGACGGGAAACTCGTCGACGAAAATATGCGGCTTGCCGGTGCGGAAAAATCGGATATCGAGTCGGTTTTGAAAGAGAAAAAGCTGAAAATATCCGATTTGCTGTATGCCGACGTAAGACAGGACGGCACGGCGTATTTCTCGCCCAAGCGCTCGCAGGCGTTCTGCGGGCAATTGGCTATATCCGGCGGCGGTAATTGGTAATTGACGTATGAAAAAGTTGATAGTGATTTTGATTGTATTTGCTCTGCTGGCGGGCGCAATGACTGCGGAGATAGTATTTGTCGACAAGTATTATTCATCTCTACAAGCGGAGCTCGAGGTTATTTCGGACGAGATAGAACTCAACGAAGAGCATATCGCAACGCCCGAACTTATAGATCTCTGCGAGAAAGCTACCGCGAAGTGGGAAAAGCGCAAAAAATTGCTTTTGATGTTACAAAATCATAATACGGTGCGCGGAATGGATGATAAACTGATAAGTCTTACCGCTGTCGTAAAATCGGACAATTACAACGACGCCGTGATATTCGTCAACTCGGCAATAAACTATGTCGACGATATTTTGCTCGACAGCATACCGTATCTTTCCAATCTGCTTTGATGCGGGCGTAGAAATGTTTGCTCGCTTTGCCGACGATAAATAGGCGAATGCTGTTCGTGCAAAAAGGGTTGCTTTTTCCGTCGGTTTGTACTATAATGTATGAATGGAATTCGTCGCACTCAAAAAACATATCAGAACGGATCGTCCTCGCCCGTGCTATGCATTATTCGGCGATGACGATTTTGTTATTTCGCGGGCGATATCCATAATAGGTACTCTTGCGTCCGAGCCTAAACCGTTTAATATCGTCGACAGAGAATTTTCTACGGCTCGCGAGCTGGAAAACGAGCTTTTACAGCTTCCGCTGATGGGCGATTACCGAGTGATAACCGCGCGCGGCAAAGTCGATAACGCCGTAGTGGAAGCGTATCTCGAAAAGCCGAACCCGTCGACAGTGCTCATACTTCCTTATTACGTGCCGCATGACAGTTGGAGCCATTCGCCGTCTATCCAGTACCCGAAAGGTGCCGAACCCGTCGACTGCAACAGGCTGGACGTCAAGTATATATATGCATTCGTTCGTGCCGTGACCGATAAAACAAATTCTAAGATAAGCGACGAGGCGATTAGGCTGTTGTCGGAGCGTTGCGGCGGGTATATGTCGCGTATCAATTCGGAAGCGCAAAAGCTGTCGTTTTTGCGGGCCGACGGGGAGATAACGACGGACGATATTTCGAAAGAAGTAGAGGCGGATACGGAGTTTGTAGTGTTCGAACTGAGCGACAGCATACTCGCCCGAAATCCCGCGCGTGCGCTTGCGATAGTGGACGGAATGGCAAAGAATAACGATCTCGTCGCCGCATTTACTATGCTGTACAATAGGTTTAAGCGCATATTCGCTGCGGCTGTTAATCCCGACGGGCTTGCGGCACTCGGAGTAAAACCGTTTCAGGCGTCTAAATTCAAAGCGGAGAGCGGCAAATTTTCCAAGTCTTGGCTTAAAGAGATATTGGATATGCTCGCAAAAGCCGACTATAATTATAAAACGGGTGCGATGTCGCAGTACGACGCTTTAACGACGTTCGTGGCGTATGCGGCGGGAGGTGATAGGTGATAAACATAGCTAAAAAGAAATTGCCGAGTGCGGTTGCATTCATTCTGGTGTATTTAAGCTACTGCGCCGCAGGCTGGTATGTTATGCGCGGTACTATGGCTGTATACGGGGAGCATTACGGTTGGCCCGCTTGGTTCGCAAACGATATTTGGGCGTTCTTTTTCGGCGGAATAGCGCCTTTTGCCGTTTACGCTTTGCTGTCGTTCTTTGTGTACAGAATGCTTGCGGTTCGCGTCGGCGGCGATATGGCGTCGGTGCGGTACGGTATGCATTATGCCGTGATCCTGTCCAATATCGTTCTGTTCCTGCTCAAATTCATTTATTTGGCCGCGCCCGTACAGGCGTCGATGCTAAATATAATTTTCGATCCGACGGTAACGCTTGCCGTCGTCGCGTTGTATCTGTGGTATGCGTTTTATCAAAATTATGTCGAAAAGTCTATGTACCGCATAGTCGTTTCGCAGGTATACGGAATGTTCGTCACCGTTTATGCGGTATTGACGGTTATCAACATTCTAATGTCGGTGGTGGGTTAATATGAAAAAATTGATTTCGGTCATATCCGTAATAATCGCCGCGCTAATGTCGGCATTTGCACTCACCGCGTGTTCGTCCGGTGCGCCGAAGCACGATATTTCGGCGGATCCATCCAGTTTGTTAATCACGTCGCAATCGCTCGAAGCCAAGCTCGACGACTTTATTTCGAAACATCCGGACAGAACGTCGTTCTCGCAAAGCGAGCGCGCCGCAGCAGAATATATCAATTCCCTGCTTGTCGATTACGGATATTCGGATGCGGCGCTTCAGGAATTTTCGGTTATCGGAACTAAGTCGTCGGATGAAAAGGTGAGCCAGAACGTCGTTGCGGTATATCCGGCGGAGGAGAGAACCGACGACACGAAAAACATTATTATCGGCGCCATTTACGATAATACAACATCCAAAATCGAAAGTAAGGATAATTCGACGGAAGGTACCGGCGGCGATGGTGCGCTTATGAACGGTACCGGTATTGCGACGCTCCTCGCTATTGCCGAGTATTTGAAGACAGAAAAACCGTCGTTCGATTTCGACGTTACGATTGCGTTCTTCGGTGCTTCTTGCCTTTATGATTACGGCGCAGAAACAATGTTCGTCAAAATGTCCGATGCGGACAGAGCGCGCACAGTGCTTGCGGTAGAGCTTAGGCGGTTGGGCGGTGAATATGTGTATGCGTATTCGGATGCGCGCGAGACGCGCAGGGAAGGATTTTTCGATCGCGTCGCGGCCGATAAAGGACTCGATATTTATAAAGTGACGCAAAAATCCCCGCCGTTCTCCACGAGCAATACGCTGAATGGACTGCCGTATTATCAGTGGGCGCACGACGGATTTTTCTGTCAATACTTCAATCGCGGGATACCAACGCTCAATCTTGTCGGCGCAAATTGGGAGGGACTCGATCTGACAAATGAGGAATTCGTCGGATCGAAGCCTATCACGTACAGCTCGGAAGATACGCTTGATAATTTGAAGTCCCGTAATCCGGATTACGCCGTGAATATGGCGACTGCGGCTACGTTTGTTATCGAAAGTATGTCCGACGATGCGTTTATCGACACTATGGTTTACGACAAAGTCAATTTCCCGGACACGGAAATTTTTACAGTATCGTGGGTATGGTTGCTCGTCGTACTCGGCGTTATCGCGATAGCATATATCTGTATGAGCCTTGTCGTAAACCGTATCGGTAAAAAATATCCCATAGCAATGCCTAAGCCCCAAAAAATGAAGATGGCGGTATTCGGTATGGATTACGAAGACAAGGATGACGACAGCGTATTCGTCGAGTTGAGAAACGGCTCGTCGATGCTCGACGAAATTTTTCCGGGTATTCCGAATAACGAACCGCGCGATCCCGTTTCCCCGAACTTTGCACCGCCGCCGTTTACGGTGTTCACGACGACGAGCGAAAATGGCGACGGTAAACGCGAAGATGCGGACGATGCTTTCAAAACGGACGAACAAAAATCTACTGTCGATATATTCGATTGCGATGTAAATCCGAGCGAAAAGACCGAACCGAAAAACGATGAGAAAGCGGACGGGCAAGCTCCGTCCGACAATGAGAAAAACGATTCCGTCGCCGCGTCAGAAGAAAAGAGCAAAGCAGGCGTAGATACCAAACCGCGCAAGACCGTTTCTGCCGGCAAGTCTGCGTCGGCGAGAAAATCCGCTTCCGCCGGCGGTAAAAAGAAGGACGGGCAGGGCGAAGACGATAAATAGTCTTGCATCCGGAAATATATTGCTTCGGTGTGATCTTAAATAATGTCTGTAAAAAGGACGTTCGAATTGAAATGCACCCCAAAGTTTGGACAAAACTTAGGAGGTGCATTTTATATGGCAAAGAAAGGACAAACATTCAAAAAATACTCGCCCGAATTCAAATTTAATGTTATACTGGATATGCGTACCAATGGATTGGGTTACCGAGAAACAGCGAAGAAATACGGATTAGTAACACAATCAATGGGTGGAGCATTATGTACGCTACATCGCTGGGAACGCATATATCTAGCCGAAGGAGCAGAAGGCTTTATGAAACAACGTAGCGGTAGACCGTCCAAAATCGGCAAGCCAAAGAAACCGCTGAGTAAATCGGTAGAAGAAGATTTAATCGCCGAGAACCAACGATTGCGAATGGAACTTGAATACTTAAAAAAACTGAGTGCCTTAGTTCTTGCGGAAGAGCAAGAGAAAAACAAAAAGCAATAATTGTTTCGG
>CAJTLV010000002.1:245960-370899 GCA_910577435.1 uncultured Christensenella sp. | reverse complement strand
ACGAGAGAATATCTCTCACTCTAAACGGAATGAGTCCGGTACAATACCGAACTCACTCACAAGCTATTTAGTTATTTCTCTGTCCAACTTTTGGGGTTCATAGCAGAGCGACCGTCTTTTTTGTTTGATCCGATATTTTTAATTGTCGGTTTTAGCGGGAATGAGCGTCGAATTTTTCAGCGTGTTGTGCGTATAGATTCTGGCACCGACGGCACAGCCTGCGGCAAGCGCGCTGACGAACACGCCCGCAAGTCCCCAACCGTCATAGGCGAAACAAACGAACGAGATCTCTATCGCGAATATGACCGCGTTGTATACCATATACAGTTCGGTGCCGAAAAATACGAACCGCTTAAATCCGGATTTGGGCGCGCGCTCTTTGGGAATGCGCTTGACAAACTTGTATCGCGTGAAGTTCATTATAATTACGTATATCGACGTGCCGAGAAACACGAAGACAAGAAACATATACGTAAACGCATAAGACGGATAATTGTTCGTCACGTGTTCAAGTCCCGCCTGCGGAAAAAGCAGAACGACGCACTGCATAAGAAAAGCGAGTATAGTGAACAGAGTGCGAATGAAACCGTTTTTGATTATTTCCTGTGCGTCGCCCTCTACATAATAATACGCGCCCGAAAATTTTTGTTTTTTTCTTTTCTCGGCGCGCTTGGGCTTTGCCGCCGGCGTGTCGGCATTCGGAACGGATTGTTCGATTTCCGTTTTCTTCGCCTCGTCTGTCATTTCAGCGCCGAGTTCGGGCGCGTCGTTTTTTTCGAGATTATCTGCCATTATTTGAGTAGCGACCGCCAATATGCGGCTTGCTTGCGGTTGCCGTGTTTATGATAGTAGTCGGCGAGAGCGGAGCAAGCGGACGTCACGCCTATTTCGGCGAGGTCTTCCAGCTCGCGGACGGCGGCGTGTTCGAAATCGTCCAAACGGAGTACGGCGAGCTTAACGGAGCAGTCCAACAGTCCCGCTTTCGCGCCCGTTTTGAAACAGCGCGCCGCGCTTTCCGCGTCGCCCGCTTCGAGAAACAAATCGCCCTTTTTTTCAATGGCTTTCGGGTATCCGAGTTGTGCGGAAAGAAGAACGTACTTCAACGCCTCATCCGAATTTGTGTCGGAGAGGTAAACCGCGTAATCGTAAAGCGCGGCGGGATCGTCGCGCTCGACGCGGAGCAGAAGCTGTTCCAGTTCCTTATCGGTCATAACGTTTCGGCTTTGTCGTATTGCGCGACGAGCGCTTTTGCCTTTGCTTCGTCGGTCGCCGCCGATGCGGCGAGTGCGGGCTTGAACATCGCGGCGAGCGCGCCGTCGAGAGCCGACTTTGCTTTCGCGCCGTGCTTGACGCCGCCGATCTCGGAATATATCGGTTTGAATGCGAACAGGTCGGTGGACAGCGCCGTGCCTTTTTCGAGTACGGACAGCAGGCGGGTGCAGTCTATCGTCTCGAATACGCCGCACGCGGTGAGCGGAGTTGCCGCTTTGAGCGTGTCGGTGGATGCTATATCGTTAGCGAGTATTAGGTAGAACGTGACGCCGTTCTTTGCCGTGCAAGCCGCGATGCAAGGGATTTCCGCGTCGCCTGCGGCTTTGATGAGTTTTGCCGCTTCGCGGGCGACGGTGTTTTTCGCAACGCCGGACACAGCGATGACGGGAACGGGGTAGTCGAGAAGCGCGATCTTGACCGTACCCGATTTAAGCTGTTCTTTAACTGCGGCGCCGTCGAGCGCTGTCTCGTCACAGCAGTAGTACGTCGCGTCGTCACCGATACGCTTGGCTATCGTTCCGCCGTAAGCGGCGACGTATGCGCTCTCGCGCGCGACGATGTCGTCGGTCATAAAGTCGTCGCTCGAAACTGTCGCAATATGATTGCCCGTTACGCGCGGAGTATAGTACAGTTCGTCTCCGCCTATGGGAAGAAGTACGGCACGGCTGAGAACGGTCGGTTTTTGCGCGTAGTTGATAAACCCGTTCGAATTGCCGGCTTCCGCCGCCGCGACGCAACCGCCGAGCGCGTAAGTCTCGAAAAGGAAGTCGAACGCCTTAGCGGCATTGCGCGACAGCTCGTCGCGGAAATACCCGTTGACCGTGTGCGGCAGGGGCAGAATCGCGTCTAGCACGTCCGCCGCGTCGACGTTTGCGCCCGGCGCTCCGATAAGTTCGTCCAAAGAAAGATCGCATTCGCAATCGGGATCGAGTTCGGGTGCGGGTACGCCGTACAGCTTGGCAAGTCGATTTAATGTATATGTCTCGTCCAGCGCGTCCAAAAGCAGATTGTCGCGCGCATAGGCTATGAGTTTGTTGAGATTCTTACTGTCGTTTTTCATTGTCGCCTCCGTCCGACCGAGCAAAAAGCGCGGCGGTTGTTTACATCATACCATAACGGCGTGAAAAAGGCAAGTATATAATGCGGAATTCGGAATGCGGAATTGAGCAGCCGCCGACGCGGATATATTTCACCCCATAATAGCCCATCGCTATACTTCGCTTATTTGTACGGAACCAAAGAGCTTATTCGGCCGTAAACATAGAAACAGCTTGGTATACATAACGTTTAGCGAAAATATCGGTCGTTGCCGCAGAATAGTTAATATCATAAATTTGGTTTGAGCCGTAATGCCGATAATATAGTATGTATAATAAACGGGCGGAACGGGAATCGTTCCGTCCGTTTATTATTGCGGACAAATCTAGCTGTTACAGTTCCGCGAGTGCGGCGATGGTTTTTTCGAGCGGGAGTTTATTTGCGTCCGTTTCGCCGAGCGCGGCGAGCGTGCGGTATATTCGTTCCTGCGTTTTGCCGCGAGTAATGCGTTCCGTATAGTATCCGATGTAATCGAGAAAATCCTCGTCGTCGGTGCCGCGTTCGAGCGAAAAGAAGATGTGGAAAAACGTGTTCAAATAGAAATCGGAGTTTATATTGTTCAAAAACACGTCGGCGACGGCGCTCTCTATCGGCGGCAGTGCGGGAACGTCGAGCTCGATCTTGTCGCCGATCGCTATCGACGAGTAGTCGACGGTGCGCAACCATTCCATAAGGCTTATAAGCACGCTGCCGTAATTGAAGTCGCCCGACCCGTCGTCCGTTTCGGGCAGAACGCCCAGTCCCGTTCCGATTATCTTGCGCAACGGAACGCCGTGCGCTTCTTTCATATACGACGAGCAGGACAAAAGGTACGAAACGACCGCCTCCGAATAGTCGGATATGGATATGGTTATGCCCGTCTTTGCCTTTACGATCGCGGTGTACACGTCGTTCAGACCGAGAGACAACATTCGTTCGAGCTGAACCTGCTGTGCCTCGATGGTATTGCTCGAAAATCGGTCGAATATCAGACTGAGCTGGTGGTCGACGCCCGTAAGGCTTTCGTGAATGGAGTTGAGCATATCTTTCATCAGGTTGTCGAGCTGACCAAGCAACACGTTTTTATATATGAGTTTATGCTCTATTTCCGACCAAAAACTGTTGACGAGCGATTTTATCTGCAACTCGAAGTTATAAGTTTCACTGCTGTAAACCACGCTCCCGTCAATGCGGTAGATGTCGAACCCGTTCTTCTGCTTTTCGGGCTGGGGCGTGTCGAGTTTGAGTTTGACCGCCTTTTTGCCCTGCGGCGAAAAATATCCGCCGCCCGCGTCGACGCAGAACGTTTCCCGAATTTTGTTGTACAGATATTCCTCGTCCTTGAAAAATCTGCATTCTATGCGCACGCCTATTATGTCGTGCATTTCGTATACGAGCCTGTCCGCGCCGCAGTTTTTATACAAGCCGTTGCGCAGTATTTTTTCTTTCAGGCTGTCGCGCGTCTTTATTCGCGAAGTCACGCCTACGGTCGCGTCGATCCCGCCGAAAGTGCTTTGAAGATATTCCGTCAGCTTGTCCGCCGCGCGCGAAAATCCCGCGATGTTGAGATCCAGCACGTTGCAGGCTTGTTCTATGTAGTCGAATATGCTTATTTTTTCCATATTTTCTCCGTATAAAACTATTCGGGATGCGGAGCGCGGAACGGCGGCGGTTTGACCGTCGCATTACTTCTTCATCAAGAGTTTGAGACCTTTCGCGTAGTTGCCGTTTGCAAACTCGACTATGCCGCGCGCGCGGTCGGGCGAAATCGCGCCGTCCGACATCGACGCCACTCCGCACAGCGGAGTAAACAGCGACGAATGCAAATAAGAATTATAATCGGGCGACCCGACGGGCGCAACCGATTTCGCTTGGCGCTTGATCGAGCGTATTATGATTTTCACTATGGAGCTTTTGCGCATATCGTACAGACAACTGTCGAGAGTAAATTCGCCTTTTGTCGGGCGCGGTGCGTCGGCCGGCAACGGCGCGCCGTACAGCGCGGCGAAATCGTCGTCCGCAATGTTGCCGCGAAGAGGGGACTTGTAGCAATCGGGGTATTCGATTTTGCCGACGAAGTTGCCGTCCGCTTTGACGCTGATCTGCTTTTTTACGTCGGCGGCGGACGCTGCCGCCATAATTTTGAATTCGCCGTCGCAGGCCGCGAACCTGTTCGTTTCTGGATCGAAGAATTCGAATGCGCGTTTATCCAAATGCACCGTGACCGTAGTCGCGGTCATTCCCTCGATATGTACTTTTTTATAGCTTGCCAGCTGTTTTCGCGGACACATTATCCGTCCGGTTCTGTCCGATACGTATATTTGAACTGTCTCATATGCGTCGCGCGCCGAGCGGTTTGTAAGGGTCACGGTCACATCGAACGCGTTGTCGCCGAGCCGCTTTACGCGCATATCGTCGTATGTGACGTTGCTGAACGACAGCCCGTGTCCGAACGGGAAAAGAACGGGGCGTTCGGTCGCGTCGTAATAGCGGTAGCCGACGAAAATGCTTTCGCGGTAGAGTGTGCGTAATCCGCCGAAGTCCGCGCCGAAATCCTCGTACTCGACGGGAAATGTCTCGGCAAGCCTGCCGCGCGGATTGATCCTGCCGCAAAGCACGTCGACGGCGGCAAGCGCGCCGTTCGGACCGTTCAGTCCGTTGTATAATATTGCGCGCACGCGGTTGACCCAAGCCATACGCACGGGACCGGGCGAGGTCAAAACGACTACTACCCGATGTCCCGCCGCCGTAAGACCGTCGATCAGTTTATTCTGTTCGGGCGGAAGCTCCAAGCTCTCGCGATCCACACCTTCCGCAGGAGAAGGCACGCCCGCGAATACTACGCACGCATCGAATTTTTTTGCGCCGTCGAGCGCCGCTTCGTACAGTTTGGCGTTTTCTTTCGCGTCCGTCGAGTAGGCGGGGAAGTAAGTGACTTCCAGCCCGCGCTTGGTGAATGCGTCGAGCGGCGAGATCTGTCTCAGTGCCGTCACGTGCGAACTTCCGCCGCCCTGATACGGGCAGTTTTCCGCAAGTGCGCCCATAACCGCGAGCTTCTTGTCGCGGGTGAGCGGCAAAAATCCGCCGTCGTTTTTCAGCAGAACAACGCTCGCGGCGGCGGCGTTATAGCTAAGCCTGTCGTTGGCGTCGTCGTCGAAATCGCCGCGCGGTTCCAGATAGACGTTATCTATAAGTTCCAGAATGCGGCGAACGGCGTTGTCTACGTCCGTTTCGGTTATAATGCCGTCGCGCAATCCGTCTTTCAGGTTCTGTTCGAATATGTCGTTGGAATCGGGCATTTCGAGATCGAGTCCCGCCGCGAGCGATTTTGCGCGGTCTCTTACCGCACCCCAATCGGACAAAGTTATGCCCTTAAATCCAAGCTCGTCGCGCAGGACGTCCGTGAGCAGAGTTTTATTCTGCGAACAGTATTCGCCGTTCAGTTTATTGTAGGCGCACATTACGGCGGCAGGCTCGGCTTCGAGCGCGATCTCGAACGGTTTTATATAAATCTCGCGCAGAGCGCGTGGGTCGACGATCGAATCCGAATACATTCTGTAAGATTCCTGATTGTTGGCAGCGAAATGTTTTATACACGCGCCCACGCCCGTCGATTGTACGCCCGAGACGAATGCCGCACCCAGCGTGCCCGATAAATACGGATCTTCCGAAAAATATTCGAAATTGCGTCCGCCGAGCGGATTGCGCTTGACGTTTATACCGGGTGCGAGCAGAAGATTGACGCCCATCGCCGTCGCCTCCCGACCGATAGCCGCGCCTACGTCGTATAAGAGCGCGGGATCCCAGCTGTTTGCCAGCATAGACGGAGTGGGAAAACACGTCGCAGGCGCGGCGGTTGCGCCCGCGCCGTCGCCTACGGCGCGCAGACCGCAAGGCCCGTCCGACATTCTGACGCGCGGCAACCCGGCGGCGCCGAATGTGTGCCACAGTTTATCGCCCGACAGCATACGCAGTTTTTCGTCGAGCGTGAGCGATTTGAGCATTTTCTCTATGTCGAGTTTTTCTTCTTCCACATACGGATTATACCATAAGGCGCGAATACTGTCAAGTTTAATTCGGAATTATGAATGTATCATTTCGAGTCGCGCGGCGGCGCATTTCCGCATTCGTTCGGGCTGTTTGCGAATTTTGAATCGATTATGTTTAATTAGCGAAAATTCAGCAAAATGTTTATACAAAACACTTGATTTAATGATACAAACGTGATATTATACATATATTAAAAACGGAGGTAAAAAAGATGTCAATTAACAAGAGTTTTCAGGGCTTGCCTAAGATCGTGCAGTTCATTCTGCTCATCATACCCGGCCTCAACTGGTGGGTTGAGATAATCGTCCGTGTATCGGCGTTCTGCAACAAGCAAGGCGGCATAGGACAGGTAATTCTCGCGATTATTCCGATTACCGGCGTAATTTTGGGTTATATCGACTTGATTTATGTACTTGTCAAAGGCAGACTCGTACTTACCAGATAATTTGAATATCGCAAAACAAAAAGAACCCGATCATTCGGGTTCTTTTCTTATGCGCAAAATCGAAAGCGACTGCGATACAAACTATAATGAAGTATTCCGAACGGCGGCTTCATACGCTTTTACGCCGCGATAAAATCTGTCCAGTCCGTCGTCGAGTATCGAACGGGGGCAGGCGATATTCATTCGGACAAAGCGGTTTCCGTTGCCGCGAAACTGCGCGCCTTGAGACAGGAATAACCCCGTTTCGCGACGGATAAAGTCGCACAGAGCGGTGGAATCGTTTGTGATCTCGGAGCAGTCGATCCACATCAGATATGTCGCGTTTTGCACGACGGTATGGAGTTCGGGCAATTTGTTTGCGATAAACAAAGCCGTTGCCTTTCTGTTTGAGGAAATGTATTCGCGAAGCTCGTCCAACCAATCGGCGCATTCCGAAAACGCCGTTGCCGTAGCGTCGGCGGCGAAACAGTTGGGTTCGGCGAGTTCGTCGCTGTTCAGTCCGCGCACCGCTATGTTTCGCAGCCGCGCGTTACGTGCGAATACGGCGGCGGCTTGGAGTCCGGGAAGACTGAACGTTTTGCTCGCCGATATACACGTAATGCTTATATTGCTCGCCGTTTCCGAAACGGATGCGAACGGCACATATTCGCAGTTCGGCTCGGTCAGGTCGCAGTGTATTTCGTCCGATATTACGGTGATGCCGTACTTGTCGGCAAGTTCGGCTATCCCGTTCAGTTCCGCACGCGACCATATTTTACCGATGGGATTGTGCGGATTGCACAGTATCATCAGCGTGGAAGTGGGGAGCGCCATTTTCGCTTCGAGGTCGGCGAAGTCGATCTCGTACTTGCCGCCCGAATATGCAAGTCTGTTTTCGAGCGCGTGCCGTCCCGCATTTTCTATGCTGTTGAAAAAGTTGTTGAAAACCGGCGTTTGAACGATAACGTTGTCGCCGATGTTTGAAAGCCGTTTTACGAGACAGGATATAGCCGGCAACACGCCCGTGCAGAAGCACAGATCGTTCTTTTCGATATTCAGCCCGTGTCGGTCTTTCCACCACCCGACGATCGCCGAGTACCACTTGTCGGGAATGACGTTGTAACCGAACCCGCCGAGTTTAGCCCGCGCAGTCACCGCATCTACGATCTGCGGCGCAGTCGCAAAGTCCATATCCGCCACCCACATAGGCAGTTCGCCGTCCGACACATCCCATTTGAGCGAGGCGGTGTTCCGCCTGTCGAGAGGAGTGTCGAAATCGTATTTTTGCGTTTGTTTTGTCATTTCTTGTTCGCTTTGCAAATAATTTCGGTTTTAGACGGGTCTACTCTGTCCTTTTGAACGGTGAGAACGTCTATTTCGTCGGCGGTTATTTTGCCGCTTTTCGGGTTGAGCACGCTGTCTATTTTTCCGGTTATATCCGCGTCGACCGACGAGTATTCGAAAGCGAGCGTCGTGTTGATCAGCTTGCAGTTTTTCATCACGAGATTCTCTATATAACACAGACCTTGCAGGCTTTCTATCGTGCAGTCGATCAGCGTAAGATTTTCGGCATTCCAGCCGAGATATTCGCCCGCGATGTATGAGTTGTATACGGTTATATCCTTGCTGTTCCAAAACGCGTCTTTGGAGAGCAGTCGGCTGTTTCGGATCACGACGTTTTTCGCGCCGTCGAACGAGTAGTCGCCGACGAGTTCGAGTCCGTCGAATTCCATAAACGAACTGTTCATAGCGAAGTATGCGCCGTGCGCGTGAACGTTTTTCGCTTTTACGCGGTCACAGTTCCACAACGTCTCCTGCGCGTTGGGCAAATAGACGTTTTCGAGCGATACGGCGGTACTGCGTCTGAATGTTTTGGGCGCTTCTATCGTCGTGTTCGAAATTTCGATATTGCGCGTGTACCATATGCCGGCGCGCGCGGTTTCGAACAGCGTGCTGTTTTTTACGGCTATGTCGCAAGAGTACCAGAGCGGATATTTCCACTTGAACGAACATTCGGCAAGCGTGATGTTGCGGCTCTCTTTGAGCGGACTTTCTCCCGCTTCGAACGTGCATTCCGTTATATCGAGATCGTGTTCGGCGAACAGCGCGCGTTCGCCCGTCAGTATACGGCGTTTTATTTCCTTCATTTGTGTTTCTCCGTTGTCGGGGCGTTAATTGAGTCGGTTCACGAAGTCGGCGAGGGTGTTCGAGATTTTGATTTGCTGAGGACAGACCGCCTCGCAGCTTTTGCAGTTGAGACAAGCCGACGGTTGTTTTTCCTGCGGCAGTGCGGACAGCGCCATCGGCGCGAGAAATCCGCCTTTTGTGAACGCGTGCTCATTGTACAGCGATAACAGCGACGGGATGTCGAGACCTTGCGGGCAGTGCGACGTGCAGTACCGACACGCCGTGCACGGCACCGTGCTTGCCGAAGTCAGATAGTTGCCTACCGATATGAGCGCGTCCCACTCTGCGGGGACGAGCGGCTTGTCGGTATCGAACGTTTCGATGTTGGCTTTGAGCTGTTCGAAGTTAGACATACCGGAGAGAGTCACCCCGACGGTCGGTATCGTTTGTATAAAGCGAAACGCCCACGCGGGCACCGTTTCGTCGGGGCGGAGCTTTTTGAGAGCATCTGTCTGCTCGGGCGGGAGTGTCGCCAACCTGCCGCCGCGCAACGGTTCCATTACCCATACGGGCAGGCCGTATTGTTTGCACAGTTCGATTTTCGCCTTTGCGTCCTGAAAATCGTAGTCTATGTAATTGAGTTGGATCTGGCAGAATTCTACGTCTTTGCCGTATGCGTCGAGGAAACGTTTCATCACGTCGTAACTGCCGTGAACGGAGAAGCCGAGATGTTCGATCTTGCCTTCGTCGCGCATTCTGACCAGATAGTCGCGCACACCGTACTTTTTATTGTCGAGATACGCGTCTATGTTCACTTCGCATACGTTGTGGAAGAGGTAGAAATCGAAGTAGTCCACTCCGCACTTTTCGAGCTGTTTGGGGAATATGGTCTTTACCTTGTCCATATTGCCGAGATCGTAGCCGGGAAACTTGTCGGCAAGGTAAAACTTGTCGCGCGGGTGGCGGGCGAGCGCTCTGCCCATCGCAAGTTCGGAATTGCCGTTGTGATAGCCCCACGCGGTGTCGAAGTAATTAATGCCGTGATCGATCGCGTAGTCTACCATAGTCTGTACCGCCGCTTCGTCGATTTTCGCGTCGTTTCCGTCGATTACGGGCAAACGCATAGCGCCCATACCGAGCGCGGACAGCCGTTTATCCTTGAACTCTTTATAGACCATATTCTCTCTCCTTATAATATAATGATCGTAGTTTGTGCTTGATAGTATATAATATTTTCGTCGGCAGGTCAAGCATAATTCGAAATTCTGCGGTCGCATCGCCCATAAGAAAAAGCGCAACTACCGAATTGTTGCGCCCGATTAAAGTACGTGTTCGATTTAAGGGGATAGGAGAATTCGAATCGTCAAGCTACGTTTGCCGCGAACTGCGCATTGTACAGCTCGGCGTAAGCGCCGCCTTTTGCGAGAAGCGCGGTATGCGTGCCGCGTTCTATGATCTCGCCCTTGTCCATTACGAGAATTAGGTCGGAATCGATGATCGTGGAAAGACGGTGCGCGACGACGAACCCCGTTTTCTTTTTGCCGTCGGTCGGGCGGAGCAGACTGTCGAACGCCGCCTGCACGCGTTTTTCGGTGCGCGTGTCTATATTGCTCGTCGCTTCGTCGAGTATGAGCATAGGGGGATCGGTGAGCATTATGCGCGCGATGTTGATAAGCTGTTTCTGACCCTGCGAGATCCCGTCGCCGTCGTCTATCACGGTGTCGTATCCGTCGGGCAGGCGCTCTATCCACCCGTCGATATAGGCGGCGCGGGCGGCGGCTTTTATTTCGTCGTCCGTCGCGTCGGGTTTGCCGTAGGCGATGTTCTCGCCGACGGTGCCTTTGAATATCCAGCTGTCCTGCAACACCATACCGAACGCGCCGCGCACGCTGCTGCGCTTAATGTCGGACGAGTTCACCCCGTCGAAAAGCAGAGCGCCCGAATCGGGGTCGTAGAACCGCATCAGCAGATTGATAAGCGTCGTCTTGCCGCAACCCGTGCGCCCGACTATGGCGACGCGCGTGCCTTGCGGAACGTCGAGGTTCAGGTTTTTCAGGAGCGGTTTTTCGGGATCGTAAGAAAAGCACAGGCCGTCGAGTTTTACTTCGCCGTTCGGGGCAAGCGCCTTGCCGTCATCGTCCTGCGGCGAAACGTCGGCAAGGTCGAGAATGCGTTTGGCGGCGGCGAGCGAGGTCTGGAACTCGGTGATGACGCCCGTTATCTCGTTGAGCGGACGGGCGAACTGGTTGGCGAATAGCAAAAGCGTGGTTATCTTGCCGACGTCCATTGCTCCGCCGCCCGAATCTTTTATGGCGAACAGCGCGCCCATTATCGCGGCGACGGCATACACGAGCGAGTTGATGAGCCGCGTCGACGGATTGACGAGCGACGAATAGAACGTAGCTTTGAATCCGCACGCTCTCAGCGTGTCGTTTGTCGCGCCGAAGTCGGCTTGCGCACGGTCGGCGTAGTCGTATGCGGCGACGATTGCGCGGTTTTTGATCGTTTCTTCCGCCTTTTGATACAGCTCGCCGCGTACTTTGGTCTGTTCGGTGAAGTATTTGTGCGAACCGCGAGCGACAAGGAATGAAACGAGCAACGACAGCGGCGTGAGCGCGGCGACTGCGAGCGCGATGTAATAGTTAATGCTTATCATAAGCGCGAGCGTGCCCGCGATCGTCACGACGCCCGTAAATATCTGGGTCGCGCCCTGCACTACGCCGTCGGCTATCTGGTCGGCGTCGACGGACAACCGCGCCGAAAGATCGCCGTGCGCGTGCGAGTCGACATAGGCGAGCGGCGCGCCGATCAGCGCTTTGAACCCGTCGCGTCGGGCGTCGCGGACGGTGAGATACGCCGCGCGCTGTGCGCAAAGGTTCATCAGCCACTGAAAGAGCATAACCGCGCCGATTATCCCGGCGAGTATGCACGCGTAAAATGCGAGTTTGTCGAAATCCACGTCGTCCGCGCCTACTATGCAACCGACCGCGCGGCCGATGATGACGGGCGCGAGTATCTGCCCCGCAGACGAGATCGCGGCGCACAGAAAAGCGAGCGCGACGAATGGGGAGTGCGGCTTCAAATAGCGCATAAGCCGCGCGACTGTGGCCGCCCGCTTTTTATTTTCGTTGGGTTGTGTTTTGGTTTTCATATTACACCTAAATACGCATTGTGCATAATCGATCACGCATTTGACTGCGACGCACAGAACTCGGCGTACAGCGGACACGTTTTTTTCAGTTGGGCGTGCGTGCCGTAGCCGACGATCCCGCCGCCGTCGAGGACGAGTATCGCGTCGCAACCGGACACCGCGCTTATGCGCTGGGATACGAAGATCTTTGCGCCCGCCACTTCTTTCATAGCCGAAATAAATTCGCGCTCGGTCTTGTAGTCGAGCGCCGACGTCACGTCGTCGAACAGATACAGAACGTTGTCTCTGCAAAGCGATCTCGCAATGGAAACGCGCTGGCGCTGTCCGCCCGACAGGTTTTTTCCGCCCTCCGCGATAAACCCGTCAAGTCCGACGGAAATTATCAATTCTTCGGCTTGAGCGAGCCGCAACGCCTGTTCCTCGCGTTCTTTCGTGACGGACTCGTCCGCAATGCGGAGATTGCTGTCCAGAGTGCCGCGAAACACTGCGGCGCGTTGGGGAACGAACCCGATAGCGCCGCGAAGAGCGGAAGCAGTATAGTCGGAGAGCGGCGCGCCGCAAAAATAAACGGTTCCTTTGTCCGGGTCGTAGTACCGCTCGGTGAGCGAAACGAGCGTCGATTTGCCGCTGCCCGTGCCGCCTATTATGCCGAGCGTTTTGCCGTAGCCGAGCGTGAACGAAATATCGCGGACATCGTAGTCCCCGTCGTAGGCGAACGATACGCCGTCGAAACGCAGCACTTCGTCGCCTATTTTCAAATCGTTTGTTTTATCGGTCAGCTCCGCTTTGCCGATACTGCCTTCGGGCGGAACGGGGCAGTCGAGAACTTCGTTGACGCGCGCGGAGCAAGCCGAAGAGCGGGTGAATACCGAAAACACGTTGCCGATGACGACTATCACGAAAAACGCCTGCATCAGGTAGTTTGTGAGAGCTACGACCTTGCCCTGAGTCAAGCCGCCGCCGTCTACTTTTACCCCGCCGAACCAAAGCACGGCGATGATCGCAAGATTGATGACCGCAAACGTGAGCGGATTGAGTAACGCCGATATTCGCGCCGCGCCGATGTTCGTCTTTGCCGTAACGTCTGCGGCGCGGTCGAACTCGTCTGCGGTGTCTTTCTGTTTGGAAAACGCTCGGATAACGCGCGCGCCGGACAGTGATTGTGCAGAAAGTCGGGAGAGCTCGTCGAGATTTTTCTGCGCCTTTTTTACGCGGGGCAGGGTGAGTTTAAGCACGCACGAAATAACGGACGCGAGAATGACGACCATCGCGAGGAACATCAGCGACAGCACGGGACTTATGATAACGCTCATCACGAACGCGCCTATCAACACGAACGGAATGCGCAGGACGAGCCGAAGAAACATATTAAGCGCGTTCTGGCAGTTCATAACGTCGCCCGTCAGTCGAGTCACGAGCGACGAACCGCCCAAGCGGTCGGTGACTGACAGCGGCAGCCTCGTTATGTGCGCGAAAGTCGCCGCGCGCAGTCGCGTGCCGAAACCCAATGCGACTTTCGACGCGAGATATTGCCCCGTCGCCGAAATCAGAAATCCGCCGACGGCGAGCGCCGCGATAACCGAGCAGTATTTTATTATATACGTCTCGTCGCCTGCCGCGACGCCCACGTCTATGACGTTCGCTATTATCATAGGTACGGCAAGCTCGGCGATCGCCTCTATGAGCTTGCACAGCGGGGCGGCTATCGCAGAGGGGATTTGACCTTTCAAAAATCGGATAAGTCTGAACATATCTCTATTATATAGTTTATGTTGCACGATGTCAAACCGAAAGTGTGTAAAACGCGGCTGTTGCGAATGCGAAACTTCATCGCACCGAGTCTGCTACTGCACGTTTATCTTCGCCGTAATCGGATATTCTATATGATTGGCGGCTATCCATTCGGAGCGATAGCCGGATGTTAGTGCCGTATCGGCTCGCATTTACATTCGGAATTATATTTATGTTCCCGTTTCGCATTCGTTCGCCGATTATATATTACGCATTGATTTGACAATCGCCGAAATCTATCGTATAATATGGTAAACAGGGGTATATCGCCTCTGACACCGCGTGAGCGAATGCGCAAAGGAAACAACGCTTTGAACGAAGTTGCTGAAAGTGTATTGATACTTATAGCCGGCATCGGCGTGTTTATGTTCGGTATGAAGTTTATGTCGGAAGGCTTGGAACGCAGTGCCGGCGGCGGAATGCGCAAACTGCTCGGAAAGATATCGAGCAACAGATTTGCGGGCGTGGGCGTGGGCGCGGTCGTGTCGGCGGTCGTTCACAGTTCGGCGGCAACGACGGTAATGGTCATAGGTTTTGTCAACGCGGGACTGATGACGCTTGCGCAGGCTACGGCGATTATAATGGGCGCGAACATAGGCACGACGATAACGGGTATAATGGTGTCGCTGTCGGCGTTCTCGATCAACTCGATATTCGGCGTTCTGGCGTTTTTCGGCGCGATGATGGTGATGTTCCTCAAAAAAGAAAAATACAAGCGGCTCGGTTATATATTGGGCGGCTTGGGAATGATATTCGTCGGTCTGGACGTGATGGGCGGCGCGTTCGCCAACGAGAAGATAACCGCCGCGCTCGCCGACGTGTTTACGAGAATCAATTTCCCGTTGCTTCTCATTCTTGTGGGAATGATTTTCACTGCGGTCGTGCAGAGTTCGACGGCGGTCACCGGAATAATCGTCACTATGGTCGGTGCGGGCGCGCTTCCGCTCGAATGCGCGCTGTTCATCGTACTCGGCACCAATATAGGCACGTGCGTCACCGCCGCTTTCGCTTCGGTGGGCGCCAACGCCAACGCCAAGCGCACGGCGGTTATCCACCTTGCGTTCAACGTTATAGGAACGATAATATTCACGGCTATAATATGGCCGCTCTCCGATAAGATTGTGTATGCATTGCAGACCGCGTTCCCGCAACCGCAGTTCCAAGTTGCGATGTTCCACGTAATATTCAACGTGCTTACAACGGCGGTGTTGTTGCCGTTCATAAAACCGCTCACCAAATTTGCGACGGCGGTAGTTCGCGAAAAGCCGAGCGAAAAGGACGACGAGCCGCATATGTACTTTATCGACGAGCGGTTCTTGCAAACTCCGCAGATAGCCGTCGCGCAGGTCAAGCGCGAAGTCGACCATATGGGCGAAATGGCTAAGGAAAATCTGCGCCGTTCTATGAACGCAGTGTTGAGGCTCGACGTGTCCGAGTTGAACGCGGTGGAAAAAGACGAACAGCGTATAAACTATATAAATAAAGGTATGACGAACTACCTGATAAAGCTGTCGTCGCAATCGCTCAGCCGCAAGGACGAAAAGTTTGTCGGCTCGATGTTCCACGTCGTCTCCGACATCGAGCGTATTGCCGACTATGCGAAGAACTTTATAGACGACGCGCGGGAAATGATTGACGGCGAATGCAAATTCACCGACGACGCGCTCATCGAGCTCGAAGATATGTACGACAAAGTGATGGCGATGTTCGACGAGGCGATGTACATTTTCGAGAACAACGCGGTCGGTAAGCTGTCCGATTTTGCGGCGCGCGAAGACGAAGTGGATATGACCAAGCGCGTACTCGGAATAAACCATATCAAGCGTCTCAACAGCGGCGGTTGTTCGGTGGAGACGGGGACGCATTTCTATTCGATAATCACGTCGCTCGAACGTATAGCCGACCACTTGACGAATATCGCGTTCTCGATCAAGTCACCGACGGGCTCACAGCGCGAAGCTATGGAAAAAATAGCGGCGGAACAGCGCAAAAAGGTCAATAACGCGAAAGCGGCGATTGCGGACGCGGACGGAACGGCAATGGAAGAAGTCGCCGCAGTCGAAGATAAGACCGACGCCGTTGCGGCGGGCGGTACGGACGCGGAGCGTGAAAACGCAAGCGAGGTCGCGGAGAAAACGCTATGATATACGTTCTCGGCAGTATCAATCACGATATTTCGCTCGAACTCGAACGCTTGCCCAAAAAAGGCGAGACCGTATCTGCGGACGGGTGCCAGACAGGTCTCGGCGGCAAAGGCGCCAACCAAGCGGTAGCCATCGCAAGACTTAGCGGCGCGGGCGAGGGGAAGAAATCGGTCAAAATGATAGGGCGCGTGGGCAACGACGCGATCGGCGCGGAACTTATAGCGCGGCTTAACGCGTTCGGCGTCGACACCGAGTTCGTGCGTCAGGTCAATCGCGCGACGGGTACGGCGATAGTCACCGTGACCGATAAGGACAACCGCATAATGACGTATAGCGGCGCCAATTCCGGCTTGTCCAAAACGGATGTCGACGAAGCGCTCGAAGGCGCGACAGGCGAAGATACTCTGCTCTGCCAGCTCGAAGTTCCGCTGTATGTAGTGGCGTATGCGCTCAGAAAAGCGCGGATGTTGGGAATGACGACCATACTCAATCCCGCGCCCGCCAAGTCACTGCCCGACGATATGTTTTACAACGTCGACGTGATCGTGCCTAACGAGATAGAAGCACAGGAGCTTACGGGGATAAGACCGAACGATGAAAGCTCGCGGTGGGAGGCCGTGCAAAAATTGCACGGTCTGGGAGTGCCGTATGTCGTGATAACTCTCGGCGACAAGGGCGCGGTGCTGTCCGACAACGGGTATATAAGGGGACATATCCCCGCATACAAAGTGGCTGCCGCCGACACGACGGGCGCGGGCGATACTTTCGTCGGCGCGCTCGCACTGACATATCCTCATATAGGTATGTATTCGTTCCGCGAAGCGTGCGCGTTTGCGGCGCGGGCGGCGGCGCTGTGTGTGATGAAGCGCGGAGCAGCGGAGAGCATTCCGACGGCGGAGGAAGTAAACCGTCTATACGTATACCCCATTAAGAAGTAGTCAAAGCGTCGAAAGAGGCATAAAAGCAAGACAATTCCTATCAAAACAAAGCGCCGCTTGACAGCGGCGCTTGTTATATCGATCAGCTTTTGCTCGTATCCGCCGAGTCGTTCGTCGGATCTATCATTTTATAGTCGTTGTTGGTCGGGCGTGTCTTGCGACGGGACGCGGTCGGTTTGACGGGCGATTCGCCGTGAATGATCTTTCTGTTCGCGGCGTGAGCGGCGGCGTTCGATTTTGACGCGGCGCGGCGGGTTTTGTCCGCATTCGCCTGTTTATCGATACGAGCGTGTTTGCCTTCGGGGAAGATCTCTTCGGTCACGACCTCTTCGGCAGAGATCTCCGCGTCTGTCGAGCGGCATTTGGTCTTGCCGCAGTCGCAATTGCCGTCGCCGCAACCGCAGTCGGGTTTTTTATCGCGCTTACAGCCGCAGACCTTATCCAACAGCGAGCGCATACTTTGTTTTATGCTCATAGTTTACTCCTTTTCGAATATGATGTATCGAATGTATTATGCGTTATCGCGCGGTTTAATATCCGTCCGCAACATTAAATGCAGATTAGGAATGTCGGTGCGTGCGTCGAAATTGTTTACAAATCGGCGAAAAAATTGTAAAATACAGTAATACGGCATATTAGGGAAAAGTCGCAAGGAGAAAGCAACAATGCTCGAACTTAAAAATATCGTAAAGGACTACATAGTCGGCGGAGAACCCGTGCACGCGCTCAAAGGCGTATCGCTCGCTTTC
The DNA here is from genome assembly GCA_910577435.1 of uncultured Christensenella sp. Lineage (GTDB taxonomy): Bacteria > Bacillota > Clostridia > Christensenellales > Pumilibacteraceae > Anaerocaecibacter. The sequence continues at coordinate 353,176 of CAJTLV010000002.1, read as the reverse complement.
CGCGAGAGCGAGTTTGTTTCGGTACTCGGTCCGTCGGGTTGCGGTAAAACGACGTTGCTCAATATTATCGGCGGACTCGACCACTATACGGGCGGCGAGCTGTTTATCGACGGTGTCAGCACGAAGAACTATACCGACCGCGATTGGGATACGTACCGCAACCACCGCATCGGCTTTGTTTTTCAGTCGTACAACCTCATTCCGCACCAGAGCGTGTCCGAGAACGTAGAGCTGGCGCTCAATATTTCGGGCATCGACCGCGCCGAGCGGATCCGCCGCGCGCACGAAGCGCTCGACAAGGTGGGGCTTGCCGGTCAGTACAATAAAAAGCCGAATCAGCTTTCGGGCGGGCAGATGCAACGAGTCGCGATAGCGCGCGCGCTCGTCAACAATCCCGAAATACTGCTTGCGGACGAGCCGACGGGCGCACTCGACAGCGAAACGTCGGTGCAGATAATGGAGCTTATTTCCGAGATCTCCAAAGAGTGCCTCGTCATAATGGTCACTCACAATCCCGAACTCGCCGAGAAATATTCCACGAGGATAATCAAACTGCTCGACGGCGACGTAATTTCCGATTCCGATCCGTATATCGCGGGCGATCCCGATACCGTGCGTGCCAAAGCGACGGACGCCGACGAGACAGAGCAGAATGTCGACTCGTCCAAAAAGAAACAGCCGACAAAAAAGGCGAAGCTGTCCGTTTGGAGCGCGTTCAAGCTGTCAGCAAAAAATCTGCTATCCAAGATAAAGCGCACGGTACTCGTGTGTTTCGCAGGCTCGATCGGTATTATCGGCGTGGCGACGGTGCTTGCCGTGTCGAGCGGCGTGCAAGATTACATACACGATATGCAGGACGATATGCTGTCGGGCAACCCCGTCACCATAAGCGCGGAGACGTTCGACCTCAACGCGATGCTCGGCAGTGCGAGTATGGGTGACAAGGCGGGCGCGTTAAAGGATTCGGTAGAGGACGGATATGTCAACGCCGACAAGATGATCGAGACCCTTATAAGCAATTCGGGACAGCTCGGCACAATGCGCATAACAAACGACATCACGCAAGACTACGTCGATTTCGTCAAGCAAATGCCTAAGGAGTATTATGCGGCGATCGCGACCTATTACGGCATAAATCTTTCCAACAATCTGTACACCGATTTCGTATACGAGACGGGCGCGCGGCGCACTTCGCTGTCGGCGGCGACGCAGATCTATCTGTCGATGCTCGCGAAAACGGAATATTCGGATTTCGCCCAATACATCGGACTTGTTTCGAGCAGTTTCAAACAAGCGCCCGACAACGCCGATTTCATACTGTCGCAGTACGACATAATTTCCGACCCCGCGACGAGCAAGGTCGCGACCGCCGCCGACGAAATTATGATAGTGGTAAACGAGGATACGGCGCTGACCGATCTTATGCTCGCGCAGTTCGGGTACTACACTCAGAACGAATTTTTCAATCTTTGCTACCGCAAGCTCAACGAGGACAGGTTCGACGAATCGCTGTGGAAGGATAAATTCTCGTATGACGAGTTGCTGGGCAAAAAGTTTACATACTATCCCAATGACACGGTTTTCACGAAAACGGTCGGCCCGATGTCGCAGATCAATCCGTTCACGTACAGCGCATACGAGGGCGAGGAATGGACGGGCGGTATCGACCTTAAAATAACGGCGATACTCCGTCCCAAAAAGGAAATATCGTTCGGCTGTCTCAATCGCGGCTTTTATTATACGGGCGCGCTCGTCGATGAGGTGCTTCGGCGCAACGCCCAATCGGAGATCGTAAATCACATTGTCGCTAACGAGCTCGACAATATTACAAGCACGACGGTCACTACCGAAAACGGACCTATAAACTACGGGATCACATACGGCTACGATTACCGATTCGAAGGCGAATACTACGTCGAGACCGGACTCGTCGGCACGCAGGCGAGCCTGAACGCGATATTCGGATCGATGATGGGGCAAGACCTGCCCAACTATTACACGTTGACATTGCGCGAAGTGGGCGGAGTAAACGTTCCCGACAGTATTTCCATATATCCGACCAACTTCGATTATAAGGACGATGTGACGAGTTACATATCGCAGTGGAACGAGGACAAGGATCTGGTCGTCGGGGACAAGACGATAGCCAAGTCCGACCGCGCCGATATAATATACGCCGACAACCTCGCGATCGTCATAAGCCTTATCAACGATATGATAGAGATAGTGACGATAGCGCTCATCGCGTTCACGGCGCTGTCGCTCGTGGTGTCCACCGTTATGATAGCGATTATCACTTACGTGTCGGTTATCGAACGGATAAAAGAAATAGGCGTTATCAGAAGTTTGGGCGGCAGGAAGCGCGACGTATCGGCGCTGTTCAATGCCGAAACGTTTATCATCGGCGGCATTTCGGGAGTGATAGGCGTGGCTGTCACATACATAATTCAGCTCATACTCAACGCGGCGCTCGGCGCGGCGTTCGGCGTGTACACCATCGCCGCTCTGCCCGTAACGACGGCGCTCATTATGGTAGCGCTCAGCATAATCCTGACCCTCGTCTCCGGACTCATCCCCGCGCAGATAGCCGCAAAGAAAGACCCCGTCGACGCATTGCGGTCGGAATAGAAAATGCGGCGGCGAGCCGCCTAAAATAATAAATAACAGATAAAAAATAATAGATAAAAATCACGGAATTGCGTGCTTGCGCGCCCTTATCGAAAAAGAAATCTTTGTTGAAAATCGCCGAAACCCGCCGGCGTGTCGACGTGAATTTTATTAAAGCCCTTGACTTGCGATATTTACCGTGATATAATAAGCAAAATCACGGTAATCACGTGATTATTTGTCGTGGCGTTCGGGGCTTATAGCCCCAAAAATTATTTCTCGAAACGGCACGCCCGAGCACGTGAAGGAAATCGGCGGTTCGAGCTTCGCACCTACTCGCGTCTGACTGACATTTACTCGCTCTAATATCGTGGTATGCTCACGACAGAGAATAACCTTTCATATAATGATATAAGTACTTAAACGGATATAAACAATGTTTCAACCGTACAAATTCGAACCGAAATTTATGGGGGTGGGGAAATGAAACGATTCGCGGCTTTAATGATAGCCGTATTGGCGGCGATAGCGGTATCGGTCGCCCTTGTCGGGTGCGACGAAAAGCCCAATGATGCACCTGTTCTGAAAGACAAGGCAGTATTTGACGGCGGAGAAGCCGGTGTTTACGAGGTGCTATACGGGGAAAAAAGAGGCGTAGTTTTTGAGTGTGATGAAAATAAAACGTATTTTTTCAAAGTTACTTATCTTTTAAGCGATGGTTCCCAAATCAGTGGCGCACAGTACGTTATAAAAGGTGATGAAATAGGAACGCATAAATTAGGCGAGAAAATGTCGGCGTTTGTTGACCCGTCAATCCTTATTGTTGTTATAAAGCCTAAGCCTGTTGACGCCGAAGTGTCGTTTGACCCTATGGGCGCGATTTCCGTTACGGACAAAGACGGGGAAACGGAATACACGTATAAATATGACGGACAGCCGCATCACCCGTATATGCAAGTTAAATATAACGGACAAATCGTAGCAAAGGATGTATTGGGAAGAGGATTTTTTCATTATGCAAAAGTGATTAACCCAATGAATTACACTATAAACGGTTCGACTACTTTGCCCGTGTCCGAAATAGGCACGTATAAAGTATTCTATGACGTCATGTGGCAGTCGTATATAGACCCGTATAACGGCGATAATTTCAACAAAATCGATAAGACCTATGTTATAGTAAAAATCATACCGTAAAAACGATAGTGAAATAACAATTAAAACAAAGGAAGTGGTGAGAAATGTCGAATTCCAAGAAAAGGACAAGCCTTTTGATATTGTCCGTTTTGGTCGCGTTTATTTGCTGTGCGGCGGTTTTCGCCGCTCCTATGCAGAAAGCAAAAGCGGAAGAGGTTTTCGACCCCGCGTCGATAGAATCGAAGTGCGCCGAATTATCGGATACCGACATACTCGAAGGCGCGGATCTGACAGGAAATGACGCCGAGCCGACCGTTATCGATTACATAGAGAGGATGCCGACCGATGATTTCGTGTTTAACAGCGACTGGCTGTACAGGATAATACCGATAGAATTATTCATAAACGAATGCGAGTATTATCACAGCGGCAAGGCATATTCATATTATATCAGAACATATGGGACAGAGCATTTTTCCTCCGATGTATTTTTAATATCGCATAATCCTGTCCCAAAGCGACATTGTAATCGATGATGAGAATAACGAAAAGAATATTGTGCCGTATGAAACTAAGGAGTCTCAAATACAAAACGAAAAGCCGTTCTTATTGAAGTTCGGATCAATCGTTCCTAAAGATAATCCGTATATAAAGTTTACGGCGTATCCGGCGAGCAATTATACCATAGAAATTACGTTGACTTCATATGCGAATTTCCAACTCTGTATAAGCGGTTGATTACGGTTGACTTTTGGCGTGAAAAGTATTATGATTCTTATGTGAATTTACAAGCGGTCGGCGAAGTCGGCCAATCGGCGTAAATCCTTGACAAAGGCAAAAATATGGATCGTAATAAAATAAGGAACGTAGCAATAATAGCGCACGTCGATCACGGAAAGACGTCGCTCGTCAACGAGTTGCTCAAACAGGGCAATGTTTTCCGCGACAACCAGTCGGTCGTCGACAGGGTAATGGACAGCAACGCGCTCGAACGCGAGCGCGGCATTACCATTCTGTCGAAAAACGCGTCGTGTATGTACGACGGGTTCAAGATAAACATTGTCGACACACCGGGACACGCCGATTTCGGCGGCGAGGTGGAGCGCGTGCTTAAAATGGTCGACGGGGCGCTGCTGGTCGTCGACGCTTACGAAGGCCCTATGCCGCAGACTCGGTTCGTTTTGGAACGCGCGCTTGCGCTCGGACTGAAAATAATAGTCGTCGTCAATAAGATCGACCGACCGGACGCGCGGCTCAAAGAGGTCGTCGACGAAATTCTCGAACTGTTTCTCGATCTCGACGCGAGCGAAGAACAGCTTAACAGTCCGTTCGTGTTCGCATCGGCGCGCGACGGCGTTGCGTCGAAGCTGATTACAGAGCGCGGACGCAATATGCAGCCGCTGTTCCAGACTATAATCGAACACATCGCGCCGCCCGACGGCGACGGCGACGCGCCGTTCAAAATGCTGGTATCGTCGGCGGAGCATAACGATTATGTCGGCAAGCTCGCCGTCGGAAAGATCACGTCGGGCAATCTCGCCGTCGGCGATCCCGTCGTTCTTACCAATTACCACGACAAAAGCAAGAACGTCAGGAGCAAGGTCGTAAGTCTTTTTACCTATGACGGAATAAAACGCGTTCCGGCGCAGAGCGCGTCAGTGGGCGACATCGTGTGCGTATCGGGTATAGAGGGCGTGATGATAGGCGACACCGTATGTACGGAATCCGACCCTGCGCCCATCGAGTTCGTGAAAATCGCCGAGCCGAGCGTCGAAATGACGTTTATGGTAAACGATTCTCCGCTGGCGGGGCGCGAGGGAAAATACGTGACGAGCCGCCACCTGCGCGACAGACTGTACAAGGAAGCCGTAAAGGATCTCAGCTTGCGCGTGAGCGACGGCGCGACTGCGGACAGCTTCGTAGTGTGCGGCAGGGGCGAGATGCACCTGTCGATATTGATAGAAACAATGCGGCGCGACGGATACGAGTTCGCGGTCAGTATGCCCAAAGTCCTTATAAAGAATATCGACGGGGTAAAGAGCGAGCCTATGGACAGCGTGTTTATCGACGTGCCCGAAACCTGCGTCGGCACGGTGATGAGCAAGATGGGCAACCGCAAGGGCGAGCTTATCGATATGACTCCGCACGGCAGTCGCATAAAAATGAACTTCAAAGTACCCGCGCGCGGATTGTTCGGGTATCAAAGCGAGCTTCTCACCGACACGAAAGGCGAGGGCATAATGTCGAGCGTGTTTTTCGACTATGAGCCGTACAAGGGCGAGATAAACCGCCGCGAGTTCGGTTCGCTCATAGCGCACGAGCAGGGCGACTCGATAGTTTACGGGCTTTTCAACGCGCAGGAGCGCGGAACGCTGTTTATCGGCGCGGGCGTGCCGGTGTACGGCGGTATGGTTGTGGGACTTAATCCGCGCGGCGACGATATAGTCGTCAACGTGTGCAAAAAGAAACACCTTACCAATACGCGCAGCAGCGGAAGCGACGACGCGCTCAGACTGATAACACCGCTCAGAATGACGCTCGAAGATTGCATCGAATTTTTGGCGGACGACGAAATACTCGAAGTTACGCCCAAGAGTTTGCGCATAAGAAAGCGGATTCTGGACGCTACCGACCGTATGCGCGCGCGTGCGAAAATGCTGGGACTGGGCAAGCACGCCGGCGAAGCATCGGCGGACTGACAGAGTCGGGAATAAAACAAAGGAGATCAATATGGCTCAAACGGTTTTGGTCGTCGATTTCGGCGGACAGTACAATCAACTCATTGCACGGCGGGTGCGCGAAGCAAACGTCTATTGCGAGCTTATTTCTTTCGAAAAGATAGAAGAAAAAATCAAAGAGACGAACCCGATCGGATTGATCTTTACCGGCGGGCCTGCGTCGTTCAATGATGAAAGCGCGCCGAGAATCAATAAAACCGTATTCGATACGGGCATACCCGTTCTCGGCATTTGCTACGGCTGTCAGCTTATAGCGGGAACGCTCGGCGGCGCGGTCGGCAACGGCCCGCGCGAGTACGGTAAGCGCACGCTCGAAGTCAAAGACAAAAAATCGGCGATCTTCAAGGGTGTAAAGGCTAAGTCCACGTGCTGGATGAGCCATACCGTATACGTAGAAAAACTGCCGAACGGATTCGACGTAACGGCGACGACGGAGACCTGTCCCGTCGCGGCTATGGAGAATGCCGATAAAAAACTGTACGGAGTGCAGTTCCACCCCGAAGTTATGCACACCGAAGAGGGGTTCAAATTGCTCAAAAACTTCCTTTACGGCGTTTGCGGCGCGTCGGGCGAGTGGACGATGAAAGGATACGTCGAACGCACCGTCGCGCAACTGAAAGAGAAAGTAGGAGATAAAAAAATATTGTGCGCGCTTTCGGGCGGCGTTGATTCGGCGGTCGCGGCGACGCTCGTACACCGCGCTTGCAAAAACCTGACCTGCATATTCGTCGATCACGGCTTGCTCCGCAAAGGCGAAGCGGAAGAGGTCGTGCGCGTGTTCCGCGACGAGCAAGGTATGAACCTGGTCGCCGTCGACGCGAGCAAGCGGTTTTTGGACAAGCTCAAAGGCGTGACCGAACCCGAAAGAAAGCGCAAGATCATCGGCGAAGAGTTTATTCGCGTATTCGAGGAAGAGGCGAAAAAGATAGGTACGGTCGATTATCTCGTTCAAGGAACTATCTATCCCGACGTTATAGAGAGCGGACTTAACCATTCGGCAAAGATAAAGAGTCACCACAACGTCGGCGGACTGCCTGACGTGGTAGATTTCAAAGAACTTGTCGAGCCGTTGAGATTGCTTTTCAAGGACGAGGTGCGCCGGCTCGGTTTCGAACTCGGATTGCCCGAAAATATCGTAATGCGGCAGCCTTTTCCCGGTCCGGGACTTGCTATACGCGTCATCGGCGACATTGACGAGAACAAACTCGGCATTCTGCGCGAAGCGGACTATGTGTTCCGCGACGAGATAGCTAAGGCGGGACTCGACCGCGAGATATGGCAGTATTTCGCGGTGCTTACGGATGTTCGGACGGTGGGCGTAATGGGCGACGAGCGCACTTACGATTACACGGTCGGCTTGCGCGCCGTCACGAGCGTCGACGGAATGACCGCCGACTGGGCGAAGATCCCGTTCGACGTATTGCAAAGCATTTCGGACAGGATAGTCAACGAGGTGAAACACGTCAACCGCGTTGTGTACGACATAACCAGCAAACCCCCCGCAACCATCGAGTGGGAATAGAACGGTTACGGCGGCGGCAGGGCTATTCGGTCTGTCGCCGTTTTGCGGTGACGGATAAAGCCTGCGTTTAGGCGTAATGTCCGCAAAAATTCGGAAAAGTATTGACACATCGCTTGCGATATGCTAGAATATTATTCTATAGCGGTTTTGTTGTGCGAAATTTCGTAACGGCTGAACCGTCGGGATAGAGGAAATGATGAGAAAACGGTTAAGTGGAATATTTGCTGTATTGGCGGTGTTGGCTTTAAGCGTATTCTGTTTTGCCGCTTGTTCCAAGTCTGGAACGGGTGACGGCAACGGAAACGGCGGAGGAAGCGACATCACTCTCGACGGAATCATCGTAGGCGCCGTCACGTTCAACGAACCCGGAGAGGGTATTGACGGTTTTATCGTATCGTGGACTACTCCCGTCGGTGCGCAACGGTATGACTTTACCTGCGGAGATTTCCATACGGTTATCGAAGGCAAGGCGAAGATCAATCTCCTCACGGAGAGCGATTATCGGCTTGTCGCAGGCGAGGACATACATATAACCGTCATTGCACAAGCGGACAGACGACCCGACTCCGCACCCGCACAATTAACTTACAAGGTAAAGGGGGTTGACTTGAAAAGCCCGGAGATAGTATCGTTCGAGAACGGTATACTCGAATGGAAAGGTAATACGCCCAACGATAAATATTTGCTCAAAGTCGACGGCGCCGTACAGACGGACGGCACCGACGGGTATTGGCATTCCAACAAACTCGACATCTCCGACTATATAGGCGGACACAATATAGAAATATCGGCCGTAGGCGACGGGGATTATTTGCGGAACAGTCCCGTCGTATCGTGCGCCGTCAACAGCGCGCACACCAAGCTCGCTATGCCGCAGATCGACGGATATACGATCGAAAACGGCGTGCTTAGCTGGCAACCGATAGGCGGTGCGTCGGGTTACCGCGTGATCGATCTCAATCGCAACGTGACGATCACTACCGCAACATCCGTAGACCTTGCCGATCGCAACATAGTTTACGGCGTATACGCTTTGTCCGGTCAGAGCGAGATTGCCGACGCGGAGATCATAGAGGCGGACATACCCTATCTGACGGGCGAGGGGACGGCGACGTCACCCTACCTTATCAATAACGCGTTCGAACTGCGCGCGATCGATTTCTATGAGGCGCGTTATGCCGAACATAAAAAGACGGCGGCGGGTACACCCATAAACCATTATAAAATAAACGCCGACATCGATTATAATGCGGTCGCGGCGACGGAAGATACGTCTAATATTTATACGCTGAGCAAGCCGTTCTGCGGCGTGCTTGACGGCAACGGCAAGAAATTGAAAAATATGCGCGTCGTTTACGACGGCGGATATTGGGCGCTGTTCGATTATATTGTACAAGGCTCGACCGTCAAGAATATGACGTTCGAGTCGCCCGAAATAACCAATCGTCTGCAAGCACCCAACTTCCCGCTCGGCGCGAAGATAGCTACGGTGGCTTACCGCAATTACGGCACCATAAGCGGCATTACTGTTACGAATGCCCAATACTCGGCGTCGGGCGGTGAGGTGAGCGGCATATGCTCGCACAACTACGGCACTGTCACCGGTTGCGAAGTTTCCGGCACGTTCACACAGGTGGACACCGGGCTTGCGAGTCAGGCGTGCTATGAAATGGCCGGCGTGGTTTTGGAAAACTGCAACGGCGGCAGGGTGACCGCGAACAAGGTCAAGTCGCTCACGATCAAAGGTTCGGCTTCGCATTGGGAATACTACGACGAAAGCAAAAAGGGAATGGTCATCGGCGGATACTATAACAACGTGCGCACAGCGGGGGGTATAGTGTCGGTCAACCGCGCGGGCGGAGTAGTATCGAACAATTCTTACGAAACACTGAATATGCTCGTAATGCTCGACAACTATAAAGATACGACCGACGGCAACGGCAATACGAGCAGCGGTTTCGAGTTCGGCGGACTTGTCGCTTACAATGCGGGTACGGTCACATTAGGTACGGGAAGCATAGGAACTTTCACTTGGAGCGCGACGGCGAGCGGCGGAAGTTCGATAACAAAGACCATCGGATCGTCCGCCGATTGGCGCGGCAAGTACGTCGGCAAAAACGACGGCACTTGCAACTGAAATAGGGAATAGGGAAAACGGTGATGAATAAAGAGAGAACGAACGCCGTAAGGGCGAGAAGAATATCGATAATAACGGCGGCGGCGGTTTTTGTCGTCGCGGCGGTCGTCGCGCTGTGCGCGTTCAAAATTCCGTCGGTCAAGGCGGAGGGCGCAGGTACCGTCACTATACACGTGTATGACCCCGAACAGCAGTATGCGTCGCTCGGCGGCTGGATCTGGGTCGATGGCGGTTCCGGAACGGGGTATACGTTGAGCGCGACTCCGAAAGATGGCGAACAGTTAAAAAAGACTTACACCGACAACGGGAACGAGGTGACGAACACCGCGCGCGTTATCGAGGCAACTTTTACCGAAAGGGAGATCAATCAGTTCAAAAGCGGAAAAAAAATCGGACTGTTGATATGCGCGCCTAAGGACGGTTCCGGCAGTTTTTGGGATAAGTACGAAAAAGAAGGCTCGGATGTATTCGTCGATATATCCCAAGCGTTTGACAGCAACAACCACGCCGATGTATACTATATAAGGAAAGATTCGGTGGGACACACCGACGTCGAAGGTGCGAAGATGGCATTGGAAAAAGTTACCTTAGCGCGATTTACGAAAAAAGACGCGAGCGGCGCAACGGTCGCGTTCGAGGCGACAAACCCCATAACAAACCAAACGGTGGTTATACTGTACGACGGCAATAAGGAAGTCGACAGAGCAACTGCCGCGCCGGGTGCAACAACGTTTTCTGGTACTGCCGTATTTACAAAACTGACAGGCTCGGCTTTCGATTTCTCAGCCGACTATCTGCTCAAAATAGAGGGCATTAATACGGGTGCCAGCGTTTCGAAGTCGGCGTTCATAGACGATGCGGACTTTATATCGACGTTCGAAAGCGCGGACACTCAAAACCAAAATCTCGGACTTTCGTTCGAGAACGGAAAGACTGTGTTCAGACTGTGGGCGCCTTTCGCATCCGAAGTTTCGATAAAGCTGTACGACGCGGGTACGGGCGGCGAGGCGATCGCTACCGAGAAAATGTCGAAATTCGTTCCTGCCGGCGCAAGCTGGGGCGGCGTATGGATATACGAAACGGACGATAATATTCGCGGCAAGTATTATACTTACGTCGTGAGCAATCCCGGTGCGTTGACAGAGACCATCGACCCGTATGCTACTGCGTGCGGCGCGAACGGCGAACGGGCAATGGTGCTCGATCTTGACGATACCGATCCCGACGGGTGGGAGAACGACAAGCATCTTTACGCGACAAACCCGCTGAATGCGGATACCCCCATAATTTGGGAGTTGCACGTACAGGACTTTTCGATGTCGCCCGATTCGGGAATGGTATATAAGGGAAAATATCTCGCGTTCACCGAAGAGAACACCACCGTACCCGGAACTAACCTTAAAACGGGCGTGAATTATCTGAAAGACTTGGGCATAACGTATGTGCATCTAAACCCCGTTTACGACTTCGCGACCGTCGACGAGGGGGAAACCTCAGTCGCCGACGATACGAAGGATTTATTCAACTGGGGTTACGATCCGCAAAACTACAACATTCCCGAAGGCTCGTATTCCACCGATCCGTCGCGCGGCAATGTGCGCATCACCGAGTTCAAGCAGATGGTTATGGCATTGCACAAAGCGGGCATCGGCGTCATTATGGACGTTGTATACAATCACACATTCTCGACGGATGGGCAGGCGCTTAACGATACGGTGCCCAACTATTATCACCGCACAAATGCGGACGGTTCCGACAGCAATCTTTCCGGTTGCGGTAACGACACGGCGTCCGAGCGCGCGATGACGCGCAAATACTTTGTCGAGTCCATTCTGTACTGGGCGCAGGAATACCATATCGACGGTTTCCGTTTCGACCTTATGGGTATCCACGACAAGATAACGATAGACACTATTCGCGCAGAACTCGATAAACTCGACGGCGGCAACGGCAAAAAGTTGCTTATGTACGGCGAGCCGTGGACAGGCGAATTCCCCGCAGCGAACGAGCCGCCGTATTCGTACACCAAGCGCATAACGTCGACGAGTTCGGCAAATCCCGGCGGCGGAAAGTACACGTCGAACGCCAATAACAATCTTATAAAGTTCATATATTTTTCCGGTAATGTGTCTTCGCTCAACTCGCGCGTGGCGGTGTTTAACGACAACGGCCGAGACGGACTGAGAGGCAATAACGATCCGGGTTCGGGTTGGATACAGGGTGACAGCGGCGAGAGCAAAGCGCGCGTCATAAAAATGTTGGAAGGCGGCGCGGGAACGTCCGGTTCGGGATTGTATACGGGCGCGGGTTCGCGCAACGTCGCGTATGCGTCGGTACACGACAACTATCCGCTGTGGGATCAGCTAATAGGAAAGAAAGAAGGGCAGGAAACTCCGCTGTATTATGAAAATCCGATGCCGCACCTCGTCAAGATGTGCGAAACGGTGTCGTCCGCGTATTTGATGTCGAGCGGAATGAGCCTTATGCTTGCGGGCGAAGAAATGGGCAGAACAAAGTACGGCAACCATAACTCTTTCAAATCGCCGTCAAAGGTCAATATGATCAATTGGTCGCGCCAAGCCGATTTTGCCGATATGGTAGCGCATTATAAGCGCGTCATTGCCGTGCGAAAAGCGTACAGCTCGGTGTTCTTCTCCTACGACAAATCGCAGAACGCGTCGTTCTGTTACGGAAGCGTCGATCAGGCGCAGAGCGGCGGCGGACTTATTGTGTTTACCCGCACATCGGGAAGCAATAAACTCGTATGTGTGTTCAATGCGACGGGATCGACGGTCAATGTCAATGTCGGATCGGGACTCAAAGCATACGTTTTTAACGGCAACGTCGTAAACACCGCGACGACTTCGGCTACCGTTCAAGTTCAAGCTAACTGCCCCGCGATATTCGGAACGCTCAGCGTTTAATTCGTAATACTGCGGTCGACCGCGCCCGCTTGACAAGCGGCGCGATGTGTGTTATCTTCTAATAAGCGGGATGAGTATGAAACCGCAAGGAGATGACCGATGGCGGCAAACAGAGAACTGAAAGCGAAAGTGTTCCCGCGAATATGGGCAAAGACGATATCCGGCGATAAAATTACGCGTAACTTTATGCTCACGCTGGACGGACCGTTCGACGCGTCGCGGCTTTTCGAATACGTTTGCGAGATAACCCGCGCTATGGATATTCCCACGCCCGTTATTCTCAAAAGCCACGAATATAATTTCGTGCATTTCAATGTCGCCAAGTTTTTGGCGCGCGAGTTTGTCGAGGACGTCGACTTCGATTTTTTGACGCTCGAAAACACGACGGGTACTATAAGTCCGTTGCCGCGATATTTCAACGAGTACGATTGAAAAGAACCGAGTGCGGGATCGGGTAGATATAACGTTTGTTCGGCACGGCTTTTCGACAGCCGTGCTTTTATATTGCGCCTGTCTGTTGTCTGAGCCGCTCGCGCTCTTACGAGTTCGAGTCTCGCAGGCAACAAAAAACGGGTTGTCTTGCGGCAACCCGTTTTGGTCGAAGTGGCGAGACCGATGTGATTTTGCTTGGCAAAATCACCCGCTTCGCGGCACAGCCGCTCGCGCGCTCGCCGAAAACATACCACAGGTATGTTTTCTCAACGCTCGCGCTCTTACGAGTTCGAGTCTCGCAGGCAACAAAAAACGGGTTGTCTTGCGGCAACCCGTTTTGGTCGAAGTGGCGAGACCGATGTGATTTTGCTTGGCAAAATCACCCGCTTCGCGGCACAGCCGCTCGCGCGCTCGCCGAAAACATACCACAGGTATGTTTTCTCAACGCTCGCGCTCTTACGAGTTCGAGTCTCGCAGGCAACAAAAAGCGGGTTGTCTTGCGGCAACCCGTTTTGGTCGAAGTGGCGAGACTCGAACTCGCGGCCTCACGGTCCCTAACCGTGCGCGCTACCAACTGCGCTACACCTCGACGGTAAGGATATTATACTCGGTTTATTTGTCTTTGTCAAACGATTCGACAGGCAATTTTTACGGTATGCGCTTTTGTCCGAATATCGATATGTTCGGTAACCGTGACATTCATAATGTGTTTAACGCAGTGCGGAAAACTCCCTGCGCCTTTTCGAATCTTGACGAGAGAGCCGCTTACATTTCGAGTCCGGCAAGATAATCTATCGATACGTCGAAAAACTTCGCCATAACAATGAGCTTGGAAAGTGTGGGCTCGCATTTGTTCTGCTCCCACAAACTTATTATCGATTTTCCCACATCGAGTTTTTTGGCAAGCTCAATTTGCCCTAAATTGCGTTCTTGCCTAAGCGCGCGTAATCGCTCTCCGAAAGTCTCTTGGTATTCCATACCTATATATTCCCACAAAAGTGGGAAAAGTGCTTGACATTCCCAGTATACTGGGAGTATAATATGTATATACATAAGGAGAACGAATTATGGGATTTCTGGATTTGTGGGCTAAGTTTTCGTTTGTCGGGTACGGCATTAACGAACGTAAAAGAGGGAAGCAAATTGCTTCTCGGCAGTACGAATACGTAATGGCGGAAAAGGAGCAAATGGAAAAACAGCTGAAAGCGCTCGATAATATAGAAAGCGGACTTATCGACGAAATCGATAAACACAAAGCGGCGCTCGCATTGCGTCCGAAGATAGCGGGAAGAGACGATTTTTTGGATGACAGGGGGCTTTCTCCGTCGCAACTTCGCAGTAAACAGCTTAAAGTATTGGATACGGTTGCCACATACGATAAAATGTTTGATACGGAAATGGAAAGTCTGCAAAGCGCGTGCGCAATACGTGACAACTGGTGCGCCAAGCTCGATTGTTCGGTTACGATAAAAAAGAAAAAGCTCGACGGTGCGGCTGTCGACGGAATACGCAGACAACTTGGAGATGAAGTCGATTGCGATAATCTCTTTTACGTCATAGCGCACGGCGGCAGACTGAAAGAAACATTTGTTTTCAACGACGCGCAGATCATAGTCGACATTCTTGCAAATTACGGTATAAAAGCAAAGGCAGTCAGTACTACCGCACAAGCAGACGTCGAGGCAGATAGTGAAATGCGCGATCCGGAAGATGATCTGCCGAAAATAGCCAAGTGTCGGAGATTCGCTTTGGCGGGTATTTGGCTATTATTTTTTATCGTTGGCACTATTCTGAACTCGATAGGCGACAACGGTTTCGACATCACACTGTTTATTTTGGCGGTCGGCGGCGCTTTGGTGATATTCTTTCTTCATTGGCTTCTTACAAGGCCGATCGTAGCGCTTGCCGTTAAAATAGTAGAGGCGATATTCAAGAGGGGCGGAGATATGACGAAAGACAGCGCTACATATCTTCGCGGTATATTTCTGACAGATATTTTCGACAAGGGTTTGGACACGCTGGATAACGGATTGTTAAAGTATGTGGACGGAATCAACGAGAATTACGGGGTATACCGCAAGTGGGCGCTTGCGTTTCTTACGCCGAAAGTGCTAGATGAGCTTCTGTATGAGGTAATTGATCAGATGACTACGGGCGCATCATTCAATAATGCTATAAATAATGCAGAAGCGAAGGCGGATAGACGGCTTGCGGCGAAGAGACAAGAAGAACACAATAAGCGGATGGAGATGGAAAAGGCCCGACACAACATAGAAATGGAAAAGCAAGCGCGCGCCCGTGCGGAATATGCAAGGCAATGCGCCAACAATGCTGCCGCTGCCGCGCAGGCGATGAGAGATCTCGCGAGTGCACAACAGGATACGGCAAGAGCGGAAAATGAAAAGGTAGAAGAACTGAAAAAAATCAGAAGGGATTTGCAAGAATGAATGTCATTGACATAGGCGGACGACTGACAAATTTCGTCCGCTTATGTATTAGGCGAATACGGGTTGATAATGGATAAAAACGATATAGTACGTATTTGCGTATATACTGTCGTTACCGCCGTATACTTGACGGTTTTTAACGTTGTATTGGCGGCGGACGCGTTTATGCGTACAACGAATTTCGCATTATTCGGCAGTCTTACCGTCGCGTTTACCTGGGTTATGCTTATCGTAATAGATTTGGCATTCACAGTAGGCAGTTTTTCCGACGCTTGGGTAACGGTTTTCTCTGTTATTTTGGGACTGTGTATTGTCGGATTCGGAATTTATATGCTCACCGAATTGAAACGACTCGATGGGAAAGCTCTGTCGGCGGACGAGCTGTCGTCCGGCGTGTTTTTGAGCAATATATGGAAAACGGGAGTTCTGTTAATGCCACTGCTCGGAGGGGTGTTAGCCGACATCGTGATTTTGTGGAGAGTCCGCTACAAAGAACTGTCGTGGTGGCTTATTATGATGTATGCCGCCGCGTACTTTGTTTGCGTTATTCTTTGCGCGATTTTTGCGTCGCTTGTTATCATCGTAATGATAATCGTTTATGTTGTATGTGCAATAGCCGGCATAATCGTCGGAGTTATGACTGTAAAAGAAGTCTTTTTCTGACATCGGTTAGAAATAGCGGCGATTTGAATTACGGGGCGTCGATTACAGAATCGGCGCTCTTTTAATATTTTTGTCGGTTTTTGCATTCGGGTTGCTTTATATTGCGATATTATGTATCGACATTCGGCAAAATCATTGCGATGTTCGGGTCTAAAATCTTTCAAAAGGCTTGATATTTTATCTCAAATGATGTATAATCGAAAGGTGTGAGTTGGCTCACCTAATACGAATAAGGGAGAGGTTTATGGACAAGCTGTTTGACGCTTATCATCACGGGGATATGTATGACGCCTACAAGTATTTGGGGTGCCATTTCGACAAGGAGACGGGAACGGCTGTATTCCGCGTCTGGTCGACGCGGGCGACTTCTATTTCCGTTATCGGCGATTTCAACGGTTGGGACGTAAACGCCGACCGTATGGTCAAGATAACCGACGCGGGCATTTGGGAAGCGACGGTAAAGGGCGTTAAACTGTTTGACAACTACAAATTCTATATAGAGAACGGTTTCTCTTATCCTATATATAAATGCGATCCGTTCGCATTCCATCGCGAGACGTTCGAGGGTACGAACGCCAAAGTCGTAAGCATAGACGACTTCGAGTGGACGGACGGCGAATACTTAAAGAATAAGCGCGATCCGTATTCCGCGCCGATGAGCATTTATGAGGCGCATATGGCGTCGTGGCGCAGGTACGCCGACGGAAACACGTTCGACTACCGCAAGTTCGCCGACGAAATGTGCGATTATCTCGTAAAGCTCGGGTACACGCACTTGGAGCTTATGGGCATTGCCGAGTATCCGTTCGACGGCTCGTGGGGATATCAGGTCACGGGGTATTACGCGCCGACATCGCGTTACGGCACGCCCGAAGACTTTATGTACCTCGTCGACAAAATGCACGCGCACGGAATCGGGGTCATTCTCGATTGGGTGCCCGGACACTTCCCCAAGAACGGCGACGGATTGTACGAGTTCGACGGCGGCCCGCTGTACGAGCATAGCGATCCGCTCAGAATGGAGCATAAGGAGTGGGGAACGCGTTGCTTTGACTACGGCAGAAACGAAGTGCGCAACTTCCTTATTTCCAACGCGTTTTATTGGTTGGACAAGTACCACATCGACGGATTGCGCGTCGACGCTGTAGCGAGTATGCTGTACCTCGATTACGGAAGATACGAGTGGCGTCCCAACGTTTACGGCGGCAACGAGAACTTGGAGGCTGTCGATTTTATGCGCCGACTCAATACGGCGGTGTTCGCCAAGTACCCCAAAGCGCTTATGATCGCCGAAGAATCTACGGCGTGGGGCGGCGTTTCGCGCCCTGTCGATATGGGCGGACTCGGCTTCAACTTCAAGTGGAATATGGGTTGGATGAACGACACGCTGTCATATATCAAGCTCGATCCCGTTTTCCGCAAGTATCACCACAACACGATAACGTTCTCGATGATCTACGCGTTTACCGAAAACTTCGTTCTGCCCATATCGCACGACGAGGTTGTGTACGGCAAAGGTTCGCTAATCAATAAAATGCCCGGCGACTACGATATGAAGTTTGCGGGACTTAGGAACTTCCTCGTATATATGTTCTCGCATCCCGGCAAAAAACTGCTGTTTATGGGCGCGGAAATAGGACAGTTCAACGAATGGAACTTCTCCAAAGAACTCGATTGGAGCGTTCTCGATTATCCCGCGCACGCCGACGTGCAAAAGTTTGTGTCGACGCTAAACGGCATATACCGCGACTATCCCGCAATGCACGAGATAGACTACGACTGGCGCGGCTTCGAGTGGCTCGTCGCCGACGATTACCAACAGAATATTCTCGTATACGAGCGCCGCGACAGCGACGAAAACAGAATGATCGCGATAATCAACTTCGCGCCCGTTATGCACGAGGGTTACCGCTTCGGCGCGCACGAGGGCGAGTATACCGAGATCTTGCGCACCGAGCTATTCAAGTGGTCGCAGTCGAACGAAAAGATCGCGACCGAAAAAATAGCAAGTCACGGCAAAGACGATTCGCTCGCCGTGAATATTCCGCCTATGGGCGCGATACTCCTGTACTGCCCGAATAAAAAGAAAAAGGCGGCGGAAAAATCGGTAAAGACGGAGACGGCGAAACCTGCGGCGGAAAAGAAACCCGAAACGGCTAAAAAACCCAAAGCGGCTAAGACTGCGGCAACGGAAAAACCCGCGACGGGCAAGGCCGCGACGAAAAAGACGGAAAGCGCCGGAAAAGCCGCAACCAAAAAACCGACGGCGGGAAAAACCGCAAAAACTAAATAACATATCGCAATAATAAAGGCTAGGTAATATAAAGCGGCGAAAAGCCGCTATCGGAGGCGCCTACATGGCAAAAAGCAGAGTAAACAAAGTGCTATTTATAACGAGCGAAGCGGTACCGTTCGCGGCGACCGGCGGAATGGGCGAGGTATGTACCGCCCTGCCGCGCGCTCTCAACAAGACTAAAAAGACGGAAGCGCGCGTTATGCTTCCGCTGTACGAGGATGTCGCGTACAGATACAAGTCCGAAATGGAGTTCATTTGCAACATCACCGTCGGACTGTCGTGGCGCAATCAGTATTGCGGACTTTTCAAACTCGAACACGACGGAGTTGTGTACTACTTCGTCGACAACGAATACTACTTCAAGCGTCCCAACTTCTACGGATATTACGACGATGCGGAGCGGTTCGCGTTCTTTTCCAAAGCGGTGCTCGAACTTTTACCTTATCTCGATTTCCGCCCCGACGTTCTGCAATCGAACGACCATCTGACAGCGCTCGTTCCCATTTATTATGCGCTCGAATATAAAAACCGCACGGGCTACGAAAAGATCAAGAACGTATTCACGATCCACAATATAAATTATCAGGGCGTGTATCCGGGCATTATCGCCGGCGACGTATTCGGCATTCGCGATGAAGATCTGCATATAGTCGAATTCAACGGCAGTATCAATCTTGACAAAGGCGCTATCGAGACGTGCGACGTTATTGCGACTATGTCGCCGCAGTACGCGCGCGAAATACGTCTTCCCGAATTTTCGTGCGGACTTGACGGAATACTTATCGAACACCGCGACAAGATAGTCGGTATTCTCAACGGTATCGACACCGACGAATATAATCCCGAAACATCGCAGTCGCTTTTCCGCAATTACGGCGCGGAAAATCTCGACGAAAAGACTCGCAACAAGGTCGAGTTGCAGCGTATGCTGTCGCTTCCCGAAGACGCCGATATTCCGCTCGTGGGTATGGTCGCGCGTATGGTCCCGCACAAGGGTTACGACATCCTTCGCAAGTCGATAAACAAAGTCGCGCCCGAAGGCAATATTCTGGACACCAACATTCAGCTCGTCATAATCGGACAGGGCGATCCCGACATCGAGGGGTATCTGTCGCATATTCAGAAGATGTACGAGCGCAGAGTACGCGCCATAATCACGTACAATCACGATCTTGCGCTCAAACTGTTCGCGGCGGCGGATATGTTCCTCATTCCGTCGTGGGCGGAGCCGTGCGGTCTCACGCAGATGATCGCGTGTAGATTCGGCACCGTGCCTATCGTGCGCGCTACCGGCGGGCTTATCGACTCGATAGTAAATTGCGAGAAGAACGCGGGCGGCAACGGCTTTATGTTCGAAGAATACGATTCGGACGTTATGGACAAAACCATTACGCGCGCCGTGTCGATGTATTACTATCATAAGGATGATTGGCGCAAACTGCAAAAGCGCGGAATGGCGTGCGATTTCTCTTGGAATAAGTCGGCCGCCAAGTACAACGATATGTACGCGTCGCTCATCAAATAATCGAAATTTTCGAACTATGCGGCGACGGGGAGCCGTTTTCGCATTTACTTAAACGTTACAATAAATACCGGTCTCGAACGAGACAATATTTTTCGGCTACGGAGGAGATATGAACAAGACAACCAATGAAGTGCAGGAGCTTATACTCGACAAACTTGCACGTTACTTTGCGATCACGCCCGAGCGCGCTACAGAAGATCAGATTTATAAAGCGGTTTCTCTCGTCGTGCGCGACCTTCTTCTTCAAAAAAAGCAGGAGAACAATGCGCGAATTGCAGACGGCAAGTATAAACGGGTGTATTATCTTTGTATGGAATTCCTTATCGGACGGTCGCTCAAAAACAACCTGTTCAATTTGGGTTTGACCGATCAGTTTGCGGAATGTCTCAAAAAGATGAAATTCTCGCTGGACAATATTTTCGAGCACGAATCGGACGCAGGTCTGGGCAACGGCGGTCTCGGACGGCTTGCTTCCTGCTTTATGGACAGTCTCGCGACGCTCAATTATCCCGCAATGGGCTTTACCATTCGTTACGAATACGGATTGTTCCGTCAGCGCATAGTCGACGGACAACAGGTCGAGCTTCCCGATATGTGGTTGCCGAGCGGCGAGGTGTGGATGATGCCGCGCTCCGACAAGCGCTTTACGGTCAATTTCGGCGGCTGGGTAGAGGAGACGGAGCGTGACGGCAAAATGCACGTGCGTTATAACGACTGCGACAGTATCGACGCACTCGCTTACGACGTTATGATATCCGGCTACGGCGACAATGCGGGCGTAAGCGTACTCAGACTGTGGTCCGCCACGTCGTCGACGCAGTTCGATATGCGTTCGTTCTCGCAGGGCGACTACGAAAAAGCGATGCAACGCGAAAACGAAGCCGAATTGATAACAAAAGTTCTGTATCCGTCCGACGATCACAGTCAAGGCAAACAGCTAAGGCTCAGGCAGGAATACTTCCTCGTCAGCGCGTCGTTGCAGAGCATAATCAAGGATCATTTGCGACTGTATCGCAACGTCAAGAACTTGCCCGAAAAGGCGGTCATTCACGCTAACGATACGCACCCCGCGCTCGCCATTCCCGAACTTATGCGACTTTTGATGGACGAACACGACCTGTCGTGGGACGACGCGTGGGACATCACCTGCCGCACCGTCAATTATACCAACCATACGGTTATGGCGGAAGCGCTCGAAAAATGGGACGAAAACACGTTCAGGACC
Organism: uncultured Christensenella sp.; assembly: GCA_910577435.1. Taxonomy (GTDB): domain Bacteria; phylum Bacillota; class Clostridia; order Christensenellales; family Pumilibacteraceae; genus Anaerocaecibacter. The sequence goes on along the minus strand of CAJTLV010000002.1, from coordinate 331,523 downwards.
GAGCTTCCCCGTATCTATGCGATAACGCGCGAGATCAACCGCCGATTTGTCGCAGAGATGGACAGCAAGCATATCGACGGCAGCAAAATCGCCAATATGCAGATCATAAACAACAATCAGGTAAAAATGGCGAATCTGTGCGTCATCGGCTCGCAAAGGGTCAACGGCGTGTCGGCGCTTCACAGCGATATAATCAAGCAGACGATATTCAGCGACTTCAACGAGGTATATCCCGACAGGTTTACCAATGTCACCAACGGCATTACGCACCGCAGATGGCTCGTTCAGTCCAACCCCCGTCTTGCGGCGCTCATTACCGAGCTTATCGGCGGCGATTTCTACACCAAGCCGGAAACATTGTCCAATTTGAATAAGTTCACGAGCGATAAAGCCGTGCTTGAAAAGATAGGACAGATCAAACAGGCGAACAAGGTCGACTACGCCGACTACGTGAAAAAGACGACCGGCTTCGCGCTCAACCCCGAATCGCGTTTCGACACACAGATAAAGCGGCTCCACGAATACAAGCGTCAGTTGCTCAACGTACTCAAAATAGTGCATTGCTATCTCGAACTGTCCGACGATCCCAATAAGGAAGTCACGCCGCAGACATTCATATTCGGCGCGAAGGCCGCAGGCAGTTATATGCACGCAAAGCGCATAATACAGCTTATCAACTGTCTGTCGCGCGAGATACAGAAAAACCCCAAAATAAAGAAGAAGCTGGACGTTATGTTTGTAGAGAACTATAACGTAACGCAAGCCGAACATCTCATTCCCGCGTCTGAGGTCAGCGAACAGATCTCGCTCGCAGGCAAGGAAGCGTCCGGCACTTCGAATATGAAGTTTATGATAAACGGCGCGGTCACGCTCGGCACGTGGGACGGCGCTAACGTCGAGATAGGCGAACGTGTCGGAGACGACAACATATTCATTTTCGGATTGCGCACCGAAGAGGTAGAGCGCGCTTGGCGCGCGGGTTATAACTCGTCGACGATATATACGCACAACGACGAGATAAAGCGCGTCGTCGACAGACTGCGCGTCGGGTTCGACGGCGAGAGTTTTTCGGACATTGCCGACTATCTCATTGCAGGACATTACAACGTTGCCGACCCGTATATGTGTCTGCTCGACCTCGAGGACTACGAAAAAGCGGCGGCGCGTATGGACGCGGCGTATAAGGACAGCGCGCGCTGGAACAAAATGGCGCTCGTCAATGTCGCGCAGGCGGGTATATTCTCGTCCGATCGCTCGATACACGACTACGCGAAGAATATCTGGAATCTCAAAAAGGTCAAAAAGCCGCAATAAGGCGGCGTCGCAAGATGCGGACACGGAAAACAGCCGAATATGCTCGGTTGTCAAATAAAGGAACGGCAGGGAAGTAACAATGCTCGAAAAAGTATTGCAAAAAAAGAATTTATCAAAACGCGCGATCCTCACTGTCAAGGGCGCGGTCACGCTCGGCGTGATCGCGCTTGCCGTCGGGTTGCCGCAACTCGTTCATCTGGCGGCGGGCGCAACGGGCGGAGCGAAATGGCTCCCGATGTACCTGCCTGTGCTTATCGGCGGATGTTTGCTCGGCGTATGGTGGGGACTCGGAATAGGTATCGCCGCGCCGACGGTCAGTTTTTTGGTGACTGCGGCGGCGGGAAATCCTATGCCTGTCGCGGCGCGTCTGCCGTATATGATAGTCGAACTCGCCGTGTTCGGCGCGATCGGCGGATTGTTCTCTAAATCTATTAACAAAAACGTATGGATGGCGTTCCCCGCAACGCTGTTTGCGATCGTCGGCGGGCGTTGCGTGTTTATGGCTGTCGCCGCAATATTCCAAAGCGTATCGCCCCTCAGCGGCGCAACGGCGTGGCAACAGGTTCAAACGGGACTGCTCGCGGTCGTGCTTCAAGCCGTGATAGTTCCCGCTGTCGTGATCGGACTGAAACTTCTTCTCGACCGTGACAAAAAGGAAAAGACCGAAGAGTGATAAACGTCGATCTCGAACTGGCGAAAAGCGCGCTCGGCGGTCATACAATAGCGCTGTGCAAGAACGGCGAGACTATAACAAGCGACAGTCGCGGCGTGAAGCCTATGGTCGAACTTATCGACAGCGGTCGCAGTCTCGACGGATATTCGGTCGCCGACAAGGTAGTCGGCAAGGCGGCGGCGTTGCTGTTCGTGTATGCGGGGATAGAGAACGTATACGCGGAAGTGCTGTCCGTACTCGGCGCGAAAGTGTTGGAAAAACACGGTATATCGTATGAATGCGGAACGGTGACCGAGCGTATAGTCAACCGCAAAGGCGACGGGTATTGCCCGATGGAGATAGCTACTGCGGATATAGACGATCCGACGGAAGCGCTCGCGACGGTGAAAGCCAAACTAAAAGAAATGAATATTATGTAAGTAAAGGCGGCGCGGTTGCCGCCTTTCATTTTGGTTACCGCGACCATATTTATAAAGCGGACAGGGTAGAAACAAGCGCAAATACGTCGGGCAGAGCAAAGAACGGAACGACGAGTCGCTTAATAATAATGTGCGGTCGGAATACCGGACGCGCAAAAATAATTGAGCCTCTTACAAACAATTAACGTCGATTTAATGATATTCAAATGTTTGAGGCGTATAATCGTAAGGAAAGAGCGGCGCATTGCCGCCATACGGCTATTGCGACGATACGGAGGATCGAATGAAAAACTTATTTGGCGACGACGATGACGGCATCATCTCGCCCGAAGTGCTGACCGAGATGCTGTCGGAGGCGTTCGCGCCCGACGAACTGTACAGACAGACTAAAAATATGATGTGGTCGATGGTACAGTACAAAGAAATGCAGATGGTGTATGAGTGCGCATTGAAAGAGATACGCACCAAGTTCGACGTGTTAAACACCGAGTTCGAATTACAGCATAAACGCAATCCGATCGCATCGGTCAATACGCGCCTTAAAAGAACGCAGAGCATAGCGGCAAAGCTCATAAAGTATCGAGTTCCGTTCTCTTTGGAAAATATAGAAAAGCACGTGAACGACGTCGCGGGGATTCGGGTTATTTGCTCGTATATAGACGACGTGTATAAGATAGCGGACGCATTGCTCGCACAGGACGACGTGACGCTTGTCGAAAAAAAGGATTATATAGCCAACCCCAAGCCGAATGGATACCGCAGTCTGCATTTGATAGTGAGCATTCCGGTTTTCTTCGCCGACGGAAAAAAGGAAGTCAAAGTCGAGGTCCAGATCCGCACGATAGCTATGGACTTTTGGGCGAGCTTGGAACACAGAATGCGATATAAGCACAATATACCCGAGCAGGCTTCGATCTCGGCGGAGTTGAAACAGTGCGCCGAAGTCATCGCCGATACCGACAAGAAAATGCTGTCTCTGCGCGATCGCATAGAAGCGGCGGAGGACGCGCCGACGGAAGAGGATATACTTTTCGAAAAACTGCGGCGGCTGGATATGCCCATTAAGTGAGTTTAACAAAAAGCGACAGTACCGATTATTTTGTCGCTCGATTTGTCGGCGATAACACGCATATGACGCCGACGGTCGGCGGACTATTCGCCGTTGTAATGCATAATATGCGATTTGTCAAGGGGTTTTGAAAATATCGAGTTGGAAAACGGCAGAATATAAATTCGCTTTACTTTCGGGCGGAGTTGTAATATAATTTTTACGTTATGATAAAAGCCGTTATTTTCGATGTGGACGGAGTTATGCTCGATTCCGAACCGTTATTCGCGGCGGGGCGTGCAGAGCTTCTCGCAAGATACGGACTTACCGCGTCCGCACAGGGCAATATCAGCGGCAGCGGAATGCGCGCGTTTTGGCAGTCGGTGCTGGACGCGAGCCGAAAAGAGAACGTTCCGACGGCGGCGGAGCTTGCGCGGCTCAATTTCGAGTTCTGTCTGTCGCGCATTGTGTCCGATAGCGTTCCGCCCGCCGACGGACTTATCGAGCTGTTGGATTTTCTTCGTTCGAACGATTATTCGCTGTCGGTCGCGTCGTCGTCCGACAGGTTTTATGTAGAGACGGTGCTTAAACATCTCAAAATCGAAGGGTATTTCGACAGGATGGTTTGCGGCGACGACGTGGCGCGCGCAAAGCCGTTTCCCGATATTTACGCGGCGGCGGCAAAAGCGACGGGTCTGACGCTTTCGGAGTGCGTGGCGATAGAGGACTCGGACAACGGCATAGCGTCGGCGCGGGCGGCGGGCATAGCGTGCATAGGCGTGGACAGCGCCGTGCCCAAGACGCAGAGTTTCGAGGGCTGTACCGTAAAGGTCGATTCCCTGTGCGAAATTATCGATTTTTTAAGAATGGAGCGCGCAGATTAAGTTGCGCGAACGCTCGATTATAAGAGCGCGATAAACGACCGCCGTACTCGGTCGGAACGATTGGGGAGAAGAGGACAATGATAGGACTTGCGCGCGGAAGTATCGCATTGTGCGACCATAACAAGGAATGGGAGGTCGAGGCGGCGCGAACGGCGGCGCACCTGCGCGGCATTTTGGGCAAGACGGCGCGAGCGGTCGAACATATAGGGAGTACGGCCGTTCCGACGATAAAAGCCAAACCGATCATAGATATAGCGGTGGGCGCGGACAGGCTGTCTGACGTTTTGGCGTATGAAGAAAGGCTTGCGGCGGACGGATTTTTTTACCGTCACGCGGTAGACGGACGTGGGAACATTTTTCCTGGTTTGCGCAGGCTTAACGATAATATCGAGCGGCTTTTGTTTGCGTGCGGCGATTACTATACGGGCGGAACGTTGCAAACGCACTTTATTCACGCAGTGCGCTACGGCGGCGCGACGTGGAACGATTACATTCTTTTCCGCGACTGTTTGCGAAGCGATCCCGATCTTGCGCGAGAGTACGAACGGCTTAAAACGTCGCTCGCGCAATCGACGGGCGATAGATACGCTTACACCGACGGAAAAAGCGCATTCGTCGAAAAAGCGCTCGAAAGGTGCAAGGCGGCGCGAGCGGAAGTTGACAACGGCGGGCGATTGTGCTAATATGATTTGCGAAACAAAGATTTATAAATAAGGAGTTTACATTATGAAAGAGTTTAGGGCGGAATCCAAAAAATTGCTCGATCTGGTCGTAAATTCGATTTACACCAACCGCGAGATATTTTTACGCGAGCTTATTTCGAATGCGTCGGATGCGCTCGACAAGCGGCGGTTCGCGGCGCTTACGGACAGCTCGCTGGACGCGGAATTTCACATAGAAATAACGGCGGACGAAAAGGCGCGCGTTCTGTCGATTTCGGACAACGGCGTCGGAATGACCGCAGAAGAATTGGAAAACAATCTCGGCGTTATAGCGGCGAGCGGCACGGAAGCGTTCAAGAAAGAACGCGGCGAGACCGACGCGGAACAGCTCATCGGTCAGTTCGGCGTTGGGTTCTATTCGGCGTTTATGGTAGCCGACAAAGTGACGGTCGTAAGTCGCAAAGCCGGTTCGTCGGATGCGTTCAAATGGGAGTCGAACGGTACCGATGGGTTCGAGATCGAAAAGTCCGAGCGCTCGGAAGCGGGAACGACGGTAACGCTGTATATAAAGGCGGACGGGGAAGAGAACTATTCGCAATATCTAAACGTCGGAACGATCAAGTCGCTCATCAAAAAATATTCGGACTATATCAAATATCCCATTCGTATGGAAGTGCCCAAAGCGCCGACTGAGGGCGGCGACATTTCGGTGTCCGAGCTGACTACGCTCAACTCTATGACGCCCGTATGGAAAAAGCAGAAGAGCGAACTCGGCGACAAAGAACTCGACGAGTTCTATAAGCGCACGTACCGCGATTACCGCGATCCGCTTCTTACTATCTCGTCGCGCGTCGAGGGCGCGGTCGCGTACACTACGCTGTTGTACGTGCCGAGCGAGCCGTCTTACGATTATTACACAAAGGACTATAAGCGCGGGTTACAGCTTTACTGCAACGGCGTGCTTATTATGGACAAGTGCGCGGAGCTTATCCCCGAATACTTGGGATTTATTCGCGGCGTGGTGGACACGCCAGACCTCGCGCTCAATATTTCGCGCGAAACGTTGCAACAGGACAGGCGGGTGCGCGCCATCGCAAACGGGCTTGAAAAGAAGATACTTTCCGAATTCGAAAAGCTGCTTAAAAACGACCGTGAAAAGTACGAAAAGATTTTCGGCGCGTTTTCCAAAGCGTTCAAGTTCGGCGCATACGACAACTTCGGCGCGAACAAGGACAAGCTCAAAGACTTGCTTCTGTATCATTCGGACGCACGGAAAAAGCTCGTCACGTTCAAAGAGTATATCGAAAAGCTCGATGAGAAAGCGCCCATACTTTACGGTTGCGGCGAGACCGTCGAAAAGATCTCGATGTTGCCGCAGTTGGAGGGCGCGCGCAGTGCGGGTAAGGACGTACTGTACTTCACCGAACCCGTCGACGAGTTCATTGCGCGGCTGTTGAACGACTATGCGGGGCATAAGTTCGAAAACATTGCGTCGGGCAAGGACGGCGCGCCGCAGGTATCGGACGGACACAAACAACTGCTCGATAAAATAGCGTCGAAGCTGAAAGGCAAAGCGTCGGTGTGCGCGACGGACAAGCTCAAATCGTACCCCGTCTGCCTTGCGGCGAAAGGCGACGTGTCGCTCGAAATGGAACGCGTTATGGACGCGATGGGCGGCGGCGTAAAGGCGGAGCGCGTGCTTCAAGTCAATCTCGACCACCCCGTTATTTCCGCGCTCGAAAACGCCGACGACAGTCGGTTCGACGATACCGTGACGGTATTGTACAACGAGGCGCTCATCGCCGAAGGGTACAAGACCGAACCCGAATTTTTGGCGGCTATAAACAGACTGCTCGCTGTCGGCGCGACGGCTGAAAAAGCGCCGAAGCCGACGGCGAAAGCAGATAAAGCGGACGGCGACGCAAATATCGAAAAGACGGCGGGCGGCACGGGTAAAACCGTTAAAGCCGACGGCGATGCGAAAAAAACACCGACCGCAAAAAAGGCGAAGCCTGCCGAAAAGAGCGACGATGAAAAGAAATAAGCAGGTCGTAGTCATAACGGGTTCGACGAGCGGGATAGGCGAAAAGCTGTGCGAACTTTACCGTGCGGCGGGCGACGACGTGGTCGGAATAGCGCGGCGTGCGACGCCGCCCGATATAGTTGCGGACGTGACTGATTTTGCGCAGTTGAGATCGGCGATCGACGAGGCGGCGGCGAGGTACGGGCATATCGACACGGTTATAGCCTGCGCCGGCGGCGGATTGTCGGGCGCGAGCGAACTGTTGCCGCTCGAAGAGATAGAAAAACAGACGGCGCTCAATTTTACGGGCGCTTTGGAAACGGCGCGAGCGGCGCTTGGGTTTATGGGCGACGGCGGGAAGGTCGTGTTTATTTCGTCGGCGTGCGCGCTTTTCGCATTGCCGTACCGCGCGATGTACTGCGCAAGCAAGGCGGCGATCAATATGGCGGCTTTCGGGCTGTATATGGAACTTAAAGATAAAGGTATTCGCGTCACGTCCATCTGTCCGGGCGATATAAAGACGAATTTTACCGAAAATCGCGTTAAGTTCTCGGACGGCGGCGAGCGCTACGGCGACGCACCGAAGATATCCGCGCAGAAGATCGATTCGCGCGAGAACAAGCGAATGAAGCTCGACCCCGCCGCGCGCAAAATATTCAAGTATTGCAACAAGTGCCGAAAGCCTATGTATATCGTCGGCGCAAAGTATAAAGCGCTGAACTTTTTCAGACATTTACTGCCGCAAAAAGTTATGTTGGATTTGACGGCGAAATTATTTTGAATAATTCTGTGTGTTCCCATTTGCCGCTGTCGCGGCGCTTCCGTTTTCGGAAGGCGCGCGGGAGTGGAATACTGCGGGATCGAATGACCGCCGACGCGGAGGTATATCTATGATCAAAGCCGACAACGGCGTTATCCATATCGCGAGCGGCGAAACGAGCTATGTCATAGGGCAGAAAAACGGAATGCCCGTTAATTTGTGGTTCGGTAATAGGATCGAACCCGACGACGATCTGTATTCGCTCGGCGTTGAATGCGCCGAAGAGGTTTTCGTTACGTCGCCCGACGGAACGCCCGTCGTTTTCGCATTGTCGAATGCGGCGGTCACAGACAAGCCGAAGCCTTTGCGCGGCGTTCCGACGTTGCGCGGAGACGAAACGCTCGAACTGACTTTGACAAGCGACGTCGGGGTGGAAGCCAAACTTTATTACACACCGTACACTCGCGGCGGAATAGCGCGGCGGGCGGTCGTGACGAACGTGTCGCGCGCGCCGATCTCATTGCGCGTGCCGAGCGGAGCGTTCGGTGTTCCGTCGAAGTGCGGCGAGTTTTGCGGCGACGGCAAAAAATCGGTCGGGTATTCCGTCGTCAAAACTGTCGTCGGGGCATATGCATATCTCACGCTGTTCGACGGCGCGGCGTTGTGCGCGGATATTCCCGTGACGCTCGACGCGGGCGAGAGTTTCTATGCGCCCGAAACGCTCGCCGTATTTTCGGACATAGGCGCGGACGGAGCAACACGCGCGTTGCACGATGTTTTGCGCGAGTATTTTCTGCCCGTATGTTATGAGGATAAATGCGCACTTGTCGCACTGGAATTATCCAAACGTGACGCGAGCAGGCTGGCGGAAAGTGCCGATCCGTTCGATCTCGGCGCGGATGTTATCGTAGCGCCGTCCGATTGCGATGTGCAAACGCTGGTAGCGGCGGCGAAAAATTGCAGGGCGCGCGCAATGAAATTCGGACTGCGCGCAGAGCGGAGCGGCGCGACGTTTGCGGACGGATTGCGTTCGCTCGTTTCGGCGACGGGCGCGGAGTACGTTTGTATAAGCGACGGCACTCGCCGCACTTACTCTGACAAGCGCGAATTCTATTCGTTGCTCGAAGAACTTGCAACCGAATTGCCGAGCGTTATATTGCGCGTCGGTTTTTGCGACGTCGGCGCACTGAATTACGTTACGGGAATATTCGCGGGGCGCGACGGTTCGCAGACGAAACACTGTTTGCCGCTCGGTGCCGTATGTGCTTCTATCGCGCGCGGCGGTAAACTCGGACTTAAAGAAAAATTCGACCGCGCGTCGGTGTACTGTCCGAGCTACGAGTATGACGAAGCGTTTTCGGGCGAGGGAATGCGCCGAGCGGTGCGCGCTCAAACCGTTATGTACAAACAAAACCGCGCTCTTATCGTGAGCGGAGATCTTTACTGCGACGGCAGTTATATTTCCGCCGTCGCTAAGGATAAAAGCCGCGCGTACTCGGTGTACGTTTCGGACGGCAGAAACAGAGTGCGGTTTGTCGGACTCGATCGTCACGAACTGTACCGTCTGCGCGAGACGGGCAGGGTGTATTCGGGCGCGGCGCTCGCCAATATAGGCATAGACGTTTCGGACGTGCAAAAAAACAGCACCGTAGGATTTACGGTGCATAGAGAAGTTGACAGATAATATTGTATAGAGTCAAAGGCGGTCCGCGACGGATAAATTAAACCGGCGGTAGAGCGGTTAAACAGTAATCCTGCCGTCCCGTTTGCGGAAAGCGCCGTGAATAGGGTATAAGCGCAAGACAGTAACGTGCTTTGTCCGCAATTAAGAATTCGTTTCCGGTTTCCCTGCACCGACGTCCACCCAAGTGTCGAGCGTCTCTTTGAGTAGCTCCTTCATATTCGGCGACAGCTTTTTATACGACGAAATTATCACTTGCTCGTCGTCGGTCAGCGTTACTTGTGCGTGCTTTGCGTCGGTAACTCGCGGAATGGGTTTGCCGCTTCCGTCGGTCACCGTCACTTTGCCGCCCGTGTTCAACACGTCGATTCCTATGAGATAATCTATAGGGCAGTCGAAATATTCGGCGAGCTTTACTATATATCCGATCTTGGGTTCCGCACGACCGTTTTCCCATTTGCATACGGCAGCGTCGCTCACCCCGATAGCGCGGGCAAGATCAAGCATAGATACGCCCGCTTCTTCGCGCAGTTCTTTCAGCCGCGCCGCAAACCGCAAATACTTTTTAGCCATACCGCACTCGCTACTCCTTTTATGTATTATACTAACTTTATTTAATAAAATCCTTGACACTTACATATTTTAATGTTAATATTAATTAACATTAATTTAAGTTAGTGCGGAGGTAAAAATGAAGAAGAAATACATATGCGGGGCGATCGTGGCGGCGACGGTGCTTTGCGCCGCGTTTTGTGCTGTCGGCTGTGACGGCGGGAACGGCGGCGGGCAACACGCGCACACTATCGAGGAGGCGTGGAGCTACGACGATTATTATCACTTCCACAATGCGAGTTGCGGTTCGGTCAACCATCGCGAGGACGTTGCGTTGCACGAGGGTGACGATTGCTTTTGCGGATACAGAGCGGGCGGTCAGGGCAATGAGCAACCCGACCTGAGCGGCGCGAGCGAGTTCGGCGCGCAACTCACGTCGGCGGGGATACTGACGTTCGACGACATACAGGGTGCGTGCAAGTACGTACTTTCGGTGACCTATGCGGGGCAGAGTGCTGCCGTCGATTACGACGTCGCGCGCGGAAAGACTACCGTCAATCTCGGTACGCTCCGAGCCGAAGGTTTCCCGTCAGGAAAGTCTACGGTCGAGCTTGTCGCATATGAAATGTATACCGAAGAGATAGAGGGCGAGACTATCGAGCAGGAGATCCCGATGGACGTCAAAGAGAGTTTCCGTGTAGTCAAGCTCAACGGCGATTACTCTATGCGGCTTCTGGCGTACAGCGACGAACTCGTCAAACTCGACGGGTTTGTACCCGAAGAGGACGGCGACGGCAACGTCGTATACACATACGAAAAGCTGCTAAACAATAACGCGCAGACGAGCTTTAACGTTTCGAAATACGCAAAAGCGGCGAGTGGGTGCGCGGTGCAGTTTTACAGATCTCAGTCGGACAGAGAAAACGGCGAGAACGCGCTCGGCACGTTCGATCTGAGCGCGACAAAGATACAGCAAGGCGAAAATATGTTCTATATGCGCGCCGTAAATTCCGCAGGCGGCGAAACGCAGGATTACGATCTTTGCGTGTACGGTTTGGCGAGCCTTAAAATCAAGCGTTATAACCTGTCGTTCACTACGGACGACAGCGGTCTGCGCACTTTTTCGCAGGATAAGATCGGCGATGATATAGAAGTTGTCGAGCGCGACATATTGACGCAAGAGACATTGTACGACGGAGTGGCGGGCGGCAAGATCGCGCGCGATTCGGGTTATAACATATTCGAAAAATCGGATATTTCAGTGTCGGCGGATACTGCGGACAGATTTTACGATGTGTACTTGTACTTCTACGACGAGGACGACGTTCGCGCCGATAAAGATGAGTACGACGGCATTTCCGAAACTTTCGTCGTGTCGGAAAGCGAGTACGGAATATCGCTTCGCGCAAACAACGACGCGAGCGGAAGCATTACCGTGCCTTATATTGTGCTCGGTAAACGCGTGATCGGCGCGTCGTTCGGCGGCTATACCGATAACACGACGATCACCGAAGTGAAGTTTGTCGAGGGCTTTACGGCGTTCGTAGGCAGTTTTCGCCAGTGTATGGGCGTGACCGATATATATTTGCCGTCGACAATAACCGATATGCGGGACTTTGCGTTCGGCGGCGACGCGTTTCTCAATATCAAGAACATTCCCGACACGGCGACCATTCACTGCGCGTTCGCGGCGAAATATGCGAGTGATAATTTCTCGCCTAAATGGAACTACATTGTCGGCACTGTAAGCAGCCGCTATCGTACAGTGTACGACAGCGATCCCGTAGGCGGCTCGCCGATTACGCCCGGCAAAGGCAAAGGCGTGATCTACCGTTTGGACGACGGCGAACTGACCGTAACGGGGTATAATGCAGCGTCGTTTACAGGCGTTATACCCGAATCCGCCGAATACGAAGGGCAGACGTATAACGTCACGTCCATCGAATCGTTTAAGCGCGATACTTTAACGGTATTGCCGTTTAGCGGGAACTTGGTCATAGGCGCGAATATAACCGAGATCGCGACAAATGCGTTTAGCACGGAGTCAATGCTCGGCACGAGACCCGCGAGCATAACGGTTGCCGAAGGCAATACCGCTTTTGCGGAAGAGTACGGAATATTGTACAACGCCGCCAAAACGCGCGTCATCTTCGCGCCCGACGGCGACGTGTTCCTGCCCGATACGGTCACGCATATCGATGCGGAAGCGTTCGGCGAGTATAACGGCAGTCGCAAAATTTATTTACAGGCGAGTACGGCGAACGGGATAGATTACGAGTGGGGAAACGTCACGCCCGTGTGCGGCGCGTACAAAACGCGCGTCGGCGATTTCGTTTACAATGTGTTCGGTCAGGGCGAAAGTTCTTATGACGACGAGCCGTATGCGATGATCGCGGGATACTTCGGCGACGGCGGAAACGTCGTCATAGCGACTGACATAGACGGAATACCTGTTTCGAGAGTAGCCGAGTCGAGTTCGGGCGTGTTGGCGCAATTCGAAGTCGTGAGTCTTTCCGTGCCGCTGTCGCTCGTCGAAACGAACAGCTTCAATATAATACTCGGCAGATCGGGCTTGAATTCGGTGACGAGTTTGACATTGACGGGCAGAGGCAGATTCAAAGTCGAAGCCGTCGGCGTTTTGACATCGCTCACGAGCATATCCGTACCCGACGAAACAAGCTACACCGCGCGCGACGGCGTAGTGTACGGGCAGAATGAATATTCTTATGAATTCGGGATTTTGTATATAATTCCCAACATCACGGGCGCTGTCACCGTTGCGGACGGAGTGACGCGCATCGGCGGATACAGCAGGAACAAAAGCTTTGCGGGCACGGATATAACCGCTATAACACTTCCGTCGAGCGTGACGGTGATAGACTACGGTGCGTTCGAAGGGTGCAAGGCTCTTGCGAGCGTGACGCTCGCCGACGGTTTGACCGAAATACAGGACGAGGCGTTCAAGGATTGCAGTGCGCTCAAAAGCATAACTATCCCGTCGACGGTGACGACTGTCGGCATGGGCGCGTTCAGTGGTTGCGTCTCTTTAGAAACGGTGAATTTATCCGCGACAGACGCAACGTTCTACGAACAGGGCGGCTTGTTCGAGTACTGCGCCAAATTGAAAACTGTCTACTTCGCAGGGACGAAAGAACAGTTCTCCGCGATCGAAGCTAATTTTGTAAGATGGAGTTACATCGTGACGGTCAAATGTTCGGACGGCGATTACATAGTAGAGTTTACGTGATAATATGCAATTTGATGAAAAAGCCCGACTGCGGTCGGGTTCTTTTTGTATAACGAAAATCCCGCGATAGTCGCGGGGTTCAAAAGAGGTTAACCGATGAACAAAACAAGGAACCTCCGTTTGTGTTATAATAGAGCCAGTCTGGCAGCCAAACAAAAAAAACACAAACGGAGGGATCCAAGATGTCAAAAGAAACTGACAACACAAATAGTTTATCACACACGAAATGGAATTGCAAGTAGTATATGTATATGGTCGGGGCATATCTCTCCCTCTATGATTTCTACTCCTTTCCACTCACATAGTTTCCTTAATATTTCTCGTATCTCCGCTCGTTTCTCCTCGAAAAATACTTTGCGGCGATATTTGGGCGTAAATACTATATGATAGAGATTTATTCGGAAACAACTTTCGATATAGTATCGAGAAGAAGCCTTTCGTCTATCGGTTTCGGGAGATGCGCGTCCATTCCGCAGGCTATCGATTCGCGCTTGTCGCTGTCGAACGCGTTTGCAGACAGCGCGATAATTGGTATGCGCGAAAGCGCGGGATCGGCGAGCGCTCTTATCACACGCGTCGCTTCGCGCCCGTCCATAACGGGCATTTGAATGTCCATAAGTATCAGATCGTATCTGCCGCGCTCCGAATTTTTCACTTTCTCGACGGCTATTTTGCCGTTTTCGGCGACGTCCACCTCGAAGCCGAGATCTTGAAGTATCTCCGTTTCCATATCGAGATTGATGTCGTTGTCGTCGACGAGAAGTAAACGTTTTCCGATTGCGGACACGGGTTCCGGCGCTTGCGCGGGCGCGTCGTCGGACGGACGGAGAAAAGCGAGCTTTACGGTGAAAACACTGCCTTTGCCGAGTTCGCTCGCGGCCTCTATTTTTCCGCCGAGAGAATCGGTCAGATGTTTTGCTATCGTAAGTCCGAGTCCTACGCCGTATTCGCCGCTGAGCGTTGTGTTCGTGTCGCGCTCGAACGGTTCGAATATGCGTTTCAATCCGTCTTCGCTAATGCCCACACCGTTGTCCGTCACGGCGAACGTGAACGAAGAGTACTCGTCCTGACAGTCGCTCTCTTCTGCGGTAATGCGCACGCATCCGTCGTTGCGGGTGTATTTAACGGCGTTGTCGGCGAGATGAACGAGCAGCTGTTTCAGCCTTTCCGCGTCGGAAAGAACGGTGTCGTGGATTATGCGCGTTCCGATTCGAAAATCGATATTTTTTGCTTCGGCGCGGGGACGGATCGTTTCCTCCACTTCGCCGAGTATGGCGCAAATAGAGCAGGCGGACAGTTCGACGGGCGCATCGGTCGATGATTTGACATACGAAAAATCGAGTACCTTTTCGACGAGGCTCAGCATTTGCCGTCCCGATTGCTCGATCTTATCCAGATACGAATGCAATGCGGCAGTATCGGTCGCATTTTTGCGCGCAAGCTCGGTATAGCCGAATATGGCGTTGAGCGGCGTGCGCATATCGTGCGACATATTGGACAGGAATGTATTTTTCGCCTTGTCGGCGATCTTTGCGGTGTTGAGCGCTGTTTCGAGTACTTGCTTATGCTTCATCGCCTGCATTATCTCTTCGTCGACCTTGCGGAAACCCATAACGAGTTTTTGTACGCGCGTTTTCTCGCCGACATTGACAATGCGCAGTTGAATGTACTGTGTTTCGTTATTTCGAATGCAACGGTAGTTGAGATAGTAGGTTTGCGAGTCTGCCAGCTTTTCGCGGATGTATTCGATCGACGTGCGCTCGGTAAACATCGCGCGGTCGTCGGGATGCACCCACGTTTCGGTATAACTGCGCAAAAACCAATCGAACGGCTTCATCTGCAATTTTTTCGCGAACTGCGTTTCCAGCCGAGAACTCAGGCGGTAGGGCAGTATGCGATTGGCGTCGAGATCGACATAGCATATCGATTCGTAGTTTACGCTCAGTCCTTCTATAACTTCCAGCCGTTGCAGGTGTTCCTGACGTATGAGCTTGCGTTCTTTGTCGTATTCCTCGATGAGCGTTTGCAGTTGCTGTTCCTTTTCCTGCTCGGCGTCCATAAGCGCGAATCTTCGGTTTATCTTTTCCGTCGCGTCGGATATGAACACGTAAAATATATCGCCGTCGGCGTCGCCGCGCACAAAATGCCCGTAGTCCTCCACCCACCTTACGGCACCGTCTTTGCGGATTATTCTGTACTCAACGTAATCGAGATCGTTGTTATCCTTACCTATTTGTTCGAATATGGATTTTTGCACGGCGTCGAAGTCGTCGGGATGTACCATCCCGGCAAAGCTGTCGCCGGTAAGCACCGCGAATTCTTCGCGTGTGCGGCAACGGTAAATTTCGAGTAGCGCATCGTTGACGTACAGCACTTTATTGTTATCGGCGCGGTAAATGAAAAAACCGCCGGGTATTTCGGCAATGAATTTCCCGAGCACCGTCGCGGTTTTGTCGTACTGCGCGGCGTCGGCAGATTGCACCGCTCCGTCGGGATTGCTATTCAAAAGCGAGAACAGGCGGTCTATTTGCTTGCTGTCTTCATTGCGTTTGCTCATACTTGCCTCTGCGAAAACATCGTTTTATGATAGCGCCGCGCGGCGCGTTTGTCAATTCGCGGAACGTATTTGCCGTTTCCGAAAACGCGGCGGGGCGTATCCTGCGATATACGGTCTATTCGTCGACGAACGCGCCCGAGCGCAACAGTTTCATTACGCATTCGTCTACCATCGTATCTATTTGATCCGGAGTCATCTCTTCGAATATGGCGCGAAGCCCGACAAAGTTGGTTATGCCCATCAGCGCGTATGCGAGAGTAAGGCAGTCGTTCGTTTTGATCGCGTCGCCTTCGCGGGTGAGTCCGCGCCGATAGCTTTCCGCAAAAGATACGTAGTAATCGATGAAGATCTGCTTGTCGACCGAAAGACTGCCCCATATTATGTCGTACACGTTCGGCTTTTTCGCGGCGTAGTCGATAAACGCGCGTATGCCCTCGCGCTCTTTTTGTATACGCGTTTCGCACGACGCCGTAGCGGCGGCAAGCACCGAGTGTATCTCCAAACGGTACTGCTCGACGAGGTATCTGTAAAGCGCGACCTTGTTTTCGAAGTAAATGTAAAACGTGCCTACCGCCGTGCGCGCGCGCTTGCAGATGTCGGCGATCGACGTGTCGTAAAATCCTTTTTTGGAAAAGAGTTTTTCGGCGGATCTGACCAACACATTCATTTTGGTAAGTCCCAGCTTGGTTTTGGGCAGGTTTACTCCCTTCAATTCTTTCGTAACTTTGATTTCGGTCATCGTTCTCTCCGTCGGAATGCTTTGTGTATTTAATAATGAAAAGTATAACACAAAAGTCCGGGGCTACGCAAGTGATTATTCGGCTAAATTTCCGCACAGAATAAATGAGCGGCGACGCAGTTTGCGTGCGCCCAAAATTATTTCGACTATTTTCGAAAAAGGTATTGACAAAGATTTCAAAGATGTTATAATGATAGGGTAAAAAATATGAATAATATTCATACTTTGAATAATGTTCATAAAAAACGGAGGTAAATAAGGGATTATGAAATTTTCCGATCTGTACGTAGGTCAGAAGGACTCTTTGCAAAAGACGTTCACCGCTGCGGACGTCACGTTGTTCGGCGGCATCAGCTTGGACGTAAATCCGTTGCATATGAGCGACGAATTCGCAAAGACCTCGATTTTCGGCAAGCGGGTGGTTCACGGCATACTCACGTCCGGACTTATTTCGGCTGTACTTGCGAATAAACTGCCCGGACCGGGCACGATATATCTCGGGCAGGAGCTAAAATTCGTCGCGCCCGTATTTTTGGGCGACGATATAAGGGCGGAGGTCGAGGTCGCGGAATTGCGCGAGGACAAGAAGATCGTCAAGCTCAACACCACCTGCTACAATCAGGACGGCAAGCCCGTAATAACGGGCGTCGCCACAGTTAAATTCAACGCTTAAAGCGATAACGGAGGCACGCATAATGGCAGACGCAAAGACGATGTTGTTCAATCAGATGATTAACGACTTTGCCGACAACGAAGTAAAGCCGCTCGCGGCGGAAGTGGACGAGCTTGAAAGATTTCCCGCCGAGACGGTCGCCAAAATGGCGAAGCTCGGACTGATGGGGATCGTCGTTCCCGCGCAGTACGGCGGTGCGGGCGGCGACTACCCGATGTATATTTCTGCGGTAGAACAGATAAGCAAGCGTTGCGCTACGACGGGGGTGATTCTGTCGGCGCATACGTCGCTGTGCATTGCGCCCATACTCGAAAACGGCACGGAAGAGCAGAAGCGGAAATATCTGCCCGATCTCGCGTCGGGTAAAAAGCTGGGCGCGTTCGGCCTTACCGAGCCGAATGCAGGTACGGACGCGAGCAATCAGCAGACCGTTGCCGTCGAAAAGGACGATTGCTATATCATAAACGGCAGTAAGATATTCATAACCAACGGCGGCTATGCCGATACTTACGTCGTGATAGCCGTCACGGGCAAACTGCCTAAGGGCGTGGAAATGACGGCGTTCATACTCGAAAAGGGAATGGACGGGTTCACTTTCGGCAAGAAAGAAAAGAAAATGGGCATTCGCGGTTCGTCGACGTGCGAGCTTATATTCAAGGATGTGCGCGTACCCAAAGAGAATATGCTCGGCAAGCGCGGCGAGGGGTTCAAGATAGCGATGAAAGCGCTCGACGGCGGACGTATAGGCATTGCGGCGCAGGCGCTCGGCATTGCCGAAGGCGCGCTCGAAGAGACGATCGCCTACGTAAAGGAGCGCAAGCAGTTCGGCAAACCGATCTCGGCGTTCCAGAACACGCAGTTCCGCATCGCGGATATGGCGACCGAGATAGAAGCGGCGAAAGCACTCGTCTACATTGCGGCGAATGCAAAACAGAACAAACTCCCCACCGTTTCGGTCAATGCGGCGCAGGCGAAACTGTTTGCGGCGGAAACGGCAATGAAAGTCACGACCCAAGCGGTACAGTTGCACGGCGGTTACGGCTATACCCGCGAATATCCCGTCGAGCGTATGATGCGCGACGCGAAGATCACCGAGATATACGAGGGTACCAGCGAAGTACAGCGTATGGTTATTTCGGGCGCTTTGCTTAGGAAATAAGCGGGAATATAAGGAGAATTAAACAATGAAAATCATCGTTTGTATGAAACAGGTTCCCAATACGACGGAGATCAAGATCGACCCCGTGACAAACACGCTCAAACGCGACGGCGTGCCGAGCATTATAAATCCCGACGACAAAGCGGCGCTCGAAGTGGCGCTCACGCTCAAAGAACAGACCGACGCTACCGTTGCGGTAGTAAGTATGGGTCCGCCGCAAGCGGAGATCGCGCTTCGCGAGGCGCTCGCTATGGGTGCGGACGAGGCGTGGCTCATTACCGACCGCGCGTTCGCGGGCAGCGATACACTCGCGACGTCGACCATTATCGCCGCCGCAGTCGACAAACTCGGTTACGACCTTATCATCGCGGGCAGACAGGCGATAGACGGCGATACGGCGCAGGTCGGACCGCAGATCGCGGAGCATTTGGGCATTCCGCAAATAACGTATGTCGCGGGCGTAAAGTACGACGCGGCGAGCGGCGCGTTCGAAGTCAACCGTCGGTTCGAGGACAGATACCAGCTTCTCGAAGTAAAAGGCAAGGTGTTGTTCACTATGCTTTCCGACGCGGTAAAACCGCGCTATATGAGCGTAAACGGTATCGTCGCGCAGGAGGGCAAAGAGGTAGGGAAGATAACTTTTGCGGATATTACCGTCGACCCTGCGGACATCGGTCTCAAAGGCTCGCCGACTAAGGTCAAGTCGACCGCGACCAAGCAGTTCGACGACAACCGCGAAATTCTCGAACTCGACCCCGTAGCGGCGGCAAAAACTATCGTCGACGCGCTCGACGCCAAGCATTTGATTTAACGCCGAACCGACGCATTTAATAAGGAGAAACATATCATTATGTCTAAGAATATTTTCGTATTTTGCGAACAGCGCGACGGTAAACTCCAAAACGTGGCGTTCGAACTTATCGGCGCGGCGCGCACGCTCGAGGAAGTCGCGGGCGGCAGAGTGTGCGCAATACTTTGCGGAAACAAGATCGCGGCAAAGGCGAAGCAACTCGTCGAGTACGGCGCGGACGACGTGTACGTCGTAGATGACGAGCGGCTGGACAAATATATCACCGAACCTTATGCGCAGGCCGTTTGCCATATCGCACGCAAGTACGAGCCTAACGTAATACTGTTCGGCGCGACGAGCATAGGCAGAGACCTCGCGCCCAGACTGTCGGCACGGCTCAAAACGGGTCTTACCGCCGACTGCACCAAGCTCGAAACGGACGAGGACGGCAATCTGTTTATGACCCGTCCCGCATTCGGCGGCAACCTTTTTGCGACAATCGTCTGTCCCGACCACCGTCCGCAGATGTCCACCGTCCGTCCGGGCGTTATGAAAAAGCCGGACGCGGACAAAAAGCGCAAGGGCGAGATCATAGAAGAACGCGTCGACTTCGACGAAACGAAGTTCGCAGTCAAGGTCAAGTCCGAAGTCAAGCAGACGGCGACCGTCGATAAGATCGAGGACGCGAAGATCCTCGTCTCGTGCGGACGCGGAATGGGCAAGCCCGAACTGCTGAAACAGGCGGCAGTAGTCGCGAAAAAGCTAAAAGGCACTGTTTCGGCTTCGCGCGCGGTCGTCGACGAAGGACTTATAGAACAGCCCCGTCAGGTCGGTCAGACGGGAAAAACGGTTCGGCCGCAGGCGTATCTCGCGTTCGGTATAAGCGGCGCGGTCCAGCACCTTGCCGGTATGGAAGAATCCGAGTTCATCGTTGCGGTCAATAAAGATAAGAACGCTTCGATATTCAAAGTCGCACATCTCGGTATAGTCAGCGACGGCGCGGCTACTCTCGCAGAACTCGAAAAAGCGCTCGACGCGAGAAAATAAAGATCGAATAAAACTCGCATAATAACATCGAACGGACAAAGGGAGCGCTCCCTTTGTGTTAGATACTTGCAGTATCTAACCATAAAATCATTATCCGGTCCGATGCAAATCCGTTACAGCGAATACCCAGTCGGGAACAGCGGCAAAGCGATTTTCAACGTAAAAAATCTATTCGGGTGTAATGCAATTATCTATCGATAAAGCAAACACACGAAACCGAAAAAAACGGAAGTGAAAAATGGATAAAGTATATCTTGTAAACGCAAAACGCAGTGCGATCGGCAGTATGCTCGGCACACTCAAAGACGCGACGCCCGCGTGGCTGGGCGCGCAGGTACTCAAAGCGCTTTTGGACGAAACAAAGATCAAGGGCGAAAACCTCGACGAAGTGATCGTCGGCAACGTTCTGAGCGCGGGTGCAAAACAGGGCGTCGCGCGTCAGGTCGCGATCGGCGCGGGCGTGCCGGAAGACGTGCCTGCGTATGCCGTCAATATGGTGTGCGGCAGCGGAATGAAAGCCGTTATGAACGCCGCGCTCGCTATCGGCTGCGGCAAAGCCGACCTCATCGCGGCGGGCGGCACGGAAGTTATGAGCGCCGCGCCCTATCTCATTCCGGGCAGAACGCGCAGCGGTTACAAGATGGGCGAGATGTCGGTCGCCGACCATATGCTTCTCGACTCGTTGACCGACGCATATTCGGGCGTGCATATGGGCATTACGGCGGAGAACGTCGCCGAGCGTTACGGCATAACGCGTTCGGCGCAGGACGAGTTCGCGATCGGCTCGCAGGAAAAGGCGATAAAAGCGCAGGACGCGGGCAAGTTCAAGGACGAAATAGTCCCGCTTACCGTCAAGGTCGGAAAAAAGGAAGTCGTGTTTGACAGCGACGAGTTCATCAATCGCACGACGTCGTTCGAAAAACTGTCCACGCTCCGCCCCGCGTTCAAAGCGGGCGGCACGGTGACGGCGGGCAACGCGTCGGGCATAAACGACGGCGCGAGCTTTGTTCTGCTCGCGAGCGAAGCAGCAGTAAAAAAATACAAACTCAAACCGTTGGCTCGGCTCGTCGGGTTCGGTCAAGGCGGTGTCGATCCGCAGGTAATGGGTCTCGGTCCCGTTCCCGCGATACGCAATGCGCTCGACGACGCGGGAATGAAACTCGATCAAATGGAAGTTTTGGAACTCAACGAAGCGTTCGCGGCGCAGTCGCTCGGCGTAGTCAAACTTCTCGCCGAAGAGCATAACGTGACAGAATCGTATATCAAGAAAATGACCAATGTCAACGGCGGCGCGATCGCGCTCGGTCACCCCGTCGGCGCGAGCGGCAACCGCATAATAGTCACGCTTGCGCACGAACTCAAACGCAGCGGCAAAAAGTACGGCTTGGCATCGCTGTGCATAGGCGGCGGTATGGGCACGGCAGTAATACTCGAAAACATCAACGCAAAATAAATAACTTACGCGCAAGTGTGCGCGAAAAAAACAAAATCGGAAAAAGGAGAAAATAATGAGACTGAAAGACAAGGTGGCCGTCGTCACGGGCGCGGCGAAGGGCTTGGGCGGCGCAATGGCGCAACTGTTCGCTAAGGAAGGCGCAAAAGTGATCGCCGTCGATATGGGCGAGATGAGCTATGAGGCGAAGAACGTCGAATATTACAAGCTCAACGTCACGGACACGGCGGAATGCCAAAAGTTCTTCGATCACGTCATCGGCAAGTACGGCAAGATAGATATTCTCGTCAACAACGCGGGCATAACGCGCGACGCAATGACGCGCAAAATGACCGACGAAATGTGGGATCTCGTCATCAACGTCAATCTCAAAGGCGTGTTCAATCTCACCCGCCTTATCGGTCCGCAGATGGAAGCGGCGGGCGGCGGCAGCATTATAAACATCTCGTCCGTTGTCGGTGAATTCGGCAACATCGGTCAGGCGAACTACGCCGCGAGCAAAGCGGGTGTTATCGGTCTCACCAAGACGTGGGCAAAAGAATTTGCGAGAAAGGGCGTTCCCGTCCGTTGCAATTCAATCGCGCCCGGCTATATTATGACCGATATGATGAGCACCGTTCCCGAAGATCTGCTCAAAAAGTTCGCGTCGCAAACGATGCTCGGCAGGCTCGGTCAGCCCGACGAGATAGCGAAGGCGGCGCTCTTCCTGGCGAGCGACGATTCGTCGTATGTAACAGGACACGTGCTCAGCGTCAACGGCGGTATGAGACTCTGATTCGGGATTTCGAATTAATACGTAAGGAGCTTATTATGAAAACACCCAACGTAGGCATAGTGGGAACGGGCATTTACCTTCCCGAAAAGACGATAGGCGCGAAAGAGATCGCGGAAGCGACAAAAGGCGTATGGTCGGAGGACGCCGTTCGGAGCAAGCTCGGCATAAACAGAAAGTTTTTGCCCGGCGCCGATGACGGCACGCAGGAAATGGGCGCGAAAGCGGCGCTCAAATGCTTGGAGAACACGGGCGTCAAACCCGAAGAGATCGACCTCATTCTGTGCATCGGCGAGGAATGGAAGGAATATCCGCTCACCACGTCGGCGCTGTACATTCAGGACAGGATCGGCGCGTGGAACGCGTGGGGCATCGATGTTCAGAACCGTTGCTGCACGTGCGTGTCGGCAATGAAGATCGCGCGCGATATGATGATCGCCGACGACGAGATAAATACCGTTCTCATCGCGGGCGGCTACCGCAACGGCGATTTCGTCGACTACACAGACAAGAATATGTCGATGATGTACAATCTGTCGGCGGGCGGCGGCGCTATCATTCTCAAAAAGAACTACGGCAAAAATCTGCTTCTCGGCAGTAAGATAATGGCGGACGGCAGTATCTCGCGCACGGCAGGCGTGGAGATAGGCGGCATAGCGCACCCGTTTACTAAGGACAACATCGAGGAAGGGTATAAATCGCTCAGGCTTCTCGACGCGAAGAAGATGAAAGACAGGCTGAACGAAGTGTCTATGCCCAACTGGTACAAGTGCATCGACGAGAGCTTGAAACAGGCGAAACTCACCCGAAAGGACATCGGCTATCTCGATATACTTCATATCAAGCGTTCGGGACATATGTCGATGCTTGCCGATCTCGGTCTTACCGAAGATCAGTCGATATACCTCGAAGACTACGGGCATATCGGTCAGATCGACCAAATTCTTTCGCTCGAACTCGGACTCCGAGCGGGCAAAATCAAAAACGGAGACGTTGTGTGTATGATAGCCGCAGGCATAGGATACGTGTGGGCGGCGAACATAATCAAATGGGGATGATATTATGGCGTTTTTTCTCAACACCATATTCGGCTCGCTGGTATCGATCTGCATAACGGTATTGGTAACGCTTGCCATTACGCTGATATTCAAGACGTCTTACACGACCAACTTCGCGCAAGGCGTCATATCGGCGTTCGGCGCGTTTATGGCGGCGACGCTCATAAACAAGGCGGGCGTATCGATATGGCTGTCCGTGCCTGTGGGTATTCTTCTGGCAACGGCGGTCGCGGTGTTTATCGATATGGTGATATTCCGTCGCGGCAGATACGTCAATGCGATAGGCAAGCAGATTATAACGATGGGACTGATGTCGATAATAATCGGCGCAATACCGCTCGTTTTCAGCATCACGAAACTCGAAAGAATAGAATTTCCCACGTTCCTGTCCGACGTATACACGTTTAACATCGGCGGGGGAGAAGTGGCTATTACGGCTAACGCGATAGTATGCGTCGCGATAACGGCCGTAATCGTTACCGCGATCTTCGTACTTTTGAAGTACAGCAAATGGGGACTCAGCGTGCGCGCTACCGCGTCCAATGAGTTCGTCGCGGGAATGATGGGCATAAACACGCATATAGTCACAGCCATATCGTGGGGTTTGGCGGGCGCGCTCGGCGCGCTTGCCGCGTGTATGTATGCGGGACAAACACCGCTTACAAGCACGTTTATGACCGACTATCAGGTAAACGCTTTTCTCGCGGGCATACTCGGCGGTTTCGGCTCGTTCTACGGCCCGATAATCGCGGCGGTCATCATACCGCTGGCGAACAACCTGATGATGTGGATAGGCGGCGTTGCCAACGCGCCCGATCTAACCACGTGGACGCGCGTCATCGTATACGGACTTATCCTTGTCGTCATATTCTTCAAGCCCAACGGCCTGTTCGGCAAGCGCACGGCAAAGAAGGTGTGATATGAATTACTTCCTATTGAAACAGAAAGGCTTATTCGACACCTCGCAAACTCCGCCGCGCTCGCAGAAAGTAAGACGCATACTGACCAACCCGATGTTCGGCTTTATCCTGTTCGGCGTAATTATGATAGTCGTCGGATTCCTTGCCAAAAACAAGATAGTCATTCCGTACAGCTGGGGTTCGGCATTGAGTTTGACGCTGTCGTATGCGATAGCTTCCGTAGGCTTTTGCCTGCTTATGGGATATTCGGGTCTGGCGTCGCTCGGCACGGGCGGATTTATAGGCATCGGCACATATTCGGCGTATTACGTTATGAACGCGTGGGGATTGCCGTTTATTCTCGCGCTCGCTTTGTGTGTAACGGTCGCGATCATCTGCGGTATGATCGTCGGTTTTATATCGCTCAGGATAGAGGGAATATACCTTGCGATACTCACGCTCGGACTTTCCGAAATCCTTCGGTTTGTGTTCCAGGCAGTAAAGGATTCCATTTCATTGTCGTCGTTCAATCTGTTCGGCGTGATACAGATAAGCCGAACGAACGCAATATACCTCGTCGCGGTGATGTTCGTGATAATAATGATAATTACGAACAACATCATTAACAGTCCTACGGGACGCGCGATGCTCGCTATGAAAAACAGCACGGCGGCGGCGCAGGCGATGGGAATAAGTCTTATGAAGTACAGACTGCTCGCGTTTGTTATCTGTACCGTGTATGCGGCGCTTGCGGGCACGCTGTTGATGATTTCGGTCGGCTACGCAAAGGCGACTGACGCAATGGGTTTTTACGCGATGATAACGTCGCTCAATATTTTGGCGGCGGTGGTCATAGGCGGAGCAAAGTCCATTTGGGGTACGCTTGTCGGCACGTTCATAATGTACGGATTGCAGAGGACGTTGCTCAATCAAGTCCAATTCTTTATAGACAATCCGGTCGTCATAACGTTCATATCGGGCATTCTGGTCGTGCTTGTCGTTATGTTCTATCCCGGCGGTTTGGCACAGCTTGCGAAAGAGCTTGTCGGCAAGATCAAAAAACTGATTTCCAAAATAAAGGCGGCGAAGTATGGCAAAGATGTTTGATAAAATTTTCAGCCGCAATAAGGAAGTCGCGGTGACTAAGACCCGTCAAAAACTGATGTGGTATAAAGGCGATCTCGACCGACTCGATGACGAGGAAAACACGCGCAAAGCCGGATTCGTCACGCGTTTACAGGTAAGGAGCAACGGCAAGATAAAGAACGCGGCTTTTGCGGCGTGCGACAAAGAACGGTACATCGACGACGTAAATACCGAAAAGCTCAAAAAGTTCGATATCAAACTGTATATGTCGTACCGTGCGGTCAACCACGCGACGTATAAGCGGTTGTTCGCCCTCAAAGCGGGCAAAGCCAAAGAAAAATACAACACCGAAGATTCGATATGGGCGGCGCATTTCGCGGCGCTCGACGAAGTAAAGAAAAAACGCGCAGACTATATCGCAAAGCTGGACGGGGTGAAGAAAGCGTTCCTCGACAAGTACGCGGCGACAGACAAAGCGGCGGCGGAAAGTGCGTATGACGCGCAAAAGCTGGCCTTAACTGCGGAGCACGACGCAAAGATCGCCGAGTACGATAAAAAGCGCGCAGCTTGGAAAGAGAAACGCAAAAAATCGCTCGAAGAAAAAATCGAAAAGTATACCGCCAAACTCGACGGACTTTTGCAAGAGGTGAGCGCCGACCGCGCGACGCTTCCCGACGACACGGTGCTGTCGGTAAGCGGACTTAAAATGTACTTCGGCGGACTGAAAGCGGTCGACGACCTGACTTTCGACGTTAAGAAGGGCGAGATATTCGGACTTATCGGTCCGAACGGCGCGGGCAAGACGACGGTGTTCAACTGTATAACTCGGTTTTATAACGCGACGGGCGGAGATATGCTGTTTTGCAACAAGGCGGGCGAGACGGTGGATCTCAGGCGGTTCAAAGTCCACGACGTGATATTGCAAGGCATTTCGCGCACCTTCCAGAACGTCGAGCTTGTGCGTGAAATATCGGTCATCGAAAATCTGCTCGTCGCATCGACGCGCGAGATCAGATCCAATCTCGCGGTGCAGGCGCTCGGACTTCCCGTCGTCAAACGCGAAGAGGATATATTAAAGGCGCGTGCGATGAAGATACTCGATTTTATGGGTATCGCGACTTATGCGAATTGGCTCGCAATGGGACTGCCTTACGGCATACTCAAAAAAATAGAGATCGCCCGCGCGCTTATGGCGGACGCGACGCTCATAATCTTGGACGAGCCTGCGGCAGGACTTAACGACAGCGAAACGGCGGAGCTTTCGCTTCTCATCAAGCGGATACGCGACGAGTTCGGCGTGACGATACTCCTCGTCGAACACGATATGAAACTTGTTATGTCGATATGCGACAGGATATGCGCAATATCGTTCGGCAGAATGCTCGGTATAGGCACGCCTGCCGAGATACAGGCAAATAAGGCGGTGCAGGAAGCGTATCTGGGCGTCGACGACGCAAGCGGCGCGGAAAGCGAAGCGGACGAAAAAACGGACGGCGCGGAAGAGGAGGGCGAGAAGAAATGAAAGAAATTCTTACCATTCGCAATCTTTCGATGAGCTACGGACCGATACAGGCGCTTAAAGGCGTCGACCTTACCGTAAACGAGGGACAGATCGTCGCCATACTCGGCGCGAACGGCGCGGGCAAGACGACATTGCTCAAAACGGTAAGCGGACTGTTCAAGCCGCAGGGCGGCGAGATAATTTTCGACGGGAAGAACGTCGCTGGCAAAGCGTCGTTCAAGATAGCGAAAGGCGGCATAATGCAGTCACCCGAAGGCAGGCACGTTTTTATCGGCTTGACCGTCGAGGAGAATCTCAAAGCGGGCGCGTACACGCTCAAAAGCAAGACGATCGACGGCGTTAAGACGAGCGGCAAAAAACAGATGTCGGACAACTTCGAGCGAGTGTATTCGCTGTTCCCGCGACTGAAAGAACGCGCCAAACAGCAGGCGAGTACGCTGTCGGGCGGCGAACAACAAATGCTGGCGATAGGCAGAGCGCTTATGGCAAGCCCCAGACTTCTTCTTCTCGACGAGCCGTCGCTCGGACTTGCCCCGTTGCTTATTAAGGACATCTTCGACGCGCTCGTAAAGATAAAGGGCGAGGGAACGACAATACTGATGGTCGAGCAGAACGCGCTCGCGACGCTCAAAATAGCCGACTACGCATACGTGCTGGAACTCGGCAAAATTAATATGAGCGGCGACGCGGAAACGTTGCGCAACGACGAACGGCTGATCAAGGCGTATCTCGGCGGCTGATCCACTTAGTTAAACACTGCGCTGTCAAGCGCACGGAAATAACCGCACGGCTATGCTTGCGGCGTACCCCAAAGAGACGGATATGACCCATCATTTCGGCGACGAAATCACACAGCACCGAAGCGGACGGGATCCGCAAAATTCGGACACACGAAACCAACCCCATTACAGGGAAAAGGAGAAATTTATGAAAAAGAAAGTTATGGCTCTTATGGCTGTCGCAACTGCGGCGGCGCTCACGATCGGCGGCGGACTCGTCGGCTGCGATAACGGCTCGGCTTCCGAAGAAAAGGTATATGACAAGGATGTTATTTATGTCGGCAACACCGTTTCTACGACGGGCGCGTTCGCAACGGTAGGCGTGCCGTTCAACATCGGCGTAAACGCCGCGCTTAAAGCGTACAACGACGACGGCGGTTTCGGCGGCAAAAACGTACAGCTGAAACACTACGACGACGGCGGCGACGCGTCCGCTTCCGCGACGTATATGGAAAAACTCATTCACGAGGACGAGATCTTCGCGGTCGTAGGTAACTTCTACGGTCCGTCCATCGAGGCAAACCTGCCCATCATCAAGGATTCCCACACCCCGATGGTATACGCTGCGGCAGGTAACGACGTTCTCGTCAACGAGCACGCGACCGATTTCGGCGACCGTTGCGTTATGCCCGTTCAGCCGACATACATCACCGAAGGCAGAATGCTGCTTCTCCGCGCATTCGCGCCCGCAATGAATTCGAACGAGGTGACAGGAGCGATCGGCGGTCAGAAAGTCGGCGTAATAACCGTCACCACCGACGAGGGCAGTAACGGAATGAAGAAAGGTATCGACGCCGAAAAGGCGAACCTTACCGACGCTCAAAAGGCGAATATCACCGAAGTGAACATCAGTTCGAGCGACGGATATACCGCCGCGATCGCCACGCTCAAAAACGCCGGTTGCGACACCGTTGTCGCGGCTGTGACGCAGGCGTCGTTCGTTGCCATACAGGCGGCGATGAAAGCGGCGAACTATTACGCCAACATCATTACGTCCTATAACAACGCAAGCACTTCGCAGGTCGACGCGGAATTCGTCGCGAATACGACAGCGGCGGGCAAAGCGATCTATGCGCAGTCGTGGATCAACATTTACGACACTTACGACGCAACTAACGGCTGGTCGTACTATTATAAAGGCGAACTTTGGGATTATTATAAAGGCGTGGCTGCCGCATTAGGTACCCCTACGCTCTACGACAACGGCGTATTTATGTACAGCGAGGAATATTGGGGCATTGCCGAAGACATCTACGATTACTGCGTAAGCGCGAACATAGCGGCGCTCGATGCGTTCAATTACAGCTACAACTCCTATGCGCTTGCCGGTTATGTTGCGGGAGATATGTTCACGCAGGGTCTTGCCGAGCTTGAAAAAAGCGATAAAGAACTCACGCAAAAGAACTTTGTCGATATTATGGAAAGCAAGGACTATCACGTGAGTATGGGTAACTCCATCTCGTTCGCAAACGGCGCACGGCGCGGCGTCGAGGAATTCGGCTTGACCGTATTCTCGGCGGCGGCCAATGCCGACGGCAGCGGATATACCGCACAGAGCGCGACGATCTGCGATCTTGTTTCGATCGATTTCTACCGCGATCTGATCAAATAATTTTGCCTCCAGGTTAGTTTGCCCGCGTCCGTCGCTTGTTCGGCGGGCGCGGACAAATAATCGGATATATTATTAAAGTAAACAAACGGTATAGGCGGGCGGAGCCGCCGGTCGAAAACGTCTTCGATCGGCGCGCTCGTCGCCGCAAAACAAACAATTCCGAATTCGTCATTAAAATTCCCAATATAATTCCAATCGGAGATCAATTATGGCTGAATACATCTCGCTCGAAAAAGCTCTTTCCAAAGTGAAGAGCGGCGATTATATCGTAACCGGTCTCGGCGCCGCCGAAGGTCGCGAGTTTATGACAAAACTGCATACCGTAGCGGACAAGATCAAGAAGACAGTCACGGTGTCCAACTGTCTGCCTATGGGCGACTACGAGTTTTTCTCCAATCCCGCATACAAGGGCAAGTTTATGTGCGAGAGTTGGTTTTACACGCCGAGCTTGCGCAAGGCGCACGCAAACGGTATGGTGTCGTTCGTACCCAACCACCTGCACCTTGCGGCGACAAAGCGGCTTGCTTTCGCAAAACCGAATATCTATGTCGGTCTGGCTACTCCGCCCGACAAACACGGCTATGTGTCGCTTTCGCTTTCCAACACTTACGAGCGGCGAATGATAGATAACGCAGACCTCGTCATTCTCGAAGTCAACCCAAACGCGCCGCGCACGTTCGGCGACGTTCAGGTCCACGAATCCGAAGTCGATTACTTCGTCAAGGTCGATTATCCCATTCCCGAGCTTCCCGATGCGGAACCCAACGAAAAGGACCTCGCGATAGGCAAACTGATCGCGGAGCTTATCAACGACGGCGACTGCCTGCAACTCGGAATCGGCGGAATACCCAATGCCGTCGCGGCAAGTCTGACGGGCAAAAAGGATCTCGGCATTCACACCGAAATGCTCACTACTGGTATGATGAAGCTGTTCAAAGCGGGCGCGGTGACGGGTGCGAAAAAGCAGATACACACGGGCAAGATGGCGGCGGCGTTCGCTATGGGAACGCGCGAACTGTACGATTTTCTCGACGACAATCCCGGTGTTGCGATACTCGACGGCGCTTACGTAAACGATCCGTACACCATTGCGCAGAACGACAATCAGGTGTCTATCAACACGACGCTCGAAGTCGACATCACCGGTCAGTGTTGCAGCGAGTCGCTCGGCTCGCGGCAGTTCAGCGGAACGGGCGGACAGGCGGATACCGTCATCGGCGCGCAGAACTCCAAGAACGGAAAGTCGATAATGGCGCTTTATTCCACCGCTATGGTCAAGAACAAAGACGGCGTGCGCGAGGAAGTGTCCAAGATCGTATGCCAACTCAAACAAGGCGCGGCGGTGTCGCTGTCGCGCAACGACGTCGATTACCTCGTCACCGAGTACGGTATGGTCGCGCTTCGCGGCACGAGCATTGCCGAGCGTGCGCGCCGTATAATTTCCATCGCGCATCCGAAGTTCCGCGACGCGCTCAAAAAAGAAGCGCTCGCAATCGGTATAATCGCAGACTGACGGAGAGCGGAGAAAATGGCGAAATTCTGCTTTGACGGAATAGACGTTTATTATGAAGTTCACGGCGATCGCGGCGTGCCGCTGGTCGTTCTCAACGGGATTATGATGTCGACGGCAAGCTGGGCGGCTTTCGTGCCCAACTTTTCGGCGAATAATATTCTCGTGCTTGTCGACTTCGTCGATCAGGGCAGGAGCCGAAAAGTCGACAAGGACTACGACCATTCTTTACAGGTGCGCGTAGTGGAAGAGCTTGTCGATATGCTCGGCTACGATAAGGTCGTAGTCGCGGGTGTTTCTTACGGCGGCGAAGTAGGGCTTCAGTACGCGCTGAAACGCCCCGACAAGGTGAAACGGCTTATCCTTGCCAACACCGCCGCTCGCACTTCCGCGTGGTTGCGCGAGACGGGGCATAAGTGGAACGCCGTCGCCGCTACGGGCGACGGATACGACTATTATATGACGACAATCCCGATCATTTATTCGGACGGGTTTCGGCGCCGTCGCCGCGATTGGATGAACGCGCGCGAAAAAACGCTCGTCGAGTATTTTTCGGACAAAACGGTGTTGGCGCGTATGGTGAGGCTTACCGACAGCTCCGAAAACTACAACGTAGTAAACAGGCTGGGCGAGATCGAATGCCCCACG
This sequence comes from uncultured Christensenella sp., assembly GCA_910577435.1. GTDB lineage: Bacteria > Bacillota > Clostridia > Christensenellales > Pumilibacteraceae > Anaerocaecibacter. The sequence goes on along the minus strand of CAJTLV010000002.1, from coordinate 299,956 downwards.
CTCATTATAAGCGGGAGCGAGGACGGACTCACGCCACTACCCGAGCAGCGCTTGATGCACGAGAAGATAGAGGGCAGTCGCTGGGTGGTTATGAACGGTTGCGGACACGCGACGATGTACGAAGAACCGGATACTTTTACTTCGCTCGTCGTCGGGTTTGCAAACATTCTCGATGAAGAAATAGTCATTTGATTGCGAATGCGGAATTTCGAACCGCTGTGCGTATCAATACGCGACGGAGTTGCGAAAGGAACATATACTCGCATAGCGCACACTTGATATTACGGAGATCATTATGAACAAAAAAACCGTCAACATAGGCGAGGAGACGCTTGCCTACCTCGATACGGGCAAGGGCGAGCCGATCGTTTTTATTCACGGCAATATGTCGTCGTCCGTGCATTTCGAGCCGCTTATAAACAGATTGTCCGACAAGTATAGATGCGTCGCCCCCGATCTTCGCGGCTTCGGCGACAGCACGTATAACGGCAGGTTCGATTCGCTGGACGAGCTTGCGGACGATATTGCCGCGTTTATGGAAAAGCTCAAAATAAAATCGGCGTTCGTAGTAGGGTGGTCGACGGGCGGCGGAGTCGCGTTGAAACTCGCCGCCGAACACGGCGACAAAGTCAAAGCGCTGTTCGTCATAGAGGGCGCGGGACACAAGGGTTATCCGATCTACGTAAAGAACGGAAAGTACAAATCGATAGTCGGCAAGGCGTATGCGAACAAAGACGATATGGCGCTCGACCCCGTTCAGGTCGCGCCGGCGCTCACGATGACGGAATCGCACGATGCCGTGTCGATGTCGGCGCTTTGGGACGCGACCATATACTCGGTTAATAAGCCGTCGCGCGAAGATAACGACAAGTGGATGGAAGAAACGCTCAAACAGCGCAACCTTATCGACGTGGATTGGGCGCTCGCCAACCTCAATATGTCCGACGAGTGGTCGGCGTACCGCAACGGCGACGGTTCGATAAAAAAGATAACCTGTCCCGTAGCGTTCACGCTCGCGCAGAACGACAACGTCGTTCCCGACTATATGGTAATGGATAACTTCAATGCGTTCGACGGCAAAGCCAAGCTGTTGCCGTACGAACGGTGCGGGCATTCGCCGATGGTCGATTGCCTTGACAAGCTCGCCGCAGATGTGGTAGAATTTTTCTCGGCGGACGTTACGCAATAAAGATTTCGTAACGGAGCCGATCAAATCACGCATTCGGAGTAGAAATGAACATTTGGCACGACATATCGAGCGGGCGAATAACCGAACAGCAGTTCGAAGTGCTTGTAGAGATCTCGAAAGGCAGTAAAGCCAAGTACGAATTGGACAAAGAGACGGGGCTTTTGCGGCTCGACCGTATACTCTATACTTCGACGGTTTATCCCGCCAACTACGGATTCATTCCGCGCACGCTTGCCGCCGACGGCGATCCGCTCGACGTTCTCGTGCTGTGCAACGAACCCATATTCCCGATGACGCTCGTCACGTGCAAGCCGATCGGCGTTATAAATATGGTCGACGGCGGCGACAAGGACGAGAAGATCATAGCGGTGCCGATCAACGATCCGACGTTCAATAACTACTATGACGTGCACGAGCTGCCCGCGCATATATTCGAAGAAATGATGCACTTCTTCGAGGTTTATAAAAAACTCGAACACAAGATAACGACTGTCGAAAACATCTGTCACACGCATACCGCCGTCGATATAGTGCGCGAATGCATAAAGGCGTATGACGACGCATTCGGAAAAAAGAAAAAGAAGTGATTATCAAACCGTCCGAAAGGCGGTTTTTTTTCGATTGTATTGTATTTCCGAACTATGTGTGTTATAATGATTGCGTATGGATTTTTCGATCGGTAAGCAAATAATTATCGAGCAACTCGCCGCCGATTACGGCGTGCGCGCAAGCGCGCTTTTCGACGTCGCTGTTCACTCGGGCGTCGGGTACGGCGAGAATGCAAAGACCTATCTTTCGGGCGCACCGTTTTTGGATATGACATATGTCGACGGACGGATAGTAGCGGCGTGCGACGCGCGCATAGCAGAATTTGTCGGGCGGTATATCGCCGCCGCCGCAGAGCCGTTCCGCGCGTTCGACGCACCGAACATTATGCTGTTAAACGCCGAACTGAACAAGTTCGGTATGACGGTCGGGCATATACTGCAAGGCTGTTTGCCGCGCGAGTGCGGACGGCCGAGCATCCCGAGCGGAATGCGTGTTTACATAGGTAAAGAGATAGACGGACTTTATACATTCAAGGGATTTAACAACGCGCTGTGCTATTCGACTGCGGCGCGGCGGCGCGACGAGATCGCAGTCGCGTATTTCGACGGGAACGAACCTGTCGCCGTTGCCGCGTGCAGTAACGACGGCGAGCGGATGTGGCAGATAGGCGTGGACGTTAAACCTCAATACAGAAAGGGCGGACTTGCTAAGGCGCTTGTCGGCGCGCTTAAAGATTTGATAGGAGAACGCGGAATATGCCCGTACTACTGCTGCGCGTGGTCTAACGTGCCGTCGCAACGCACGGCGTCGGCGGCGGGATTCGTACCCGCGTGGGCGGAGCTTTCGGCTATGTCGCTCGACGACAGGTTATTTACGGAGACGGCGAGTAAGATCTCCGCCGTATGAATATCAATTTGTGAAAATCAAGGTAATTTATTGACTTGATGCAAATAATACTGTATAATGAGATTTGTAATTGTGTACCATTTCGACGCTACACGTTGCAATCGGGTTTTTTGTGCCGAATTCGAGTCGGGCGCGTTATTTCGACGCATTGCGGTTATCCGCATAACAAATAATCGGTTCGCCGAGCGAGGCGATACACGATCACGGTAGGATAAATTATGGCATTTACACAAAAGAACAAGTTCAAACCGTTTGACCGCAAGGTGTGGCTGGCGTCGCCGACTATGCACGGCGACGAACTTAAATGGATGACCGACGCTTATAATAAGAATTGGATGTCGACGGTCGGAGAGAACATCGACGAGGTGGAGCGTGCGGTAGCCGCCAAGATCGGCTGCGGATATGCCGTCGGACTTGCTACGGGAACATCGGCGCTTCATCTTGCGGTGAGACTCGCGGGAATAAAACGCGGCGACGGTGTGTTTTGCAGCGATATGACTTTTTCGGCGACGGTCAATCCCGTCGTATACGAAGGCGGCGAGCCGATATTCATAGATACCGAACGCGACACTTGGAATATGGATCCCGTCGCGCTCGAAAAAGCGTTTGAGCTTTATCCCGACGTAAAGCATATAGTCTTTGCCAACCTTTACGGTACGCCCGCCAAAATGAACGAAGTATGCGAAATAGCGAAAAAGCACGGCGCGACGGTCATCGAGGACGCGGCGGAGAGCTTCGGCGCGACTTACGACGGACGGCAGACGGGTACTTTCGGAGATATAGGCATCATCAGCTTTAACGGAAACAAGATAATTACCGGTTCGGCGGGCGGAATGTTGCTCACCGACGACATAAAACAGGCGAACAAAACGCGCAAATGGTCGACGCAATCGCGCGAGGCGGCGGCGTGGTATCAGCACGAAGAGATCGGCTACAATTACCGTATGAGCAATGTTATAGCGGGCGTCGTGCGCGGTCAACTGCCATATCTCGAAGAGCATATTGCGAAAAAACGCGCTATATACGAGCGTTACCGCAAGGGGTTCGAAGGCTTGCCCGTAAATATGAATCCGTATGACGGCGCGCATTCCGTGCCTAATTTTTGGCTGTCCTGCATAATAATAGACGAGACGGCGATGTGCAAACAGGTGCGCGGCGACGGGGATTCGTGTTATATCAAAGAAAAGGGCAAGTCCTGCCCGACCGAGATACTCGAAACGCTTGCGAGCTTCAACGCCGAAGGCAGACCGATCTGGAAGCCTATGCATATGCAGCCTGTTTTCAGAATGAACGGCTTTGTTACGCGCGACGGCAACGGCAGAGCGCAAACCAACGCTTATATCGCAGGCGGATGCGCCGACGTCGGCGCGGACATATTCGCGCGCGGACTGTGTCTGCCGAGCGATATTAAGATGACTGCGGACGAGCAAGACAAAGTTATTGAAATCGTGAGGGCGTGTTTCGAGTAATGGACGAATTTGTTCGTATTATTACAAAGACGTGGTGGGGCATAACGTTGCTTTGCGTCGTATGCGTCGCGGTGTGGATACTGTTGTCCGCACTGCTGTACCGTCCGTTTTTCAAGCGATTTTACGACATACTGTTGAGTTTTATCGCGACGGCGGTGTTTTCGCCGTTGTTGATTCTTTTGACCTTAGTCGGCGCAGTCGCAATGAAAGGCAACCCTTTCTTTGTGCAAAAGCGGCCCGGACGGAGAAAAAAACTTTCCGAAAAGCAGTGTGCAAAGCGCGGAGTTCCGTCGGGTACATACGGCGACGAGAAGATCGTAAAACTTCTCAAATTCCGCACGATGACGTGCGAAAAGGACAAGGACGGAAATCTTCTGCCCGACGCCGACAGGCTCAACAAATACGGAAAGTTTTTGCGCGCAAGTTCGCTCGACGAATTGCCGTCGCTGATTAATATTTTTATCGGCGATCTTTCCATAGTCGGACCGCGCCCGCTTTTGGTGCAGTATCTGCCTTTATACAGCGAGGCGCAACGCCACCGTCACGACGTTCGGCCGGGACTTACCGGTCTTGCGCAGGTGATGGGAAGAAACGCCATTTCGTGGGACGACAAGTTCGCATACGATCTTGATTATATAAAAAGGATAACTTTGTTGCGCGACGTCAAGATAATCTTGATGACGGTCGGCAAGGTGTTTAGGCGCAGCGGCATTTCGCAGGAAGGCCAGGCGACGATGGAGTTCTTTACGGGAACGAAAAAATACAACGTGCTTATACTCAGCGCGGGGAGAAGAGTCGAGCTTGTGAACTGCTTCAAGGCGGCGCGAGACAGACTGCATTTTCAGGGGAAGGTGTTCGCGGCGGATATGAGCGATACCGCGCCCGCACTGTATTTTGCGGACGGCAAATTTTCGCTCCCGCGCATCGGCACCGACGGTTACATCGACGAACTGATAAAGCTGTGCAACGACAACGACGTTTCGCTCGTCGTGCCGACGATAGATACCGAACTCGAAATACTCGCGGAGAACAGGGAGCATATAGAGCGCGCGACGGGCGCGCGAGTGCTTGTTTCCGACGTCGAGAGCGTAAGCGCGTGTTGCGACAAGAAAAAAACCGCCGAGCATTTCGCCGCTAACGGCTTCGGCTGTCCGCGCGTGCTTAGCGACGCGGATATAAAAGAAAAGCGCTATACCTTTCCGTTGTTCATCAAACCCGAAAACGGAAGTTCGAGCATAAACGCGTTCAAGGTGAAGAACGAAAAGGAACTTGCGTTTTTCAGGGAGTATATCGACGCCCCGATCGTGTCGGAGTTTGTAGACGGCGCTGAATATACGGTGGATTGTTTGCTTGATTTCGACGGCAATCCGATAACCGTAGTACCTCGCGTCAGGCTGGCTACGCGAAGCGGCGAGATCCTCAAAGGCAGGATCGACAAAAACCGCGCAGTAATCGATGACGTTAAACGATTGCTCGGAACGTTCGGGTTTATAGGGCAGATCACCGTTCAGTGTTTTGTGTGCGCCGACGGAACTATAAAATATATAGAGATCAATCCGCGCTTCGGCGGCGGCGCGCCGATGAGTATTGCGGCGGGCGCGGACAGTTGCGAGAATCTTTACAGACTGCTTGCGGGCGAAAAGCTCGAATACAACGAGGACTACGAGGACGGCGTTACCGTATCGAGGTTCGACGGAAGCGTGCGGGTGAGCGGGTGAGCATAAAAGCTGTCATTTTCGATCTCGACGACACGCTCTATCCCGAAATCGACTATGTGAAAAGCGGTTTCGGCGTTGTTGCGGCAAGAATAGAAGAGCGGTTCGGCGTGAACGGCGTAGCGGACAAAATGCTCGAACTGTTCGGCACGGACAGAGCGGACGTTTACGGCAGAACGCTCGACGCGTTTGGGATCGGTCGGAACGAAGCGTTCATAAGCGAGCTTGCGGAAGCGTACCGATCGCATATACCGAACATAAAACTCGACGGCGCGGCTGTCGGCGTTCTTGCGGAACTCGGCGCGCGCGGATATAAGCTCGGTATACTTACCGACGGGCGACCGTTCGGACAGCGCGCGAAGATATTTGCGCTGGGGCTTGACAAACTCGTAGACGGCATAATCGTTACAGACGAACTCGGCGGCGAAGAGTATCGAAAGCCCGATCCGAAAGCGTTCGAGTTTATGTTGGACAGGCTGGGCGTAGCGGCGGAAGAAGCGGTATATGTGGGCGACAATCCCAATAAAGATTTCGCGGTCAAGAAATATCTTCCGATAAAGACGGTGAGGATAGCGAACGGCGGATTTTATGCCGACTGCGCCTGTCGCGACGGCATAATGCCCGACCGCACGGTAAAAACTATTAACGAGATACCTGCGGCGGTAGGAGAAATAAATGGATAACGAGCGATTGATAAATTTCATACACGGCAAGCTGTTGGAACTTTTGAAGTTTACGGACGGCGTATGCAAGGCGGAGAGCATTAAATATTCGCTCATAGGCGGAACAATGCTCGGTGCGGTGCGGCACTGCGGGTTTATTCCTTGGGACGACGACGCGGATATAGGAATGATGCGCGACGATCTTAACAAGTTCAAAGCGGTTGTCGGCGAATACACGGAAGGGACGGATTTCAAGCTGTGCCGCAACGGACGGGTGGACGGCGTTTGCTACGCAGAACCGCAGGAAATCGACGGCGTGAAGATCGGGCATATCTGTTTGGATGTATTTGCGATAGATAACGTTCCCGACGACGATAAGCTGTTCGATAAACAGGTTTTCGGATTGAAAAAGCTGCAGGGAATGATGAAAAAGGGTAAGGTGGATTGGAAGAAGTACAGCTTTAAGGGTAAAATTCTCGTGCTCGGCACAAAGATACTCGGCGCGTTCAAATCCGAAGAGAAACTTGTGAAACAGTACGCGGAACTTTCCGCGAAGTACAACGGAACGGACAGCGCGCGGCGGTTTATATCGAACGACCTGTTTTCGCTGTTCGATATCAAGTACGACAGAGAGCTTATGGCGGAAACGGAAGATATGCAATTCGAGACCGAGCGGTTTCCCGTATTCAAGGGTTATGACAAAATATTGACTCTCGATTACGGCGATTATATGACGCCGCCTCCGCCGGAAGAACGCAGGTCTTCGCATACCGAGACAAGCGAGTAATTTGCCTGCGTGCATTGTTCGGACGGTAATCGACAAAGGAGAATTCGACTTGAAATCGATAAAGACAGCATATTTATTGGTCGTTCATAAGAATCCCGATCTGGTAAACGAGTTTATCGCTCAGCTGTTGCAAAACGGAGACTGCGATATTTATATCCATATCGACAAAAAGAACGAGTCCATATCAAAGGACATTGTTCGCAACGAACACGTTTTCGTTTGCAGTGAGTACGAGGTGCGCTGGGGCAGTTTCGAGATAGTCAAAGCCGCTATCGAATTGATGAGGGCGGCAAATGCCGCCGATAAAGGATATACGCATTTTTACTTCGGATCGGGTCAGGATCTTCTTGTCAAGAAAGGCTTGTACGGGCATTTGGCGGACAACCCCGAAAAGATATTTATGCAGATCTACCGCGAAGTCACGAAAAGAGACCGTGCGTCGGCAAGGTATAGGATACGATGGCCGCGTAAGTATATGATCCGCAACGACAGACATTTTTACAGGTTCGTGCGTATCTGGATGCAAATGCTGTGCAAGATAGGCATAGTGTGTCACCCGAATAGGATCGAGTTGAATAATCCCGTCAAGTTCTATACGGGCAGTACGTGGTTCATCGCGCCCATAGAAGTTATGCGGTATATACTCGATTATATCGACGACAATCCGGATTACTGTATGTTCTGGGAAGATAGCCTGGCGTCCGATCTGATGTTTTTCCAAACGATAGTTATGAACTCGCCGTATGCGTGTAACGTTACGGACGGGTTGATGTACGTCAGATGGGGTGAAACTTTCGCGACGAGAAACCATCCGCAGGACGTTACGATCGAGGATGACAAGTATATCGAAGCGGGCAATTATTTTTGCGCGAGAAAGTTCGATTGCAACCGAGAGGCGATAGATTACTATTTGCGAAAAACTGCGAGCGGCGGTTGCGAAGAAGATTGCGGAGATCGATAGAATGAAAGTATTGGTATTGATGTCGACATATAACGGCGAAAAATTTTTGCGGGCGCAGTTGGACAGTCTTTGCGCTCAAACCCAACCCGTCGATATTTTGGTAAGAGACGACGGATCTTCCGATTCGACGCGCGAAATACTCGAAGAGTACAAAGCGCAGGGCAAGCTGGATTGGTACGGCGGCGAAAATTTGAATTCGTCCAGAAGTTTTTGGAACTTGGTGCGCAATGCGCCGAAAGCCGATTATTATGCGTTTTGCGATCAGGACGACGTGTGGCTGGAAGATAAAGTCGAAGTCGCCGTCCGTGCCTTGCGCGAAGCGGAGGACCTGTCGCGGCCGTTGCTTTATTGCGGCACGGTGTCGCCCGTTACGGTCGACCTCGAACCTATCGCATACAAAACGCTCTCGTCGGTAGGCAAAACCGACTTTGCTCACGCATTGCTTTTCAGTCTTTCCGCAGGGTGTACGTTCGTTTATAACGCCGCCGCCCGCGAGCGGATGGAACAATACGATATGGAAAAACAGTGCGTCACCTATCACGACTGGCTGACGCACAAGATCGTCGCAATGACGGGCGAGATAATTTACGACAGAGATCCGCACATTCTGTACAGGCAACACGGCAACAACGTGGTCGGCGCGGGGCGTAAGAGTATCGGCGGATTTTTCCGCAGGCTGAAAAATTTGTTCTTTACGAGCGCGTCCGTGCGCAGCGACGTCGCAAAGAGCCTGTACGAAGTTTACGGCGACGGTTTGGACGAAAAGAACAAAGAAATCCTTCGCACCGTTGCGTTCTATAAGGAAGACAAAAAACTCAAAAAACGGTTTTTGCACAGCGAGGATTTCCGCGTCGACGGGAAAAGCGATTTCGCTTTGAGAACGCTGATAAGGTTCAACAAAATATGAGTAAAACGGTTTTGGCAACCATAACGACGTACAATCCGGAAATCGGATTGTTGGAGAAGAATATCGACGCCGTAAAAGGGCAGGTCGATAAACTTATCGTTTACGAAAACGCGTCGGCTAACCGCGACGAAGTTTTACGCCTGTGCGAAGAAAAGAACGCGGAAGTCGTTTGCAACGACAAAAATTACGGAGTGGCGGGCCCGCTGCACGACGGGATCGACTACGCCGCCGAAAACGGGTACGATTATATTCTCACTCTCGATCAGGACTCGGTAGCGTCGGCGGGTATGGTGGACAAATTAATTGAGTTGATAAAGTCCGACGAAAATCTCGCTATAGTCGCCGCGAATCCGGTCCCCGCGACATCCGCCGAATCGGAAAGCGTTCCCGTCGAGAACGTCTCCGTCGATTCGGTATACACGTCGGGTATGCTTGCGGACGTCGGCAAGATAAAGAGTATCGGCAACTATATGCCGGAGATGTTCATCGATTGGGTGGACGACGAAATATGTTATAGGGCGAAAGAGTGCGGGTACGGAATATTGCAGAGCGGAATTCCATTGATCCACAGGCTGGGCGATCTGCAAAAAGCGCGGTTTCTATGGAAAAAAATTTACGTACAGAATTATTCCGAATTTAGATACTACCATATTTTCAGAAACGGATATTATTGCATCGAGCGGTACGGCAAGCGTAAAGATCTGGTCAAGCGTTGCAAGCGTCGGTTGACGAAAGCGAAACTTAAAGTTATTCTTTATGAAAAGAATAAAGCGTCCAAACTTAAAGCGATGAAACAGGGGAAGCGCGACGCCGAGAAATTCTTTGCGGATATGCGCCGAAAATACGAATTCGCGAAAGGAGAAGCAGACAGGCAGAAAAGATGAGTCCGACGGTCGTGTCCATTCTATTGATATTTTATTTTTGCCTGATGGTCATCCTGATGTATCGGGAAAGTCGATTGCTTGCGGGTAACCGTTGCGGGCAGACCGTCCTTCGTCGGCAGGAGGGACGATTTTCTCGCGCAGGAAATTCGGCGACGAACGGCGATAAGCGTCGCGCCGCGATCCGTCGCCGCCGCGTGTCCGCAAGACAACTGCGATGGCTCGTTTTTCTTATTTTCATAGGCGTATTGTTCTGTGCGTTCCGAGACGTGCAAAACACTTACGACACGGGCAATTATATCGGTTGGTATCTGGGTTGGGACGTTTCGTCGCCGTCGGCGTTTTTCGATTTCGGCGGCGAAGTGGAGATCGGTTTCGAATTCGTTTCGCGGATCATCAAGCTGCTTTGTTTCGGTAACGTCGCAATATATTTGGGTGTGATCGCGCTTATCGTACTGTCGTTGTTCGCAGCCGCAATATGGAAGCTGACCGATAAGCGTTTGACCGTTTTTCTGTTGCTGTATTCGATATACGGATTCTATTACTCGTATATAGTAATTCGTCAAGGTATTGCGATGGCGATAATTTTTTATACGATCGCCTGTGTATACCGAAACAGGCGCTTATACGGAATCAAATTTCTGTTCGGCGTTTTGATCGCGGCGCTGTTCCATAAAGCGGCTGTTATATGTATAGTGATGCTGCCGTTTTTGAGCGGCAAACTGCGCATTAACAGGGTTGTGCTTTTTATTGTTTTTTTATTGACGTTGGCGTTGAGTATTTCCCGCAATACCGTTTTTATTATAGCCGACTTCGTATTGAAACTGGGCAAATTGCCTATATTCGCGTCGATATACGATCAAATTTTCGTTTATTTCGCGACGATACAGTTGGAATCGAATATGAACTTGGCGACGCTGGCTATTTTCTTTGTCATAATATGTTTTATGAACGTCGGAAAAAAGAACAGACGGTTGTGGAACATTATGATGGGAATAGAGTGTATAGGCGTATTGTTAATGGGGGTGCTTGCCGGTTGGAGCGTAGCGCTTAGGTTCGGACAGTTTTTCCTTGTCGCGCATTGTTTCCTGTTGCCCGACTCGACACGTTATATAGGGCGAAGCGCAAACAGGCTTATTTTGGTTGTTATAGCTTTATTTTATATTTACAATATGATAAAATTGAGCGGCTTTCTGCCATAAAGTTGCGATAAAGAAAATTTTATGATAAAATCGGAGATGATATGAAAGGAATAATTCTCGCGGGCGGATCGGGAACACGGTTATACCCGCTTACCAAAGTAACGAGCAAACAGCTTTTGCCCGTGTATGACAAGCCGATGATCTATTATCCGCTGTCCGTACTTATGACGGCGGGCATTCGGGATATACTCATTATTTCCACGCCGCAGGACACGCCGCGTTTCGAAGAGCTTCTCGGCGACGGCGCGGCGTTCGGCGTTCGCTTGAAATATGCCGTTCAGCCGTCGCCCGACGGACTTGCGCAGGCGTTTATCATCGGCGAAAAGTTTATCGGCAACGACACCGTCGCGATGATACTCGGCGACAATATTTTTTACGGACACGGGTTCAAAAAGATGTTGCGCGAGGCAAAGAGCAACGCCGAGCGCGGCAAGGCGACCATATTCGGTTACGGCGTAAAAGACCCGCAGAGGTTCGGTATTGTCGAGTTCGACGACGACGGCAGGGTGCTTTCCGTCGAAGAAAAGCCGAAAAATCCCAAGTCTAATTACTGCATAACGGGCTTGTATTTTTACGACAATCGCGCGGTCGAGTTCGCGAAATCGATAAAGCCGTCGGCGCGCGGCGAGCTTGAAATAACCGATCTCAACGCGATGTATCTTAAAAACGGTGATCTTACCGTTCAGCTGTTGGACAGGGGGTTCGCGTGGTTGGACACGGGTACGATGGACAGTCTGTTCGAGGCGGCGGAGTTCGTGCGCGTGCTGTCGCAACGTCAGGACGTTACCATTTCCGCGCCCGAAGAAGTCGCGTTCGACAACGGCTGGATCGACGCGGACAAGCTGTTAAAGACGGCGGACGGATACGGAAAGTCGCCTTACGGCGAACACCTGAAAAAAGTGGCGGCACGCTACGCAAAGAAACAGGAGCGATAAATTATGACGATTATAGTGACCGGCGGCGCCGGATTTATAGGAAGCAATTTTATATACCATATGCTTGACAAGCACCCGGATTATAGGATAGTGTGCTTGGATAAGCTGACGTATGCCGGCAATCTTTCCACGCTCGCACCTGCTTTGCATAACCCCGATTTCAGGTTTGTAAAAGCCGATATTTGCGATCGCGAGGCGGTATATAAACTGTTCGACGAAGAAAAGCCGAATGTCGTAGTCAACTTCGCAGCGGAAAGTCACGTCGACAGAAGCATAGAAGACCCGAGCGTGTTTTTGCAGACAAACATAATCGGCACGGCGACGCTGATGGACGCGTCCCGCAAGTACGGAGTAAGCCGCTTTCATCAGGTGTCGACCGATGAGGTGTACGGCGATCTGCCGCTCGACCGTCCCGACCTGTTCTTTACCGAAACGACGCCGCTCCATACGTCCAGTCCGTATTCGTCGAGCAAGGCGAGCGCAGATCTGCTTGTTCTGGCGTATCACCGCACTTACGGATTGCCTGTCAGCATAAGCCGCTGTTCCAACAATTACGGACCGTATCACTTCCCCGAAAAGCTCATTCCGCTGATGATAGCCAACGCGCTTCACGACAAGCCGCTCCCCGTTTACGGCAAGGGCGAAAACGTTAGGGATTGGCTGTATGTGGAGGATCACTGCAAGGCGATAGATCTTATAATTCATAAAGGGCGTGTCGGCGAGGTGTACAATGTCGGCGGACATAACGAGATGCGCAATATCGACATCGTTAAACTTATATGCAAAGAGCTTGGCAAGCCCGAAAGCCTTATAACGTATGTAGCCGACCGCAAAGGACACGATATGCGGTACGCCATCGATCCGACTAAGATACACGACGAACTTGGGTGGCTGCCCGAAACGAAGTTTGCCGACGGAATAAAAAAGACGATCGAATGGTATCTGGAAAACCGCGAATGGTGGGAAACTATCATCTCCGGCGAGTACAAAAACTATTACGAAAAAATGTACGGGAACAGAAAATGAAAGTTTTAGTAACGGGCGTCAAAGGTCAGCTCGGCTATGACGCAGTAAAAGAATTCGAAAAGCGCGGGCATACGGTCGTCGGCGTCGACGTGGACGAAATGGATATCACCGATGCGTCGGCGGTTTCCGAAGTTTTAGGCAAGGTTTCGCCCGACGCAGTGGTGCACTGCGCCGCTTGGACTGCCGTCGACAAGGCAGAAGAATTCCCCGATAAGGTGTACGAGGTGAATGCGCTCGGTGCGAAGTATATAGCGGAAGAGTGCAAAAAGCTGGGCGCGAAAATGGTGTTCGTTTCCACCGACTATGTGTTCGAGGGCACGGGAGACAAGCCTTACGGCATAAACGACGAGCGAAAAGGTCTGTCAGTGTACGGCAGGACGAAGCTCGCGGGCGAAGATTTCGTGACCGCCGCGCTAGACGAATATTATATCTTACGAATAACGTGGGCGTTCGGCATAAACGGCGGCAACTTCGTAAAAACGATGTTGCGCCTTGCCGATTCGGGCAAGTCGGAATTAAACGTCGTCGACGATCAGATAGGCTCGCCGACATATACGCGCGATCTTGCCTCGCTTATCGGCGATATGATAGCTACGGACAAATACGGCGTTTACCACGCGACCAACGAAGGTTTTTGCAGTTGTTACGAGTTCGCCTGCGAGATTTTCAGACAGGCGGGAAAGACCGTCAAGGTCAATCCCGTCACGACCGAAGAGTATTTGAAAATGGTGCCGCAACAGGCAAAGCGTCCGCTCAATTCGCGGCTCGACAAGAGCGCGCTCGACCGAGCGGGATTTAAGAGACTGCCCGATTGGCGCGACGCGCTGTCGCGCTATCTGACCGAACTCGACGCAACAACTAAATAAACCGCAAAAAAGGAAGTGTTATTATGGGACAGATCAAGGTCGAGAAAGCGCCTATCGACGGTTTGTATGTTATAGAGCCGACGGTGCACGGCGATTCGCGCGGATATTTTACGGAAACGTACAATAAACGCGATATGCGAGAGCACGGGCTGAATATGGAGTTCGTGCAGGATAATCAGTCGATGAGCGTGAAGGGCGTACTGCGCGGACTGCACTATCAGATAAAATATCCGCAGGGCAAACTCGTTCGCGTTATCAAGGGCAGGGTGTTCGATGTAGCGGTCGATTTGCGTAAGGGGAGTAAAACTTACGGTAAATGGTTCGGGGTCGAGCTGTCCGAAGAGAATAAAAAGCAGTTCTATATAAGCGAAGGCTTTGCGCACGGCTTTTTGGTGCTGTCCGACGTCGCGGAGTTCTGTTATAAGGTGACCGATTTCTATCATCCCGACGACGAGGGCGGACTTGCGTGGAACGATCCCGATATAGGTATCGATTGGGGCGTCGTAGGCGAATACGGGGGAAGCGCCGATCCGAGCGGATATACGTTGCCCGACGGCACGCCGCTCGTTATGAGCGACAAAGACAAAAAGTGGAAGAATCTTAAACTATCGAAGTAGAGGAGCGCGGAATATGATCTCTGTCATAGTGCCGGTATATAACAGCGAAAAAGATTTGGAGAAGTGTTTGCAAAGCATAAGCAAACAAACATATTCGGAAATCGAAGTTATATTGATAAATGACGGTTCGACGGACGGCAGTGAAAAAATTTGCTTACGGTTTGCCGAGCAAGACAAAAGATTCAAGTATTTTTATCAGGATAATGCCGGCGTCAGCGCGGCGCGCAATAACGGACTGTCCCATATAAGCGGAGAGTATTTTACGTTTGTGGATTCGGACGATTGGATAGACGAGACGTATTGCGAGAAGATGTTGAGATCCGCACAGGAACACAACGCCGATATGACGTTTTGCAGAATAAAATATTTCGAGAACGGCATAGATAAGCCGCAAGCCGAAAACGGACTCGAAAACGCGGTCTTGAAAAAGCACGCGGAAAATTTCTTAATAGGACACAGCGAATACGCACTCGGTTCCGCGTACAGAGTTTTATATAGAAGCGAGACTTTCGGATCGATTAAATTCGAAGAAAAACTTCATATTTACGAAGATATGACCTTTGTATTGACTTGCTTGAAGCGTTCGAATATTCAATGCGTGACGGACGATTATCTGTATACTTACAATCTCCCGCAAACGGGGTATTTCGTAAAATACTACCGTGACGACGTTATCGACGTTTGTTACGGCATAGGCAAAAAGCTGAATGAATTGCTTATCGACTTCGACAGAGTCGAATGGGCGAAAGCCGAGCTTTTCAAAGAATATAAATTGGCGGTGCAGTGGATATTTCTTAAAAAAGATAATGCGAAATCGCAGATCGAAAAATTAAAGACGCACAAAATAATCGGGGAATTTTGCACTGAGGAAAATTATGCGGCTTACAAAAATCTCTACCGTCCCGAAGGTTTCAAAACCAAGTTGGCTTTATCGTTGATACACGGCAAACATTTTGCGACTTACGGACTGCTGAAACGGTTTTCCCATTGACAATTTTCAAGTGAGGGTTTGGCTTGGATAAAAAGCGCGGATTGGCGAACGTGATCGTTTCCATCATATTCAAAGTCGTTATACTCCTCGTCACGGTTTTGGCGAGAAGATATATGATACGTTATATAGGTAATGACGTTAACGGTCTTAACTCATTATATATTTCGTTATTGGACTTTTTATCGGTCGCCGAACTCGGTGTGGGTTCCGCTATTACTTTCTGTATGTACAAGCCGATCGTAGACGGAGACAACAAAAAAGTATCGGCGCTGTATCATTTATTCACCAAACTGTATCTTATCATCGGCGGGATTATACTGGTATGCGGCTTTATTTTAATGCCGTTTTTGAAGATACTCGCAAAAGATTATCAAACCGTAGACGTGAATTTATATCTGACGTTCGGCATTATGCTGGTGTCGGTCGTGATCTCTTATTTGTTCAGCGCCAAGACGGCATTGATCAATGCGTATAAGAATAATTACGTGACCACAACCGTATTCTCGTTGGGGCAAATTTTGCAATGCGGATTGCAAATAATCGTTCTGATATTTACGCGTTCGTTCGTTTGGTATTTGATATGTCGGATCATATCCGTAAGTTTGCAGTGGATCGCGACGGAAGTCATTGCGCGCATAAAACACGGCGGCATAATAAAAGACAGAGTGCGTATCGACGACGAAACGAAGAAAGAGGTCACGAAAAACATCAAGGCGATGTTTATGCACAAGATAGGCGGCGTTCTCGTTAACACTGCCGACAGCATTATAATATCGACCTTTATAGGCATTGCGGTGCTCGGCAAATATTCCAATTACACGACCATAGTGATAGCTATGATAGGCGTACTCGGTCTGTGTTTTACGCCGTTGACGTCGGTTATCGGGCATATGTTTGTAGAGGAAAGCAGAGAGCAAGCCAATAAATACTTTAATTTTTTCCATACTTTTAACTTCGTTTTGGGGATCGTTTTCTTTCTCGGATATTATTCGGTGATAGACAATCTGATAACGATACTGTTTGCGCCCGGTTTGGAGCTTGCCAAGACCATATCTTTTGTCATTACCGTCAATTACTTCATACAGTTCTTACGACAGGCGGCGATGCTGTTCAAAGACGCGGCGGGGACTTTTTATTACGACAGGTGGAAGCCGATATTCGAGGGGCTTATCAATATAGGTCTGTCCGTTCTGTACGTGAAAATATTTCCGGAAGAATTGAACGTAGTCGGCGTTATTATAGCGACGATCATAACCAACGTTTTGATATGCCATATTGTCGAGCCGTATGTTTTATATAAGCACACGTTGCTTATAAGTCCCAAACGGTATTATTTGCGCAACTATATATATATCGCCGTATTTATCGCGGCATTGGTCGCATTGAATTACGCAATGGTCTCGTATGAAAATCAATGGACGGAACTTTTTGCGAACGGCGGTATCTCGTTGGCGTTATCCGTTCCCATCTCTTTAATAGCGGTCGTATGCAATAAGGATTGCAGACTTTATATGAAAGGAATGTTGCGCAGACTGAAACGACATAAAAAAACGACGAATGACAATGCCGACGAAGTGCCTGTATCCGGCGAAACGACGATCGGCGGCGTCGGCGCAGTCGACGGTCAACCCGCCGCCGCAGACGGATCGGCGAGCGTAGGAGTTACGGCGGACTCCGCCGTAGGCGGAACGGGCGGCGACGGCGCCGTTATACGCGAATAACGGCGAATAAATCGCGTATGACCGTAATTCGGCGTTTCCCTAAATCGCCGTAACGTAAAAGTCAATATAAATCGACATTGCCCGAATACTTGCTTTTTGAACGGTGAGTGTGGTATACTCGAAATATGAAAGCAGTAGTTTCGGTTATAGGAAAAGACAGAACGGGAATTATCGCCGCAGTGGCGACAAAGCTCGCTGAACTTAAAATCAATATCGAAGATATTTCGCAGACGATTATGCAGAATAATTTCGTTATGATAATGCTTGTCGACGCGAGCGGCTCTGCGGTGCCGTTCGATCGCATAGGCGAGGAGCTTACGGCGGCAACCTCGTCGCTCGGCGTGACCGTCCACGTTCAGCACGAGGACCTTTTCAACGCAATGCAGCGGGTATAAACCTATGTTTACGAACAGCGAGATCATCGAAACGATAGATATGCTCGACAATCGGCACTTGGACGTTCGCACCGTCACGGTGTCGTTGTCGCTTTTGGACTGCATAGACGGAGATCCCGCGCTGTGCAGAAAAAAAGTGTACGATAAAATCACGCGAGTATGCGCTCGGCTCGTTCCCGTTTGCGAATCGCTGTCCAAGCGTTACGGTGTGGAAATAGTGAATAAACGCATCGCCGTCACGCCCATTTCCATAATCGGCGCGGCGTGCGGCGATTATATCGGACTTGCGCGCACGCTCGACAAGGCGGGCAAGAACTTGGGCGTGGACTTTATCGGCGGATATTCGGCGCTCGTGCAAAAGAGCGCTACGGCGGCGGAAGACGACTTTTTGCGCACTCTGCCCCGCGCCCTGTCCGAGACCGACATCGTTTGCGGCTCGGTCAACGTCGCGTCGAGCAAGGCGGGAATCAATCTGGACGCTATCGGCAAGTTGGGCGAGATAATAAAAGATTTGAGTTACCGCACACGCGATAATAATTCGTTCGGTTGCGGTAAGCTGGTCGTATTCTGTAACGCAGTCGACGACAACCCGTTTATGGCGGGCGCGTTTACGGGACTGTCGGAGGGCGAAAGTTCGGTAAACGTCGGCGTTTCCGGTCCGGGCGTTGTCGAGTACGAGATACGCAAGCACCCCGATCACGACATAACGCAGATTTGCGAGCTTATAAAACGCACCGCGTTCAAGATAACGCGGCTCGGTCAGCTTATAGGCGGCGAGGCGGCAAAGGAACTCGGACTGTCGGCAGGCATTGTCGATCTGTCGCTCGCGCCCACGCCCGCTATCGGCGATTCGGTAGCGCGCGTGCTGGAAAGCATAGGACTGTCGTCGGTAGGCGGCTGCGGCACTACGTGCGCGCTCGCGCTTCTCAACGACGCGGTAAAAAAGGGCGGCGTGATGGCGGCTAACCGCGTCGGCGGACTGTCGGGCGCGTTCATACCCGTATCGGAGGATGCGGGAATGATCGAGGCGGTGCGCGGCGGTATGCTCGGACTCGAAAAGCTCGAAGCGATGACCGCAGTGTGTTCGGTCGGTCTCGATATGATAGCCGTTCCCGGCGATACGCCCGCGTCCGTAATTTCCGCAATGATAGCCGACGAGTGCGCTATCGGAATGGTCAACAACAAGACGACCGCCGTGCGCGTTATCCCCGTTTACGGAAAGACGGTGGGCGAAGAGGCGGACTTCGGCGGACTGTTCGGCACGGCTCCGATAATGCGCGTGAGCGCCGCCGACCCGTCCGCGTTCATCGCTCGCGGCGGAGTGATACCGCCTCCCATTCACGCAAATAAGAACTGACCGCAATCGTAATGACCATTCCGTTGCGGTTGCAATCGACTCGAAAAATCTTTTAAGGAGACAGATATATATTATGAAGAGAAAAGACGTACCCGAAAAGTACCGCTGGCACTTGAACGACATATTCGCGTCCGACGAGGCGTTCGAGACGGCGTTCGGCGAGGTGCTTGCGCTGATTCCCGAATTGTCGGCATACGAGGGCAAACTCGGCGATCGCGACAGTGCGCTCGCGTGCCTGAAACTCGATTCGGAGATAACCCGTAAATTCGGTCTTTTATATGTGTATTCGCATATGCTCTCGCACGAGGATCTCGCCGAGAGCAAAGGCGTCGGCTTTGCGGGACGCACAGAGGGGCTTATGGGCAAGGTGATGACCGCCGAATCGTTCATACAGAGCGAGCTTGGCGCATTGGATAACGCCGTGCTGGACAAGTACATCGCCGATCCCGATTTCGCTAACTTCGATTTCTATTTGAGCGAGATAAAGCGCAACAAGGAGCATATCCTTTCGGACAAGGAAGAACGGCTTTTGGCAATGGCGAGCGAGGCGCTCGGTTCGACGGACAACGTCGCTTCGATGCTGATGAACGTCGATCTCAAATTCAAGCCCGTAACTCGCGGCGGAAAGAAAGCGGAATTGACGAATGAGTCTTACGGCGAACTGCTTGCCGACGATGACCGCAAGGTGAGAAAGGCGGCGTACACCAATCTTTATGCGGGATATAAAGCGCATATAAACACGCTTGCGGCAAACTATGCGGGCAACGTCAAGAGCGACAACTTCATAGCGAAAGCGCGCGGATACGGCAACTGTCTCGAAAAAGGAATGTTCGGCGACAATGTGCCTACTGCGGTGTACGAGAACCTGATCGGCGCAGTCGAGGAAAATCTCGCGCCGTTGCACAGATATATTGCGTTGCGCAAAAAACTGCTCGGTCTGAATAAGATACAGATGTACGATCTGTACACGCCCGTAGTCGAAAATGCACAGATGAAATTACCCTATGAAGAGGCGTGCGAGCTGGTCAAAAAAGCGCTCGCGCCGATGGGCGACGAGTATGTCGGACTGTTGAATAAAGCTATGACCGAAGGGTGGATAGACGTATTGCCCAACGACGGCAAGCGCGGCGGTGCTTACAGCTGGGGAACTTACGGCGCGCATCCGTTCGTTCTTTTGAACTACGCTCCGACGACCAACGACATATTCACGATAGCGCACGAGCTCGGACATTGCCTGCATTCGTACTATTCGATGTCGGCACAGCCGTATGAAAAAGCCGATTACCAAATTTTCGTTGCGGAAGTTGCGTCGACGACCAACGAGATGTTGCTCGGCACGTACCTTTTGAACAACGTCGCCGATGTCGATATGAGACGGTATCTTTTGAGCTATCGGCTCGATCAGTTCCGCACGACGCTTTTCCGTCAGACGATGTTCGCCGAGTTCGAGTACGAGGCGCACAAAATGGAATTGGAAGGCAAGCCGCTCACCGTCGAGGCGCTTAACGGACTGTACCGCGATCTCAACGTCAAGTATTACGGCGCGGAAGTGACGGACGACCTCATCGCATACGAGTGGTCGCGCATACCGCATTTCTACAATGCGTTCTACGTCTATAAATACGCAACGGGCATAACCGCCGCGACGAGTATTGCGCACAACATACTCACCGAAAACGGCTATGTGGAAACGTACAAGAACAAATTCCTCAAAGCGGGCGGACACAAATCCCCTTACGCGATACTGTGCGACACGAAAGTCGATCTCGCGACACACAAGCCGTATGAGGACGCGTTCAAGCTGTTCGCCGAATCGCTCGATGAGTTGGAAAAACTGAGCAAGTAATTCCGATCGCCGATCCGCATTCCGAATCGAAACCGCATTTATGACAAAGATTTTTCACAACAAAATATTCGCACGACTGTTTTTGTTCGCGTTGCTCGTCTCTGCGGCGTTCGTTCTCACGGGTTGCGGCGCGAGCCTTACCGTGTACGATTACACATCCGGCGGCGTGCGTTACAACGCGTTCGAACTTGCGGTAGATACCGACGTCGTCGAAGCGATGGAACGCACTGCGGCGACGAAGAGCGACGGAAGCAAGTATACTGTGGAGAACTACTTTTTCGAGCTGTTCGAGTACTACGGCTACGAACTCGCGGCGGCGGCACTGACCGACGAAAAGTATACCGTGCGGTATGTGCGCGCGTTCGAGTACGGAGATACCGATCTCGACAGATTGGGCGTCGAAGTCGATTTCACTGCCGAGATAATCTCCGAAAATCCGTTCACCCGCGACATTCTTTTGTCAGCCGAAAACCCGTTCAACGGTTTGCGCGAAAAGTACGACGGAACGGACGGTACGGGTACGATACTCGGACAGATAAAGAACGGCAGAGTGACGATTGACGAGTTCGGCGAAAAGACGACTGTTTTTCCCGCCGTGACGGATGCGTTCCCCGTACTTCGCGGTGAGAACTTGGACGGACTTCTTCTCGGTTATGCGTACTTCGCGAGTTCGCGAATGAAGTCATCCGGCGTTTCCGCTCCGATAGGCGGCGGAAACAGCGCATATCTGTTTTCGCGGTACTTCGACGGCACTGAGGGAACGATAGAATTCGAGTATACGAGACCGGTGCCTTACGGCTGGTATCTGGTTGCGCTTGCTGCGGGCGGCGCGGTGCTTGCGGTAATACTTATCGTCACGCGCGAAAAGAAGAAAAAACCGACCTTGCTCGACAGGTTCCCTTATAACCCCGAAGAGTACAGAGACTATGAAGTAAGACTGCCGACCAAGCGGTAGATCGATCGCAACCCACCACTTGCTATAACGACAAAGCGGAGGAACGCCGAAATGGCAAAGACCGACGACAGACAGGAATTTCTTAAAAAACATCCAAACGTGACGGCGCGCGAAATGCCCAACAGCTACGAGGCGGAGACTGCGCTGATCGGCGGTATGATAATCGACGCGAATACGGCGGTCAAATATCTGCCGATGTTGGAGGCGGATGATTTTTACACGCCCGCGCACAAGTTTCTGTTCGAAGCGATGAACTTTCTGTTCGCGTCGACGCAACCTATCGATCTGGTAACGGTCGTTCAGCAGTTGGAGGGCAACGGCACATTGGATATGTGCGGCGGCGTGGATTACATCTCGCGCATAGTCAACGCCGTGCCGTCGGTCGCGAATTCGGAATATTATTTTCAGATAGTCAAAAAGCACGCTCGGCTTCGCGCGCTCATCGCGATCGCGCAACAGGCGGCGGACGAAGCGTATGCATACGATCCCGACGACACCGCGCTCTCCCACGCGGAGGCCGCGCTTTACAGTCTGTCGGAGACGGGGCGGCGGGGCAAGCCGGAACTTGTCGCGGGATCGATAGGCGAGGCGCTGAAAGACCTGCGTCAGCGTCAAGAAAACCGCGACGCGTATCGCGGCGTGCCGAGCGGCTTTCCTTACCTCGACACGATGCTCGGCGGCGGATTTCAGCGCAGCGACCTGATCATTCTCGCGGCGCGACCCGGACAGGGTAAAACGAGTTTTGCGATGAATTGCGCGGTCAATGCCGCGCTGTCGCGCCGTCCCGACAATAAGAAGCCGTATGTGGTAGCGGTGTTCTCGCTCGAAATGAGCGCGGTGCAGCTCGCACGGCGTATTCTGTGTTCGGTCGGCAATTTCGATATGTCCAAAGCCAACCGCGCGGACATAAATTCGACGGGCTGGGCGAAACTGTACGATGCGGAAGCGCGGCTCAAAGACACGCGGCTGTACATCGACGAGTCGGGCAGCGTCACGCCTGCCGAAGTTCTTTCCAAGTGCCGCGCGCTCAAACACACCGTCGGGCTGGATTTCGTAATGATAGACTACTTGCAGCTTATGCAGAGCGGCAAGCGCATAGATAATATCGTAAGAGAGATCGCCGAGATAACGCGCGCGTTAAAGCTGGCGGCGAAAGAACTCGATGTTCCCGTACTCTTGCTGTCGCAGATGTCGCGCGATATAGAAAAAAGAAAAGACCCGACGCCGCAACTCAGCGACCTGCGCGATTCGGGCGCGATAGAGCAGGACGCAGACATCATATTCTTCCTCGACCGTTCGGCAAAGTCGTCGGGCGTGGAAGATCCCGCAGACGACGGCGGCGGCACGATAGAGGGTAATATCGTGTACTTGAACGTTGCCAAGCACCGTAACGGCGAGACCGGCGCGGTCAAGCTCGTGTGGATGCCGTCTACGGTCACGTTCAAATGCGTCACCAAAAACGCGCCCAACCCCGCATACGGTTCGACGGGCAACGCCAAGCACGCGTTTTTCGACAGCGGCGACGATTTTGCTCCGCCCGATACGGGAAGCGGGAGCGGAAACCTCGCCGACGGTGAAGTCGACGTTATAGACGATATCGGATTGATAGATTAAAGATCGGCGAAAGCCGATTTTTAAGTGGCGAACACACTGTCAGCAACTCGTAAACAGGCGGCGGAAGAACCGCCGCGACAGGCCCGCTTTGCGTGCGGACCGTTAGTTGCGTCTTGCGAATTTCCAATTACGCAATTTATCATAAAACGCTTGATTTTATATATTCCGTCTGTTATAATTCACTGTTGAACGGCATATTAATTGCCGTAAATACATAGGAGATCTTGCCGACGTGTCTGCCGAAACCGATAACATCGAACAGGCGATCGAAGAGGAACCTGCCGAAAGCGCGGAACCTCCCTCGCAACGCCCCGTTGAGGAAAAGCCCAAAAAAATCCCGCTGATGAAGAACAAAAAGTTCTATAACTGCGTATTTGTGCCGCTTATGATATTGCTGTCGGCGGGAATACGAATGTTTTCCGTAGAAATATTCATTATTCCGCACAACTTTGCGCAGGGCGGTGTGACAGGTATAGCGACTATGATCGAACACGCGACGGGAGGCGCGTTCTCGTCCGGTTGGACTATCCTGATCATTAACGTACCGCTCGTTATTCTCGCGTTCATATTTTTGAGCAAGGGATTTGCGATCAAGACGGGCGTGGCGACTGTGCTGTCTTCGGTGGGAATGGTCATAATGAATAAGTACGTTACGGAACTCCCCCCGCAGTTTTACATAGACGAAGAACACTCCATACTCGCGGCAATCGCGTCGGGCGCTTTGACGGGCGTTTCGTTTGCAATGCTTATCAAGATAGGCGCGTCGTCCGGCGGTACCGATATTGTGGGAATGTTCATACAGCGCAGATTCAAAGCGACGAACGTCGTGTGGTTCATATCCGCTATTGACGCGGTGATAATACTTATTTCGTTCTTTGTGTACGGCAACAGCCTGACTCCCGTATTGATGTCGCTTACCGAAAAGATTGTTGCATCCATCGTCGGCGATACTATCACGAGCGGCTTCAAATCGGCGCTCAAATTCGAGATAATCACGAGCGATCCCGAAGCCGTGTCCAAAGAACTCATAGAAAAGCTGGGGCGCGGCGTAACGATGTTGCACGCGACGGGTATGTACTCCCACAACGAGAAAGCGCTTTTGATCTGTGTGATCAGAAAAAGCCAGCTTGCCGCGTTCAACAGAATAATGCAAAGCTATCCCGATACGTTCGCTTATTTGTCCAGAACAAGCGAGGTTATGGGACTCGGTTTCAGCAGATAGATTATAAGACGGCGTTTGCCGTCTTTTTCATTTCGGGATAACGCGCCGACAGCCGCCGTTTTCGGTATCGGCGGCATATGCACGTATGCAATATCGGACGTTCGATCGGTCGAGTTTTACAAAAACTATTGACACACCCGTTTTGAGGGTGTATAATATATCGGTAGTCTTGCGCTATATGGAGGAAATGGTGAAAATAAAGAAACTGATCATTTTTGTGTTGTGTGCAATTATGTCTTTTTCGGTTGTTGCGTGCAGTAAAGGCGGCACGGGCGACAACGGCGGTAATCCCGTCGATCCGCCGAATATCGACATAACGTTTCACACGATAACTTTCGACGTAGGTCCGGACGCGAAAGCGGCGGGAGTGAGCAATCCGTCGAGCCGCAAGGTAGCGGACGGCGTCACGGCGACGGGTCTGCCTACGCCTACCGGTTATATCGGCTATGCCTTTGACGGTTGGTACGAAGGCACGACGCAGTTCACTGCTACGACGGTAGTTACGCGCGACTGGACGCTTACCGCGAAGTGGATAGAGGACGTCGACAGCGAGGCGGAGACCGCGTACTATAACAGTATCGCAAGCTGGTGCGAAGCCGGACATCTGTACATACATTATAAGCGCGCCGATCATATCGAAACGGAAGAGGGTACGGTCAATTCGGGCGCGCCCAATTACGACAACGCGATAAACTCGGAAGAGTATGCGGATCGCGGACTGTGGTTGTGGCCGAAGAATCAAGAGGGCAGATTGTTCAATGCGGCACGTATCGACGAGAGCGGCGCGGTATACGACATAAAACTCGATAACGATTATAACGATGCGGGCTGGGACGAAAACACGCTCACGCACAAGAACATAGAGATCAATTATACCGACGTCGATTACTTGGGCGGCGCCAATATAGGTATGCAGTTGTTCTCCATAAAATCGCGTAAGGAAGCGGGGTTCTGGTCGAACGACGGCGGCAACGTATATCTCAACTTGAAGTTCGCGCGCGATATAAACGGCTCGTACCACTGGTTCGTGCAACAGTTCGGCGTAGGCGAGGGCAGTCACCACGTCAAGCTGGAAGCGTTGCCCAATCCGTATAAGGACGATCCCGACCGCACAAAGAATCCTACGAAAACGTCCGGCGACGCCAAGATAATAAACAGCACCGCCGATAACAGCGGAACGTATCCGCTCGTTCCCAATAAGGCGGCGGGTTACGAAAACGACGGCGTAGGCTATCAGATATTTATCGCGTCGTTCAACGACAGCGACGGCGACGGTATGGGCGATCTTCGCGGCATTATCGAAAAGCTCGATTATCTCGACAGTCTCAACGTGGACGTGTTGTGGCTGACGCCGTTCCAGACGTCGACCAATTATCACGGCTACGACATCAAGGATTATTTCTCGGTCGATCCGCGCTTCGGTACGCTCGCGACATACCGCGAGCTGGTGTATAAAGCGCACCAAAAGGGAATGAAGATCGTAATGGACTTCGTTCTCAACCACACGGCACAGAGCAATCCGTGGTTTGTCAAATCACAAAAACTCGAAAAGGACGAAGCGAAGGGTATCGATTACCGTAACTTCTATTCGTGGATAACCGAATCGCAGTATCAGGCGCTTTCGGCGCAGGATAAGACGCAGTGGTATAAGGACGATTACGGCTACTACTTCTATTCGTCGTTCTCGTCGGATATGCCCGAACTCAACTACGACTATCAACCCGTGCGCGACGCGATACTCGACGTGTGCAACTACTGGATGGCGTTCGGTCTCGACGGTTTCCGTCTCGACGCGGTAAAACACATCTATATGAAGAACGAGGTCGTCGGCAAGGGCAATACCGCAAGCACGGGTAACATCGACGACGGCAAAGGCTGCGTCGAGGACGGACTGTACTCGCACGATTTACAGCGCAACCTCAACTTCTACCGCGAGTTCAATTACAGGCTTAAAGCGACGTACCCCAACGCGATACTTATCGGCGAAAACCTCGACGGCAACCCGCGCAACGTCACCAATTATTATCAGGGTCTCGACTCGCAGTTCAACTTCAACCTGTATTACGACGCGACGCGCGCCATAGCCGCCGCAGAGCAGTACAGCCAAGATCCGGGCAGAGCGGTCAAATTGGTACAGC
This sequence comes from uncultured Christensenella sp., assembly GCA_910577435.1. GTDB lineage: Bacteria > Bacillota > Clostridia > Christensenellales > Pumilibacteraceae > Anaerocaecibacter. The sequence goes on along the minus strand of CAJTLV010000002.1, from coordinate 273,045 downwards.
AGTACGTTCAGGGCTACTACGGCAATTCGTATACCAGCAACAACGGGCAGGCGGTAAACGTCAAGGGTTATGCGACGGTCAATCCCAACTTTATCGACGGACTGTTCACATCCAACCACGATCTGCCGCGCGCCCGCGATCGCTTGAACATCACGACGGACAGCACGCAACAGAACGATACCTACCGCGCTCTCGACGCGGCAGGCGTAGCTCGGACGGATAATCTGCTCAAAATGTATTATGCGTACATTATGACGGTACCCGGTCTCAACTGGATATACTACGGCGACGAGATAGGAATGAGCGGCGTTATGCAAAGCACCGTTAACAGCGGCTCGACCTCCACTACGGAGAGCGAACCGCACGAGGACAGAGTATACCGTCAGCCGATGAAATGGACGGCAAGCGGCAATGCGTCGTACGCCATAGGCTACGAGACGTTCAGATGCGAGCTTACGGGTATGAATGCGACCAACGCTATCAAGAGCGTAGCTGAACAGGACGGCGTGGCAGGCTCGCTACTCGAATGGGTGAGAACTCTTACGTCCGTGCGCCGTGCAAACCCCGTTCTCGTCAACGGCAAGATGACCAAGTCGGCAAATAATATGTCCGGCAGTACGGTGTTCTATGAAATAACGAGCGGCAGTCAAAAGGTCACGGTCTATCTGAACTTCGGCGATACGCCGTGCAACGTCAGCGGCAACATTCTCGCGAGTTGCAATATGACCGGCAATTCGCTCAATAAATACGGCGTCGCTATCGTCAAGGGTTAAGGAGGAAAGGGCAATGAATAAAAAGATAACGTCGCTTGCGGCGGCACTTATTTCGGCGACCGCGTTCTGCGGACTGTGCACCGGTTGCGCCTCTAATATCAAAGTGAACGGCAATACTCCCGCGCCCGACGCCGTTGCTTCGGCGGACGAAGCGGGTGCGAGCGCCTCGCATAAGGTCATACTCAGTCCGGGCTGGTACGTAAGCGGCGGCACGCAAACGAACAATGCCGTCGGCGGTACGGATGTGACTGCGGCGGACGGCGGCACGTATTTTGTGGACAACGCATACGTCTGCAATCTGGCGGCGGGCGAGACGCTTCCCGAAGCGACGACTACGCGGTCCGGTATGACTTTTGTCGGTTGGCGGTACGCTTCCGAAGGCGAGATAATAACCGTAGCGAAAATGCCCGACGTGACAAAGCTGGACAGCGATTTGTATTTGTATGCGGAATGGGCGACTTCGGGCGCTATATCTCCCGATCCGGGTCCCAATCCCGATCCCGGTCCGATTGATCCCGTTCCTACCGCCAAAGGCGGTGTTTATGTCAACAATGAACTCGTTGCGGAACTCGTCGGTACCGATACGGAATGTGTTGCGACAGGCGTTATGCTCAATCCCGGCGATGTCGTTACAATTAAAGTGAACGGAACGACGTTGACGCATAGTGCGGGCGTTCTGGAACTGTGGCACGATACTTATCGCAATCCTCACGGCGTGCAGTTTGACCAGGATGCGGGGACGTTTACGGTTAAGTCTGCGGGCGGAAGACGCGCGTTTACTATCGGAGCGCGCTATTATACAGACGATACGCCGTGCTGGTCTATCGAGTTTTCCGACGGATTGACAGACACGTTAGTCGAAAACGGTTCGTACTTGGTAGGTTCCGGCTGGGCAGACGGCAGTTGGACGATAGGCGCAGATAACTATATCGATCCTGCGGCAGGACTGACAGTCACATTTACGAGCGCAAATGCCGAGTTCAAAATTTGCGAATATTCGAGTGCATCCGCAAGCGATAACAGGGTATGGAACCACAACACACCCTCGCACTACTCTATGGCGGCGGGTAGTTCCGGACTTAATTTCAGCGGGATCAGTTCTTCCGGCAACGGGAAAGTGACAAAGCTCGGAACATACAAGATCACAGTAACCGGAGAGGGCGCCAACGCTCGGTTCGTGTTTGAGTACTTGGGCGACTGATAAATGTAAATAGGTAAATCGAAAAGCCTGTCGAGATCTCGACAGGCTTTTAGTGTGAAAGAAAAGATTTTTCCGCTTCGTTTACCTATGGCAAACTTCGATCGAAATGCATTCGGTGCTCAGTGGGATAAGAAAATATCAACTTTTTTTCGAATGTGAGCTAAGCATTTATTGAGGTGCAGAGTCAGAATACAATGCGATCCGACACACGATAGCCGTCAAACCTTAGGTTTGTTGTTGCGTCTTGCGAGAAGTACGCCGAGCGCTATCATCATACCTATGAAGTACACGACCGCGCAGACGATAACGACTATTATAACGACAACGACTGCTGCAAGCGCGTAGCTTGCGGCAGTGCGTATTCGTATGGGATTTGCCGAAGTGCATAACGTAAAAACAAGTTCGCTGTCGGGCAGGCTGTCAAGGTGCATAGCGTAGCCGCCGTCCGTCGCTTCGAAGTTTGCATAATGGCTTTGGTCGATCAAATACGAGTCTGTGTTTATGCGAATGTCGAGGTCGGAAAAGCTTCCCCACTTGCTTGCGGGACTCAGCAGGTACGTAAACGTGTACGTATTGGGTGAATAGTCCGCATCTATCGTGGGGAACATCGGCGCAGTGACTTTGTTAATTACGGTGGAGTCGGCGGGGAAGTCGACATCGTATTCGTACCAACACATCAGACTATTGTAAAAATCCATTTTGTGCAGACCGAGCGTTTGGCGGTCGGCGAACGAACTGTCGATTATCTCTACTGCCGCGTTGTGCCAATCGACGCGCGAAACGCCGTTGTTCTCGTCGTAGCGTCGGTAAATGAAATCGTCGTATGTCAGCTGTTCAACGATCGTTTTCGCTACTTTGCCCGAAGTCGGCACGCGGAAACGATTGTCCGTATAGAAAGATATTCTATCCTCGACGTTTATTTCTTCGCCGAACACGTACAGTTCGTACGTCTCTACGTTCCGCACGTATTCGAACAGTCCCGAATGTCCGTTCGGTCCGTAGCTCGTCCATCCGCCTAAATCGGATGCGACTTGCAGTCCGTCGTGATCGACGAATACGTAAGCGTTGCTCGCTTCGAGCGAAACAATGTAACGGTATACGGGCAGAGCCTTATCTATGAAGTTGCTTTCCGCGTAGTCGTCGCGCAATCGGGCAATGCCCGCGTCAATGTCGAATATGCCGCCCGCATACGCGAGCGTGTAGGTGTGGCGAAGCCGCGTCTCGACGGGCGCGCCGTCTACCGTGATGTTATCCGATTTATAATACGAGCCGAGCTCGCCGTTCCATATATAATCGGGCATCGTGCCGAACGGGAACACGAGCGTTGCGTGTACGTCATAATCTTCCGGGTTGAAGAATGTATATTCTGCGGTGACGGTGTTGGCATACTCTGCGGGATCGGATTCGTTAAGATCGTGCAGGTTAATATTCGCGTCGAGATCGAAAGTCAGCTGTTCGTGCCGAACGGTGACGGGGCAGTCCGTTAATACGACCGCGCCGCTCCCCGTCGAGCCGTAATAAAACGACGGTGCGGAATTGGCGCTCGCGCGGCGAGGCGCGGTCAAACCCAATACGCCGCACAATCCGATTATCGCCGATAGCGCAGACAGTACGAATTTTTTCGATTTTTTCATTGCCGTCTCCTTTGAAGCCGATAATTCTGCATTCGCATATATAACAATTCGAGCGGCAGTTTTGTCCCGCTCGGAACATATTTATTATATCATCGTCGCGTTTGTCTGTCAATGCCGACTTAAAAACGCAATAAAAAACGGGCGTTGCCGCCCGTCTTGATTTGCCGTATTAAAGGAGAGACGCTATTGCGTAATAATAATCTCCGGTGATTCCGCCTGCCGCACCGATACTGCCGATAGTCAACGCGACGATCGCGATGACATAGATCACAATACCGACGATCCAAAGGCAACTTATGATTATACCGGCGAGCGCGAGCGACTTATGCGGCGCTCCTTTCTTGGCGTTGCTATAGCCGATGATAGAGCATATGAGACCGATAAGTCCGCCGAAGAACGAGAAAATAAATCCGACAATGGCTATCGTATTGTCCTGAGGCGGCGCTGCCTGTTGCGGCGGAGCGGCATATTGCGGTTGCGCCGTTTTTTGCGCAGGGGCGTCGCCCACTCTTCCGCCACAGAAGGGGCAGAAAACAGTATCGTTGTCTACTTGCTTTCCGCAGTGATTACAAAACATTTTTACATTCTCCTTGTGAGGTTATTGTATAACTATTATAATATATATGTACGATTATGTCAAGTAGTTTAAAGAAATTCTTATGTGTTCACACTAAACGAATATCGCCCACAAAACCATAAGACGCAGTATGTAAGAAAAAGAAGTTATAAGGCTTATCGCAAGTCCGACAGAACTTATGACTATTCCGGCTATCGCAAGTCCCTTGTTCGGCGCGCCTTTTTTCGTGTTGTTATAGCCGATGATAGAACAGATAAGTCCGGCAATCGACACAAAGAACGACAGGATAAACCCGACTACGGCTATCGTGTTCTCGTTCTGCATCTGCGCCGTCTGTTGTTGCGGGGGCGGCGCATAATATTGCTGTTGCGGCGGAGCGCAGACGTTTTGCGCGGGCGTATAATACTGCTGTTGCGGCGGAACGTGTACGAACTCTTCCTCCGCGACGGTTTTATTCATTTTCGCCGTATCGAGCGGTTTGCCGCAAAATCTGCAGAATGCGGACTTGCCGTCGATCGAGCTTCCACAATGCTTGCAATACATAATATATATATTATAATCCTCGCGTCCGAGTATGTCAATAGTTTGAAAATTAGAGTATAATTAGAAATTCGGAATGCTAATTCATAGTCGATAAATATCTTTCTCCCGTGTCGGGCAGAAGCACGACTATCGTTTTGCCCGCATTTTCGGGCAGGCGCGCAAGCTCTTTGGCGGCGAACGCCGCCGCGCCCGACGAAATTCCCACCAGAAGTCCCTCGCGTGCTGCGAGAAATTTTGCCGTTTCCGTCGCGTCTTTGTCCGAAACGGCGATTATCGCGTCCGCGATACTGCGGTCGAAATTGTCGGGAACGAATCCCGCGCCGATGCCTTGTATCTTGTGCGCGCCCGATTTTCCGCCCGAAAGCACGGGCGAATCGGTCGGCTCTACCGCGAAAATTTTCACGTTCGGCAAATTTTCTTTGAGCAGTCTGCCCACGCCGCTGATCGTGCCGCCGGTGCCTACGCCCGCCACGAAGACGTCGACTTTGCCGTCGGTGTCGGATAGGATCTCGCGTCCCGTAGTCTCGTAGTGCGCTTTGGGATTGGCGGGGTTGTCGAATTGACCGAGTATAACTCCGCCGCGCTCTTTGGCAAGCTCTTCCGCGCGTTCTATCGCGCCGCGCATTCCTTTCTTGCCGTCGGTGAGAACAATTTCCGCGCCGTATGCGGCGAGCAGACTGCGCCGCTCGACGCTCATCGTTTCGGGCATTGTCAAAACAACTTTATAACCGCGAATGCTTCCGACCATAGCAAGCCCTATGCCCGTGTTGCCGCTGGTCGGCTCTATTATCGTGCCGCCCCGAGTAAGCAGTCCCGACTTTTCCGCGTCGTTTATCATATACAGCGCGGCGCGGTCCTTGACACTGCCTGCGGGGTTGAACCGTTCCGCCTTTGCTAGTACGGTCGCCCCCGCGCCGTCGCATAACGCGTTCAGTCTTATGAGCGGAGTGCCGCCGATGAGTTCGGTCATATCGTTGTAAATTTTCATAGTTACCTCGATTTTATTATATGCCGTCCGACGCGGTTTGTCAATATAATGAATAATTCGGAATACGGAATTGCCGACGATTATGTGTTATGCATTGAAATAAAAACTTGATAAAAAAGATTGCTTTTGGCGACGATTTATAGTAGAATATATGATACGCGGAGTACAGACATCTGTGCGGCGCGAAAATATTTCGCGGCAACGCCGTGAGGAATTTATGGACATCAAAAAACAACTTGCCGAAGAATTTTCGCTCAAAACCGAGCATTGCTCGAACATCGTCGATCTTTTGGATCAGGGCGATACCGTTCCGTTCATAGCGCGTTACCGCAAGGAAATGCACGGCGCGACCGACGATCAGGTGATCCGCGAACTGTCCGAACGTTACGAATACCTGAAAGGTCTGCAAAAGCGCAAAGACGAGATACGCGCGGCGATCGAAGCTCAGGAAAAATGGACGGACGAGCTTGCCGTCGCGCTCGATGCGGCAAAGACGCTTACCGAAGCGGAGGACATTTACCGTCCTTATAAACAGAAAAAGAAAACCCGCGCTTCCGTCGCTATCGCGCGCGGACTCGAACCGCTTGCCGATATTATCGAGGCGCAAGAGCTTTCGTCTTACGATGAAGCGGAACTTACCGCGCCCTACATCGACGCCGAAAAAGAAGTGCCCGACGCGAAAGCGGCTATCGACGGCGCGTGCGACATCATAGCCGAGCGCATTTCGGACGACGCGGCGATCCGCAAGGCGCTCAGAGAGCAGGCAATGACGACGGGACGTCTTACCGCAACAGCCGACGAAAGCTGTGAAGATGCGGAGAAAAAGAAAATTTTCGAGACGTATAATAAGTTTGACGAGGCTGTCGCGACAGTGCCCAGCCATCGCATTCTCGCCGTCAATCGCGGCGAAAAGGAAAGCTGTCTCAAAGTAAATATAGTAGTCGACGAGGACGCGGCGCGCGCTGTCATTTCGGCAGCAAAAAAGAAGTCGTCCGCATTCGACGGGCTTATCGACAGAACGATCGCCGACAGTTACAATCGGCTCATCGCGCCGTCCATCGAGCGCGAGGTGCGTACCGAGCTGTTCGACCGCGCGTCCGAGCAGGCTATAAAGACGTTCGAGCGCAATCTCAAACCGCTGCTTCTTCAACCGCCGCTCAAAGGCAAGGTCATTCTCGGTCTCGATCCCGCGTACAGAACGGGTTGTAAGATCGCGGTCATCGACGCGTCGGGCAAGTTCTTGGCAAGCTCGGTCGTGTATCCTACGCCGCCGCAGAAAAAGATCGAAGAGGCTAAGGCCGTTCTCAAAGGCCTTATTGATAAATATTCGGTCGACTGCATTTCGATAGGCAACGGCACCGCATCCAAAGAATCGGAGATCTTCGTCGCCGACCTCATCAAAGAGCTGGACCGTCCCGTGTCCTACGCCGTCGTTTCCGAAGCGGGCGCGTCGGTGTATTCGGCGGGCAAGCTCGGCGCGGAGGAGTTCCCCGATCTCGATCTCACGATACGCAGTGCTATTTCCATTGCGCGCAGACTGCTCGATCCGCTTGCGGAGCTGATTAAAGTAGACGTCCGTTCGCTGGGCGTCGGACAGTATCAGCACGATATGCCGCAAAAACGGCTCGTATCGTCGCTTACCGCCGCAGTCGACGAGTGCGTCAACAGCGTCGGCGTAGACCTCAATACCGCGTCGTATTCGCTTCTCGAACACGTGTCCGGTCTTAACGCGGGTACTGCAAAGAACATAGTCGAATACCGCTCGAACAAGCCGTTCGGCTCGCGCAAGGAGCTTTTGAAAGTTCCCAAGCTCGGCGCGAAAGCGTTCGAACAGTGCGCCGGATTCCTGCGTATACGCGACGGTGAAAACGTTCTCGACAACACCGCCGTCCACCCCGAATCTTACGGCGCGGCGCAAAAACTTTTGGATAAGTTCGGCTATACCGAAGACGACGTGCGCGGCGGTAAACTAAAAGATCTGCCCAAAAAGATCGCCGGCGCAGGCGAAGAGTCCGTCGCCGCAGAAATCGGCGTCGGCGTTCCGACGCTCACCGATATAGTTTCGGAGTTGCTCAAACCGGGCAGAGACGTGCGCGACCAATTGCCGCCTCCCGTATTGCGTTCCGATCTTATGGATATGAACGATCTCAAAGAGGGTATGCGCGTGCTTGGCGTAGTACGCAACGTTACCGACTTCGGCGCGTTTGTCGACATTTCCGTGCATCAGGACGGATTGCTTCACATTTCCGAGATCTCGGACAACTTTGTCCGTCATCCATCCGACGTTTTGAAAGTGGGCGACAAACTCGAAGTTTGGGTTCTGTCCGTAGATAAAGAAAAACACCGTATCGCGCTCACTATGCTCGATCCCGCAACGCGCGATCAGCGTAAAGCCGAATACGAAAAGCAAAAACAGGAACGCGCCGACAAAAAGGCGGAATGGGAAAAGATCAAAGCGGAACGTGCCGCGAAGAAAGCCGAGTGGGAAAAGCGTCACGCAGAATACGAACAGCGCAAGGCGGAGCGTGCCGCGCGCGGCGAAAACGGCGACAGACACGACCGTCACGATCGCCACGACGGACACGGACATAAGTTCGACAGGCGCGACGGCAACGGCGAGGGCGAACAACGTAGGTTCGAGCGTCGCGACGACCGCCGCGAACGCGGCGATTACCGCGACCGTGACCGCGAGAATGTTATCGACACTTCCAATATGTCTATGGAAGAGAAACTTGCGGCGCTCGTCGGTAAATTCAATAAAAAATAAATATCACCGAATTCAGCTGAAACGCCGCATCGAGTAGCGGCGTTTCAGTTATACGGAAAAAGCTGTGCTAAGCACCGAAAGGGGATCGCGGCAAACATTTTTTAAGCTCGGTTTATAGAGATTACGCACTTATTCCGTATTGCCGTCGGAGCGCTCTTCTGCGCTTGTCGCTTCTTTTTCGGCGTTCGCCTGCCGGCGCTTGTTTCGCCGCCAGTTGACGAACCCGTAAATATCATTGACGAGAAAAACGACAAAGCAAACGACCATCGGCAGATACTGCAGGCTTTGCGCAGTCGCGAACGACCAAAGAACTATAAGCACTATGTCGTTGAATGCGTAAGCTAAAGCATAATATTCACTGCGGCGCAGCGCAAGGTACGACGCGGCAAAACTTGTAAGAACGGATATTGTACTTGTGACGAGATTGGCATTGCCGAACGCGCGTAAGATAAAATAAAACGCAACCGTTATCACTGCCGACAGCGCGACTAGCAACAGCCATTCTTTGCGCTTTATCGTATTGACTTTGACTTCGGTGTGATTGCCGTTATACGGATGACGGATCCACGCGACTATTGCAACGACAGCCGCCAGCGCGCTCATTCCGAGATATGTTATCATTTCGCCGTAGTATCTCGTTGCGAACGACACTATGCCGTAGAACACCGCAAATACGACTGTGAGAAATTCGCCGATAACGTTTCCTTTAGCTAAGAATATAAGCATCGTAGCGCCTATCAGCGAAGCGGCGAGAGTGATGTAATCGCGGCTTTTCGCGCCGAAAAACGACGCCAGGATAGCGGCGACTGAAACCGACCAAATTATAATATCGAGCGGCTTGAACGATTTGACTGTCTGCTTGAAAAACTCTTTCATCTCGGCTTTTACGATAAAAAAAGCACCCGTATTCGCGGCTTCTGAGACCTAACGTCGCGAAACAAGTGCCGAACGGCAGTCCACCCGGTGGCGGATATTTACATAGGCTATTATAATATGCATCGGCAGGTAAGTCAAGCAATAATTCGTATTGTTTATGCATAATACCCGTGAAAAAAGATTGACAAGCGAATTGCGGTATAGTATAATATTTTTACGTGGAGCGGTATGCCTGCGCGAGGCTTGTCGGCATTTGCAAGCCTCTATAATCTACAAATACGGCTTTCGGGTCGACAAAGAAATACATCGTTGTAACGACAAATAAGAATAGAGCAAATCAAAGCGAAGAGAATCGAAAGTAACGGAAATCGTGCATAAATAAAAGCATATTAAATATGCTGTTGTGGCTCAGTCGGTAGAGCACCGCCTTGGTAAGGCGGAGGTCACGGGTTCAAGTCCCGTCAACAGCTCCAAAAGAAAGAGTGCCGCCGTGAGGCGGTATTTTGTTTGCAATAATTGTTGTAATCGCTATGTAAGATCGGTAACATATCGTGAACAAACGGCGCGCGCGGGGCTTTCGCCGCTGAACGGGAGCGTGTCGAAGTTGTGCGCCGAAAATTTCGCCGAGTTCGGGAGACTGCACGACAATGCGGCGGACGGAATGTATTGGACGTCGGAACGCATTCGCGGCGCGATAGACAGATGGCACATATTCGGTCGCTATTCGGACGGGCGGCTCGTCGACGCGTTGTATGCGCTGGATGAAGGGATCCTTTGGGAGATATTCGGGATAGACAATGCTCGCGAGCGGAGTGCCGCTGCGGTAACCGAATTGATTTCCGCACTCGCGGGCGAGGCGCAAAGCGCGGGCGCTCGGCATATAGTTTATTTTTGCGGCGACAGCGAGTTCGATTGCGTATTAAAGTCGCTCGGCTTCCGCCGCGTCGGCAAATATCTCTATTTCGTGCGGCGCGGGGAGTGACTTTTATTATACATTTTTTATCTAATTCACTTGATTGTTTATAACATTCGGCATATAATAATAGTTTAGGCATTTTTTTGTTATAAACGCTTGATTTTCCGAAAAGAATGTAGTATAATAATTGGACTGTTATGGTGGGACGTTCTACGATCCTTTTGCCTGAATATATCGAATTCGCATACAAATCGTCATCATAACTATTTGGTAAGCATATATCGATATTAAGAAGAATAAGAGCAGACAATATTTTCAATGTTCAATCGCATTCCGGAGTTTGCCGACAAGTTAATAGATTGGGCTGTCCGAGTAAATCAAATCGGAAAGTTCCCGCAGGAGACGCGCGAAAAGTTTTTAAGCGAAGTAGACGGACTCTTCATTGATGGTGCGATTAAAGATGATTTGAGGAATAAACTGAATGCAACGATTCTTATGCGGAATAATCTTGCCGATTATACATTCCGTTTCAACGGCAAAGGGGAATCGCAAGGCGTACAAAATATAGAGAGTTATTTGAATGCGATCAAAGATTTTTTTCGTGTCTATTTTTCATATAATAAGCGCAAGGATGCAATAGTAAATAAAAATATATTGAAGTTTATAGTCGAAAGCGGCGTAAAAACCAATGACAACGGTGAGACATATATCGGTTTAGGAAACCCGATGGTCTTGGAATCGCTGTTGATTTGTCATTTCCAAATTAAGGATTATATCGATTATATTGAAAAATTAAACGCAAGTGGACGTAACAAAGGAAGTATATTGGAGTTACTGTACAGACAGTTGATTATTGGAAAAATAGACAGGGTATTCAGAGATATTATATTAATTTATAATGAAAGGTTTTTGCGCATTGTCGGTGTTGATTTCAAAGAAACGAACAATGAGATTTATGATATTGAATTTATTGCGAAAGAAGAAAATGCTTTATCGAGTATAGAGAAGATTTCGGCGACGAGATTAATCGAAAAGATAATCAGTGGATTGGATGTCGGAAAGAAGTACAAAATTTTAGTCGTCGGTGAAGTAATGACGAAAGAGTATGAATCTACTTTGTGTGATTTGGAGAAGGCTCTTTCTGTTTTGAATTATGATATAGATATAACCAATTTAACTCGGGATGACGGTGATAAATTTACTGCCGTGTTTACTCCGACAGGGATAGATAGCTGTATAAAGACATATGATAAAATATTTATTTTAGACTGTCCCGAAATATATTACCCGATATCTTTGGATGATAAGGACGATGTGGATAGGGTTATGCGGCGCTCATGCGACGGTATTGTCGATATACTGAGTCGTGATAGAATAACGGGAGAGCGTGATTTTTTCAATAAAAACGGTTTTGCCGCCATATATTACAGAGTGCAAAACTATCTGTTGGATATGTCGAGATACAATACGAAAAAAACACGGAAAATCAATACGGAGTTTTTGGATTATCTTAAAGCAAAGTTGCCGTATTCGGAAAAAGACATCGGTAAAGAACTATATGTTTATTTGTCGAACAATAATGATTTCAAAGACGACTTATATGACAGATATAATTTTGTGCGTGTGGAAAGATATAATTCGAAAGATTGCAGAATCATAAAATATCCGGAGCCTGCGTTGCCGTCCCGTGATAGAATATTATCGGACAAGATGGAGTTGCATCTGACCTTATATAAGATCTTGAAGATGTTGTCGCCGTCAAGGGTGTTCTGCAATAAACTTTTGGGAATGGGCGAGGATTTTCTCGATACTTACGATATTGCTCGAAAAGTTCATATTTTTTTGCAGTATTCTCCCGTGCGTAAATCAAAATCGAATTTAACGATAGATATAAATATAAAGATACAATATCCGGAAGAGGCAACAAACAGAGTCAAAGCTGTTACCGAAACGCTTGTTCGCGAGATGTTCGCTTTCGATTGTTCGAGCGATGACGAGCCGTTGAACCGCATTTTGCTTTATTGCTATGTGAAAGCGATAGCCAATGTATTTAACGGGTGCGTCGATAACTTTAACGATTGTCTTTTCCATCATTTTTATATGAGTAAATTAATGAATTGCTATAAAGGAGCGAGATGCATCGACGTTGATTTTATTATTAAAAATATTGACACATACGTTTGTGATAATATTAGAGTCGAAGAAAACGTTACTCCTCAATTCCAGTATTCAGTTAAGCGTGTAGCATACGAAATGATGAATAAACTCGATGCGACTTATTGCGAGGACAGCGACATTATCAAGCAGATTCTTAATGTGAGACAAAATCAAGAAAGCGTAAATATGTATATTGCCGGTTTGAAGACGGCTTGCGAGAATTTCGATTACACCGACAGTAAATTATTTTTGCGTGTAAGCAAAAGATTATAAAAGATAGGCGGGGAATTATGGGGGAAACCAAAGAGAACAAAAAAAATATCGAAGTCACGCACCATATAGTTTATTCGACAAAAGGCGGTTGCGGCAAAACCGCTTTTTCGTTGTATCTGACGTTATGTAAATCTTTTGATAAAAAAGAGCAGAATGACATAGTTTACTATGTACCTAATATGAGCGATGATGTTAATTATAAAGAATGTCATTATCTTATCGATTTGGATCTTTTGGGATCGTCTTTGGAGTATAGTACCCATATTAATAAGATTGAGAATGGTGTAGCGTCCTCTTTCCGTTCTCCGTGCTTACAGGAATTATTAAATAAAGATAAAAGAGTTTCGGACATAGAAAGTTGGAAACAACATAAGAAACTGAAAGTTTATCACGGTGAAGAGATTAGGCGTAATGGAAAAAATTTAGTTTCGGATAATATATACATAGTGCCTGTCGGCGCTTCCGAAAAAGAAAAGGCGATGTTTCACGTAAAAAAGGGGACGACTCCGTTGCTGCGTTATGAGGAACTGGAAGCGCAATTAGACGGTATACAGCAATCTATTATTTTATTGCAAGAGCAACTGTTATTCCGCGAACAGGTTAATGCCTCGCATATACATATAATTTACGATTTGGCGCCCAATGCCGACAGTTATACCGACGCAGTATTGGACGAGATTTTCGGTAGAGTAATGAAAAATAATAATAAAAGCAAAAGTAATGAAGACATCGTTTTATATTTGGTTTCGAATAGTTCTGAGATGTTGACGTGTAATATCGATTGGATAAATACTATGATGTGCGGGAATGAAACCCGCCGGTGTCCTATTATTTTGGTAAACAACGACAATGTCGGCGAATTTGTTAGTTGTGCAGCTGCAGAGGAAACTGTTAATCGCGGACTCAAAAAGTGTATCTTGAATAACAGTGTTGAGAATTCAATAGTTGCTCATATTTATTTTGATAAAGATTCTATTTCAATGCGCAAGTTCAAGAAAAGAGAATCGTCAGAAGCGGAATCTTTCGAATATAAATTTGTTCAGCTGAATGAACAAAGAGAAGAAACGCGTTCAAATAAAAAATCAACTTTTATAGATTCGAATGATAGCATTAGAAAGCTATTCGTAAGTAAAATAGAAAGAGAGAAAAGCGGAAAATGAGTAAGGCTAACAATAAACTTGTTTTTTTCGGTCGAAACGAAATGATAAAATATTTTCAACGTTTCGATTATCTCGATATTAAAATCGCTCCGCTTGCCGACGGTTTGGGCGCGGATTATTATCCGTTTTTGAAAAAGGCGATGTGCGATTACGAATTGCGTAAAAATCATACGGTGTATGCCGATATAAAATATTTGGACGTTCGCGATAAAGTAAAGATAATTTACGGTGACGAAGACGGCGCTGCGGAGAAAATGACATATGTTTACGATTTTGCCGTCAGTCGTTTATTGGACAGATACATAGATATCGATACTCTTATTAAACTTTTTAATCACCATTTTTTCGAATTCGAATGGAGACAGCACATAGATTACAACTTCAAGGAAAACGATTTGTGCTTTTACCGCGATCATTTCATTCATCAAATAAGAAATTGTTATATGATATTGCGGTTGCTTGACGGCGTCACAAACGATTCCGTTAAAAAAAGTAAAACTAAGAAAGTAATAGGATTATCATCCGGTATTAACATCGTTGACGGGAGCGTGAAACGGGAACCGTCGCCTTTGATGGCTCAGATAAAAGAGACTTTGAAAAATTCGTTGGATAACGAATTGATGAAAAACGTTCGAGTTGCCGTTAATAATTATACCGACAGAGTTAAGGATATCGTAAATAATTTTATAGTAAAGATGGATTTGGTCGACGGCGCGCCGACAGGGGATAAGAAAGAAGTAGAAAATCTATTAAAGAAAAACGCAGAAGACTTTTCGTGGGAGTATTTGATAAGGGGTACGCTTATTATCGCCTGTCTTTTCCACGATATCGGTTATCCCGTCAAGTTTATGCAGGACAGTGCCGATCAATTGAACGATTTTATCGCGTCGATTCTTCCGCAAAACGGCTTGGATTTCGATAAGTTAAACGATTTATTGGGAAGTTCGTTGTTGTTTACTTTAGTCAAAAAAGACGTACTCAAAAAAATGTTTTATAAGCGCGATCACGGCACGCTCTCCGCCGTCATTCTGTTGTTGCATTTTTACGAGACAGGAATAATTCATTCGCTTAACGATATAAAAAAGATGATGGTAGAATATGCGGCGTTGGCAATATTCAATCATACCGTTACCAACTATTATAAAGATAGGAAAGACGTTAGCTATAAGGCGTCGTTTATTGCCGATCCGATTTCATATACGCTTAGGTTCATCGACGATTTGCAGGAGTGGGAGCGCGTTTACTTCGAAGTGCGCAAAATGGGCGACTTACGTTATTGCGAAAAGTGCAAAATGCCTATTGGTAAAATTTGGAATACGGATATAGAAAACAAAATTGCCGATATTGCAAAAGGAAATATTCAGAATTCGATTAATATTCCTGAAACCATATTGTATAAAATGGATTTTGCCGACTTGGCGTTTCCCGACTCCAATATGAAAAGAGTTTATACATGCGGTTGCGGAGATAAAATCGATAAAGGTGGTTTAAACGAGAAAGATTGGAGTCATGCAAATCATATAATCGACGGGAATAAATTTATGAGCGACGGGTGGCATTTTTGTCCCGGATTATATGAAAAAGGAACGTTGTTCCCCGATCGAAAAATCAACTATACGGTAATTTCCACAAATCAAGTTGTTATAGACGAATCGCAAGACGACAGTCCTAAGTATACATTCTATTTGGATTACGATCCTTTCAGAACGTTTTATTTGATTAAAATGAACTCTCACGCCCTCGATTATCGAATAGGGGATTTGAAGACGCTTAACGAGCAATTCGAATATCAAAAAGGGATAGACTTTAAGATGGTCACAAATATGACCAACAATCCCTTTATGCTGAAACTGCGCATTTTGTGCGACTTTTTATACGAATACGGACATTACTTATATAATGTTATAAAATTCAAAAAGAATCTGGGGCACGAAGACATAGCGCTTGAGTTTTCGAGGAAAATTAATTTATTATATGTTAAAATGTTGCCTTCGAAAGAAACAGATCGAAAAAGCGAATTTAATTTTATATATTATTTTTCGCGTAAAATGAAAAAAATCGGTTTTTTCAATTACGATTTTGATGACGAAAATATTAGTAGTATTGAAAAGGTCGAATCGACCGATGCCGAATCCTTTCAGACTTTGTCAATAGATAGAATAGTTGAATTTTTAATGCGAGAAAAGAAGAAAAAGAGGGGGAAGGCTAATATATACATAACAAATTTGTGCAATACTTTATCGCAATACTTCAAGTTGGCAAAAGCAATCGCAAATGAAGATGATATTAATAACATAGAATTTAACACTGTATATTTTACCGATTATCATAAGACGCTATGTTCATATTTATTTTCCGATGCGGTCAAACAGATCGATAGCCTATACAAGAATTACAATTTTATAGAGTATTATAAAAAAGATTTCGACAAAGAACAAATGGCGCAAGCCAATCAAATTCTTTTCGACCCGCAGTACTATAATCCGATGATAATTCAAACAAATTGCGTAAATAAAGATAGATTCGATTTTTTCGACGCGCTGTCCGATTTGTATTTGTTCAAAGAGATGTACAGATTCTCGCAGGATAATTTCCGCAGACGAATCGCGGATTTGTAATAGATTTTTTATTTCGGTAATCGTCAAACGCTTGACAGGCGAGGGGCGATCGATTATAATAAAGGGTAGCGTGGATTTTTCTGCGCTATGCTCTTATTCGATTTTCTCGGACGGGAGCGGCAATACTACTAAAAGGAGGTAGAGTAACGATGCCTACGATCAACCAGCTCGTAAGGAAAGGTCGCCAAAAGGTCGAGCATAAATCGCTCAGCCCTATTCTCGACAACAACCCGCAGAAGCGCGGCGTGTGCTTGTCCGTCACTACGACCACTCCCAAAAAGCCGAATTCCGCTTTGCGTAAGATCGCGCGCGTGCGTCTTGTCAACAAGATGGAAGGTACGGTTTACATTCCCGGTATCGGACACAACTTGCAGGAACACTCGGTTGTGCTCGTGCGTGGCGGCAGAGTGAAGGATTTGCCCGGTGTGCGGTATCACATCATACGCGGTGCATTAGACACTGCGGGTGTAGCCAAACGCAAGCAAGCCCGTTCTAAGTATGGCGCGAAAAAAGCCAAATAAGGCTTGATTCGCAGCATTTTTACGTGAATAGTTTTCGGCGCTTGCGCGTTTTCGGCTATCCCGATAACGTCGTTTCGTCGTTTGCTTTTTCGTAAACGACAGCGGTTATCCGCACAAAAAATCGAATAAGGAGAGGCTAACTATGCCCAGAAGGAACGGGGTACCCAAGCGGGACGTTTTACCCGACCCCATTTATAAGAGCAAAGTCGTGACCAAGCTCGTCAACCAGATTATGCTTGACGGCAAGAAAGGCACGGCACAGAAGATAGTTTACGGCGCTTTCGATATTATTAAAGAAAAGACGTCGTTGGAACCGGTCGACGTTTTCAATCAGGCGATGGAAAACGTTAAACCGCAACTCGAAGTCAAGGCGCGTCGCGTCGGCGGCTCGACCTATCAGGTCCCGCTCGAAATCAGACCCGAACGCCGCCAGACCCTCGCCATCCGCTGGATCGTATCGTTCGCACGCAAGCGCGGCGAAAAGACGATGGACGAGCGGCTCGCAGGCGAGCTTATGGACGCTTATAACAACACCGGCGCATCCGTCAAGCGCAAAGAAGAAATGCACAGAGTGGCGGAAGCGAATAAGGCATTTGCGCATTACCGTTGGTAGTACTTTGCGCAGTATGCGTCGCGTGATGCGTACTGTGTGTTCGTCCGCGCTGTTACTTTGCGTTTCCGAGCCTCTGTCGTATTGTGCGATTAATGTTCGGAAATGCGATACCGAAAACAAACAGACGAGCGGATTTACGGCAATAGATCGATTCGGCGCGAAGAGCCGAAAGCGGCTTCCGTAGGATAAAATCCCGTATAAACTTTATAATAGGTACAGCGTAACGAGCGCAACAAGCAATTCGAATTCCGAATTAACCTTTAAGGAAAACTAAAATTATGGCAAGAAAATTTTCATTGGAAAACACGCGTAATATCGGTATAATGGCGCATATCGACGCGGGCAAGACGACTACATCCGAACGCATCCTGTTCTACACGGGCAAGGTGCATAAGATAGGCGAGGTCCACGACGGCGGCGCGACTATGGACTGGATGGTTCAGGAGCAGGAGCGCGGAATCACCATTACGTCGGCGGCGACGACGACGCAGTGGCACACGGGTCCCAACGATCCGATGACGCGTATCAACCTCATCGACACTCCGGGACACGTCGACTTTACTGTCGAGGTCGAGCGCTCGCTCAAAGTTCTCGACGGCGCTGTCGCGGTGTTCTGCGCGAAAGGCGGCGTTGAGCCGCAGTCCGAGACCGTTTGGCGTCAGGCGGACAAGTATAAAGTTCCGCGCATTGCTTACGTCAACAAGATGGATATAAACGGCGCGAACTTCTTCAACGTTCTCGATATGATGAAGACGCGTTTGTACGCGCATCCCGTCGCGATCCAAATTCCCATCGGCAAGGAAGAGACCTTTAAGGGTATGATCGACCTTGTTACGATGAAAGCGGAGATCTACGAGGACGATCTCGGCAACGTGATCAACGAGATCGATATTCCCGCCGAGTACAAGGCGCAAGCCGACGAGTACCGTCTCAAACTTCTCGAAGCCGTCGCCGAAACGGACGACGCGCTTATGGAGCGGTTCTTCGAGACTGGCGGCGAGGACTTCACCGTCGAAGAGATACGCAAGGCTATCCGCAAAGCGACGATCGGTATGACGATGAACCCCGTTCTTTGCGGTTCTTCGTACAAAAACAAGGGCGTGCAGAAACTGCTCGACGCAGTCGTTTACTACCTGCCCAGCCCTGTCGACGTCGATCACATCAAGGGCAAAGCGCCCGGCAGCGACGAGGAAGAGGAGCGCAAGACGGACGACAACGAGCCGTTCTCCGGTCTCGCGTTCAAGATCGCGGCAGACCCGTTCGTAGGCAAGCTCGCGTTCTTCCGTTGTTACAGCGGCGTGTGTCCTGCGGGTTCGTACGTTATGAACTCGACTAAGGGCAAGAAAGAGCGTGTCGGACGCGTGCTTTTGATGCACGCCAATTCGCGTACCGATATAGACGAGATCCGCGCGGGCGACATCTGCGCCATCGTCGGTCTCAAAGATACCACTACGGGCGACACGCTGTGCGATCCCTCGCACCAGATCGTGCTTGAAAGTATGGAGTTCCCCGAACCCGTTATCCGCGTAGCCATCGAACCCAAGACCAAAGCCGGTCAGGAAAAGATGACTATGGCGCTCATCAAGCTCGCCGAAGAAGACCCGACGTTCAAGACGTACACCGATCAGGAAACGGGTCAGACGATTATCGCGGGTATGGGCGAGTTGCACCTCGACATCATTGTCGACCGCTTGCTCCGCGAATTCAAGGTCGAAGCCAATGTCGGCAAGCCGCAGGTCGCGTACCGCGAAACCGTGCGCAAGAAAGTCGAGGCGGAAGGCAAGTATATCCGTCAGAGCGGCGGTAAAGGTCAGTACGGTCACGCCAAGATCATTATGGAGCCGCTCGAACAGGGCGCGGGCTATGTGTTCGAGGACAAGACCGTCGGCGGTTCGGTTCCGAAGGAATATATCCCCGCAGTCGACAACGGCATTCAGGAAGCGCGTATGAGCGGTATTCTTGCGGGCTATGAGTGCGTCGACTTTAAGGTCACGCTGTACGACGGAAGTTACCACGAGGTCGACTCGTCCGAAATGGCGTTCAAGATCGCAGGATCTATGGCGTTCAAGGACGGTATGAAAAAGGGCGATGCGTACCTGCTCGAACCTATAATGAAAGTCGACATTACGCTTCCCGACGAGTATCTCGGCGACGTTATGGGCAACGTAAGCTCGCGTCGCGGCAACCTTTTGGGTACGGACCTTGTCAACGGCAGCCAGACCATTCACGCGGAGATCCCGCTGTCCGAAATGTTCGGCTATGCGACCGACCTCCGTTCGCGCACACAGGGACGCGGCAACTACACTATGCAGTTCGATCACTATTCCGAAGTGCCGAGAAACATCGCCGAGAAGATCATAGGCGAGAGAGGCAAACGCGAAGCGTAATTCGACGGCTTATGCATCGGGCGCAAACTGCGTTAAACGCACGGCGCGGCTCGGTCATTTAGTTGGATTTAACCCACATCGCTCGCCGCACGCTTTCCCGGCTAATGCCGCGCCTAAGCCGCCTCATACGATGTACGTAGGCAGGGGCGAGTAGAAAAAATAATAAAAGTCCGCATTTTCGTCTTTGCGGGCGCACCCAAAATCTTTTGACAAACACCGTTAAAACGGTTGAGATTTTGCGACGAGTGTGTTAAAATAAGGACGAACACAATTCAAGTAATTTTTTTGGAGGGCCAAATAATGGCAAAGGCAAAATTCGACAGAAGTAAGCCGCACGTGAACATCGGTACGATCGGTCACGTCGATCACGGCAAAACCACCCTTACCGCAGCTATCACGATGGTGCTTGCATCCAAAGGTTTGGCGGAGCAGATGCGCTACGACCAGATCGATAAAGCGCCCGAAGAGAAGGCACGCGGTATCACCATCAACACCTCGCACGTCGAGTATCAGACGGCTAGCCGCCACTACGCGCACGTCGACTGCCCGGGGCACGCCGACTACGTTAAGAACATGATCACCGGCGCAGCACAGATGGACGGCGCTATCCTCGTCGTTGCCGCAACCGACGGCGTTATGCCTCAGACTCGCGAGCACATCGTTCTCGCACGTCAGGTCGGCGTTCCGAAGATCGCGGTATTTATGAATAAAACCGATCAAGTCGACGACGAAGAGCTTCTCGATCTCGTAGAAATGGAGATCCGCGAGCTTCTCAGCAAATACGGCTTTGACGGCGACAACGCTCCCGTTGTACGCGGCAGTGCGCTCAAAGCGCTCGAAGCGGCGCAGGGCGGCAAAGCGGACGATCCCGCTTGCAACTGCGTAATGGAGCTTATGGATGCGGTTGACACGTACATTCCCACTCCCGAACGCGATGTGGACAAGCCGTTCCTTATGCCCGTCGAGGACATATTCACGATCACCGGACGCGGCACCGTCGCAACCGGCCGTGTCGAGCGCGGCACGATCAAGGTCGGCGATCCCGTCGAGATCGTCGGTATCAAAGCGACGCGCAGCTCGGTTGTTACCGGTATCGAAATGTTCCGCAAGTCGCTTGATTTCGCACAGAGCGGCGACAACGCAGGTATCCTTCTTCGCGGCGTAGACCGTAAGGACATCGAGCGCGGACAAGTTATCGCGAAACCCGGTTCGATCACCCCGCACACCGAGTTCAAGGCAGAGGTTTACGTCTTGAAAAAGGAAGAGGGCGGCCGTCACACCCCGTTCTTTAACGGCTATCGTCCGCAGTTCTACTTCCGCACGACAGACGTTACCGGTTTGGTCAACCTGCCTCAGGGCGTCGAGATGGTTACTCCCGGCGACAACGTAACGATGACTGTTCAGCTCATCCACCCGATCGCCGCAGAGAAAGGTCTCCGTTTCGCTATCCGCGAGGGCGGCAGAACGGTCGGCTCGGGCGTTATCACCGAGATCATCAAATAATAATTCCGATGACGAATTAAATATAGCAGAGCAAAAAGAACCGACGGTCGTCCGTCGGTTTTTTTGTGCCTGATAAATAATTCGGAATGATTCCCACCTTGCCGAGTCGCGGCACTTTCCCGTAAATGGGCAAAGGGGCGCGGATACAGTCGTGATGTTCGTAAAACCACTATCGGCTCTTTGCGCCACGTTACCGAAGGGGAAAGCAATTATTATTTATCTTTAATATCTCTGCCGATAAGCTCGTCAAGCGAAATACCGTAGTAATCGGCTAACATCACGCAAAAATCTATGCTAGGCACGACTTTGCCGCTTTCCCAACGACTTAAATTAGAATTACTTATACCCGTATCTTTTTCTACTTGTTGTAACGTTTTATTCCTTTTTGTTCTCTGATATTTTATTTCTTCGCCGTAATTAGCCATAGCAACCTCCCAAAATATGATACAACATATTTGCAGAATATACTTGACATCTGCAAATATGCAGATTATAATATATGCAAATATGCAGATGGTTTACGGGGTTACTGTATGGACAACAAATGCAAACGGTGCAAGCAATTCGACAGGTATTATACGCGCGGGGTGACGCGGTTCGATAAAACGGAGATCGGGCGGTGTTATGCGACGGGCGACGACGTGAGCGCGCAGGGAAGTTGCGACGAGTTCACGGCAAAAACTCCCGTCAAAAGGACAAGGTACGCGATCGAATTGTGTTTGAATAAAATAATGACCGATATATCGGCGGTGCGCAATATGATAGAGGAAAACGACGATGGGCAAGTGTAAGTCTTGCGCAAACCGCAAACGATTATACAGGCGGTCGACGTGCGGGTATTACGCCGATAAAAAGTATTACTGTACGGAGCGAGAGACGATTACGGACAAAAACGGATGCGAGCGGTGGGCGCGAAAGAGAGTAGAGATAGATTTGTCAAGAGCTAGGTTCGACAAGGTAGAAGAAGATTTGAAGTGCATAGAAAAGTATTGCGCGAAATTCGACAAGTAAAAAACGCTACCGATATGGTAGCGTCGGATTTGTGAATTTAACTGCGTTTTACTGTCCGTCGGCAGAGCCTGTCAGAAACCGTATGTCAATATCGCCGTTGGCGGTTTTGGCTGTGAGCCGCTTTTGCAGGTGAGCGACGTCGGCGAGTTTTTTATACGCCACGCCGTCGACTATTATCGCGCCGTGTGTGGTCTCGGCGGACAGGCGGTAATCGTCGCGCGCGCCGAGCGGGGCGGCGCATATCTTGCCGTTGGACGTTTCGAGTTTAAGATCGTCGGCGGTTATTCCGCTCGCGTCGATGGCGCCGTTCGAGGTGGAGCATTCGAACTTTTTGGCGGTCACGTCGATAGCGGACAGCGCCGCGTTCGTGCTGGAAATGGAAAACTCGGTAGCGTGGACGCTTTCCGCTTTAATATTGCCGTTGGCGCATTTTATGGAGACAGTTTCGCCTACGGACACGTTTTTGAACATCACAGTTCCGTTCTGCATTTTGAGCCGACAGCTGTTGCAAGCCGCGTTCGATATTTCGAACTTGCCGTTGCCCGTCGACAGCTCCATCTCGGTAAAGTCTCCGCCCGATACGTACAGACCGCCGTTCTTGTTGCGGAAACGCAGTTTGCCTTTGAAGTTTTTGGGCAGTACCAGTTTGAATTCGATGCGGTGTAAAATCAAACGGTAAAATATATTGCGCGATTTTTGACGAACGGTAAGCGTGCCGTCGTCGAGCGCGACTTCGAAATACTTTTCGCGCGCGGAGATAAACTCCGCGCAGTCCTTGTCGCCGCGAGAAATATCGACTACGCAGTCGGTGCCGTATATGGCTATGTCTTTTACGCCCTTAAATTCCATATATTACCTCCTTGCGTCAATTGTCGGTCGAAAATGCTCTTGGATAATTTTACTACAAAACTTTACGATTTGCAAGCGAAAAACGACAAACGCCGAATATTTGTCGTTTTTTATCTTTGCACCGAGCGTACCGAATGTCGGAGATCTGCCGGTCGGAGATCGGCGTGCGTATACGGCGCGTGACTGCGTTGACGTTCCTTGACAATATGTTCGGCGTGCTGTATAATAATCGAAATATATTCGGCGCGTGATTCGCGCATAATCAACGAGGGTAATAATGTCTGAAAAATACGATTATATCATTGTCGGAGCGGGGCTTTTCGGCGCGACGCTCGCGCAGATACTGGGCGAGCGCGGCAAGCGCTGTATCGTTATAGAAAAACGCGAGCGCGTCGGCGGCAATATCGCGACGGAGACGGTCGAAGGGATCACCGTACACAAGTTCGGCGCGCACATTTTCCACACCGACGATAAACGGGTGTGGGAGTATGTCAATCGCTTTGCCGAGTTCAATAATTTCGTCAACAGTCCGATTGCCAACTACAAAGGCAAGCTGTACAATCTGCCGTTCAATATGTTCACGTTTTATCAGCTTTTCGGGTGCAAGACCCCTGCGGAAGCGCGCGCCGTCATTGACGCGCAACGCGCCGCGTGCGGCATAACCGAGCCGAAGAACCTCGAAGAAAAGGCGCTTATGTCGGTGGGCGAGCAAGTTTACCGCACGCTTATAAAAGGCTATACCGAAAAGCAGTGGGGACGCGACTGCAAGTTCCTGCCCGAATTTATTATCGGCCGCGTGCCGCTTAGGTTCACGTTTGACAACAATTACTTCAACGACAGGTATCAGGGCATACCGATCGGCGGGTATTCGCTTATGGTCGAGAAAATGCTCGCGGGTGCGGAAGTCGTTACCGGCGTTGATTATTTCGCCGATCGGGATAAGTTCGACGGAATGGCTGCCGTCACGGTGTATACGGGCGAGATAGACAGGTTCTACGGCTATAAGTACGGCGGACTGGAATATCGGTCGTTGCGGTTCGAGACCGAGACGCTCGACATTCCCGATTTTCAGGGCAATGCGGTCGTCAATTACACCGAGTACGAAGTGCCGTATACGCGTATAATCGAGCATAAACATTTCGACAGAACAAGCGTATCGAACAAGACCGTCATTACTCGCGAGTATCCCGAAAAGTTCACGCAGGGCGCGGAACCGTACTATCCCGTAAACGACGAAAAAAACACCGAACTGTATTCCGCATACGCCGCGCTCGCATCTAAGGAAACGCGCGTGCTGTTCGGCGGGCGGCTGGCGGGATATAAGTATTACGATATGGACGACACCGTCGCGGCGGCTATGGCGCTTGCGGACAAGATCGAGAAAAGAAAGTGAAAGTCTCGTCGCTTCGTGCGGAGCGAGATTTATCGGCATTAAACGGCGAAGTTGCCGCCTAAACGAGCCGACCCGCTATAATTATACCGAAAATGCGCCATAATATCCGTATGAAAAAGGCGCGGAAACGCGTCGCGGTTATCGCGGCGCTTTTAATAGGTATCTTTGTTCTTGCGGGTCTGGCGTTTGCCCTGCCCGAAAAAACGCGAACGTCCGCACCCGTCGGCGCGTCGCACTCGGCGGAACTCGACGAGGCTCGAACGGCGCTGAACAATGCGTGCGCGTATATAGGCGGCAGAGATTTTCATACGGAGATCGACGGTGCGATAAAAGCGCGTGTTTTCGGCGTGCCGTACACGCAAAAAGTAAGCGGCGGGCGCATCGTGACGGGCGGAAACGTGGTAGAAACGGCCGAGACGAGTTCGGCATTCGTCAGCGCCGCGATCAAAAAATCGGCTTGCGGCGGGACCTTCGCCGTAGCGACGGGCAAAAAGAAGAAGGGCGCGTTCGTGTACGGCGCGCCCGCCGAGTATACTGCCGAAGAGTACGTCGCGGCGTTCGGCAAGCCGTTCAAGGGGCTTGTCAAGTACGAACTCGACGGAGCGGTGCTGTCGGCGCAAAAGACGGGCGAGGGCGAGTACGAATACGAACTCGACCCGTTCCGCGCGGCGCGTTACGTAAAAAACGAGGTGAGAACGACGCTTGACGTAAAATCATACCCCGAATATTATTCGGTGTCGTTCGTGCTTGTAACAGACGGAGAGCGTCCGGTGTCCGTCACGGTCTGCGAAAAGTTCAAGGTGGACAAATTCGGCGGCACGACTTGTTCCTCCCGATATACCGAGAAGTTTTATTTTTGACGCTTTATTAATGTCGGGCGCCGCCGAATAAAGAATGAGGGCGTTTGCGGTCGCGCCGACCGTTTTGACAATTCAATGTTTGACATACTCATAATTAATTACGCATTTAATAAGTTGATTTTTCGCGAGGAATAGTGTATAATAAGCCATACGGGTAAAAACTCGGCAAGAAGGTGCAATTATGGACATATCTAAGCGCGCGAGAATGATCTCTCCGTCGTTGACGTTGGAGATCACGGCGAAAGCCAAAAAGATGAAAGCCGACGGGATAGCCGTCGTGTCGTTCGCGGCGGGCGAACCCGATTTCAACACGCCCGATTACATAATCGAGGCGGGACATAAAGGTCTCGAAATGGGGCTGACAAAGTACACGCCGACGGCGGGTACCGCACAGCTCAAAGCCGCCATTTGCGAAAAACTGCAAAACGACAACGCGCTCGAATACTCGCCGTCGCAGATAGTCGTGTCAAACGGCGGCAAGCATTCGCTGTTCAACGCGTTTATGGCGATTTTGGAACCGAACGACGAGGTTATCATTCCGTCGCCGTACTGGCTGAGTTATCCCGAACTCGTAAAGATGGCGTCCGGCAAGCCCGTGTTCGTGGAGACTAAACCCGAAAACAACTTCAAGATAACTCCCGCCGAACTCGAAGCGGCAATAACAGATAAGACAAAAGCGTTCATACTCAACAACCCGAACAATCCGACGGGTGCAGTGTATACGCGCAGTGAGCTGAACAAGCTCGCCGCCGTCATAGAGGCGCACGAGATCTACGTCGTATCCGACGAGATCTACGAAAAGCTCAACTACGAACACCGCTCGCACTCTATAGCGGCGTATTCGGACATTCTGAAAGAGCGCACGATTGTCATAAACGGAATGAGCAAGACCTATTCGATGACGGGCTGGCGCGTCGGTTACGCCGCCGCGAACGAGCTGGTCGCCGCCGCTATGTCCAATATACAGAGCCATTCCACTTCCAACGTCAACGCCGTCGCACAGTATGCGTCATACGTCGCGCTGTCGGACAAATTGCACGGCGACGCGTTTCTCGAAGATATGCGTGCGACGTTCGACGCGCGCCGCGCGCTTATGATGTTGCGCCTGACCCGCGCCGGACTCAAATTCATCGAGCCGAAAGGCGCGTTCTATGTAATGGTGTCGGTCAAAGAATTCGAGGGCTCTAAGTACGACGGGCAGACCGTCCGCTGTGCGAGCGATTTTGCGAATATGCTTTTGGAACACGCGCAAGTCGCCGTCATTCCCTGCGAAGGGTTCGGCGCGCCCGATTATATCAGGCTTTCCTATGCCGCGTCCGAGAAGGACATCGAGCGCGGTCTCGACGCGATAACGGCGTTTGTCAAACAGCTGAAAAGCTGACAAGCCGAAGGCTTGGCGTCTGTCGTGTGTTTGCTTTCGGAGCGTGTTTGAGCGCACACCCGAATAAATGCAAACAATAGGGAA
>CAJTLV010000002.1:0-245952 GCA_910577435.1 uncultured Christensenella sp. | reverse complement strand
TTCGGAGCGTGTTTGAGCGCACACCCGAATAAATGCAAACAATAGGGAACGCATAACAAGCCGGAGGCTTGGCATCTGCCGTATGTTTGCTTTCGGAGCGTGTTTGAGCGCACACCCGAATAAATGCAAACAATAGGGAACGCATAGCAAGCCGGAGGCTTGGCGTCTGCCGTATGTTTGCTTTCGGAGCGTGTTTGAGCGCACACCCGAATAAATGCAAACAATAGGGAACGCGTAACAAGCCGGAGGCTTTGTCGCTCTAATCAAATAATTACGCATTACGCATCATTAATTAATAATTATCAAAAGGAGATACATATTATGATTTCTATCATCTACGGAGCAAAGGGCAGCGGCAAGACCAAGCGCATCATCGACGCGGCGAATGCGGCGAGCGAAAAGGCGAGCGGTCAGGTCATATTCATCACCGACAACGCTCAGTCGCTCGGCGTGAACACAGACATTCGCTTTATCAATATAGCTGAGTACGGCGTCAACGGCGAAGATCAATTCATCGGATTTTTGAAAGGTATGCTCGCTACCAACTTCGATATTCAGAAAGTGTATATCGACAGCCTGTCCAGACTGCTCGACAAGCCCGCCGAAGAACTCAAATCGGTGTTCGACGTTTTGAATAAATACACGAAGGACGTGGATTTTATCGCGACGGTATCCGCCGACAAACTTCCCGCATTCCTCAAATCCTACGCCGTAAAGGACTGAAATGAGATACACTTCGACGCGCGACCCGGCGGTGAGTGCGACTGCGGCGCAAGCCGTCAACGACGGAATATCGCGTGACGGCGGGTTATACGTACCCGTCGAACTGCCTAAGGCGGATTATAGGGATATGTTTGATTGCACGTATCCCGAACGCGCGCAAAAGATACTCGACGCGTTTTTCGATTTCGACGTGTCGGGCATTGCCGAACGCGCTTATGCTACGTTCGACGGCGATGCCGCGCCTACGGTCAAGATAGACGACGGACTGTACGTCTTGGAGTTGTGGCACGGCAGAACGCACGCGTTTAAGGATATGGCGCTGTCTGTGCTTCCGCACCTTCTCACCGCCGCGAAAAAGCAGGAGGGCGACGCGCGTAAGACGCTCATACTCGTCGCCACCAGCGGCGATACGGGTAAGGCGGCGCTCGAAGGATTCAAAGACGTCGACGGCACGGCGGTGTGCGTGTTCTATCCCACCGACGGAGTCAGCCGCGTGCAAAAACTCGCGATGATGACGCAGGACGGGAGCAATGTTAACAGCGTCGGCATTGTGGGAAACTTCGACGACGCGCAGAACGCTGTAAAGCTCGCTTTCGGCGACGTGGGTTTAATATCTGCGCTCGAAGCGAATAATACGGTAATGTCGTCGGCAAACTCGATAAACGTCGGTCGGCTCGTGCCGCAGATAGCTTATTATTTTTCGGCGTACTGCGATCTTGTGACGTGCGGCGAAATCGACGACGGCGGCAAGGTCGACTTCGTCGTACCGACAGGCAATTTCGGCAACATTCTGGCGGGGTATTACGCGCGGGAAATGGGCGTGCCCATCGGAAAGCTGGTGTGCGCGTCCAACCGCAACAACGTTCTGACCGATTTTATAGCGACGGGCAAGTACGACATCAACCGCGAGTTTTTCAGAACGACAAGTCCGTCGATGGACATACTCGTTTCGAGCAATCTCGAAAGATTGTTGTTCGAGACGTCCGGTCGCGACGCGGCGCTTACAAAGCAGAGAATGGACGCCCTTAAAGCGGTCGGCGAGTATACGGTGTCGAAAGCCGAACATAAGAAAATAACCGATATTTTCGATTGCGGTTATGCCGACGACGCGGACTGCCGCGACGCGATAGAGCATATGTTCGACGAGTACGGCTATCTGATCGATACGCACACGGCGGCGGCGTATGCCGTTGCGCGTAAGCGTAAGAGTAAAAACCCGACTGTCGTCGTGTCGACCGCCAATCCGTACAAGTTCGCGCCGGCAGTACTCGGCGCACTCGGCGAGGAAGTCGGCGGCGAGGTCACGTTAAAGACGTTGGAACTTCTGTGCGATCTGACGGCAATGGAGATCCCTCCGTCGCTGGGCGAGCTGTTCGGTAAAAAAGTGCGGTTCGACGAAGTGATCGACAAGTCGGAGATCATCGAATATATAAAGAAAACATACGGCAATACTTAAAGGTAAAATAACTATGGCGGAACAATCGGCAAACGAAACAAAAAAACGAATATTTTCGGCGGTCAAACCGACGGGCAATCCCACGCTCGGCAACTATCTGGGTGCGATGCGGCATTGGGGAAGTATGTCGGACGAATTCGATTGCCTGTTTGCGGTCGCCGATCTTCACGCCATAACGGTAGCCATCGAACCTAAGGAACTGCGCGAAAACACCAAGCGGCTGTTCGCGCTGTTGATTGCCGTCGGTATCGATCCCGAAAAAAACATAGTGTTCTTGCAGTCGCACGTCCGCGCTCACGCGGAACTCGGCTGGTTGCTCAATAATTACACGATGTTCGGCGAAGCGCGTCGAATGACGCAGTTCAAGGAAAAGAGCCAAAAAACTCCCGAAAACGTCAACGTCGGACTGTTCGACTATCCCGTGCTTATGGCGGCGGATATTCTTTTGTACCAAACCGATGTCGTTCCCGTCGGCGACGACCAACTTCAACACGTCGAGCTGTGCCGAAACATTGCGGAGCGGTTCAACGGCAGATATTCGCCGACGTTCAAGGTTCCCGAAGGCAGAACGCCGAAGGTGGGCGCGCGCATTTATTCGCTTCTCGACCCTACATCCAAGATGGGCAAGAGCGACGCTAATGACGCGGGTTCGGTATTTATTCTCGATCCGCCCGACGTGATAGCGCGGAAGTTTAAGCGCGCGGTGACGGACAGCGAGGCGCGTATCGTCGCGTCGCCCGACAAAAAGGGGATAACCAATCTTCTCAATATCTATGCGGCGACGGCGGGCGTGACAGTCGAGCAGGCGCAGAGCGAGTTTGCGGACAGCGACTACGCGACGTTCAAGACGCGCGTCGGCGAAGCTGTGATCGAAACGCTTGCGCCCGTGCAGAAAAAGTATGCGGAGCTTCGCGCCGACGACGGCGAGCTTATGCGGCTGATGAGATCGGGCGCCGAGCGCGCAGAGCGAATAGCCGCCCGCACGCTCGAAAAAGTCTACAAAAAAATAGGGTTTGTGCGCGGCTGATGTACGGGTATATAGTTCCCGAAAAATCGACGCTCAAAATGAGCGACTTCGTGTTATACCGCTCGTTCTATTGCGGAATGTGTTGTCAGACCGGCAAACTGTACGGACAGCTTCCGCGTTTTACGACCAATTACGACTTTGCGTTCCTGTCGGCGCTTCTTTGCGATTACGCGGCGGCGGATATAGTAATAGAAGAGCATACGTGCGTACTCAATCCCGTAAAGAAGAAAGCGGTGTTGCAGTCGAACGAACTGCTTGCGCGGCTTGCGGCGGCTAATATTTTGCTCGCATATCAAAAGGCGGACGACGGGGTTATCGACGGCGACGGAATTAAATACCGCGCGGTGCGAAGCGCACTGAAAAAACCGTTCGAGACGGCAAAACGCGCCTGCCCCGATATTTGGAGCGTTATCGAGGAAAGCTATAAATTACAGCGTGCCGTAGAGACGGCGGACGTAGTCGGCGTAGACCGCGCCGCCGATCCGTTCGCAAGCCTTATGCGCGTACTGCCCGAAACGATACTCGAAAGACCGACCGACGATAACTTGCGCGGACTGTGCTATAACGTAGGCAAGTTTGTGTACCTCGCCGACGCGCTCGACGATATTGCGGACGATTTCAAGCATAAGCGTTACAATCCGTTGCTTGCGACATACGGGCGGGACGGGTTTACGACGCGCAAGGCGTTCATTGACGCGCACAGGGATGACCTCGAATTTTATTTCACGTCCACGCGCGGTCGTGCCGGACAGTGCTTTTCGGCGATGCGGTTCACGCAAAGCTACGGATTGCTCCGCAACATAGTGTTCGACGGAATGCTGTCCAAGCAAAACGAACTGCTCGGTTCGGTTAAAAAGTTGAGACCGCCGCGAATATAAACGCGGGCATTCCGAGTCGTGCGAACGTAGCGAGTGCGCAATCTACGCGCATATTTTAATCGTAATTTAATATAAACTACACGTAACGTTAACATTCGAGGCGTATAATACCGAGAATACATTCGGATCGGACCCGATAGGGGCGATCCCGCGACGTGTGCGGACACAAGGAGACCTATATGAAAGATCCCTATGCGGTGTTGGGGCTGGACAGATCCACCGAACACGAAAAACTGAAAGCGCGCTATAAAGAACTTCGCGAACTTTACGGCGAACAGCGGTTCAAAGCCGGAGAAGAGGGCAACGAGGGCGCTCGCAAACTCCAAGAGTTGGAGGAAGCGTGGGTCATTATCGGCGCGAATATCGAGAGCGAAGAAAAATTCGATTCGATCGGCGACGGCGACTGCTACGGACGTGTGGACGGTCTTATCCGTCAGGGCAAGTACAACGAGGCGCAGGATATTCTCGATTCGATAACCGACCGTAAGGGCGAGTGGCATTATATGCAGGCTATCGTGTTTTATAAACGCGAATGGTTGACCGAAGCCAAGACACAGCTGGAAATGGCCGTTCAGGACGATCCGACTAATGCGAAGTACCGTTCGTCGCTCGACAAACTCAAAATGACGATCGCAAATCCCGGTATGACGGGCAATGCCTCTAACGGCGGGGCGGCGCAACAACAGGAAGCGCCCGTGCCGCAGCAACAGGCGAACGATATGTCCAACTGCCTGTCTACCTGCTGTTGTGCGTACTGCCTGACCGATTGTCTGTGCACCACTCTCCGTTGTTGCTGACGCTACTCGGCTCGGCTTTTGCGCGCATCGACTAAAAAATTAACAACGGCGGCGGTATGTACCGCGCTTGCGATCGTTTGTTGCGCGATGACCGCATATCTGCCGCTCAGTGTAATGCCGCTGTATCTGGCGGCATTTTGTATATTTCTCGCGTGCAAGCGCGGAAATATTGTTTACGGCGTGCTTTCGGCACTGGCGACGCTCGGCGTTATGTTCGCGTTCGTCGGATTAACGCTCAAATGGTTTGCGCTTTTATTTATGTTCGCGCCGTATGGCATTATTGCGAATTTCATTCACAGGTTCACTTATTTCAGAGTGAAAAGCGGTATTTTGCGCGGTGTGACTGTTACGCTGTTTTTCAATATCACGCTCGGATTTATCTACCTCGTCGCAACGCGCGTATTGACTGTGGGGCTTGACATACCCGTTATCGAATGGGCGAACAGGCCGGGCGGTTACATAGTGTTCGCACTTATAGCGACGTTGATACTCGTTCCGCTCGATTTTATATTCTCGTCGCTTTCGCTAGTCGTTCTCAAACGCATTCCGCCGTTCGCCGACGGCAAAAGAAAAGGGACGTATAGCGACGACAAGCCGAAATACGATAATAACGATACGGATATATTCGGGTACGATAATCCGCAGAATGATACCGACGACGACAAGCCGACACGACAGTGAAGGCTTTTTTCGATTGCCGAAAACGTATTCCGCGTATTATCGGAAAATTCCGTCCAAGAACTTCTCGGCTTTGTCGAAATGCTGTCCGATAGATGCCGAAACGTGCGCATCCGAGCCGAGTACGGGACGAACGCCGCCCGCCGCTTTGTAAGCGCGTAAGAAGTCCGCGCGCGGCAGGCGCATTTCTCCGTCGGCGTTGGTGTTCTCCTCGAACCGCACGCCGCGCGCTACCGCTTTTTCGATTATCTTGTCAAAGAGCGGTTTGAACAGACCGTATTCCATTTCCCGTTCGCCTACGGGGTAGGGCGCATACCGTTCTGGAAAGCCGAGATGACCGATAGTCGAGAACGGATAGGGTGCGTCGAGCGATGCGATTACCGCTTCGAGATATTTGGTGTACGCGGCGATCCGACCGTGCGCCCATTCGTCGCCCGTGAGATTGCCGTTCTTGTCGAAAACGGCGTCGCGTTTCCAATAATGGATACTGTTAATGACGTATTCGAGCGGCAGGTCTTTTATGAGTTTAGCCGTCTCTTCGGCGTGTTCTTCTTCGAAACCGACCTCCAATCCTATATAAATAGTTAGGTCGGGATTGTCGCGACGAACGCGTTCCCAAGTCTCGAAATACAGGTCGAAATCAAACGGCGGGTAATTGAGCCAATGCCCCACGTCGATGTGGTCGGTGACGATAAAACCGCGTAAGCCGCGCTCGCGAACTACGCGTGCTATTTCTTCGGGGGCGTCCGCTCCCGCGCCGCGCGCGTCGGGTGAAAACCTGCTGTGCAGGTGACAGTCCATATTGCCGAGATCCGCGACGTAATCGATAAGTTTCATAGTGCGATTATAACACTTGCCGCGTCGAAAGTCAATATCGGTCGGCGTTTTCCTGTGAAGCGTGTTAAAATTTCGAAAAGTATTGACAAACGCGGTATAAAGTAGTATTATACATACAAACTACGCATAATGACTTCTTTGCTCGCGTAAAATCGGATTTTCATAGAGGGAAAATGATGAAAAAACGCTTTGTGACGGTGATCACGCTACTCGTCGCGTCGGCATTTACCTGCGCGGTTTTCGGTTGTTCCAAAAAGGACAAGATCGACGCAAACGAACCCGAAACCAGCACGGTCACGTTCGACGCCAACGGCGGAACGTTCGACGGCGGGGCCGCGACATACGTCGAAACGGTGGAGAACGGGAGCTGTGCGGTCGGTAAAACTCCGACGCGGAGCGGCTATGATTTCACGTTCTGGTACCGCGCATACGATCCCGACACTGCCGTAGTGCTGTCGTCGACGCCTATCACCGCCGACATTACGCTGTATGCGGGCTGGCTGTCGGACGACCCCGTTTCGTATTCCGTTACCGTCGCGGCGACGGAAAACGGCACGGTCACTGCCGATAGAGCTACGGCGGCAGAGGGGGAAACGGTAACGCTTACAGTTACGCCTGCGAACGGATACCGCTTGTCCACTCTTAAATACAATGACGTGAACATCGATACGTCCGCCGCCGTATATGCTTTCGCAATGCCGAAAGGCGACGTGACGGTGACCGCTACTTTCGAGCTTACGGACGATCCCGATCCGCAACCGACGTTGGAGAGAATTTCGGTTGTTCCGCCGACAAAGACGGAGTACATAGCGGGGCAGGCGCTCAATCTCGCGGGGCTGGTCGTGACAGCGCACTATTCGGATAATTCGTCCGAAACCGTTACTGCCGGATATACTACGTCGCCCGCGAGCGGGGCGGCGCTTACAGTCGTAAATACCTCCGTTACGGTCGAATACGGCGGCAAAACGACCTCGTTCGATATTACGGTCGTTTCGCGTGCGGTATCCGCTCTCGAAATAAGCGGCACGCTGGAAAACCCGACGCAATACGTAGGGTCTTATCTCGACGTGAGCGGACTGACTTTTACGGCAACCTACAACGACGGCACGAGCGGACGGGTGGACGTTTCGGATATTACTTTTACTTCAAGCGCGCTCACATCGGATAATAAGTTGCAGGCGGAAGGAGATCGGGTATCGATTACTGCGAGCTACGGCGGAAAAGACGCTGTGTTTGCGCTTGCCGTAGAAACGCCCGCAGTGCCTTTGCACGATATTTTATTCGACGCCAACAATGCGGAGTTCGCGAGCTTTATCGTCGGTCTGCCCGCTAAGAGAACGGTCGAGGAAGGCGAGGGTACTCATAAGCCGGACGCGCCTACGCTCGTAGGTTTCGACTTCGGCGGCTGGTTCAAAGAATCGAATTGCATAAACGAATGGGATTTCGAAAACGATACGATAGATACTGCGGACGTTATTCTTTATGCCAAGTGGACGGCTAAGGAGTACGACGTAACTTATACGCTGGACGGCGGTGCGAACGCCGCGTCCAATCCCACGAAGTACAAAGCGACGGACGGCGACGTAATTCTTGCGCAGCCGACGCGGGATCATTACGATTTC
This sequence comes from uncultured Christensenella sp., assembly GCA_910577435.1. Taxonomy (GTDB): domain Bacteria; phylum Bacillota; class Clostridia; order Christensenellales; family Pumilibacteraceae; genus Anaerocaecibacter. Next base: position 237,934 of record CAJTLV010000002.1, on the reverse strand, counting down.
GACGGTTGGTACACGGTTGCCGGCGTCAAGGTCGAAAAGATCGACTACACGCGGATCGTTCATATGACCGCCGCAGACATCAAACTGCAAGCGAGATGGATTGCCAAGAAGTATGGCATAACGTATATTCTCGGCGGCACCGATTCGACTTACGAAGCGACGCTTTCGCCGACCGCGCCCGATAAATACACATACGGTGCTACCACCGCTTTGCCCGGATCGAGCTATGTAACCGTCGTCAACAAAGACGGAGACAGCGTGCCGTATACGTTTATCGGTTGGTACTTGTCGGGCGATCCGACGGAGACTATCGTCGACAACATCACTCCGCAAACGAGCGGCGATAAAACGTTCGTCGCAAAGATAGAGAAAATGACGACCTTTGCGTTCACGTTCGATTACGGTTACGATTATAACGGGGACGGAAAGACCACGTCGACACGCAACATCGTCGAGAACGAAAAGGCGGTAAACCGCGATCTTTCCGGCGCTCGCAAGGGCTACGTATTCGGCGGTTGGTTCGAGGATAACGGTACGTTCGGAACGGCATACGACTTCGATACGCCCGTGACCGCCGTAAAGACGATATACGCCAAGTGGACGCCTATAAACTATACGATCGAGTATATAGGCGACGGTTTCACTACGACACTGCCCACGACATATAAAATAACCGACGCGGACACGGCGCTCGCCGCGCCCGCTCTCGAAGAGGGCTACTACTTCGACGGCTGGTTCTTGGACGTGGAGTGCGAGGGCAACGCCGTCGCAACGCTGAACGCGTCGCTCATCGATGACGCCGACGGCGAAAATACGATAACGCTGTACGCAAAATCCGGCAACGTCTACAACGTCGTATACAACGCGAACAAACCGGCAGGCGTGGAAAACACCACGAGCGGAATGCCCGTGAACGGCACCGTAATCTACGGCGAGAAGATCGCCGAGCCGACAACGGTTCCCGACCTTCCCAATTACGGATTCTTGGGGTGGTATACCGACGCGGCGTGCGAAAACGAGTGGGATTTCGATACCGCAGTAAACGGCGCGGTCGGTATAAGCGCGGAAAACCGCACGTTTGTTCTTTACGTTAAATGGTACGAAAAACCGACGGACGGCAAATATATTCTGGGCAGTTTCAACGGCTGGAACAGCGCGTTGGAAAATGCGGGTGCTTCGTCATATAAAGCGTCGGTCACGCGTTACGACACTGCGGACGGCAAGAACGTTGCCAAAGAATGGGCAATAAGCGGCTTGACGTTAAAGGCTGGCGACGAGTTCAAGTTTGCCGATTACACAAAGACTGCGGGGATCGATTGGTCTCAATCCTCGCCGTATACGGTGTCCTATACCGTCCGCCCGTCGGTGATGGCTGTGGTGTGCACCGACGGCGGCGATCCCAACTATAAAATCGACGCGTATGCGTTCGGCGACGGGCATACGTGGACGGTCGAGTTCGGCGAGAACGCAAGCGGCGATAAATACATTACGTTCACTCTCGACGGCTATATCGCAATGCGCGACCCGACGGGCGGCAATAACGTGCCGAGCAAGGCGGAAACTCTCGAAGACGGCGTTTGGTATTTCGCAGGCAACTTCACCGATTGGTTCGGCCAAAGCGAAGCGTGGTCGACTAATGCGGCGGTCCGTGACGGAGATAAATTCCACTTCACGCGCGTGTATCTCAAAAAGTACGACACGTTCAAAGTGATGAGCAGTGCCGGCGAGTACGGCACGTGGTTGGGCGGAACATTCGGTACGCTCGGTGCGGAGTTCGTTCTGTCCTCTTCGGGCGATAACATTTGTCTCGATACAATCGAGGACGGATATTACAACATCGTATTCGATCCCGTGAGCGGAAGAATGACGGTGTATGAATATGCGGACGTGCGCATTGCGCTCGATCCCGACAATACCGTCTACGTCGGAGACAGAGTGACGAAAGAGCATTTCTCGGTAACTGCGGACGGCGTGTCGACAACAGATTTCGAGCTTATCGGTTCGACGGACGCGGTGGGCGGAGACAACGCGAACACCGTCAAAATAATATGCTGCGGCGGCGTGTTCGAATTTTCGTTCACTGCGACGGCGTTCACTGCTTCGGGCGTGACGGTTACGGGCACGCTCGGCAAGACCGAATATCTCGTAGGCGACGCGTTCGATCCGACCGGTCTCGTGTTCACACTTGTTTACGATAACGGCAGGACGAAACTGTTATCGGCGAGCGATATGACGTTCGGCGTCGATAGGTTCACCGTCGCGGGCAACGATATAGCGATAACCGCAATCTACGGCGACTTCACGGCGAGCGGCGACATCAAGGTGAATGTCGCGAACAGGCTTACTTCCATAGTTGTCGATATGAGCGGAGTGGTGCCTCCGCACTCGGCGGGATTCGTCGCGGGCGACAGATTCGACGGCACGGGTATCGCCGTCACCGCGAGATACAACGAGGGCATAGTCGGCGCGACCGTAGTTTCCGAACCTGTTACCGATTATACGTTAGATCCCGCCGACAAAACTCTTGTCGTCGGCGACAACGTGTTTACCGTCGCATATCTAGGCAAGACAGCCGAATTTACCGTGACTGCGATCGCGCGTGCGATGACCGACTTCACCGTGAGCGGTTCGGCGGCACAGCAGTATCTGAACGGAACGTTCAATACGAGCGGTTTGATTTTTACCGCACACTATAACGACGGCACGACGGAGAGCGTAAACGCAGACGACATATCGTTTACGTCGACGGCGTTCACCAATATAAATACGTTCGGAACGTTTGGCGACGCGGTCGTTACGGCGACGTTCGGCGGACTGTCCTGCGATATAAACGTAAACATCGAAAATACGGCGCGCTATACCGTGACGTTCATTGCGAACATTGCGGAGTACGCTCCCGTAGGAATGCCGATCGCGCAGAGCGTTCAGTTCGGACATACCGTGACGGAGCCGACCGCGCCTACGCTCAAAGGCTTTGTTTTCGGCGGTTGGTATAAGAACGCGGATTGCACGTCGGCGTGGGCGTTCGATACCGACGTCGTTAACGGAAATATCGGTATTTACGCGAAGTGGACTGCGATTGCGTATAATATCGATTACTTCGTAGACGGGGAGCGTTCGGATACCGATACTTACGCGGCTGCTGCAGGCGTGTTCGGCGACAAACAGCTTAAAACTCCCGACGACAGAGCGGATTATCGGTTTGTCGGTTGGAGCCTCGAAGAGAACGGCGCCGATACGTTTACTGTAATGACATACGATATGCTTCCCGACGGCGGCGACACGATCAGACTTTATGCCGTGTATGTAGCGATAGTTTACCGCACGGTCGCTTTCGACCTTAACTATATCGGCGCGCCGACTGCGACAACCGTGCGCGTCGAGGACGGTATGACGGCGGAGCGCCCCGCCGACCCGACGCGGAGCGGTTATACGTTCGGCGGCTGGTACGAGGAGGCGGCTTGCCTTACCGAATATATGTTCGGCGACGTAGTTACGCGCGACATCACGCTGTACGCCAAATGGACGGAAAACGTCGTAGAAGTCACTTTCGACTATAATTATGAAGGTGCGCCTGCGGCAAAGGTAGTCTATGTTAGCGAAAATACGGCGGCGGTAAGACCTTCGCCCGATCCGGAAAGAGACGGATATGCTTTCTTGGGCTGGTTTGCCGATGAGAGCGGCAAAACGGAATGGAAGTTCGACACCGTTGTCACCGCGCCCGTCACTATCTATGCGAAATGGCAGGAATTAACAGGCAACTATATCACGGTCGACGGCGACGACACCGAATACGAAATGACCGATAACTCCGGTCACAGCGAGTATCACGAAGTCGAATATATGTATTCGGGTCTCAAACTCAAAGCGAACGATACGGTCAAATTCGTCGTAGACGATCGGATAATATCAGCCGTGATCGATGCGGCTGTAGTCGGTATCGATAAGTCGAATTCTGCCGCACCGCAAAGCTCGATTAAGATAACCGCCGACGGAACGTTTACGTTCTATCTGTATAAGACGAAAGCCACCGATACGAATTGGACGATCTACGGCACATATGCGGAAGCGCCCGTGCTTGTGGAAGGCGCGTATTATGTCGTCGGCTCGCTCAACAATTGGGGCATTGTATCGGGTTACAATCTCGTCGACGGTTCCGTGACCCTTGAATTGGACGTCGACGACGAATTCAAGATCGCGAAGAACGTCGGCGGCGAAGTCGTTTGGACAGGCGCGTTAGGCTTCTCGTCTGTAAGCAGCGGAATAGGCTATGTCAAAACGAGTACCGACAACAATATCGTCATCAAATTGAAAGGAACGTACACGTTAGCCGTGACTGCCGATAACAAGATAAGCATTTCTTCTTCCGACGTGGAAGAACCGACGGACGTCGACCTTTCCGCTTACAAGACTTTGGAAGTCGTATTCAATGACAAGACGGTCACTTTTGCTTTCGACCTGCCGAGTTGGGCGACTTCCGACGCGAGCCTGTATATTTTCGGAGATACCGTTCTTTCCCCGTCGTGGCCGGGCGCCGCAATGGACGGCTCGACGATAACCGTCGACGGGAATATAGCCGAAGCGAAGCTGATCGTTTCCTTTAAGGAGAACAGCAGTTCGAAGCAATCGGAAGACATACTCGGCAGTAGTTTTGCCGACGGATCGATCTATTTGGTTTCGGTAAGCGATTGGGTGTACGGCAAAGACGGAGTTTTCAATGCCAATATCGCCAAGCTCGCCTAAACCTGAACATTATTCATAATATTGTAAAAGCAACTCTCGAACAGAGGGTTGCTTTTTTGTTGCCTTTCGGAGATATTCGTAGTATAATGTATCTGTGGAAAATCGCATTGATTGCGGCGTCGGCGGCAGTGAAAGAATTTTCCTCAAAGGGAGCTTAAGCGAATGATCGATTACGAGAGCGTTCTTATAAAACACAAGTTTAAGTATAAAAAGGCGCTCGGTCAAAATTTCATTTTCGACGACGAGCTTCTGGACGGGATAGCGGAAGCGGGCGGCGCTGACGGCGCGACCGTCGTCGAGATCGGCGCGGGTGCGGGTACGCTGTCGCGCGCGATAGCGAAGCGCGCCAAACGGCTTTGCACATTCGAGATAGACGAAACGCTTTTTCCGATACTGTCGGAGACGACGGCGGAGTTCGACAATGTTCAGCTGTTCAGCAACGACGTAACCGAACTCGGTATAGAAACCGTCGATATGCTTGTCGGCGAACCGTACATAGTTATAGCCAATCTGCCGTACTATATTACTACGCCGCTCATAATGCTGTTCTTAAAGTCGGAGCTGTGCGGATCGATCACCTGCCTTGTGCAAAAGGAAGTGGCGGAGCGCATTTGCGCGAAAGACGGCGGGGATTTCGGCGCGCTGTCGGCAGTCGTTCAGGCGGTTGCCGAGCCTAAGATAGTGCGCAAGGTCAAGTCGTGGGATTTTTACCCTCAGCCCGAAGTGGACAGCGCCGTGATCAGGCTCGACCGCAAGGCGGGCGCGACGCTTTCCGACGATCTCGACGCGTTTATAAAACTGTGTTTCACTCAAAAGCGCAAGACGCTCGCCAACAATCTCGGCGGCGCGGGCGTCGACAAAAAGCTGCTCGCGGACGCGCTCGCTTCGCTCGGATTTGCGGCTAACGCGCGCGCGGAAGAGTTGGGCGCGGAAGGTTTGCGAAAACTCGGCGCGGCGCTCGGAAAAGTGAAAGAATGATTCGGGGAGCGCAACCGAAAGAATGTCGACGCGCACTGCCGCGCGCCGTGCGACAGACGGCGAAAGTAATTCGACAAGCGCATAAAATCATACTTATATTAAGTAATTAACTATCGGGCAAAGCCCAAAGGAGACAATATGCAAACATACGGACTCGAAAAGCACGGGATACTCAATCCCAAAAAGGTCGACCGCAACCACAGCCCTGCGGTTCTCACCGAAGAAGCGCTCGCGACCGAGCCTGCGCGCCTTACGGATACCGGCGCACTGCTCGTCGAGACCGGCGCGTACACCGGACGCTCGCCCAAAGACAGATTTATCGTCGACGAAAAGGGCGTGAGCGAAAAGATCGGCTGGGGCAGCGAGAATAAAAAATTTCCGCTCGACAAGTTCGAACTCATTTATAAGAAAGTGGGCGAGTACCTGTCCGGCAAGAACATTTATATATTCGACGGGTTTGCCGGCGCAGATCCCAAATACCGCGTCGGCGTGCGCGTTATAAACGAACTCGCTTCCGAAAACCTGTTTATGCACAATATGCTCATCCGTCCTACGGACGACGAGCTTAAAAAATTCAAAGAGGACTACACGCTCATCGCCGCGCCCGGTCTCAAACTCGACCCCAAAGAGTGCGGAACGAACAGCGAAGCGGCTATTCTTCTGTGTCTCAACCGCAAGATAATCCTCGTCGTCGGGTCGCAGTACGCCGGCGAAATGAAAAAATCGGTGTTCTCGCTTATGAACTATCTGCTCCCGCAGCGCGGCGTTTTGGGTATGCATTGCTCGGCGAATATGGCGCTCGACGGCAGCGGCGACACTGCGCTGTTCTTCGGACTGTCGGGCACGGGCAAAACGACGCTTTCCGCCGATCCCAAGCGCGGACTTATCGGCGACGACGAGCACGGCTGGTCGGATGACGGCATTTTCAATATCGAAGGCGGTTGCTATGCAAAGTGCATCGACCTCAGCAAGGAACACGAACCCGAAATTTACGGCGCGATCAAGTTCGGCGCGCTCGTGGAAAACGTTGTTGTAGATAAAGACACGCGCGAACCCGACTACAAGGATCGCAGTCTCACCGAAAACACCCGCGTATCATATCCCATCGATTTCATACCCAACAAGGTCGTGCCTTCTGTCGGTAAGCACCCCAAGACGGTCATATTCCTGACTGCCGACGCGTTCGGCGTTTTGCCGCCCGTAGCGAAATTGACGAAAGAACAGGCGATGTTCTATTTTGTGTCGGGCTATACGAGCAAGGTAGCCGGTACGGAACGCGGCATCACCGATCCCGTCAGCACATTCTCTACGTGCTTCGGCGCGCCGTTTATGCCGTTGCCGTCGGCGGAGTACGCCAAACTTCTGGGCGAGAAGATAGAAAAGCACGGCAGCGACGTTTACCTTATCAATACCGGTTGGACGGGCGGCGCTTACGGCGTCGGCAAGCGTATGAGCCTGCCCGCAACGCGTGCGATAGTCACCGCCGCGCTCGACGGTTCGCTCGCTAAGGCCGAGTACGAGACCGAGCCGTTCTTCGGACTCGCTATCCCCAAGACCTGCCCGAACGTCGAATCGAAGATACTCAATCCCAAAAACGTGTGGGCGGACAAAACGGAATACGACCGCCTCGCCAAAAAGCTCGCGGGCGACTTCGCGGAGAACATCAAAAAGTACGACCTCGACAAGAATATCGTCGACGCAGGTCCCAAAGCATAACAAACTAAAATCCCCGACAGGGGATTTTTTTATGGAAAAAAGCGGGAGAGGAAACAGTGAAGAGTGAAAAGGTGAAAATGTGAAAAAGCGGAACGGATCGGCGAAGAAATGAGTAATAAATAGAAAATATATTTTTTTCGAAAAACAGTACAAAAACGGTTGACATCTCAGGGGTTGGGTGCTATAATTATTCAAACATTCGACGTTGAATGCGACAGTGTCGTCGCGCAACGTCGTTTTTTGTTTAATTTTTGCACATAATAACGATATTATCTGCGGCAAAGAAGCCGCACGATGTCGTTTTTTGTGTTAAAAATCCGATTATGTTATTATCTTTGGAGGGATATATAATGAAGAAAGCAGTCAAAAAGATCGTCGCGGTCGCAAGTTCGATAGCGATATTCGCAAGTGTCGGAGGCGGACTTGTCGCGTGCGATAACGATCATACCGACGTCGGACCCGTAGATTATAAGAAGGGTACGTATCGCATTACGACGTCCGCTATGCCTGTGGATTGGAACGTATTGTCGTCCGGAGACGCAAACGACGGTCAGATAATGGATTATATTCAGAGCTCGTTCCAAACTTATGACTTCAAATTCGACGAGAGTAAAGGCGGCAAATATTTGGCTAACGGGCAAATCAACGCCGAAGCAATTGTAGACGGTTCTTACGTCGTGCAGTATTCCGCCGCGACCTCGCTTGACGATGTGACCGCTACGGTCGACGCAAAGTGGGGATACACCGCCGCTCAAAAAGCATCGGGCGGTTATGCTTGGAAGATCACGCTTCGTGACGATTTGAAGTGGGACGACGGTTCGGCAATCGACGCCGCCGACTTCGTTTATTCTATGAAAGCCCAGCTCGATCCCGACTTCAAACACAGGAGAGCGTCCGAATATTATAGCAACCAGATCAAGTTGATAAATGCGCGCGAATATCTCTACGGCGGCGATTACGGTTATTCCAATATGATCAGCGCCGCATTCGGCGATGATGAATATATAGGCTTGGATGCGTTTACCGAGAATGCGTCCGACGGAACTCTCACTTACGAAGGTCAGGACGTTTTGATCAACATCAACGACGGCGGCAATTGGGGAGATGACGGACTTAAAGCATATTACGATAAACTCGGTTCGGCTGCTTTCGGCGACGGTTGGCCTGCAATAGAAGCAAAGGCGGACAGCAAAGGATATGTGCATCTTACCAAAGCCGATATTCTCGTTATATGCGATATGATAGCCGTACTTCATGAATATGCCGATGCGGCAGAGTATGCGCAAGCTGAGGGTGACTATGCGTATTTGGAGTGGGAGGAATTCTGCTACTTCGGAAAAAGTTACGACGAACTCGATTTCGATCAAGTCGGTATTTATGCGCCTAGCCAATACGAGATCGTAATATGTTTGAGCCAAGCGATCAAACTTAAAGACGACGAGGGTAACCTAACTTATAATGCCGCTTACGCTATGTCGTCGTTGCCCCTCGTAAAAGAAGATGTGTACGAAAGCAGTAAAGTAGCGCCCGGCAGCGGAAGTTCCACCGATGCCACGTTGTGGACGTCCACTTACTGCACCGATCTTGCGTCTACGCCGAGCTGGGGCCCGTATAAACTTACGGCGTTCCAGAGCGATAAGTCCTATACGTTGGAGAAGAATCCGTACTGGTACGGCTGGAATATGCCCGAATATAAGAATCAGTACAATGTCGAAAAGATAGAGTGCGAGCTTATAAGCGACGTCAATACGAGATGGCTCCAATTCTTGCAAGGATCGACCGATTCTATCGGCATCGATGCCAACCACGCCGAAGATTACGGCAGGTCGAAGTATGCGGTTTACTCGCCGCGTGTCGCGATGTTCTCTTACAATCTTTTCGCCGACCTCGACGTTCTTAAAACAAACGGAAGAAACAACGGTATCCTTGCGATAAAAGACTTCCGTAAAGCTATATCGCTCGCTATGGACCGTCGCGATATAAACGTGGCGCTTACGGCGGCTAACCAGCCTTGCTACGGTTGCTTGGACGGTTCTTATTACTACGATATAGAGAACGGCTACCAGCTTGACGACGGCGGTGTATACAGAAATACTCCGCAAGCCAAAAAAGCTATTTTGAGAGCTTACGGCTATACCGAAAACGAAGACGGAACGTGGTCGAACGGCGGACTCGTCAACGGATATTCGCTCGAAGACGCATACGAGACCGTCAACGGATACGACCTTGCTCAGGCCAAAACGCTGTTGGAGAGCGCTTATGCCGAACTTACCGCAAACGCCGAGAAATACGGCTACAATGCGAGCCAAAACATAACCATTCTCTTCGGCAGTGATGTAAATAACGAAGATACGCAAAAGGAAAAGAGATATATCCAAGAGAACGTCATAGATAAACTTACCGCCGGAACATCGCTCGAAGGCAAGATAAAAGTCGAGTTCAGAGAGTTCCAGGACTGGGGTACGGCATTCCAAAGCGGCAACTACGATCTGTGCACGGGCGGATACGGCAACGCGCCGTTCGATCCTTTCTATATGATCAGCTCGTATATCGAACCGTCGTTTACTCTCACAAACTTCTGGGATGTGACCAAGCATAACATTACGTTCAAAATGCCCGCCGGCGACTATGCGGGCGCGGGTCAAGAACTGACAATGTCGCTTCAGGATTGGTATAACTGCCTCAACGGGACATCCTCCGCACGGTATAATTGGGGCGCAGGTTACGTCGACGCGTCAGTGAGACTCGAAGTTCTCGCTATGATCGAAGAGGAGATACTCGGTCAGTATTACTCGATACCGTACAGCTCCGGCGTAACGTCGGCATTGCTCGGCGCGAAATTCAGCTATATAACCAACGATTACAATACGCTGATGGGCTTCGGCGGAATACGTTATCTCGTTGTCAATTACACCGATTCCGAATGGACTCAGTTTGTAAGCTCCAACAACAGCAACCTCGAAGCGTTGTACAAGCAAACCGCGTAACGAAATCATTGTAAGGTTTTCGGCAGGAGGGCGGCATATGCCGCCCTCATTTGCTGTACAAGGTATTCGGCGGATCGCAGAGCCGTCTCGGCGCGAATGCGCACGGATGCCGACTTCGACGGTGCCGTATAGCTTAATCGGTGCGCTTAGCTTGACGGTTTGCAAAAAATGTAGTAATATTAATGTAGTGTTCACCTTATAACGCAAGGAGAAATGCTTATGTATATGTTCAAATACGTGATGAAGCGGCTCGGCCTTATGCTGATGACGTTTTGCATAATAATGTTTATGTGTTTCGTTCTGATAAAGCTCTTGCCGATCCCGATTGAACGTTCGCAGGGCGTGGACCCCAACCTTACATATTACAGGCTTGAAGGCAGAGGGTATATACGCAATTTGGTATATAACGACGCGGGCGTGGTTATCGGTTACGAACGCGTGCCCATAATGATCCAGATGTGGCGGTATATTGTGAATATATTCACGCGCTGGGATTTCGGTATAGGCTATTCCATTTCGGGGTATATGTACAAACCCGTATGGGACGCTTTTATCGACAGACTTCCCCCTACCATACTGATCAATATATATTCCTCTCTTATCGGCGTGCCTATCGGTTTGGGACTGGGTATTCTTGCCGCACTCAAAAAGAACAAGTGGCCCGATCAGGTCATCAACGTTGTGATCATACTCTTGATCTCGATGCCGTCCATCGTTTTGGGCGTGCTTATACAGTACGTATTCTGCTATAAACTTCAATGGTTTCCGCTTACTATGGAGTCGGGCACCGATTATTTTACTTGGAATATGTTCAGGAGTATGTTGCCTGCGGTGTTTGCGCTGTGCTTGGGGTCGATTGCGGGGTATGCGCGGTATACGCGTGCGGAGCTTTCGGAAGTTCTCACCAACGATTTTATGTTGCTTGCGCGCACGAAGGGACTTACTCGCGGACAGGCGACAATGCGTCACGCGCTCAGAAACTCTATGGTCGTTATTTTCCCGTCCATACTTTCGGAATTCATAGCGGTGCTTTCCGGCTCGCTTTTGATAGAAAGTATGTTTTCGATACCGGGCGTCGGGCGGTTGTATTTGCAATCGATAAATGCGCTCGATTACGATTTCTTTATGTTCCTGTCGGGGTTTTATTGTCTCGTAAGTCTGCTTGCGGGAATTGTAGTCGATATAAGTTACGGCTTTATCGATCCGAGAATACGTATGGGGGCGAGATAAAATGGAAAACGTTCAGACTTATCCCGAAATTTCTTCCGATAAATTCGTATTCGTACAAAAGACCGATCTCGAACACGATAAAAAACTCGATACTAAGCCCGTCGGGTATTTTAAGGGCGCGTTTAAGCGTTTCTGCAAAAATAAGGGCGCGATCGTTGCCGCTTGCATTATCGTCGTGCTTGTGCTGTTCGCTATCATAGTGCCGTTTTGCACGCAGTATTCCGTGAGCTATACGGATAAGTATTATAGAAACGTTATGCCCAGATCTTCCGTTTTCAAAAACACGAGTTTTTGGGACGGGTGTAAGGCGAGAGCGGTCGGTGAAGCCGATTACGTTTATTACCGCGCTATGGGCGAAGAGACGGGACATTACGCCATTAAAAACAATAAAGCGGAATTGAACGACGACGGTTTGTACGAGTTCAGGCTCGACACTTATCATTCCGTCGGAGTGGTGTATATCAACCTGCTGCCGGAAGAGTACGAAAATCTTCAAGCGTACCAAAACGAAACGGGCATACAGGTAATTTATCCTACGATCAGGCTTTCCGACAGACCGCAAGCAGATCAGGATATAAATAACGGCAATTATTACTACAAGACGACAAAGGTACAGGGTAAAACTCAAATAACATTGGATAAAGACGGCAACGTCATTCCCGTTTACAGAGAATATCCTGCGGCACACCCTATCGATAATTACCATTCACTGCGTATCGAGGGCGACGGTTTCGACAGGAACGGAACGCTTTATCAGTACGCTTATGCGTCCGTTATGGGCAACAGCTACGAGTGCCGCGTTAATTATTACGAGTATTATATTTACGAACACACCAGAGTATTGAAAGACGGCGTTAAGACCCCCGATTTCCTGTTCGGTACGACGGGCAACGGTCAGGACATTTTGACTTGCCTTGCTTCCGGCGCACGCTTTTCCTTCATATTCGGCATAGTGGTTGCGCTTGTCAATATGATAATCGGTGCGATATACGGATCTATCGAGGGATATTACGGCGGGAAAACGGACCTTGTTATGGAACGCATTTCGGACATTCTGTCGGCTATACCGATGATGATCGTCATCACGTTGCTAAAATACCATATGGAAGGATCGAGTCACATTCTGATCTTGTTCCTGTCGTTCTTCCTTACGGGGTGGATAGGTATGGCGTCGACTACCCGAATGCAGTTCTACCGATTCAAGAATCAAGAATACGTGCTTGCGGCGCGGACGCTAGGCGCGCGCGACGGACGGCTTATGTTCAAACACATATTCCCCAATGCGATAGGCACGCTCGTCACGAGCTGTGCGCTCGTTATCCCGTCGATGATATATTCGGAAGTCAACCTGACTTATCTCGGCATTATCAATCTATCCGGCGGCAAGATCACGAGCGTGGGTACGCTTATCGAGATGGGTCAGCAGTCGCTTACGCTTGCCCCGCACGTGGTTATGTTCCCGACGATTTTCTTAGTGTTGCTTATGCTCAGTTTCAACCTGTTCGGAAACGGATTGCGCGACGCTTTCAATCCGAGCCTGCGCGGATCGGAGGGCTGATATGGAAAACAGAGAAGTAAAGCTGTCCGTAAAAAATCTCAAAATCTCATTCCGTACCGACGGCGGTAAAGTGCAAGCGGTGCGCGACATCAACTTCGACCTGTACAAGGGTGAAACGCTCGCGATAGTCGGCGAGTCGGGTTCGGGCAAATCGGTCACGTCGCGCGCGGTTCTCGGCATACTCGCCAACAACGCCATAAAAGAGGGCGGCGAGATACTGTACGACGGACAGGATCTTATGAAGATCTCCGAAGAGGAGTTCTGCAAGATTCGCGGCGACAAGATCGCTATGATCTTCCAAGACCCGCTGTCCAGTCTCAACCCCATTATGCGCGTCGGTAAGCAAATGACCGAAGCGATGCTCATTAACGGCAAGATCAATCAAAAGAACTGCCGTCGCGACTTCAATACCACGCTCGCTTTGCTCAATGACAATATGGACAAAGCGCTCGGTGCGAACGACGAGAATATCAAAGCACGCAACAAACAGCTTTGTCGTGATTTCGACAGATTCGAGTGCAAGCATCTCGAACTCGAAAATGCGTATCTTTTGGCGCGGGAAGCGTGCATCGAGGCGATCGACGCCATAGACGACGCGCTGTTTCGTATAGAAAAGCACGCGTCGGACGGATTGAAAGAAGATCTCGACGAAATAGTCGGCAACTCCAAAAAGTCGGTGTCGCGCTATGTCGTGCATTCGCGTGCCGACGAGCTTAACGCGCTCGTCTCCCGACTCGAAGAGCTTATAAAAGTACCGTTCAAAAAGCAGGTGACCGATTTCGTCAAACGCGTCATCAAACGCGGTACCGTCACCGACGACGTCGACTATGCGGCGGTGTCCGAAGTTATCGTAAAGATAAAAGACATTCTTGCCGAAGCGACGGGATACGTTATGCCCAACTTTTTCGCGATGGGTTACTATCTCACATTCTCGCAAGATCCTCTGCCCGATATGCCGATCGACGAACTGAACGTGTTTTTGCGCAAGTATCTCGACGACAAGTTTATGCTAGAATTTATCCGCATAGCGGAAGAGGGTATGCGGTATTCGGCAGCGCAGTCGCTCGAACATAAGAAATCGGCAATCGCCGTTCTCGACGAACAAGTTAACCTGTTTAACGACAAGCTCGAAAAGAACACCGCCAGAGAAGCCGTGAAAGCGCTTGTTTCAGCCGTCGAGAGCGGAATAGACAGACTCGATATAGTAAAAGACAATGTTGCGTACACGTTCCGATCCAGCGTCAAAGCGGCTGTGGAATCGTATTTCGACGGCATTATTCGCAACAGAAAAGAAGAAAAGCGCTACGCCCGTCAAAAGGCGAGCTACGACAAGAAAGTAGCTGCGGGCAAGCCGCCGCAATGGACTCTTGTGGATAAAAACCTAGTCGATCTCGCATCCGTTCGCGGCGATATAATAGCGCTGATCGACAGGGTAAAATCGCGTTTTATCAATTATATAGACGGGTATCAGTCGATAGACTTCGACGCGAAGGCCGTCGATATGATCGATTATCTCAAAGCCAAAGCGTCGGGCGTCGCGCACAAAGTGACGCATTCCGTAGCCAAGACCCGTGCGCTCAAACTGATGGAAGAGGTCGGCATTCCCGAACCGCGCAAACGCTACCGTCAGTACCCGTTCGAGTTTTCGGGCGGTATGCGCCAGCGCGTGGTCATAGCGATCGCGCTTTCCGCCGACCCCGATATATTGATATGCGACGAGCCTACTACGGCGCTCGACGTCACTATTCAGTCGCAGATCTTGGAACTTATAAATAAAGTCAAGTCGGAGCGCAACCTGTCGGTAGTTTTCATAACGCACGATCTCGGCGTCGTCGCAAATATGGCGGACAGGGTCGCCGTTATGTACGCGGGCAAGATAGTCGAGATAGGCTCGGCGAAAGATATATTCTATTCGCCTGCGCACCCTTACACGTGGGCGCTGTTATCGTCGATGCCCGATCTGGACACAAAAGAAAAGCTCGAAGCCATTCCCGGTACGCCGCCCAATATGATCTATCCGCCTAAGGGCGACGCTTTTGCGGAACGCAATAAGTACGCTATGCAGATAGATTTCGAGGAACAACCCCCGATGTTCAAGATCTCGGATTCGCACTACGCCGCGACGTGGTTGCTCCACCCGAACGCGCCCAAGATCGATCCGCCCAAAGCGGTCACGGACAGAATAAAGCGAATGCGCGTGCGCGGCGGAGAGAACGTGAAAAACGTATCGGAACAAGCCGCGACGGTCGATGAAGAAGAACCCGAATCGCAAGAGGAGGGCGATACGCCCGAAAAGAAGCCTGTCGCAAAAAAGACGGCGACGGCAAAAAAGACGAAAGCGAACGGCGCGTCTGATAAATCGGTTCCAACCGCGAAAAAGACGGCGACGGCGAAAAAGACCACTGCGGCGGATAAACCGGCAACGAAGAAACCGGCAACGAAGAAACCCGCCGCGAAGAAACCGGCAACGAAGAAAACGACGGTCAAGAAAGACGGAGGTGAGAAATGAGCGACAACGACGAAGTTTTGCTTAAAGTTGAGCATCTCTGTCAGTATTTTCCTATGGGCGGCGGACACGAGCTTAAAGCGGTCGACGACGTAAGTTTCGACATAAAGAAAGGCGAGGTTTTCGGTCTTGTAGGCGAGTCCGGTTGCGGAAAGACGACGACGGGTAGGTCGATTATCAAACTGTACGACATCACGTCGGGCAACGTGTATTTTAAGGGTCAGCGTATTTGTGCCGGCGTGCGCTCGTACAACGACGCAATAAAAAAGGCGCGTGCCGAACGTTCCGCAGAACTTTCCGCGCTCAAAAAGGCGCATAAAAAGAAAGAGGACGGAACGTATGCCGACGGCAAAACGGATGAGGTTTTCGGCAAGGAATGCGAAGAAGTGCGAGCCAAGTACGGCACGGTGATAGCCGATCAACGCGCGGCGCGTGCGGCGGCGGTACACGATCAGCGATTCTGCGATAAAGATTATTCCGAAAAGCTGGTCGAGGAGATCAAATCCGAATTCAAGCTCGAAGAAAAACTGGCGGCGGCGTCGGGCGACGACGAGCGCAAAGCGGTACTCCGCGAGTACAAGGATCAAATACGCATCGCCAAGCGCGACCGCATAGTAAACCGCATACAGATGATATTCCAAGACCCGATCGGTTCGCTCGATCCCCGAATGACGGTGCGCAACATCATAGCCGAAGGACTTGTCATAAAGGGCGTGCGCGATAAAGAATATATAGACAAGCGCGTATTCGAACTGTTGGAACGAGTGGGATTGGTGCGCGAACACGCAGACCGCTATCCGCACGAGTTTTCGGGCGGTCAGCGTCAGCGTATCGGCATTGCGCGCTCCGTCATTATGGAACCGGAACTCATAATAGCCGACGAGCCTGTTTCGGCGCTCGACGTTTCCATTCAGGCGCAGGTCATCAATCTTTTGAACGAACTTCGCAATAATCTGGGCATCTCCATTTTGTTCATAGCTCACGACTTGTCGGTCGTAAAGTATTTTTCCGACCGTATAGGCGTTATGTATTTCGGCAAAATGGTCGAGCTGGCGTCGTCAGACGAACTGTTCGCCCATCCGCTGCACCCGTACACGAAAGCGCTTTTATCGGCAATTCCTTTGCCCGATCCCGTATATGAAAAGAACAGGAAGCGTATAGTATACAATCCCATCGCAGAACACGATTATTCGGTTGACAAGCCGAGCTTGCGCGAGGTCGCGCCCGATCATTTCGTGAGCTGTAACGATGCGGAATTCGAAAAGTACAAACAAGAACTCGATAAATGAAAAACTTATTACGCTATCTCATTACTTCGCTCGTCGGCGCGGCAATAGTGATCGCTATTGTATGCGGTTACAAAATTTGGGAGATGGATAACGTCGTATCCCGAATGGCGATTCTGTGCGACGGTTTTTTCGCCGCCGGTGGTGTGATATTCGCTTTCGGACTGCTGCTGTTCGCAAGCGATCGCGGCGCGTTCGATATGTTGAGATTTGCGGCGATAATGTTTATTAACCTGTTCCGAAAGGACGTGAACAAACGTAAGTATAAAGATTATAAGGAATACAGCGACGCGCGCGCGGCGAGGGAAAAACATTCGATATTGTATATGGTGATCGTCGGCGCGGTATTCATCGTCGTCGCCGTGATATTCCTGATACTTTATAATTGTTTATGAATTTATGCGGCGTTGTACCTTGACATACGGGGTGTGACGCTGTATACTTATTTACTGAGTCACCTTCTACATATTTTTTATAATGCATAAACAAATCAATAAAACCGAATATACCAACGCGGGACTTCTCGTTTACTTTTTGAAGGGCAGTCTCGGTCTGTTCATAGTCGGAATACTGTCGAGTATGCTACTCACGTTTTTCAATACGACTATTCCGAAAGTCATTGCGTTCACGATAGACAGCGTACTCGGCGACGAGCCGATGAGCGGAATATTCGTCGGCATTGTTCGCGCTATGGGCGGGATAGAACACATCAAGGAAAACGTATGGATAGTGGCGCTCGTAATCATAGGGATAGCGTCGGCTATGCTTATTTTTAGGTACAGCAACATCTATTTCAACAACCGCGCAAACCAAACGCTTATGCGGCGTATGCGCAACGAGCTGTTTTCGCACATACAGCGTTTGCCGTTGTCGTGGCAGGCTCAAAACAACACGGGCGACATAATACAGCGTTGCACGTCGGACGCGGATACAATATCGAACTTCGTTACCAACCAGTTGTTTCAGTTTGTCCGGATAACGTTTTTGCTCGTGCTGTCGCTCGTTTTTATGTTCACTATCAACGTAAAGCTCGCGGCGATAGCGTTCGCGTTTATGCCGGTCATCGTCGGATACTCCGTATGGTATTTTCTGCACGCGTTCAAGCGGTTCAAAAAGTGCGACGAGGAAGAGGGCGTACTGTCGACGTATGCGCAGGAAAACTTAACGGGCGTGCGCGTCATTCGCGCGTTCGGGCGGGAGCGTTACGAGCGCGACAAGTTCGACAAGCAGAACGTTTATTACACGTCGCTTTGGGTGCGCGTACTCAAACTGATGAGTTCGTTCTGGACTGCCAGCGATTTCATCGCCGCGTTGCAGCTGTTGTGCATTGTGATAGTCGGCACGGTGTTTTGTATCGACGGCGAGCTGAGTACGGGCGATTTCGTCGCGTTCATTTCTTATAACGCGATGATGGTGGGTCCCGTGCGCGAGCTTGGGCGGATAATATCAAATCTAAGCAAGGCGAACGTCGCGCTCACGCGTATAGCCGAGATAATGAACGCCGACGAGGAAGTTTACGGCATAAACGAAGGCGTCGTTTCGGGCGACATCGTTTTCGATAACGTATGTTTCGAGTATGAAAAAGGCAAGCCTGTGTTGAGCGGAGTCAGCTTTGTCATACCGCAGGGTACTACGCTCGGCATAATCGGCGGAACGGGCAGCGGTAAATCGACGTTGGTGGCGCTATTGGACGGTCTTTATTCGGCTACGGACGGGCGCATTACTTACGGCGGCCGCGACATAAAAGACATACCTCCCGCGACGCTGAGAAAAAGTGTGGGCGTAATTCTTCAAGAAAGCTACATATATTCGCGCACCATCGGCGAGAATATCGCGATAGCGGCGGCGGACGAGAGTAACGAAAACATAGTCCGCGCGGCTGAAATCGCTTGTCTCGACGGAAATATAGACGGGTTTGTCAACGGTTATGATACTGTGGTCGGCGAGCGCGGCGTTACGCTTTCGGGTGGGCAAAAACAGCGCGTAGCCATTGCTCGCACGTTGATCCGTAAAACGCCGTATATCGTTTTCGACGATTCGCTTTCGGCGGTGGACAGCGATACCGACGCGAAAATAAGACATAATCTCAAAACGGAATGTGCGGGTACGACGACGGTCATCGTCTCTCACCGTATCACCACCGTTATGCGTGCGGACAACATTATCGTACTCGACGGCGGCAGAGTGGCGGAAAGCGGCAGCCACGACGATCTGCTCGCCGCAGACGGTATATACAAGCGCATTTACGACCTTCAGATGTCGCTCCCCGAAGACATTATCGAGGAGGTGAAAAATGGCCGATAACGCGGTCGAAACGAAAAATAACGGCGGGAAGTCTGCCGCGCCGAACAAAAAACTGAGGTTTTTCGGGCTGGGCAAGTTACGTCCGTATGTGCGTAATTATAAAGGCGTGTTCGTGCTTATGATCGTAGCAAACCTGTTTGTAGGCGTTTGCAATACGATAGTGCCGCTTTTTCAACGCTATGCGATAGATAATTTTATTCTCGAAGGCACGCTCGACGGTATGCCGATTTTCGCGGTCGTTTACGTCGTGATGATCGCCGCGATGGGGATAGTGGACTTTTTCGGCACTTACAGTTGCAGTCGGTTGGAGATGTTTTTACTGCGCGATATGCGCAGGACGGCGTTCAATCATTTACAAACGCTGTCGGTGTCGTACTTCAATCAGAACAGCGTAGGCAAACTTCATTCGCGCGTTATGAGCGACACATCGGTCATATCGTCTACGGTCGCGTGGGACGTATACCAAGTCTCGTGGTCGCTTACATATGCGATCGGCGCGTCGACCGTTATGTTCGTACTCAATCCGATACTCGCTTGTTGCGTGCTTGTCGTAGTGCCGATAGTCGTACTTGTATCGCTGTATTTTCAGCGCAAGCTGACTAAACTGCACAGGGAAGTCCGTGAGATCAATTCGGAGATAACGGGCGGATTCAACGAGGGCATAACCGGCGCGCAAACATCCAAGACGCTCGCTGTCGAAAATCGGTTGGACGCCGATTTCCGCAAGCATACCGATAAGATGAAAAAGCGCAGTCAGCGTTTGGGACATCACCGCGCTCTGTTCTTTTCGATAATAGCGTTTACTGCGTCGATCGCGCTGGCGCTTGTTTTGTGGTACGGCGGAGTTATCACGCAAAGCGGATTAATAATGATCGGCACGCTGTCGGTGTTTATGACATACGCGCAGGGCATAGTCGATCCCATTCAGTGGGGAGTGGAGTGCCTCGCCGACCTTATTTCCATAAAGGTCAATATCGAGCGGTTCACGGCGCTGACCGAAACGGTGAGCGACGTAAAGGATTCGCCTGAAGTTATCGAAAAATACGGCGACGCATTCAACCAAAAGCGCGAAAACTGGGAGCCGCTCGGCGGCGACGTCGAATTTGAAAACGTGACGTTCAAATACCCCGACGGTGACGAATACATTCTCGAAAATTTCAACCTTAAAGTGCCGCAAGGCACCAACGTCGCGATAGTGGGCGAGACGGGCGCGGGCAAATCGACGCTGGTCAATCTCGTGTGTCGGTTTTTCGAGCCGACCGAAGGGCGCATCCTCATCGACGGGCGCGACGTGCGCGAGCGGTCTGTGTCGTGGTTGCATACGAACATCGGCTACGTATTGCAGACGCCGCACTTGTTTTCTGGCACAATCCGCGAGAACCTGCTGTACGGCAAAGAGGATGCTACCGACGAAGAACTCGATGCGGCGGTCAAAAGCGTCAATGCCGAAGGAATAATCGCGCGATTGGAAAAAGGTTACGATACTGTTGTCGGCGAGGGCGGCAACTCGCTGTCGACCGGTGAAAAACAGCTGTTGTCGTTTGCGAGAGCCATACTCGTAGATCCCGCGATATTCGTGTTGGACGAGGCTACTTCGTCCATAGACACGCTGACCGAAAAACTCATTCAGGACGCGATAGAAAAACTGATGGAGGGCAGAACGAGCTTCGTCATAGCGCACCGCCTATCGACGATACGTTCGGCAGACATCATTCTCGTGGTCGACGACGGAAAAATAGTGGAGCGCGGCACGCACGAGGAGCTTCTCGCAAAGCGCGGCTTGTACTACAATCTTTACGTCAAGCAGTTCAGAGAAGAGAGTTACTCCAACGAGTTTTCCGATAATTCGCGATAGACAATACAGCGCGAACCGCGCCGTGCGTTCAATATCACACGGAGGTAAACTATGATCCATTCGATGAGCGGCGGAATAATAAAAGATGCGGGCAGTTATACGTTCGTCAAGATAAAATTCGACGGTGACGAAACGCCGCGCTGGTATATTTCCGATTTCGATGCGGAAGAGGGGGATCGAGTGACCGCGCCAGACGCAAATAACCGTCCCGCGCAGGCGACGGTTGTACGCGTCGAGCGCAGCGTGAGCGGTCAGGTTGCTCCCGTACCCGTGCGCCGCGCCAAGAAAATCATAAGCGTTATTCGAAATTGACGGCGGGACGCGGCGATGCCGCAACTCGGTGAGAAATACTGCGGTAGAGCGTGAGCAGGCGCCCGTCGCCGTCTCGATAGTTATTTAATAAAAATACGTTGCGAATTTCTAAGCCGCTTCTAATCAAATTTTAATGCTCGTAAAGGCGCTGAAAGCGGGCTTTTGCGATTTTTACCCTTGCCAAAATCGGGCGAATGTGTTAAAATATTAAAGAGGTGTATTGCATAGATGGCGGTATGTGTCAACATCGGTCTTGATTTGGGGAGCGATGCCCTGAAAATAGCCTATGCTTTCGAAAAGCCGGACGGCGCTGTCGAGTACGGCAAGTTTTCCGTGAGCGACTCTATGACGCAAGTCGCCGTTCCCGCAATCGCTTTTTACGACGAAGAATCGCGCAAGTGGCTGTTTGCCGACGAAGTCGACCGTTCGGGCAACACGTCGTTTATCACGGTCGTCAAGATAAAAAATCTGATCTCGCTGTTACAGCGCACGGCAAGCGCGGCGGTTTCCGAACGCAACGCCGAATATTACACATCAGGTCACGATTTCCCCAAATTTTACTTTCCCGTCCGCAAGCGTGCGTCCGACGATTTCGACGCGACGGTGCGCGCGGACAGAACGTTCAAAGCGGTCGGCACGCCTCAATCCGTATGCGAGGACTTTTTCGCATACGTCGCGGGCAAGGTGCGAAAGCGCATCGCGGCGCTCGTCAAAAGTCGCGGGATAGGCGATTATACCGTTCGGCTCGCGACGGTGTATCCGCCGAGAGTGGGCAAGGAATACGTCAACGAGTTGGGCAGACTGGCAAGCCGCGCGTTCGGCACCGAAGTGTTCAAAGCGTTGTCGTCCACCAAAGCGCTCGGAATGTTCGCCCGTCATCGCGGCGATCTGCGCAAGAACGAATATGCGCTTGTGTTCGATATGGGCGAAGAGGATATTTCGGTCGCTCGCGTCGGTACGGTAGGCGGCGCGGTAGTCATAGACGGCGCGGACGGACACAGTGAACCGCTCGAATTCGGCGGGCGCGACGTAGACGAGGCTATCGAGCAGTACATAGAAGACGGGATAAGGGAATGCGAAACAATGGGTACTCCGTCCGCACCGCACGGCGGGCATATCCGCGAGCGCGGACTGCATTCGCGGCAGTACCTGTTTATGAAAGAGATAAAAAAGGCAAAGACGATTTTGAGCTGTCCGCTTCCCGAAGGCAGTTTGTTCGAATCGGGCGTACCCGTATCGGTCAGCCGCAGTCTTTATATCCAGCGCAACCTCGACAAGACGATGTTGGCGGAGTGTCTCGGCACGTCGACGGGGATCGGCGTTGCCAACGTAGTAGTGCGGTACATATCGGACGAGATAAAACTGCCCGTAAATCGCGGAATAAAAAAGATATTCCTTTCGGGCGGATTGACAGAGACCTATTCGCTTCTCGATTACATAAAAGTCAAACTCGCCGCCGACAATGCGACAAAGCGTGTCGAAGTATGTACGTTCGACGACGGGCGGGATGACGGCGACGGGTTCACGATACTGTCCAACGAGGACTCGGTGTACGCGCCCGCAGTGGGCGGCGCGATAGTGGCGCTGTTCGATATAGACGTAAAGACGGCGCTCGCGCTGTCATACGGAACTTGGGGATACAAGGACGGGCGCAAGGTGCTTATCCCGTTTGCAGACAAGGGCGAGTTGTTGGATCCTGACGGCGTAAAGCGGTTTTTGACGGTGCCGTTCAGGATAACGGGCGAGCGTGTCGACGACGAAGAGATATTCTCTTACGCGTTGTCCGCAAAGGAGATAGCGACGCGCGCAGTGTCCGGTCTCGAATATTACACGGACGGCAAAGGCAAGGTGTATCTGGTTGTCGGCGAGTCCAAAGGTTCCGTCGTGAGTATGAGCGCGCGCAAAAAGTGTGCCGAGTTTGCGGGACTGAAAACGGTTGCCGGCGGCTTAGGTTCCGGAATAATATTCCGCCATAACGGACGGCGCGTCAAACTGATGGAAGAGGCGGCGAACGCAAGGGTGTTCTTTAAGGAAGGGATCTCGGTGGACACGGACGGACGGGCGAAACCCGTGCTGGTCAACGTGTCCGAGCAGTTCCGACCGACGCCGGTGTCGTATATAAAGAGCGGCAAAGCGGACTGGGACGTGCGCGGAATATACGCGCACGAGATCGAATTCGTGTTCGAGGGCGTGGACTCGTTCGACGCAACGGAGGGCGATTGATATGACAGAAAAAAAATATGTTATAGGATTCATAGGCGACGCGTACAATAAGGCGACCGAGCGCTCCAACCTTTCCGATACCATCGTCGCATACGATAAGAATATCGGCGAAATGAACGACGCCGTCGAGGCGCTCGACCGTTACGACGATTTCGCGGCAGTCAAGATAGTTCCCGCCGAGTACGAGACAAAGTCGGGGATCTACGGCATTCGCCGCAATAAAAAGATACACAGCGGCGACGTCATACTCGATCACCAACAAAAGGCGGCGCTGGCGTTTCTCAAAGAACTGCGCGGGTTCGGTCTGCTCGCCGACGTCGTGGGAAGCGGCAAGACATACGAGGCGTGCACCGTGCTCAGCGAACTTTCGGTGCGAGGCAATATAGATTCGATGTTGCTCATAGTTCCCGATCAGGTGTACGACAGCTGGGTGGACACGTTGGAGCATAAATTCGGCTTGGGAGAGGGCGTTCTGCACAGAATAGGCGCGGACTTCGATATAGACGAGTACACCGTCGCGTGCGACGACGGGTTTTTACGTCCCGCGTTTCCGATGATAGTACTCGACAGCGATTTCGTGTGTTGGGGCGAAAACATCGCCGAGAAAGTATTGTTCGACGTGGTAGTCGTCGACGAGGCGCACCATCTGTGCGGCGAGACGGGCGACGGCGCAAAGGCGATGAAAATGCTTTCGCTGATGATGAAGACAAAGACTCGCGCGCAAAAACCGTACTGTCTGCTTCTTTCGGCAACCCCGCATTCCGGCAACCTCGCGCATATGTTCAGGCTGTGGTATTTCATTCGTTGCAAGGGCGGCAATCCCGCAGACTTCGACGAGAAGGACGACGGCGCGCGCACGGCGGAGTACAACAGCGAGAAAGCGTACTACAACAACGTCATTTGTCGCGGTGCGACGACGGTAATGGAATTTATTCGCAAAGTGACTGTCGCGGAGACCGTGAACAGGTTCGGCGCGGAACTCGAACGCTTCGCCGCCGAGAACGGCGTGAAAGATTTCGACGGGCTTGCTGACGTGGACAAATGGAATATAGTCGGCGAGTTTTTGGCGGAAGATTACGCGGCGGACGGCAAGATAGCGCGGGCGGTAAACGCCAATGTCGCGCGCGCTTACCACGACGGCGTGTTGCGTTCCATTATGATACGTCAGCCGAGCAAGGATCGCGGATTTTTACCCAAAAAGGACGTAGTAAACTATTTGTATATTCCATATTCGGGCGACAAGACCGAAGTTTCGGTTTCGGGATATAAAGGCGAGCGCATAACGCTGTCCCTTCCGCAACTCGACGGTGCGGGCGCGGTGACGGCGGACGGCGAAACGTTCCCGCTGACCGAGTACGTCAAGGAACGTATCGGACAAAACCGCAACAAGGACGACAGGGGATTTAACCGCGATTGCTGTAAACTTGCGGCGGATATAATTTACGACGGTATGTTCAAGGCGCTCGGTCTTAACGATAAGAGCTTCGAAAACCGCGAGACGGGAGACAAGCAGGGCGCGGTCGCTTACTATAAAAAACAGGCGCTCGGAGTGAACGGAGATACCGAACTGAGATACGTATTGTCCGATCCGAATGCCGACGAATTCGAGCGCAAAATGCCCAAGCTCAAAGAACTTCTGGATAAACATTCGGGCGAGCGCGTTATCGTGTTTTTCGATTACGATCTGCCCAAGCGCAAGCGCATAGAAGCGCGCGTCGAAGAAGAACTGCGCGCCGATCCGAAGTACGCCAAGCGTCTTCTTATAGGGACGGAAGCGGACAGGGATAAAGTGACGGGCGCGTTCGTCGGCGATAAAGGCGCGAATGCGATACTGATAGTCAAGGACGCGGGATTTACGGAAGGCGTCAACCTTCAAAAGTGCAGTGTCATAATCAATATGCAAGTAACGCCCGATCCGCTCGCTATGGACCAGCGCATAGGACGTATTTTCCGTCTCGGTCAGGACAGCGACGTTACGGTATATTCTCTCGCCGATATGTGTTCGCTCGAAGGGTACGTGCTAATGTACTTCGCACGCATAGGGCTTATGTCGAGCAACAGCGGCGACGCGACGATAATCGCGGGCAGTAACAACGAGCGTATGGTAACTATCAGGTGTCCCGTATGCGGCAACGTCAAACTGCTTTCGCAAGAGGATTACGAATCGGCAAAGCGCAATCGCAAGGATGTTTTGTATTGCGGCGAGACAGAGCAGTGTATGGAGACGAGCCGCGACGGCACGCTCATGGAGGAGATAAGCGTGTACGACTTCCGTTGCGACACGTGCGATTCCAAGATAGAACGCGCGGTCGACGGCGAGGGTTATAAATGTATGTCGGTCAGCTCGTACAACGACGAGAACGGCGGCGGAGTAATGTGCAACTGCGGCGAAAAGGGCGACCGCGAGCTGTACTGCCGCAAGATCTGCGCTATCGCGCACTGTCACAGGTTCAGGTCGGGACCGCTCAAAAATAAGTGTCCCGCGCTCAAAGCGTATCTCGAAAACGGCAATACGCCCGACGCGGATCTTATGGCGATCTGCGACAGATGTAAAGAAAAACTGTGCTTCGCGCGTTGCCGCATCGGCACGGGCAAGGGCGCAATCGCGGGGTGCGGAACGTGCGACGAGTCGTCGTGTTCGCCCAAGCCGCACGTACTGCGTTTCGACGACAGATGGGAAGCGCTGTGTCCGTCGTGCGCCGACAGGCGTTCGAAGATCCGCCCGATAGCGACGCGCACTTTCGCGACGTTCATCAGGTCGGCGTGGGAATTCCGCTACGACGGCGGACGCGCGTTCTGCGCAAACCTCACCAAAGAGACCGAAAAGGTCGAGATGATAAAAGACGTTTTGGATAACGACGATACGGGTATGGGGGTGGATAGATAATGCCGACTCGTATTATAGTAGGTCAGGAGTACCGCGAGTCGTTCGACAGCGTGGTAAAGCTCATCGAGAGCGGCTGTCTCGACGATAAGAAGTTGACGGTATCGAAAGACGGCAAGCGCCGTATAATCTCGGACGGCACGTATACGTATGCGCTCGGAAGCAGGCTGGGCGACGACGATGACGACGATATTTATATCGACTCGCGCGGCGCGTCGTGGTTTTCGGTATTTCGCGGCGGCGACTCCGACAATCAGAGCGCGGCGTGGGTGCGGTTTTTGGACGCGATCGCGGGCAAGTACCACAAGAAGTATTCGCTCGTCGAGTTTACGCAGAAAAAACTAACGCGCGCCGAGATCGCAGAGAACGAGCGCATCGTAACCGAATACGCGAGCAATATCGTAAACGCGCTGTTTTCGGGCGATAAGGATTATTCGGTCCGACCTCTGCCCGCAGACGAAAGCACGGAAGACGTTTACGGCGTATCGATGCGATTGGAACTCAGCGCAGGCACGGGCGTCGCCGTTCCCGTCCTGGCAAAGGTATACTTCCGCAAGGACGGACGCAAAATGACTCCGCTTCGCCGCGTCGAAGCCGAGCAGATCGACGAATACTTAAAAACCGTCGAACCGGGCGAGGCGGCGGCAAAGACGGGCGGAATACAGATAATCGACGCGGCGCTAAACGCGCTGGAAAATCTCGTTCAGTCCGACGACGGTGCGGGGTTTGTATCGGCGATGTGTTTCGGCGACAAGAGCGACGAGGACGAGGTAAACAGACTGTGCAACACAATGGCGAGCGCCGAAACGGTTATGCTCGAATGCACTCGGGTCAAGGTGTTGGGCGCTTCTCACGTCAAATGGTACGGCAATGCCGCAGAGATACTTTCGGGAACTACGCCCGTACTCAGGCTTTCTACCGATCTCGGCGGACAGGTGACGCTCGAATGTATCGCGTGTTCGTCGGGAGCTAGGCTTATTTCGGGCAATGCGATCACGTATATCGACGGGCGCGGCGACGAACAAAAGGTCACCGTAGACCCGACGCGCGCAGACTTGGGTCTTTCGTCGGACGAAGTCGACGAGATAAAGCAATATTCGGAATTGTCCAAACATCTTATGCGTCTGTCGTGCGGCGACAGAACGGGCGCGGGGAGTTGCTCGCGCGTCGTGTGCGCCGCTAACGCATTGACGTTCGATGTAAACGGAAAAAAGGTGTATTGTTGCCGCGACTGCCCGCACCCCGAAATGCTGTACAGCGGGCTAGACCCCGACGGCACGCCTCGTTATACCGCGTCGCTCAAATACGCGGTCGATAAAAGCGATCTCGCCGAAGAAAGTACGGTCGACGTATGCGAGTGTTGCGGCAGGAGTTTCAGCGCGGAGACGATCAACCATAGGGGCGTGTGCGAGTTCTGCGCGGCAACCAAGACGGGCAACGCCGTCGCGGCGCGCGCGTACAGAAAGTATGCGTCCGTGCTTCCGCTGTGGGCGAGAATGAGCCTGAGCAGAAAATACTGTTACGAGGACGACGAAATACTGCTGTTCGTGGTCGGCAACAACAGGTGGATATTCAGCAAGCTCGACGTGAGCGACAGGGGGTATCTGTCCGCGCCCGTAAAAGTGACTAAGAGGTTTTAACGGCTGATGGATAAATCTATTAAAAACAGACAGGACGTGACGGCACATCGCGTCGGCGGCCGCAGGATACTCATACTGTCAGCCGCAGGCGTTTCGCTCGCGGTCGATATTGCGGTCGTGATAATGCTCGCCGCAGCGGGGATCACGGCGGCAAGCTATCTGGTATGTCCTATAATTCTTATTGTCGCGGACGCGCTGTTCTTGCTGTTCGCAGTATTCTCCAATTTCAGATTTAAGTACGCGCTCATCGGCGCGGCGGTGTTCTCCGCGATCGAGGCGGTACTCACGGTAATAATGCTCGCAGGACATTCGGGCGGAGACCGCGCAATGACGGGCGCGTCGCTCGGACTGTGGACGGCGGCGCATATCGCGTCGGCAGTCGCTTGCGTAGTGCTTGCGATAGACGGCGCGTCGATGGGAAAACTTTTCAACCGAATAGCAACAGTCGTCGCGGCGGCGATAGGCGCGCTATTGATAGGTTACGCGGCGTTCGCGCTTGCATTCGGCGTGTTCGGTCAGGGAATGGGCGCGCGCACTCTCACTTTCGTTTCGGACGGCGAGGACGGTTATATAGTAAGCGGCGTAGTAGAGGGCAGAGGTAATACGTTGATAATCCCCAAGACGTTCGACGGTAAACCCGTGACGGGTGTGGATTGCGCAGTGTTTTGCGAAAGCGGTATAACCGAAATATATATCGATGCCGCCGACGCGCCTGAACTTAAAAACATCGCGGCGCTCGACGCATTCGGCAGAACGCCGGTGCGCGTTCATAAGGAAAATGTCAACGCTGTGAGAAACGAGTATTTTTCGCTCGCCCATCAAAGCAACAGCGAGGGTCTTGTCAGGTTTTGTTCGGCGATAGAACCGACGGGACTTGCTAAAAACGAGGTGTTCATTTCCTATGACTACGACCTCGATTCGTTGTACGAGGCGGACGGAAAGGCGCTCCCCGTGTGGATAGGGAATAAAGGCGATGTTTTCAAAGTGTCCGACTTGGCGAATATAGACGATTCGATTGCGTATGTTCTTCATTCGGACTATACGAGCGACGAGGATATGCATTGGTGCTACACCAACGAGCGCGGCATTCTCGACATATCGAATTTTGGAATTTCGCTCGGCAACAAGCAGATCGTTTCGTCCGTGACCCGCGCGTTGCCGGAATTTCTGACAGTGTACGCCGTAACGATCGGAGAGGACAACGACACAAAGTACGAGATGCCCGATGCCTTCAAAAAGACGGTCATCGACGGCACAATCCTCGATTACAGATATACAACGATAAGGACGGCAAACCGTATCGCTCTTTCCGTACCGACGCGCGAGGGCTTCGGGTTCAGGTGGATGCGGGCGGCAGGTAGCGTAAATACGCCGATAGAAAACCTTGCCGAAGAATTGATTAATTCGTCCCGCAATCTTACCATCTATCCCGAATGGACGCTAGACGCTCCTGTCATAACGAGGCTCGATGCGGCGTATACGGCGGACGGTGCGGCGGTCTACGGCGACGATCTCGCTATAACGCCCGTGCTGGACGAAAGTTCGACGGCGGGTTTCGATATAAGCTACGATTGGACTAAGCCGACTGCTGCGGATGCGCAGATTGCGGCGGACGGCAGTCTTTACATAGACGTCGTGAAAATGGATTGTGCAGGCAATTATTCACTTACCGTTACCAAGAGCGCCGATTTCACTTCGCTCACTTCGACGGCAACCGTCACCGAATCGGTGCGTGTCAATAAACGCCCGTTGCGCTTCGTTTGGTTGGAATTCGAAAATCCCTATTATACGGGCGAGTATAAAGAAGTACGCTGTGCTTATAACGGCGACGACAGAGTGGCGGACGACGAAATAACGTTCAACCATTCTTTCACCGCCGTCACCAATGCCGGCTCGTACAATGCGAGCGTGGCGCTCACCGGCGACTGCGCGTACAAGTACGTCATTGCGGAAAACACGGGCAGTCACACTTATACCGTTCTGCCGCGCGAACTCAAACTGAGTTGGCAGGAGACGATAGAATTCACATACGACGGCAGTACGCATACGCCCGAATTTACTTATATGACGGGATACGGTCCTATTTCGGGCGATGACGTGCAGTCGTATATAATGGGCGGCGGCAAAGACGCGGGAACTTATACCGCGACCGTAAGCGTGCTCAACTCCAACTATACGATCGCGTCCGGCGCGTCCAAACAGTTCACCGTCAAAAAGCGTGAAATAAGCGCGACGTTTTTGATTCCGTCGGACGGTTTCACCTATAACGGCACGGTGCAGATGCCCGCGATTGCGACAGTACACAATTATGCCGACGGCGAGGCGGATATAGTAAAGAAATTGATAACCGACAACCTCGTAAAAAGCGGCAGCTGTATTCACGCCGGCAATTACGTGTTGACTGTCGCGCTTCCCGCAAACTGCAACTATGCGGTGGCGGATACGCAACCGACGGTCCCGTTCGCTATCGCGCGCCGCAATATATCTGTCAAAGTCAAGCCGATAAGCGCGATTTACGGCGACGCTTATACGTATTCCTGCACCGCCGTCGGACTTGCGGACGGCGACACCGTATCGTCTGCGCTGGCGGTGATGTATTTCGTTGATAACGTCGAAGCGCATAGCGGCGAGCGGCGCGACGCGGGTACGTACATGATAGACGCGGTCGTTTCGGGCGGCGATTACAATGTGACCACAGTAACTTCGGCGGTTCTTTCGATAGGTAAGCGCAAACTCATTATCGAGGCTTTCGACGCGGAAAAGGTATATGACGGCAAGCCTCATTCGGGTTTTCAGGGTTCGATAGGCGGGCGCGGCTTTGCAAGCGGCGACGATCTGCGCGACGTGTTGACGTCAATTTTATACACGTGCGACGGGGTGAACGCGAGCGATACTCCCTATCCGATAAAGGTTTCGGCGACGCTTACGAGCGGCAAGGGCAAGAACTACGAACTCGAATTCGTCGACGGCGAGCTTACTATAACCAAAGCAAATCTTACCGTTAAGATAAACGATCTGACGCACGTTTACGACGGCAATGTTCCTATGAGCAACGGGGTCAGCGCCGTGTCGGGCTTGGTGAACGGCGAGACGGTTGCGACGGCGGGATTGGGTATTTACTATGTAATACCCAACGATTCCAATGTCGGCACGTATACCGTAATGGGTATTGCCGCGTCGACTAACTACAATGTAACGGTGCAGCCGGGCACTTATACGATTACGCCCCGACCTATTACTATCGAGTGGAACGACGACAGAACATTCACCTACGACGGCAGCAGTCACGCGCCGACGGTAAGCAATATAATCGGTGCGATAAGCGACAAGATGCCGATGATCATCGTCACGGGCGAGCAGACGCACGCCGGCGAAAACTACATCGCGCGCGCCGTGCTCAACCGAAACAACAATCAGTACAGCCAGAACTACACGATAGAGAGCGGCGAGACGACGACCTTTACGATCGAAAAGGCGAACGCGACGTTTTCGTGGATAGGCAAGACGGAATACGTCGAAGGCGAGAATACCGCGATAAGGGCGGAGTGCGATATAGATGGACTGTCGTTCAGCTATGCGTATTACGACGAGGACGGAAATTTGCTCAGCGCGTATCCGACGGTTGCGGGCAGTTACACCGTATTCATAGTCGCGGTCGATCAAAATTACAATATCGTTAACGGCAAGTTCGAGTATATTATCGTTGCGGCGGACGAAGCGGACGGAGGACATAGGTTATGAAGTGTGAAAACTGCTTGAAGAATTTCGAAACTCCGCTTATGCTGTACAACGGAAAGATCGCCTGCCCGTTTTGCGGCAAGCCTATGCGCGAGGGCGGTGAACTCAAAGTGACATTCGAGAACGAAGAGTATTACCGCATTTCGGAAGCGTGCTTTTACAGGTACTTGGAAAACCCGAAAGACCGCACGTACATAAAGCGTGCCGTCGAGCATTGCACGTCTGCGGCGCATAACGGTCATCCCGCCGCGACGGTGCGGCTCGGCTATTACTATGAAAACGGTTATGCCGACGGTGCGCTTGCGCGGTCGGAGCGGAACAAAATAGCATACGGTTATTATAGTGCGGTGTGTATGTACGACAAACCGCTCGTCGTAGCGTCGGGAATAACGGATTACGACGAAGAGAATTTTCTCAAGATAAAAGAGATAGCCGCAAAGCGCGAATGGAATATCATAGCGCGCAATATCGGAAGCTATAAGGGCGATCCTCAGCGCACGCAATCGGGCGTTGCCGCCGTAAAGTCTAAGCTGTCGGGAAAATTCCCGTCGCTCAGGTTCGGAGATGTAAACGCGGAAGCGAGCGCGTTCGCCGAGTCCGGACTCGACGTCAAACTTCAATCGTGTTTCGATACGGTGCGAGCGCCGCTGTTCGGAGTTACGTCGATTTCGGCAGAAGAGTTCGAGGCGGGCGTTCCCGCGATAACGCGCGCGGCGGACGGCGGGCTGTATCTGTGGCACGTAGCGAAGCAGGGGGCCGATTACACGTTTTACGCCCTCACCAACGCTTCGCAAGTGAGCGGATACGCCAAAGGATTGACAGACGACGGATATCTGTTCTTTTTCAATCGTTGCGGTAAGCACAAGTATTTGAAAACGGGCGCGCTCGACGCGGTCGAAAACGACTTGACGGGCGACGGCAAGTTCCGCATAATCAAGCGGCTCATCGCAAAGGGCGGAAGTTCGGACTTCACATTTTTCGACGATGACATTGTGGCGCACCGCAGCGGGCGATCGGCGGCGGGCGCGGCGGAAGAACTTGTCGCCGACGTTATCAAGGACGTGGATCTGATCAATTAGTATGCGCAATGCGTTTTCGAGTGAACGCGTCGGCGCCGAATAAAAAATAGAAATTCGGAATGCAAGGTTCCGAATCGAAAGGAGCATATTATGGAAATCGAAATTTTTGCCGATACAAAGAATACAGTAAAAAGTATTCTCGACAAAAACGGGATCAAGTACAATCGCGGGCTGTGCCTTATGGGCGAGTCCGGTTATCCCAACGACGAATGTCAACAGCTTGCGGAGGATTGTTTGGAGCGCATTGCCGATTACTGCCGCGTCGGTATCAACATCGGCTTCACGGGCGCTATAAAGGATGCGATCGACGAGCTGTCCGATATCTGCGTTCAGCTTTCGGGCAGAAAGGCGGACAAGGTCGCGGACAAGACTTATGAGAAATGCACCAAAGCCAAGCAGGACGTGGAGCGCAGGGCGCAAATAACGGACGATTGTAAGGATACCGTTATCAAGTCTCGCGTACTCGAATATATAGATATGTCTATGCGCGCTTGCGACGTTCTGGGTACGGTCAATCCCGATCAGAACGAAATGCTCGGCGAGAGCCGCGAGGTATTCGCAAAACTCAAAGCCAAGATAGAGGGCATTTACGACGGGTCGTCCAAGACGGCGCTCGGTTATGCGAAAGAAATTATCGATAATGTTGAAAAGTGGCAAAGCAGGGCGTCGCGCGAAATGTGCACGAGCGCGGATGTTCACAGGCTGGAAGAAGCGTTGGACACCGCGCAGAAATGGAACGAGGAATATGCAAGCGTAAAGCAAGGCGCGTTCCGCGACCATACCGCGCCCGCGACGGACATTCCCGCGCCGATAGGCGGCGATATCGTGAAAATAGTCAAGAGCGCCGAGATAAAGGAAAATCTCGACACTTTCTATAAGACGCTCGAAAACGCGCGCCGACGCAACGAGCGCAAGTACGACATAACCAAGCAGAAAGACAGGATCGCCGAAAAACGCGCCGAGATGGCGGTGCTCAACGCACGTACGGCAGAGATCAAAAAGTTGGTAAGGAACGGCGAGCTTGACGAGGACGAGGGATTTACCGAATACGAGGACGAGATCGAACCGCGTATCGACGAACTTCAAGACCAGATCGACGAGCTTGAACAGGTGCTTGTGGACAAGCGCAAGAGCGCTGCGGACGACGCGGCTATACTCGATCATATAGAAATGCAGTGCGACGCGGTGCGCGATTGCGAGGACAACCCCGCGATGTTCTACGAGCTTGGGTACGATATGCCGTTCGAAGAGATCAACCGCATAATGAACAGCGAGGGTACGGACGCGGATATGGCTAAACTCAACACCATATCGCTCAAAATCGAGTATTCGAGAAAGCGCAAGGCGGAACAGCGCGCGCGTATGAAAGAGAGCCGCAACGAGGTTCGGCAGTTCACTCGCGACCATCTCAAAACCGAAGAGGCGCGCCGCACCGCAGTCGCCAAGACGGAAGAAGAACTCAAACGCGAGGAAGCGCGCAAAAAGCGCCGCAGTGCGTTCTTCTCGGACGGCGAACAGCCCGAAGAGGAAAAGCAGACCGAAAAGGCGCAGGAACGCACCGATTTCCGCTTGACCGACGACGATAAATGATTTGAAAGCGTTTAGCCGCCGCACACCGCTGGTTTAGCGGCGCGATCGCATTTTCAAGGGAGAGAAATGGTAACAATCGCCGACAAGATAGAGAAAATAAACCGCGACTATTATCTCGCTACGGACGAGACGACGCTCGACTCGGCGTGCGCCGCGCTTGCGCGCGTTTTGTCCGACCGCGATATATCCGAGAAGAACAAAGACAACGCGCTCGCGCTGTCTTTTCGGCTAAAAGCGAAGTTTCTCGTCGTCGGGTATTTCGAGAACGGGTACGATCCTAAGGATTGCGACGAGTTGATCGAGTTTCTGGCGGAGGCGATAGAAAAATCGACGGCGGGCGGTTACGCACATACGACAAAAACCCTGTCGGCGCTTGCCGAGTTTATTTCGGCGCTCAAACCGATAATGAACGAGGCGTATGCTCGGCATATGGCGATGTACAACGACGACGGCGAGTTCGTCGGCGGCAGAGACGACGCGCTCGGCGCCGCCGAATTTTTCGACGGCGCGATCAAATCGTTGCAAAAGCGCGAAGTCGGAAACCCGTTCGGTTCGGGCGTAAAGCTGTTCGACCTTAAAGCGCGCGCCCTGTCAGATCTCACTGCGGAACGCGAAAAGACTTTGCGGTATTCGGCGGAGATCGAGCGCGCCGCACTCGACAGATTTTTCAAAGACAATATTATCGAAGTAAAACCCGAATATGTCGGCTATCTGACCTATTTTCCCGTGTTCAACGAGCGGTTATCGGCAGGCGCTATCGTGCTTCGCACTCCGTTCGAGAGCGAAGCGGAGCTGTACGCGCTCAGCGAGGCGCGCGACAGAAAAACGCGGCTCGGAAAAGTTTCGGGACGAGCGCTCGGCGGCGCGGGCGGCGATCTCTCGCGCG
Source organism: uncultured Christensenella sp. (assembly GCA_910577435.1). Classification (GTDB taxonomy): domain Bacteria; phylum Bacillota; class Clostridia; order Christensenellales; family Pumilibacteraceae; genus Anaerocaecibacter. Next base: position 202,419 of record CAJTLV010000002.1, on the reverse strand, counting down.
TGTTCGATATTCTCGCGAGCGAGGGACGCGACTGTATCGTTGTCGGGTTCGACGGTTGTCCGAACAAGGGCGACGTACTCGCGGCGGCGATGAAGTCGGGGCATAGGGGCGCGCGCATTTACATTCTCGACGACGGGATCGACGGCACGGCTTACGAGCTTGCTATGGAAATGACAAAGGACGACGGCGAGCTGTCCGTTCTCGACATAGGCTGTCGGTATCTTACGATGCCGTATTTGCGCGATGTAGCCGAGCTTTTCGAAAGCAAGGGTATGGCGGACGGTACGGCGGACAGAGACAGGATACGCGAGACAATGCCGTTCGCGGGTTATGTCGGACTGAACCGCGCGTGCGCCGCGTATGTCGCGGGCGAGGATTTTTGGGAGACCGCGCGGCGCATATCGGACGAAAACCTTTCGGCTGCTACATCATACATACGCGAACTGCCCTCGTTGTCGCAGCTGATCGGTACGGAATGGCAGGCGGAAGAACTCGTTGAAGGCAGGCGCAGTAGCGGCGTAGTCGGCGAGCGCCGCGAAGTCGATTACGACGATATAGAAGAGATAAGCGGCGATAATATAAAGCGCATACTTTCTTCGCGCGGGTCGTTCTTCGCGAAGTGCGGAGCGCTGTCGCGGTACTGTCTGCTCGGCGGCAACGACATATCAATGTGGGAGCTTGTCGACTCGGCGGAAAAGAGCGAGCGGTTCACGACGGCGACGCGGGTCATTATGAGAATGCTCGACGCGGGCGATTGCATAAACGTCAAGGTCGTATCGGACGAAGAATGGGCGGCGGACGGCAGACCGAAATCGGCGGGCGCGCAATGCTGCGAGGGCGGCAAACTGATGGTTTATCGCGAGAGCAGTGTAAAGGGATTCGACTGGGCGGTCGGCGCGGTGTGTCACGAGTGTTTTCACGCGTTCCAGCACAGGGCGATTGAGACGGGCGCGAGAGAGTGGTATTTTACCGAACTCGGAGTGACGCAGGGACGTATCGACGAGTGGAACTACAATTTCGGCGACGGGCATTACGCCGACAGCGACAAGCCGCAGATATATAACGTCGAGATAGTAGAGGCGGACGCGCGCGCGTTCGAAAACGAGTGCAAGAGACAAGGCAAAGATCTGTGGAACAGAATAGATTTTCAATAATTCGGAATTTACAGGAGAAGCAATGAATCCCGAAGCGTTCATATCCGACCTTTTACACATCGACGACGGGCGGAACAAACTGATAGATATTAACGGCGACGGCGCGTTCAAGCTGTCGCACGGCGCGGACGGCAACGCCGCGTATTTTACGCGACTCATAAAATCGCGTATAGGCAAGCCGGCCAATACGTTGCTTGCGGGCAGCGCCGCAGAAAAGACTGTGGTTACTTCCGACTCGAACGTAGTCGAATGGACGGATATGAACGGCACGCGCGATCAGTCCGCGCTCGCCAACTTCACCGAAGCGGCATATAAGGATATGGCGCTTCGCGGCGTCAATACCTGCTTTGTCGGTATCGGCGTCGCCGAATGGCAGTTCGATATGGGCGTTAAGCGCAGACGCGGCAAATCGCCCGTTCTTATGTTTCCCGCGACGCTCACCCGTTTCGGCAAGAACAGCGCGATACACATCGGATTCCCCGACGAGGAAATACACGTCAACCCCTGTTTCACCGCCAAGATAAAAGCGATGTTCGGCGACGACGCGGCGGCGAACTTTCCGCATCCCGTGCAAGGCGTTGCTACCGACGAACCGATCGATATCGTTTCGCTCGACATAGAAGAATACTTCGGGCGTGTAGCCGATTATCTCGGAAAATACGCGTTCGACGACGGGAGCAAAGTGTTCGAATTCGATGCGGACTTTGTAGTCGTGTCGCGGTATTCTCACGACGAGATATGTATGTACTACGACATATCCCACAATCTCGATAAGATAAAAGCGCATCCGCTCGTCCGCGCGATATTCGGCGAGGGCGATCCGTCGGACGCTTGCGCGGCGGACGTCGAGCCTGCGTTCGTTCTGCCGAAGGACAGCAATCAGGGCGATATAATCAAAGAAGCGGTCGGCGGTAAATCTCTGATCGTCAAAGGCCCGCCGGGAACGGGTAAGACGCTTACCATAGCGAATATGATCGCGGCGCTTATGTCGGAGGGCAAGACCGTTCTTCTTGCGTCCGAAAAGCTCGCGGCGCTATCCGAAGTGTACGCCAAACTGCCCGAAAACTTGCGCAAGTTCGTGATGTTGCTTTACAGCGAAACCGAAAAGCAGGCGGCGAAGTTGCGCCCCGAAGTGTTGCGCAAAGACTTTTCGGCGATACTCGCCGCGCGTAAAAATTACAACGGCAAAGCGTCGTCTGCGGCGCTCGCCGATATGTCGCACGCTCAGAAAGATATTTCGCGCGCCAACCGCGCGTTTATGGAACACTACACGCGGATGTTCGCAACGCCCGTTGCGGGCAGGTCGTACTACGACGCGATAGCCGCGAGTATGGAGAATGCGGAATTGCCCGTGATCGGGTTTTGCGACGCGTCGGACGCATTGCATATTACGGACGAACAGTACAGAGCGCTTGCAAAATCGGCGGCGCGGCTGGGCGACGACTTCGACAGAATGACGGGCGGCGGCGCGCACTCGGTGCGCAAGTGCATATGGTTCGATTACGACGGCGAATTCGACTTCGACGTCGAGAGCGCATACGCTGCGGCGGGCAAGATCGCAAAGAAAATCGAACGCGTGCTTAGTGCCGGAAGGTCGGCGGGGATAGGCGGCGACGTGGCGCTCGCCGACGTATGCCGCGTTCACTCGTGCGGATTGACGCGCGACGGTATCGAAAGTATCGCAAAAGCGGACGGCGTCGCGATAGAAAGATTGAAAGCCGCAATTATAAAGTTCGATGCGGACGGCGGCGACGGCGCGGCGGTAATCAACGTCGACGACGCGCGCGACGCGGCAAAGGCCCTTGCGGGAGTCGCAACGGACGGAACGGTCACCGATAAGCAATTAAAACTCATTCGAGACAATTATGCGCTCGTCGGCGGCGCGGCGTGCGACGGCGACAGACTGATCAAGCTGGCGCGCGCGTATACCGAAAAGGCGGAGCGCGGCGCGGACAGACTGACTGCGGCGCGTGCCGTTTTCAAAGACGAATTGACGGACGACGACGGTAAGAAGATAGCGGCGGGAGCGAAAAAGCTGTCCGTTCTTCTCGGCGACGGCAAACCCAATTTTATAGAAAACATCAAGGCGGAGAGCGCGGTGAAGTCGTTGTCCAAGCTGAGTTATCTCGACGCGCCTACCGCGACCGAGATAGCGCGTGCGGCGGCGGACTATGCGGCTTATCTGGATTGTATCGCGGAACTTGAAAAGTTACGGCAGGATTTTTTCCGTTTTGCACGCAAGAAACTGTCGGACGAAGAGATCGGGGCGCTGGTCGAAATGGGCAACATCGAGACCGACGACATAAACGCGCTTATCGGATCGGTTAACGGGGAATATGACAGGATAGTCGAGTGCGCACGGCTTTTATGCGTCGACGAATATACCGTAGGCGAGCTGTCACTGCGCGCGAAAGCGGCGATAGCGGCGTCTGAACTCGACGGCGCGCTACAAGCGTTGGGATTGTCGGGCGGCAGAGAAACTGCGGTCGGCGCGGTCGCGGCGCGGAACATTCTTTCCTGTCCGTCGGTGAAAGACGGGGACGGCACGCTGTTCGTCGCTTCGCTGGTCGAACTCGGCGGGAACACCGTAAACGAAATATGCGCGTTGCTCGACGACCTTGTGCGGTTCGGCGAAACGCATTTCCGCAATTATTACAGCGAGAGCGTCGATACGGTCACGTCGGACGAACTCGAATACTATGTCAAGGAATGCGGCGACCGCACGCTCGTCGGCGCGGCAGACGATTATTTCGACGGGAAAAAGAAAGGCGTTCTTCCGCTCGATCGGTTCTTCAAACCGTTCGAGTACGGCGAGCGCGAAAAAGGCGCGCATACCTTTTCGCAGTGGTTCGACCGCTCGCTTTTCGCACTCGCTTCGGCGGGCGCGGCGAACGCGATAGGCGACGATAGGAACGGTATGGGCGACCGCGTGGAAAAAGAACTGGGCAGTCGTACTTCCGCCGAGCGTGTCGCCGAGCACGCGAACGCGACGATCATCGAGGGCAAGTGTTTGGAACGGATAAATCCGTCCGACCCCGACTTCAAATTTTTGCACGAGGAACGCAACGGCGCGGAAAATCTCCGGCGGTTGTTCAAGAACAACGGCAACGCGATATTCAAGCTCAAAAAATGCTTCCTTCTCTCGCCGTCGACGGTCAGCGTGCTTATGCGTGGCGATGATTTCTCACGGTTCGACGTGGTGATAGTGGACGAGGCAAGCCAATCCGAGCCGACGGGATTGCTGCCTGCGCTTATGCGCTCAAAACAGTGCGTGCTTGTCGGCGACGAGTGGCAAATGCCGCCCATACGTCATTTCGCGACTGTGTACGAAAAGACGGTGACGGGCGCGGACGGAGAGATAGAGATACTCGATCCGACTACTTCGGCGCTCGGACTTGCACTCCACAATAAGGCGTTCGACGTGCGCAGATTCGACTGCCACTACCGCAGTAATACAGAAGCGCTCATCGCGTATTCGCAGGCGCGGTACTACCCCGATATGCATACGTTCCCCGCGCCCGTACTTATCGACGACGAACTCGGCTTTACCGATATTTCGGTAGACGGCTATTGCGAGGACGGAATGAACGTTCGCGAGGCGGAAGAAGCCGTCAAGGCGGTCGAGCGTCACTTCGACAGATACTTCGACGACAAAAAAGGCGTGCTTGCGTCGAGTTTCGGCGTGGTCGCGTTCGGCATAAAGCAGATCGATCTCATTAAGCGGCTCGTCGAAAAGAACGCCGCGCTCAACGAAAAACTGAACCGCGCGATACAGAACTTCGGCGACGTTGCCGAAAAACTCGCGTTCTTCAAAACGATAGAAACCGTTCAGGGCAGAGAGACCGAGCATATGATACTGTCGCTCACTTACGGGCGGCGCAAGGGCGGCGAGGTCGAACAGTCGTTCGGAGAACTCAACCGCAGTTCGCTCGGTCAGTGCATATTCAACGTCGCCGTCACGCGGGCGAAGAGCAGCATCACCGTCCTTCATTCGATCGAGGCGGAAGACATAACCAACGAGAACATAAAATTCATCCGCGATTATCTCACATTCGTGAGAATGTATTGCGGCGCGCACATAAAAGAACAGTTCACAGCGCGCGAGCCGGAAAACGCGTTTATACGCGCGGTCGGCGAGGAAATAGTCGCTTGCGGCGTTGCGCGCGAGCGCGTCGTGTACGGCTACGGCGGCACGAAAGGTTCGGTGCGCATTCCGATAGCAGTTATGTCTGCGGACGGGCGACGGGCGGAACTGGGCGTGCTGTGCGAAAGCGTTCATCGCGCGGGCGACGATTATTACGATTGCAACGAGGGACGTATAAACAGCCTGATCGCGCGCGGCTGGCATATTTTGCGCGTATATGCGCACGACTTCTCGGACAACGGCAGAGCGACGCGCGAGCGCATAGCGAAAGCCGTAGAAAAATACGTAAAATAACCTATAACAAGGAGTTTATATTATGGGTAAAGACACCGAAGACGTAAAGACGAAACAACCCAAGTCCGCGAGCGACTCGTTCCGCGACGGGTTCAATAAAGTGCAGATGCAGTACGAGCGCGAGCAGAAAAGTTCGGAGTTCGACGCGAAACTGCAAGCGCTCGCCAATAAAGCCGTCGATATGCAGCTCAAATACGGCGAGGAACATTACTTGACGCAGATACTGACTACGTTTCTCGACGTCGCGATACAGCTTCGCGAGGTAATGGAAACTCTGTCGTCGATAAACGTCGCGATGGAATGTCTCAACGAGGCGATAACCTTTATCGACGACGCGATGATCTACGACGAGCAGATTATGGGCGAGTGGCAACAGCAAAATTACGGATTTTTTGCACGGTGGAAGCGTCGGCGCAAAATGCGTCAAGTCATCAATAACAACGTCGGCAGAATGAAATCGGTCGTCGACGGGCTTATGCTCAAATACGAGATGACTATGGAAATAACGGGCGCGCTCAAAAACGCGACCGGCAAAATGCAAAAGTATATGTCCAAAAACGGTATGTCGGGAAAGAAAGGCAAGACCGACGCGCCGCCCGAAAAATCGGCGGCGGCAATGATGATCGCGGACATTATCAAAGCGCGCGGCGAGGACGGCGGCGCGCCCGTCGACGGCGGTTCGTCGGGTGTCGGTTCGAGCGCACCCAAGAGCGGCGGCAACGGCGGCGTGTCCGATATAAGCGATATTATATGATCGCTGCGCGCCGACTTTTTCAAGGAGAAATCATACAATGGCAGGAATAGGCAAGGCGGCGGCTTCGGACGCACAGCAATCCATCGAAGAGCTTGAAAAGCAGTTCAACGAGTGTACGGGCAAGATCCGAACGCTTTTGGCGGGCAAGAAGGACAAGCGCGACCTAGACGACGGCGTAAAGCGCAATCTTCGCACAGAATATTCGCGCGCGGCGCAGATAGCGAAAACTCTGTCTATGCGCGTCACCGACCGTGATAAGAGCGAGATATACGCCAAGTATTTCGAGCAGTTAAGCAACACCGCCGCGAGCTACGGTTCGGTAATGAAAAGCCAAGTGCCAAAGACGACTATGGACGACATAAAGGGCTTGGACGACGTAAAGGCGCTCGTCAAGAGCTTTATGTTTATGGCGCAGAACCCCGACGTTCTGAAATATTATAAGATAGAGGGCGGACTGGGACTGTTGATGTACGGCGCGCCCGGCACGGGCAAAACTATGTTTGCGGAAGCGATAGCCAACGCGATGAATCTGCCGCTGTTCATAGTCACGCCTGCGGATATATTCAAGTCGTATGTGGGCGAATCGGAACAGGCGGTCAAGCAGATATTTCAAGAGATAGAAGCTTGCCCCGACGGCGCGATCTTGTTCGTCGACGAGTGCGAATCGATTTTCAGTCGGCGCACCAACGATACTAAGGACTATAAAGCCGCCGTCACGACCGAGCTTTTACAGCGCATAAACGGATTCGGTATCGACGGGTCCAAACGCATTCTCATCGGCGCGACAAACCGCCCCGATATGATAGATCCCGCGTATCTTCGGTATAAACGGTTCTCGTACCGCGTTCACGTTCCGCCTCCCGACGTAGTGGCGAAGCGTGCGATAATAGAGAGCAAGCTCGACGGCATAGCGCTTAGCGGTATATCGATAGACGACATAGTGCAGATGACCGAACGCACCGTAACCGAGACCACGCCCGTCGGCACTGTGCAGAGAAAGGCGGGGTATTATTCGGCGGCGGACATCTGCGGCATTCTGGAAGAGACGTGCAGAACGGCGCTCGAACGCATTCGCGACGCAGGCGGTACGCAACCGATTCCGCTCACACGCGAAATGTTCGAAGCGGCGTTCAAAAAACTTCCGCCCAGCATTTCCGAAGCGACGCTAAAAGAGTACGAAAACTTCAAGTAAATCCTTGACCGTTAAAGAAAATAGTGGTATAATTTCTTTATGCTGTTAAGTTCGATCGGTTTGCCCACCTATGGGGTGGTGATCATAATAGCGGTAGTCGCCGTGCAGTACGCGTTCGCGCTGTTCTGCCTGTTGAAGCTCGCATTCCTCGACATCACCAAAAAGGAGTATGTGCTTTGGAATCTCTTTATCCTGCTCGTGTTCTTTATCGGCGGGATAGCATTCCTTATCTATTATAATAAAGTGAAATCGACTAAGCGCATCCAACCTTACAAGGCGGACGACGCCGCGCCGCAACCGCAATCGTCGGAAGACGCGACAGCGGATACGGCAACGGATGTGACGGGCGATAAAGAAGATAACGCGGAAAACATCGAACAAGAAAAGGGCGAGTAAGCCCTTTTTTAATGCGTAATTAAATTCGTTGTCAAACTACTTAAAGTTCCGTCGCCGCTATATCTGCCGCAATGCGTTATTTCCATTCCGAATTGCTCATTTCGAATTGCGAATCATATTTAGACGGCTGTGTATAAATATCATAATTATTATTCCATATATTGTGGTACTTGTGGAAAAATTTTTTTATAAACCACAATATATTGTGGTAAAAGGCTTGACAAGGGTGTATAATAGTGCTATACTGTTGAAACTTTCGGAGGTTTGCTATATGTATAAAGTAGTCAAAAGAGACGGCAAAACAACAGCGTTTGACATATCCAAGATAAGTCAAGCTATCAGGAAGGCGTTCGACTCGCAGTCCAAGCAGTACAACGACGACATCGTCGATCTTATTGCTTTGCGCGTTACCGCCGATTTCGCCGATAAGGTGAATAACGGTCTTGTAGCCGTAGAAGATATTCAGGACAGCGTCGAAAGGGTACTTATACAGGCAGGCTATGCCGACGTTGCCAAAGCGTACATACTGTACCGCAAACAGCGCGAAAAAATACGCAATATGAAGTCGACGATACTCGACTACAAAGAGCTTGTCGACAGCTATGTAAAAGCGTCGGACTGGCGCGTCAAAGAGAATTCTACCGTTACGTATTCGGTCGGCGGACTCATTCTGTCCAACTCCGGCGCGATCACGGCCAACTATTGGTTGAGCGAGATTTACGACGACGAGATCGCGCAGGCGCACCGCAATGCGGATATTCACATTCACGATTTGTCGATGCTCACCGGTTACTGCGCGGGCTGGTCGCTCCGTCAGCTCATTCAGGAGGGCTTGGGCGGTATACCCGGTAAGATCAGTTCGTCGCCCGCTTCGCACCTTGCGACGCTGTGCAACCAGATGGTCAACTTTTTGGGAATTATGCAGAACGAATGGGCGGGCGCGCAGGCGTTCTCGTCGTTCGACACATATCTTGCGCCGTTCGTCAAGGCGGACAAGCTCACATACGGCGAAGTCAAGAAGTGCATCGAATCGTTCATTTACGGTGTGAACACTCCGTCGCGCTGGGGTACGCAGGCGCCGTTCAGCAATATTACGCTCGACTGGACGTGTCCGCCCGACCTTGCGGAACAGCCGGCGATCATAGGCGGCAAACCGCAAAACTTCAAGTATAAAGACTGCAAGAAAGAGATGGATATGGTCAACAAGGCGTTCATCGAGATAATGATCGAGGGCGACGCCAACGGACGCGGATTCCAATACCCGATACCGACCTATTCCATTACGCGCGATTTCGATTGGACAGAGACGGAGAACAACAAACTCTTGTTCGAAATGGCGGCGAAATACGGCACGCCGTACTTCTCCAACTATATCAACTCGGATATGGAGCCTTCGGACGTCCGCAGTATGTGCTGCCGTCTGCGTCTCGACCTTCGCGAACTGCGCAAAAAATCGGGCGGCTTCTTCGGAAGCGGCGAGAGCACGGGGTCTGTCGGCGTCGTGACGCTCAATATGCCGAGACTCGCATATTTGTCCGAAAACGAAGAGGACTTCTACAACCGTCTCGATAAACTTATGGACGTGTCTGCGCGTTCGCTCAAAATCAAGCGCGACATCATAACCAAACTGATGAACGAAGGTTTATATCCGTATACAAAGCGCTATCTCGGCACGTTCGACAACCACTTCTCGACGATAGGTCTCGTCGGTATGAACGAGGCGGGTCTCAATGCCAAGTGGCTGAGAGCCAATCTTACGGATCCGCGCGTTCAAAAGTTCGCGCAAGACGTGCTCAATCATATGCGTGAACGGCTCGTCATATATCAGGAACGCTACGGCGACCTGTACAACCTCGAAGCGACGCCTGCCGAGTCGACGACATACCGTCTTGCAAAACACGACAAAGAGCGCTATCCCGACATCATCACCGCCAACGAGAACGGCACGCCGTACTACACCAACAGCTCGCATCTGCCCGTCGGCTATACCGAAGACGTGTTCTCGGCGCTCGACATTCAGGACGAACTGCAAACGCTGTACACTTCCGGCACGGTATTCCACACGTTCTTGGGCGAGAAATTGCCCGACTGGAAAGCGGCGGCAAAGCTCGTGCGCACGGTTGCCGAAAACTACAAACTGCCGTACTTCACGCTATCGCCGACTTACTCGGTCTGCCGCGATCACGGCTATATAGCGGGCGAGATATATACCTGTCCGAAGTGCGGCAAAAAGACGGAGGTCAACAGCCGCATAACCGGCTACTACCGTCCCGTTCAGAACTGGAACGACGGCAAGTCGCAGGAGTTCAAGGACCGCAAAGTCTATAACACTCTCAAATACACGACCCCTCATCCGGGTGCGCCCCGCGACTGCGGTTGCGCCGTGACGGACATTCCCCACGTAACGGGCGAAAAGGTAAGCTACTCGCTGTTCACCACGCCGACGTGTCCCAACTGCAAGGTGGCTATCCCGATGCTCGAAGAAGCCGGTATCGATCTCGATATAGTCAACGCCGTAGCCGAACCCGACGAAGCGGTCAAGTTCGGCGTCAAGCAAGCGCCTACGCTCATCGTAAGCGACGGAGACAAGTTCGACAAGTACGCGGGCATTGCGGCTATACGCAAATTCATAGACGGGAGCAAGCGATAATCAATGAATAAAACAACGCACGATTTCATTATAATCGGCGGCGGAACGGCGGGACTGAGTGCCGCCGTTTACGCTTGTAGGGCGAATAAATCGACGCTCGTCTTGGAGCGCGAAGCGTTCGGCGGTCAGATAGTCGACGCGCCGCTCGTCGAAAATTACCCTGCGATAGGCGCGATTTCGGGCGCGCAGTTCGCTTCCGATCTGTTCGATCAAGCCGAGCGAGCGGGCGCGGTTTTCAAATGCGAAGCGGTCGTCGGCATAAAGAAAGACGGTGACGTTTTCGCAGTTACTACGGACAGATCGCAATATACCGCGCGCGCAGTGATCGTCGCGGCGGGTTGCGAACACAGACGGCTGGGCATAGCGGGCGAGGACGACCTTATCGGCGCGGGCGTTAGCTATTGCGCGCTGTGCGACGGCGCGTTCTTCAAGGACAAGACGGTAGCCGTAGTGGGCGGCGGCAATGCGGCTATAACCGATGCGCTGTATCTTTCGGGCATAGCAAAGCTCGTTTACATAATCCACAGGCGCGACAAATACCGCGCAGAACCGGCGCTTATCGACAGGTGTAAGAACCTGAATTCGGTGCGGTTTGTAGAGAATGCGGTCGTGAAAGAACTTCACGGCGACGGCGAACTCACGGGCGTTACCGTCGATGTAAAAGGCAAAGCGCAGGAAATCGAACTCGACGCGCTTTTCGTAGCGATAGGACAGCAGCCCGATAACGGCGCGTTCGGGGTGGAACTCGACGAGAGCGGATATATAATCGCCGACGAATGCTGCCGCACGAGCGTGAAAGGCATTTATGCGGGTGGCGATTGCAGAAGAAAATCGGTGCGGCAGCTCACTACCGCCGCCGCCGACGGCGCGATCGCGGTATCTACAGCTATAGAAGAAATATTTTAACGAAAGCAACGATGGGTGCGGGAAGGCATCACGTTAATAATGGCAAAGGTGACCCGTTTCTTTGATGAAACGGGCCTTTCTTTTGCCGTCGAGTAAATTATAAATACTGTTGGCGACGAACGATCGAGATGTGCCTATAACGCCGAAATATCGTAGGAACTGCAATCTGAGAAATATCAAAAGTAATGAAATAGATTGATTTTAATTTAGCTATATGTTAAACTGATTGTGCATTACTCCGCCCGAAAATTTCGAATAATTTCGAAAATGCGTTCTGTCGGCTTGACAAAACGGGGGGGGGGGGGGGCGATATAATATATATGCCTTTTATAGAAGAAAATAGGGTAAGTACGGTGCAAAAGTCGATCGCGCATAGGAGAGAAAAGAATGATACAGCTGATTGACGTGGAAAAACATTTCAAAAAACCGATTCGCGGCAAAGGCGTTGCGGGTATGCTCAAAACGTTGTTTTCGACGAAGCACACCGTAGTGAAAGCTGTCGACGGTGTTTCGTTTGCCGTCGACGACGGCGAGGCAGTCGGGTATATCGGCGCGAACGGCGCGGGCAAGTCGACGACTATCAAGATGATGAGCGGAATACTCACCCCGACGTCGGGCGAGATACTTATAGACGGACTGCATCCGTACAAGTCCAAAGAGCGCAACGCCGTACTCAAAACGATAGGCGTCGTGTTCGGGCAAAAGACACAGCTGTGGTACGATCTGCCGCTCACCGAGACTTACGATTTGCTTCGGCATATTTACGACGTTCCGCAAGCCGAGTATGCGAAACGGCTCGGCGAGCTTGTCGAACTTTTGGATATGAAGCCGTTTATCGACGCGCCCGTGCGCACCCTGTCGCTCGGACAGCGTATGCGTGCCGATCTCGCCGCCGCTATGCTTCACAATCCCAAAACGCTGTTTCTCGACGAACCGACTATCGGGCTCGATGTGCTTGTCAAGCGCAATCTGATCGACGCGATAAACGAGATACGCAAGGAATACAACACGACGCTCATACTCACTACGCACGCGATGAGCGACATCGAGCTTCTCTGCAAGCGCGTAATAATTCTCGACGCGGGCAAGGTGCTTTACGACGGCACGCTGGACAGCGTAAAGCATATGTTCGGCGATAAGCGCGATGTGACTGTTCGGACAAAGCAACCGATAGACAAAGACGAACTGTCGGGCGTGTTCGAAATCGAGCGTCTGACGAGCGAGGACGGCGGAAAAATGACTACGGTAACTGTCGACGCGTCGCGCGTGCATATGAACGAATTGCTTAATCATCTGCTTACGAATTACGCTGTCGAGGACGTGAAGATAAACGAGACGGGGATCGAACAGGTCGTCGAAAAGATTTACGAAAAGAATAACATCAAGGTCGACGGAATGGAGATCAGGGCGCACGGCGATTCCATTGGCGACATTAAGGAGGAGGCGGGCGAAGATGTCGGCGCGGATAAGTAAATATTTCGTATTCGCCAAATCCGGTATACAGACGCAGATAGCGTATCGCGGTTCTGCGGTCTTGTGGGTGCTCGGCGGAGTTCTCAACGCGACCGTAATGGGACTTTTGTGGTGGGCGATATACAATTACTCAGGCGATACGGAAATTTCTGGTTATACATTTCCGCAAATGCTTATGTACGTAATATCGGCGGCTGTCGTAGGCGAGGTGGTTTACAGCAATACGGCCGGCGAGATCGCCGACGACGTACACGACGGACTTATAGGTATGCGGCTGATGAAACCGGTCAATTACCGTGCGCAGCTCGGATTTCAGACTTTCGGAGTGTACATTATGCGATTGGTAATGTTCGCTCTTCCCATTATGATCGCCGGAACGTTGGTTTCGGTGTTCGCATTCGGGTTGACGGGCATAAAGTGGTATAACGTTTTGCTGTTCATACCCGCGACGCTGATCGCGTTGTTGATGTCCGACACGATAGGGTTTATTTTCGGTCAATTGGCGTTCAGAACACAGGCGATGTTCGGAGTGATGTCGATTATGGATGTCGTGATCGGGTTTTTGTCGGGCAGGATGATACCTATCGAGTTGTTCCCGTCGTGGGCGCAGACCGCGCTTTCGTACACGCCGTTCCCGTCGATGGGCAGTTTCCCCGTGCGACTGTTTATGGGTATGATGTCGTGGAGCGAGATCGGTATAACGTGCGGCATAGCGGTCGCGTGGTTGCTTGCCTTAAACGTGATCGGCGAACTTTTATACAAAGGATCGGTGCGGCACGTCGTTGTCTTCGGCGGATAGCACTTTCACGCGGCCGGTCATCAATTGTCCGTTAAGGAGTATCTATGCTTAAAGAACTCAAACTATATCCCAAATACGTATCGATGAGCCTCAGAAGCTCACTGTCGTACAAAGCCGACTCGATCATAATGATAATCAGTTTTATGATAACCGAAGTCGTGTCGCTATGCACTATTTATCTGATAGTCGGAACGGTACCGTCGCTCGGCGTGTGGACTTTCGAGTCGCTCGCGTTTTTGTTCGGGTTCATTCTGGTGCCCAAGTCGATAGACCACATATTTACCGACGAACTGTGGATACTCGCTTACCGAGCGGTGCGGCGCGGCGACTTGGATATGTACCTTACAAGACCGATAAACCCGTTGTTTCAGTACGTTGCAAAAACGTTCAAGTGGGACGGAGTGGGCGAGCTTATCGTCGGCATAGTCATTATGTGCGTTTTCGGCCCGCAGGCTAATATGGCGTGGTCGGCTTCGGCGGTGATAGGTCTTATTGTGTGCGCGGCGCTCGGCGTTTTCGTGTTCACGGGAATAAAACTGCTTTTCGCGTCGCTCGCGTTCTGGTTTAAGTACGTAGGAATTTTTCTGAATACGGTATATAATTTCTCCAACTATGCGAAATACCCCGTGCGGTATATGGGCAAGGCGTTTACCGCGATACTGTTCTACGTGATACCGTTCGGGCTGTTCCTGTACTATCCCGTAGAATGTTTGGTGACGGGAACGAACGTTTGGTGGTCGGTACTGTTTTCCGCCGTAGCGGCGGTGATAATAATGACGCTCGCGCTCACCGTCTGGCACGTAGGGTTAAAGCGGTACGAAAGCTCGGGAACGTAATAACGAACGTCGCTCACCCGCATTAAAATCCGATTAAAATGCAATTCGCCGATTAAAACACTTGTTAAATCGCGCCCGACGTGTTATACTATTATGTAATTCGGAGGAATGGAGATTGAAAACAAGCACCAAAGTTTTAATCGTCGTAATGTCCCTCTTGCTTGTGGGGGTCATAATCGGTATTGTTTTATACGCAACGTCGGGCCCTGCCGAGAAGACATATTCGTATCTCAAAGCGGAGATAATCGAAGAAAAGGTCGACGAGGTGTATTTCGAGAACGACACCGCATACGTTCATAATATCGGCGGTAAAGCGGGTTCGTACAGTTACCGCGTTTACGTGCGCGACGGATTTCTCGAATTCGTCGAGGCGTATAATGCCGGTGAGCTTGTAAACGACAAGGGCGAAAAGGTCAACGCCGACAGATCGAAGCATATCGAGATCTCGTTCAACAACCGTTTCGCCACAAACTTCACTGATTATATAGTACCTGCGCTGGGGCTTATAGTTCTCGTTGTGCTTATGGTTATGATGTTCAGAACGATGAGCAACGCCAACCGACAGACTATGGACTTCGGCAAATCCAAGAACAATGTTTCGAGCCAGCCTAAGGTATGCTTTGCCGACGTGGCAGGCGCCGAAGAGGAAAAAGAAGAACTCAAAGAAATAGTCGACTTTCTCAAAAGTCCGCAAAAGTTTACGTCGGTCGGGGCGCGTGTGCCGCACGGCGTACTGCTCGTAGGCCCTCCCGGAACAGGTAAGACCCTGTTTGCAAAGGCTGTCGCGGGCGAGGCGAACGTTCCGTTTTTCAGTAAGTCCGGCTCGGACTTTGTGGAAATGTTCGTCGGCGTGGGCGCGTCGCGCGTGCGCGATCTATTCGATCAGGCAAAAAAGAATTCGCCGTGCATAGTGTTCATCGACGAGATAGACGCGGTGGGCAGACAGCGCGGCGCAGGTCTCGGCGGCGGCAACGACGAGCGCGAGCAAACGCTCAACCAGTTGCTCGTCGCGATGGACGGATTCGAGTCGGACGAACACATCATAGTTATGGCGGCGACCAACCGTTCGGATATACTCGATCCGGCGCTTATGCGGCCCGGTCGTTTCGACAGACAGATCTACGTCAACCTGCCCGACGTTCGCGGCAGAGAAGCGATTTTCAAAGTACACGCTCGCAACAAGCCGCTCGCATCGGACGTCGATTTCCGCACGCTTGCCCGCATTACGAGCGGATTTTCGGGCGCGGATATAGAAAACCTGTTGAACGAGGCGGCGATACTGTGCGCGCGCGACAACCGCACGCGCATATCGATGGAGGACTTGTTCGAGGGTATCGACAAGGTAGTTATGGGACCGCAGAAAAAATCGCGGCTCGTCACCCCCGTCGATCAGCGCATAACCGCATATCACGAGGCGGGACACGCTATCGTCGCGCGGTGCATAAAGGCGTGCGATCCCGTACAGGAAGTTTCGATAATACCGCGCGGTCAGGCGGCGGGATATACTATGTACCGTCCCGACAACGACAATAATCATATTTCGCAAAGCAAGGTTCTCGGTATGCTCGCGCAGGCAATGGGCGGAAGAGCTGCGGAAGAACTTGTGATAGAAGACTATACGGCGGGCGCGGTAGGCGACATTCAGCAGGCTACCAATGTCGCGCGCAAGATGGTCACCGAATGGGGTATGTCCGGCAAGGTCGGTCCCGTATACTACGGCGGAAGTCAAGAGGTGTTCTTGGGGCGCGATTACCAGACTCAGCACTCGTATTCGGAGACCGTCGCGACGCAGATCGATGCGGAAGTCAAGCGGCTCTTGGACGAGGCGCACGACAAAGCGGTCAAGATCCTCACCGAAAAGCGCAAGATAATGGAAAATATGGCGCGCGTTTTGCTGGAATGCGAGACGATCTATGCCGAAGAAGTCGATATGCTTATGAACGGCGCGTCGCCCGACGAGGTGAAAGCGGCTCTTGCCGAGCGGCTCAGTTATAAGCAGACGCACCGCGCGGATATGGAAAAAGCGCCGATCAAAAAACTGTCCGATCTCGATCCGATAGTCGAAGAAAAGCCCGATAGATCGGTCAAAACAGATGGTCCCGACAAGGCGGATTCAGATTTCGGAACGAAGAGCGACGCGGGAGTTAAAGACGCGGACGTTAAATCGGATGGAACGCCTGAAGAGACCGACGAGGCGTTAAAGAAAGCGAACGCGCCGCAAAAGAAGCCTATTAAGCGCACCGCAAAAAAAGACGCGGACGCGAAAAATGACAACAAGGACGAAGGAAAGGACTGATAAAGTCAAACGGTAAACGGATATGGCTAAGAAAGACAAGACAACGGCAAGTACGGCGGCAGCGGGCAAGTCACGCCGCGTCGCCAATATAATCGTCATCACGGTAGTGAGCGTCGCGGTGCTTATTCTCATAGCTATCGCGGTATTGTGTTCCGTGCGTATCGATCCGCTCGAAAAATTAGACAGACCGACGGAATACAAGTTCTACAATACCGGCAATACGACGGTTCAGCCTACCGATGACGAGACGCAGAGCAAGCTCAATGCTGCGGTGAACGACCTCGATTTTTCGATAATGAGCGCCATTCTTCAAGGGCATTGGAACTATTCGTACAAATTCAAGCGCAATACCGACGGCGACAGAATAGAATACGCTCCGTCGGACATAGAGGGCATTTCGTCCACTTCGTCGGCGTATATGATAGAGTACGTTTACGATACGCTTAAAATCAAAGACGGCGCAATAGACTATTCCGGCGCAAAGTCGATCAAGGTAGAGGGCGAAACGATCTACTTCGACAGAATGAAGGTCGTCATCGAGGACACTGCGGGCAAGGTCGGCACGATTTCGCTGTATCCGTACATTTATGCGCGTATGGATAACGAGTCCGACATCGACGGGATTTCTTCCGAAACGTACAAGACAGTAGGCATTAACGTCCGAGCCGATACTACAAGCGCTTATGCGGCGCTCAAAGACGTCGCGGCGGCACTGGCTATATAATAACAATCTACCCGACCGATATGAAGTCGGGTTTTTTATTGCATTTCACGATTGACGTATCGACCCGGCGAGCGCGGACCGACGGGTAAAGCATTCACGCGTATTGCGGCGTCCGAATATGTGCGCTTTGCGAATTAAATTCGACAAAAGGCGTATGCTATTATTATGTATACGTTACGAAAGAAGGGATCGAAAATTTCGGTCGTGCTGTTTATCGTCGCGACTGTTATGTGCATCGGCGTGTTCGCATTCGGCGGTACGGCAACTGCAAAGGAATACGTGTATGACGGCAAGGTGGAACACATATTTACGCACGAATTGGTATACGATACCGATAAGGCGTTTTCGGAAGGCAATTCGTTGCGCAACTGTTTCGATAAAGATCATTTGACAGCGAGCGAGTTCGGCAAACTCCTAGACTCGCTGTATTCGCGCGGTTATGCGCTCATAAGTCTGGACGCGGCGCTCGGCAACGCCGATATAGTTATGCCGCGCGGAAAAAAGCCGATAGTTTTGTCGTTTGACGATATGACTTACGACACTGTCGGGCGCGGGTGTATAGATAAGATAATCGTCTCGGACGGGACAATCTGCGATTACACGGCAAGGGATGACGTAAAAATCACGCGCGAGCGCGAAAACATTTCGATACTCGAAAAATTCATAGAAGACCACCCCGATTTTTCGGTCGACGGCGCGCGCGCGACGGTGTGCGTCAACGGCTACAACGGCATACTCGGTTACAGAATAACGCCCGACTGCAATGTGTCGGACAAGATAATGAAGCGCGACGCAGAGTCGTGCAAAGAATTGGTCGCGGAACTTAAACGGCGTGGCTATACGTTTGCTTCGCACACTTATTATCATAAATATTTTAACGGAATGTCGCACGCGGACGTAGAAAAGGATTGCGCGATGTGGCGCAAGTACGTCGAGCCGATAGTGGGTGAAACGCGCGTGTTATGCTTTCCCGCAGGCGAGCATAATGCAAAGAGCGACAAGTTCGGCGTTTTCCGCAAATACGGATTCGACACTTTTTTGTGCGTCGGTGCCGGCGCTACGGATTACGAGCGCGAACTTTCGGATGCGACGTTTATATACCGCAAGCCGTTTGACGGTACGGCACTGAGGCTGTATAAAAAGCAGTATGCGCAACTCGTCGATTGCGAGGCGATCTACGACAGCTCGCGGTTTCGTCCTTATTCGTACAGAGGCGGATACCATTGCTGAGGACGGCCGCGAATAAACGTCGGACGTTTGTTTGCGAGTGCCGAAAAGATTGTTCGCCGTGTCGAATTTTGTTTCGACAATACGCAAATCGATTGACAAATTTCGGTGCGTGGATATATACTGTAAATGTATTTACGGACGCTGTAATGGGGAGTTAACTACCCGTAAGTATTACGGCGTTTTTGCTTTTCAGGAGGAGTTTATGACCAAAGTTCCAAAGTTGTTCGGCTCGATGGTGTTCAATGAGCAGATAATGCGCGAGCGCTTGCCCAAAGACGTTTTCAAAGCGTTGCAAAACACCATTCGGACGGGAAAACCGATCACCTCCGACGTTGCCGATGTTGTAGCGAACGCGATGAAGGACTGGGCGATCGAAAACGGTGCCACGCATTACACGCACTGGTTCCAGCCTATGACGGGCATAACCGCAGAAAAGCACGACAGCTTTATTCAGCCTGCGGTCGGCGGAACGGTCATTATGAATTTTTCGGGCAAGCAGCTCATAAAAGGCGAGCCTGACGCGTCGAGTTTCCCGTCGGGCGGACTGCGTTCGACGTTCGAGGCGCGCGGATATACGGCGTGGGATCCGACGAGCTATGCGTTCGTCAAGGGCAGCGTGCTGTACATACCGACGGCGTTCATATCGTATTCCGGTCAGGTATTGGACAAAAAAACTCCGCTTTTGCGGTCGATGGATTCGCTTGATCGCGCGGTATTGCGCGTACTCAAACTGTTCGGCAAAACGCCGGAGCGCGCGTTGCCGTCTGTCGGTGCGGAGCAGGAGTATTTTCTCATTCCCGAAGAACTTTATAAAAAACGTCCCGATCTTATTATGACGGGGCGCACGCTGTTCGGCGCAAAACCGCCCAAAGGTCAGGAACTCGAAGATCATTATTTCGGAAACATCAAAATGAGAGTACTCGAATATATGGAGGACCTAGACGAAGAGTTGTGGAAACTCGGCATATATTCCAAGACGCGGCACAACGAGGTTGCGCCCGCACAGCACGAGCTCGCGCCGGTGTTCGGCACCGTCAATATCGCGACCGATCATAACCAATTGACGATGTCGATTATGCGTAAGGTTGCGGAGAAGCACGGGCTTGTGTGTCTCCTGCACGAAAAACCGTTTGCGGGCGTAAACGGATCGGGTAAGCATAACAACTGGTCGATCAGCACGTCCGACGGCGAAAACCTGCTCGAACCGGGTAAGGACTTAAAAAACAATTTGCAATTCATTCTGTTCGTAACGGCTATTATCAAAGCTGTAGACGAGCATCAGGATCTTTTGCGTTTGTCTGTCGCGACGGCGGGGAACGATCACCGTTTGGGCGCCAACGAAGCGCCGCCCGCGATCATCTCGATGTTTCTCGGCGACGAGATCACCGATCTGTTGGAAACCATCGCTTCGGGCAAGGAATACAGCAACCGCGTCGGCGGCAGGCTGTCTACCGGCGTGGAGTCCGTTCCGGTAATTTACGAGGATACTACAGATCGCAACCGCACTTCGCCTTTTGCGTTCACGGGCAATAAGTTCGAATTCCGTTCTCTCGGTTCCGCGCTCAATATCGCTTGCCCCAATATAATGATAAACGCCGCAGTTGCGGATACGCTGAACGAGTTTGCGGATAAGCTCGAAAACGCGAAAGATTTCGAAAAATCGGCGCGCGCGCTCATCAAATCCGAATATATCAAGCACCGCCGCATTGTTTTCAACGGCGATAACTATGCGGACGAATGGAAAGAGGAGGCGAAGCGGCGCGGACTGCTCAATTTGACAAGCACGCCCGAAGCGCTCGCTTATTACGACCGCGAAGAGAACGTCAAAATGTTCGAGCGGCTGAAAATTTATACGCCCGAAGAAGTCAAAGCGCGTAAGGACATATTGCTCGAAAATTACTGCAAGGTGATCAATATCGAAGCGCTCACTATGTGCGAAATCACACTCAAGCAGATTCTGCCCGCCGCGACCGAGTTTTCCACGCGCCTTGCCGACAATGTAACAAAGCTGACCGCGCTCGGCGTGGACGCGACTGCGCAGACCGAACTTCTCAAGCATATCGCGGCGCTTATTACCGATGCGTACCGAGCCGAGCAGAAACTGAGCGACGCGCATACATCCGCAAAAAACGAACCCGATCTGCAAAGCGAAGCGAACGCATACTGCAACGCGGTGTTCGCGACTATGCAGGAACTGCGCGCTTACTGCGACAGGCTGGAAACGCTTGTACCCAAATCGCTGTGGCCGTTCCCTACTTACGGCGACTTGCTGTTATATGTGTAAAATAAAAGCGCTCGAAAGAGCGCTCTTATTTTTTCGTATCCATAACCGAAATTATATGTTCGGCATAAGCGGCGGCGACGTTTATGTCGGTTGCCGCCTCAAACGCGTCGAAGAATGCATTGGAGTTGACTTCGCACACGAGCGGCGTGTCGGCAAGCAGAAAATCGATGCCGCAATAGTCGAGTCCGAGTATTTCCGCCGTGCGTTCCGCCCGTTCTTTTATTTCGCGGGGAATGTCGACCGCGCGCGCATTGCCGCCCAGACCGATATTCGAGCGGAAATCGGTATCCGACGATCGGAGTATTGCGCCGAGCGCTTTCCCGCCGACTACTATTACCCGCATATCCTTTCCCGCCGACGGTGCGATATATTTTTGGAAAAGGTGCGGCAAAGTTTTGACGCGCGACATTATGTCTTTAAGCTCTGCGCGATCGTTAGCTTTGAAAACGCCCGTTCCTCGCGAGCCGAACGATAGTTTTACGATAACGGGATAGCCGAGCGTTTCCACGCGGTCGACAATTTCGGGACGCAGTTCTGCGCGGTCGTCGTAGCACAGAAGTCCGGGCAGGGTGTCGGGCATAGGGATACCGCGCCCCGCGAGCGTGATGTGCGTCTGCATTTTGTCGTCGCACAGTTCGATAGCCTGCGCGCGGTTAAACAGCCGAACGCCGCTCCTTTCGAGCATTTGCGAGACGTACTTGTCCTTGTCGAGATATATGCAAAAATCACTGTCGCAAACGGTTGCGATTTTGCCGTCCGAAATCTTTGTCGGAAAGAAATCGTTGCGCCGCGCATCGACTCGCACACCGCGCGCGGTAAGCTCTTCGGTCAGGCGTTTTACCTGTCGCGCGTTGAATGCCGACGAATATGCGTTTACGAGAATAAGACCTTTCATTGTTCGGATCACCGTCAAAAGCAAACCGCCCGATAGGGCGGTTGTTTCAGTCCTGCGTTGTTTTTACGAAACTGCACGATGTCAGCTTATATTCGGTATAGCGGGAAAGCAGATTGCCGTAGTATTCGGAATAGTGCATAAACACGGGGATCTTGTTGTGCGTTTTGCCGTCGGAAACGAACGGCTTTTCGGAATAGTAGACGTAGTGCGGCGGTCCGTGCCGAGTGTCGTTGATGTATACGCTGGTATAATAGCAGGGGATAGGGAACGAGACTGCGAGCGTTTCTTCGTTTGTAACGGGTTCCACACCGTAGTCTTTTACCCAGTCGCCTATTTCCACAGACGCAATGTCCTCATCGACGGACGCTACCATATTGTAATCGGTGAACTTGCCCGTGTTGTACGAGTCGAATAGGTTTACCATTTTGAACGCGCAAGACCCGCCTGCGGCGAGCTTTGTCGCCCGAGCGAGATAGAACATCATCTCGTTGTCATAATAGGTACCTGACGGAATGGCGATATTGCTTATGACGTCTTCTTCGCCGCCCGTCATCGTTACTGTTGCGGAATGTTCGTTCATATAGTCCGCTTCTATCTTATACGACAGATCGGCGACGCCCTCGCGTTTTGCGACGGCGACTGTCTTGGACGACTTACTCGCGTGCAGACTGTCTGTCAAAAACTCGACGCGGCTTGTGACCGTGTCGGTCAGTCCGCGTTCGGACTCCGCCGCTTTGTCGGTGTACGTTACGGTAAAGTCCATATCGAGCGTGCTGTAACCGAACGCCGTCGCGCCGCCCGAAAATTCTTCGAGCGTGAATGCGAGCGATCCGTTCGCAAGCGTCTCGCGGTCGTCGCCGGTGCCGTTGTAAATCGTGACGTCGTAAACCAGCCGCTCGTAAGAGTTGCTTCCGTCGTGCCACGGCGACGGAGTGTCGAGAGTCACCGGGACTTCCTGATTGCAACCGCAAAGCGCGGTCGTACCCAGCGCGAGCGCGAGCAATGCCGCGACTTTTCGTTTGATCGAAGTATTCATAACCGTATTGTACCATATCGGCGCGCAATTTGCAACTATATGATTCGGTATGGGCGATTTGTATTGCGGCTTTGCAGTTGCGGCGGAAATTTTTTTCTGCGCTTGATTTTCGGTCGGTTATGATGTATAATCGAAGTATGAGACCACCCCGTATGTATGACGATTTTCCGACGGCGCTAAAAGCGCTTGCCGAAGAGATAGGCAAGCGCAAGTTCGACCCGAAGAGATATATAATAGTGCTTACGCCGGACAAGTATACGTTGCACGTCGAAAAGGCGCTGTTCAAGGGCGGCGGCGCGATCGACTGCGAGGTACTCACTCTGTCGCGGCTTTGTCGGCGCGTGCTGGGCAGTCGCAAGGTGTTATCGCGCGAGGGCGGCGTTATGCTCGTCGCCCGCGCCGTGTCGGCGGTAAAGGACGGTCTTACATATTACAAGCACGCCGCCGGATATTACGACTTTGCGCGCGAGGTGTACGAAACGCTGTTGCAAATGAGCGCGTCGCAGTTCGATCCCTCAGCGGAAACCGAGATCGCCGACGGCGTAACGCGCGAAAAATTGCACGATCTCGCGCTTATAAAAACCGAGTACGACAGACTCAAAATGGAATGTCTAGACGCGTCCGACAGACTCGAAGAGCTGATCTCGGCGGCGAAGGACAGTCCTCTCATAACG
The DNA here is from genome assembly GCA_910577435.1 of uncultured Christensenella sp. Lineage (GTDB taxonomy): Bacteria > Bacillota > Clostridia > Christensenellales > Pumilibacteraceae > Anaerocaecibacter. The sequence continues at coordinate 178,682 of CAJTLV010000002.1, read as the reverse complement.
AATTCCGATTTTTACGCGATAGGCTACGCCAATGCGACCAAGCTGAATAAGGCGGTTTTCGACGCGCTCGCAACCGTTGCGAGGTCGTTCGATTTTTTCGACGCGCTTCCCGCTCGGCCTACTAAAGGTAAGACCCGAGTCTATAAAATGCCCGATTCCGTCGCGGGCTATAAGCTCGCCGCGTCGATTATCTGCGAGCGTGTCAAATCGGCGGCGCACATCGATTACGAGGATATTTCGGTGGTATGTCCCGAACCGCGCGTGATAGCGCGCGTGTTTCGCGAGCACGGCATTCCGTTCTATGCGGATGAGAGCGTGTCGCTGGATAAGACGCCGCCCGTCGCGTTGATTGCCGCTTTGTGTCGGTTGCGGCGCGGCATTTCGACGGCAGACGTCGTTTCGCTGTGTAAAAATCCGTTTTCGGGGTGCGACGACAGAGACGCCGAGCTGTTGATGTGCTATCTCGCCGAACGCGGTATAGAATACGGCGCAAAGTCGGACGGCGTAACCGATTCGGGCGCGAAACGCGCTTTGGAACGTGCGGAGCGTATCATAAAGGTTTTTTCGGCGGGCGACGACTTCATCCGTTCCGTGCGCGACGTAATCGAACTTTGCGACTTCGCGCGAGTCGCGTCGGATATTTTTTCGGATAAAACCGATATGCTCACTCCGCTCGAAACGGTATTGACGCTTATCGAGCAATACGGTACGCATTCGTTCGAAGTCGATTCGAATATATTTTTATCTACCGTGCGCGCCGTGTCGGTCAAGTCGGTTCCGCAAAAGCGCGGACGCGTGACGGTTTCGGACGCGGCGACTTTCAGGCTGACGGCAAGTAAACTTTTGATAGTGACCGATTTCAACGAGGGCGTATTGCCGCAGACCACTGCTGACGGCGGACTTCTGGGCGACGCCGAACTTAACGAGCTGGCGGGCGCCGTAGAGCCGACGGCGTGCGAGCAGAACAGACGGAGCCGCAACGAGCTTGCCGCCGTAATGTGCAACGCCGCCGAGACGATATGTATGTACGGTACTGCGGGCGGCGGGCGGCGGGCGACGTTCCTGTCCGAATTTACCGACGGCGATATAGATTATGCGGTCGAGTGCAGAACGCTCAAAGCAGGATACCGCGCCGCGAACAGAGCCGAATACGACAGGCTTCTCGCGAGGCACACCGTTACCGTGCCTGCGGCGCGCGAAACTGCGGCGCGCGGGTTGACTCCTTATTCCGCGTCTATATACGCCGCCGTAGGAAACGGCGATTGCATCGCGCCGCCGTTCGTTCCCGAAGTTAATAATGCCGCTTGCGAGTCGGTGTCGGTAAGCGAGCTAACACACTGGTTCGATTGCCCGTATAAGCGGTTCTTGCTCGATTCGGTGGGCGTTGCCGAGCGCAAACGCGCAAGGTCGGCTGCCGATTTCGGGCTTGTTATGCACGCGTTTATGAAGAAGTTCGTCGAGACCGAACCGCTGGACTGCTCGCGCGAAGCGGTGGAGCGCGTAATGCGCGAAGCGCTCGTCGAAGCAAAGCTGTTCGACGACAAGTCCGCAGTCGAAGCTGTTATAGCCGACGAACGGATAATGCGCGACGCTTGCGATTATGCCGCCGCGAACAAGCACGTCATCGAGGCGGGCGGGTATGTTCCGACCCTTTCCGAGTTTGCGTTCGGCGGAAAGATCAAGCTGGGCGAGACGGGCGCGTCGTTCAACGGGATAATAGACCGCGTCGATTTTTGCGGCAACCGCGCGCGGATAATCGACTATAAAACGGGCAATAAGAAATTCGACGAGGACGCTTGCCGTTCCGGTCGGGATATGCAATTGCCGCTGTACGCCGCCGCGCTTCGCGAGACGGGTGCGGACGTGACGGGTATGTTTTACGTTCCGCTCGGCGGATTGTACGACAATACCGACAGGCGGTTGAGCGGATGTATGATCGGAGATGTTTCGGTCGCCGAAGAGTACGACGAAAAGCTGACGGACGGAAGCGCGTCCGACGTGGTTCACGCCAAGTTTACTATGAAGAACGGCACGCCTACCGGATTTAACGGCAATGTGTCGACGTCGGTGCGCGACAGAGAGGAGTTCGACGTTCTGATCGACGACTGTGTGAAAACTGCGGGCAGGGCGGTGGACGAGATAGCGTCCGGCTATATAGAGCGCGCTCCCGCCGACGGCGCGTGCGGATATTGCCCGTTCGTCGGGTTGTGCGCCGATAAAAAATGCAGAAGTTAGGAACTTGGAATCGAGTTGCGGTTGCGCTCAGGTGCGGCGACGAAAACCGATAAGGATAAAGAATGGATTTTTCACCCGAACAATTAATTGCTATAAACGAGACCGAAAACGTGATAATTTCGGCGGGAGCGGGCAGCGGCAAGACAGCCGTAATGATCGAAAACATAGTGACGAAACTGCTTCATCCCGATAAAGCCAAGCGCGCGGGGCTTGAAAATATGCTCATCGTGACGTTTACGCGCGCCGCCGCGTCAGATATGCGCGTCAAGCTGTCGGCGCGGCTGGGCGAGCTGAAACGCGAGGCGCAGGCTTCGGGCGACTCGGAGCGGCTGGGCTTGATAAACGCGGCTGTCGACGGTATGCCGATATGCGATATAGGCACGTTGCACGGGTTTTGCCAGCGGTTGATAAAGACCTATTTTTTCGCGGCGGGCATCGACCCGTCGGCGGCGGTGATGGATGAGGATGAGGCGGGAATGCTCAAATCGAGCGTGGCAAGGCAGATCGTTCGCTCGCTTCGCGCGCGTGTCGACGTCGAAAGCGCCGACGTCGAGTGCAAAGCGGACGGTTCGCTCGACCGTTTTACCGATGATTTCAACATCGTATGCGACGCGCTGTGCCGCAGGAACAGCGACGACGCGGCAGTCGACGTTATAATATCGATCGCGGAGTTCGCGCTGTCCACACCCGATCCCGTGCGCTATCTCATCGGCGAGCGCGATTTCGGCACGGTTTGCGCGGAGCTTGACGGGATAGCGGAGAGCAAGATAAAAGCGTTTGAGACGAAGATAGAAAATCTGCAATACGAGGCGCGGTGCGCCGGTTGCGACGTGTTGGCGAACGCGCTCGACGATTTCGTTCCGTATCTGAACGGCGCGAGCGATATACGCGCCACGCGGGTGAGCGGCGGCGATGCGGCGGTTACGGAGATCAACGGCAGATACAAGGCGCTCAAAGAAAAATGCAAAAAGTTGCGCGAATACATTATCGCCGTAGACGAGGCGAAAACGCATTCGGGCGAAGAGTTTTCCGCCGCACTGCGGCGCGCGGCGCTTCTGATGCTTCGACGTTACGGCGAGCGTAAACAGGCTGTCGGCAAGATAGACTATTCCGACCTCGAACACGGTGCGAAAAGAGTGCTTGCGGACGCAAACTGCCGCGCGGAGCTTGCGCGGAAAATAAAATACGTGTTCATCGACGAGTATCAGGACGTAAACGAATTGCAGGCGGAGATCGCCGACACGCTCAAAGGCTTTGCCAAAATGTTTTTGGTAGGCGACGTTAAGCAGTCCATTTACGGGTTTAGGCGGTGTCACCCCCGATACTTTATGCGCGCGCTCGCCGCGCCCGATTATAAGCACGTCGTGCTTGCGCGCAACTACCGCTCGTCGGCGCGTGTAATAGATTTCGTAAACAGCGTGTTTTCGGTCGGAATGACCGAAGATTTCGGCGGCGTCGACTACGACAATGAAAAACTGATATGCGGCAGACCCGATCTAGACGGCGACGCCGAGCTTGTTTTCGTCGAATGCGCCGAAGCGGAAAGCGACGCGGAAGCCGAGAATGGAGGAGTATATTCGGTAAAGCGAGCGGTAGAGAACGCCGAAAACACGGGCGGCGCGTATGACGGCGAAGCACTGTACGTCGCGTCGAGGATACGCGAATATCTGTCGGGCGGAGAGGGCAGGCGCGCGGGCGATGCGGCAGTGCTCGTGCGGTCGACAAAGACTGCGTTCTGCGCCGATCTTGCGCGGCTGTTCGGCGAGCAAGGCATAGACTGTCGGTTCGGCAGAAAATCGACGCTGTCCGACTTTCCCGAAGCGATCGAGCTTGCGGACATTCTGCGCGCAGTGGACAACCGTTTCGACGACGTTGCGCTGTATACGGCGTTGCGCTCGCCTATGGGAATGTTCTCCGACGAGGAACTGCTCGAGATTTCGAACGACGGCGAGAGGGCGGCGCGTGAAAATAACGTATTTTCGGCGGCGAGGGGGCGCAGGCGGTATCCGTTTTGGCAGAAAGTGGAAAATTACGCGGGCAGGCTCAAACCCCGTCTCGACCGATTTTTCGCATTGCGCGACGAATTTCGCAACGAAGCAAAGCGCGGCGACTGCGCGGACGTGCTTTCGTATATAACGGCGCGCATAAACTATTTTCAGTATGTGTACGACTACTTCGCGTCCGACGGCGCGGCGGCGGTAGAGGCGTTTATAAAATTCGCGACGTCGCGGCGAACGGACGTTCATTCGTTTTTGGATTTCATAGACAACACCGACGTGGCGCTCGATACGGGCGGCGGCGACGATGCGGTGACTATAACCACCATTCACGCGTCGAAAGGGTTGGAATACGATTTTGTTATCGTTGCCGATATAGCGCACGGGTTTAATATGCAGGATATTCGCTCGAAAGTCATCGTCTCCGAAAACGGGGTAGCGATCAAATACCCCGACGCGGCGGCGCGCACTCTCGCGCCGAGTGCGGAATGGCTGTGCGAGCGGGAAAAAGCTCCGCAGTTCGTCCGCGAAGAAGAAATGCGGCTGTTCTACGTTGCGCTCACGCGAGCAAAGCGGCGGCTGTTGGTGTGCGGAAAGTCCAAGACGAACAGATCGGGCGTCGATGATAGAAAGTACGGTTGTTATGCCGATTTCGTTTCGCATATGCCGAGTGTCACCGTCAAACCTCCGATACCCGCAGACGTTTGTTCCGACGCGAAAGATTGCGTTACGGACGAGCGGATAGTCGAGCTGGTCGAAAACGCGAGCGCTCCGCTTCCCGTTCCGTCCGACAGTCCCATAAAAACGTGCGTCACGGCGATCGCCGAAAGCTCGGACGACGACTACACGGGCGGCGCGCCCAAGCTCACTGCGGATGACTGCCGCGAGGACGCGCTTGCGCGCGGTACGGCGTACCACCGCGCGATGGAACTTATCGATTTCGACGCACCCGATTTCGACGGGATACGCGACAGGTGCGAAAATATAGAGCTTGTCGACGAGCGGAAAATAATGACGTGCGTAGCGGCGATGAAAGAACTGACCGAAAATTGCTCATTCTATTATAAAGAGCGCTATTTTATCGTCGACCTCGACGGGAGCGACGTCTCTCCCGACGTGTACGGAAAGGGAGAAAGCGTACTCGTTCAAGGCGTTATCGACCTTTTGATTGTCGACGGAAAGGGCAATGCGACCGTAGTGGACTACAAAACGTCGGCGGTGAACGAGCTTGCGAGCGAGGGCTATGCGACACAGCTCAGGCTGTATGCGGAAGCTGTGGAGCGAACGACTCCGTTCAAGGTGGTTAGGACCTGTCTGTACTCGTTCGTTTTGGACAAAATCATCGACGTTGCTACTGCGCAATGCGCAAAAACATAGAGGGAACGGCTTATTTGCCTAAATTTCCCAAAAAGTTTAATAAAAAGTATGGATTTTTGAAATTTATTATGTTACAATATTACGTACTACTGATATTCGGATATAAGGAGAAACGGAATGCTCGAACATTTGAATAAATTGTTTACCGAGACGGTCAAGCTGTCTCAGGACGTATGGCTTATCATACTTCTGTCCGTCGTCGGTTTGGCTTTTCTGATAGCTCTCATAGCGGGGCTTGCCGGAGGCGAATTCAACAAAATAAAATCGCTGATGAAGCGCACGACGGCAGATCCTTCGAAAGCGGTCGTGTTTATGAAACAGATGCCGCCCGTTATCAAAAAGGAATACAAGCGCGCGCGTATGGCCAACGTCGAACCGTCGGCGTTCGTTACCGAAGCGGATTGCGTCGACAGACCGTATGCGCGGTCGTTGGTTTCCAAGATATGGCTTGTCACGCTTATCGCGACGGTCGTATGCGCGATGATCGGATTTTTCATTGCTCCGCTTGCCGCTCAGTCGGCAATTGCCGCAGAAGCTGAAAAAATCGCGGCGTCGGTCGAAGCGGGCGCGGAAGACATTGTACCCGAACTCGACGAACGGCTTCTCGCCAACGCCGTATATATCATTCCGTTAATCGTTTTCGCTGTCGGCGGTTTGCTCACGCTTATCGGCGGTGCTGTCGGTCTCGGCGCACACGGCGGCGCGCACGGTATCTATTCCAAGTTCGCGGTCGCGATAGACGGCGGAGTACAGGGCGGTCAGTTTGCCGAACAGCGACAGCCCGCACAGGAGCAGGCTCAGACTCAGGACGGTATTGCGTTCGACAGACAGGACGACGGTGCGCAAGTCTATGCCGAGCAACCCGTTTATGCCGCAGAACAGCAACCGATGTATGCGGAACCGCAGCAGGAATATGTCGACCAACAGCCGATGTATGCCGAGCCTCAACAGGAACAGGTTTTTGCGACGCCCGTTCAGGATATGCGTCAGCAGAGCGAAGAGGATATGCGGCGCGCACGCGAGGAGGCGATAGCCCGCGCCCGCGCCGAGCAGGAGGCGCAGATCGCGGCGCAGCAGACTGCGGCGCGTCAGGCGGCGGCACAAGCGGCGGCGCAACAACAGTTTGCGGCACAGCAGGCCGCGCGCCGGCAACAACCTCAGCCTCAGCCCCAACCTCAACCCGTCGTTCAGAGCGCCGGCCCGTCGTCGGCAGACGAAGTGATCGCGCGTATCGAGCAGATAGACAGGGAGGGCGCACCGCGCGAGACAATGCGCGAGGTAGCGTCGCTTCTCCAAAAGGAACGGCAGAAACCCGAAAACAAAACGCCCGAACAACAGAAAAAGCTCAACGAGGCGCTCAGCAAGTTGCTTAAAGCGATGTCTGCCGCAAGCCGTAAATAGATAATTGAAAAGAGCCGCAAGGCTCTTTTTCAATGCGGAAGTCGTGGTGTAAACCTGTTGCAAATTTGCGATGTATGGTGTAAAATATTTTTATGAGACTTATCGATAAAGACGAACATAAAGTTACGTGCGCCGCGCTCGACGATCTGGTCAATTTCGAGGGCGGCGAGTATGTCGTAAACGACGGGCGTGCGGCTATTGTAAAAGTCGGAGAACTCAATAAATGTTTGCTTGCCGACGAACGCGAGTTCGACGAAGTTGTGTCGCACTTTGGATTGACGGGCGAGTTCTGTCTTTTCGGCGCAAGCGCGAACGCGCCGCAGACTGTGGGATTCGACGCCGAGCCGTGCGTGACGTATGCCTATTTCGGAGCGTTGCCGCCCGCACTCGGCGGAATTGCGGCGATAAAACGTTTGGGCGTGTCGACGTCCGGCATAGTCGCCGAAACGTATGAAAACAAGAACGGACATTATACCGCCGAACACGTCGAAGATATTATGCGTCGCAAAGGAATGTTCGGCGCGTTCAAGGACAGCGGTTTTGCCGGTTTTGTCGGCAGACACGACGACGGAACGATGGGACTGTTGCACGTGTTCGAGCCGTTCCGTCGGCGGGGTATAGGAATCGAACTCGAAAAGTTTTCGATAGGCTATGTAATGACATTCGGACGCGTGCCGCTTTGCGACGTGTATGCCGACAATGCGGTGTCGATCGAAATGCAGAATAGGTTGGGTCTTACGCCCGCCGCCGACGGTCTTACGTATTGGTTCAAAAGATAATTCGGAATGCCCCTTTGCTCCTAGCCGGAAGGAAGAGCAAATAGTGAAGAATAAATAGTGAAGAGTGAATAGTGAAGAGTGAAAAGGTGACGGCGGCGGATCGGATAAATATGGCAGGCGTTCGCCGCGTCGCTTTCCCATTCGGATAGGGTCCGCGAAGCGATATAGTGGTATTGCGCGCGGAGAAATCAACAACAACCGCATTCGGAATGTGTTTACGGGAAATAAAAAACGCTACTTTTCACAGTAGCGTTTTGTCGTTCATACGCTAGATTCGAATATCGGTTATTCTTTCTTTTCGGGAACTTTATGTCCGGCGTCCTCTGCCAATTTCGCGTACTTTTCGGCTAGCTCCGCGTCCTCGTGTACGCCGATACCGTCGCGGTAGCAGACGGCAAGCTCGGCATACGCCATAGTGAAACCTTGTTCTGCGGCGCGTTTGAACAGCGAGACGGCGCGGTTTTTATCTTCTTTTATGCCGTTGCCGTCGCGGTAGCACTTGGCAAGATTGTATTGCCCTGCCGCGCTTTCCGCGTCCGATGAAATAGTGTACAGTTTGACGGCCTTTTCGGCGTTCTTTTCGACGCCTTTGCCCATTTCGTAGCAGAAACCGAGATTTGCGACGGCGACGGGATTGCCCTGTTTGCTCGCTTCCTCGAACCAATGAATCGCCTGCGCGTTGTCCATAGCAACGCCCCTGCCGTTGAGATAGCACATTCCCAGATTGTTCTGGGCGACTGCGTAGCCGTTCTGCGCGGCGCGGTAGTAGTACAGGAACGCTTTTTCGGGATCGGCTTCGGTGCCTCGTCCGAAGTTATAGCAGTCCGCCGCATTGTTCTGCGCCGCCGCGAACTCGTCCTGCGCCGCTTCCAAGAACAGTTCGAACGCCTTGCCGTCGTCGCGTTCCACGCCCAGTCCGCGCTGATAGCAAAATCCGAGATCGTTTTTGCCGCCGGGATGTCCTTTGTCGGCGGCGGAACGGAATATCTCTACCGCCTTGTCGTAATCGCGCTCGACGACCGAGCCCTCGAAATAGAAGTGGCCGAGCGTAAACTGCGCGTCGACGTTGCCCATATCCGCCGCTTGGCTAATAAGCTCGAACGCTTTCTTTTCGTCGCGCGTTACTCCGAACCCGCGAATGTAACATACGCCGAGCGAGAAGATGGCAGGCGCGTAGCCGAGTTTGGCGCTCTGCGCGTAGTTTGCGACCGCTTTCGCAAAATCTGTTTTGACGCCGTTGCCGGTAAAGAATTTTTCGCCTTGATCGAAATATTTTTTTGCCAGAAAGTCGGTGGGTGAAAGCGCTTCGTCGTTTTTGGCTGTGCCGTTCGGCACGCCCTTTTTGATTGCCATAAATTGAACCTCGTGATTTGGGATTGATTCTTCGTACCCGATAATTATAACATAACCGCCTGCAAATTGCAACAAGAATACGGGGCGCGCGCAAAAAGGTGTTCGGTCGGGGTTGATTTATCGCAGAACTTATGGTATAATGATCGAGTATACACGAAAAAGGAGTAATCGGTATGATACGGTACATAGACGAACAAGGAATGATTTCGCCCACAGTTCGCAAGCTCGGCGTAGATACGGCGGTCACTACTTTCAGCGAACAGATGTTCGAGGCGATGAGAATAAAGTACGGCGCGAAAAAGGTGTTCGACATCAACGGCTGTGTGACTACACCCGTATACGAAATAGAAGTCGGAGGCAAGCGTATATTCATTTACCGCAGTTACGTCGGCGCGCCCGCTGCGGTAGGCGACGCGGAAGAAGTGCTGGGCGCGGGAGTCAAAAACCTTATTGCGTTCGGCATATGCGGTGCGCTCGTCGACCTGCCGATTACGACGGTCATTGTTCCCGACCGCGCATACCGCGACGAGGGTACGAGCTATCACTATGCGCCCGCGAGCGAGTATGTGGAATTGAAAAACGCGAACAGGGTCGCGGAGCATCTCAAATCTTGCGGAATCCATACCGTATCGGGCGGAACGTGGACGACGGACGGATTTTACCGTGAAACTCGCACCCGCCTTGCGGAAATGCAGGACGCGGGTTGCGTCGCGGTCGATATGGAATGCTCGGCGCTTCAAACGCTGTGCGACTTCCGCAAAAAGAATTTTTACACGTTCTTCATTTCCGCAGACAGCCTTGCGGGCGAAGAGTGGGAGCCGAATTATATACGCGGCACAATGGCGACCGATATTCGCGATTTGTCTGTGGATGCGGCGATCAAACTCGCCGTCTCGCTGTGACGGGTGTGCTTATGGATATAGACGAAATTTACTGTAACGTTTGCGGCAGCCGCGAGCTTTCGCGTGACGGAGATAATTACGTATGCGATTGTTGCGGCGGCGTTTTCTCGGCGGTCGATTATGAAAAACAGCGCGAACTGTTGCGCGCGGTTGCCGATGAAGAAAAACAGAAACGCGTAGCCGCATTGCGCGTCGAACTGTGGCAGGCGACCGGCGCAGAATTTGTCGATGCGGACAAGATAATCGATTTAAGCAGAGCGCTCAAACGAGAGATCCCCGACGATTTTACGGCGACATACTATGAGATCGCGTGCGGAGATAATCTCAAAGCGATAAACGATTTTCTGTTCGCGATAGATGTTAAGGCGAAGTACGATTATATTCCCGACGTACTGCGGTTTGCGATAAAGACGCTCAAACGCGAAACGACGCTTGCGGTCAGCGAGCTTATCGGGAGAGCTTACGAGACGCGAGATCCCAAGCTGTTCGGCGAGTGGAACGACAGGCTTCAAGCCGAAGCTGTCAAGGTCGACGACGGGATCTACGACGCCGGTCTGCCGCGCGACGTGTTCGTCGCGTACAAGAGCGAGGATATGCACGTCGTGGAGGAGGCTGTCGATTATCTCGAACGGCGAGAGGGATTTCGTTGTTTCGTCGCCGTGCGCAACCTGAAACACGGCAAGATAGCCGATTACGACGCGCAGTTGGAGACGGCAATAGATAACTGCCGCGCGATCGTGTTCGTGTCGACGGGCTTGTCTCGACGGTTGGGCGACGCGCGCAATAAAGAACTCAAATATATAAAGGAAAGCGACTACCGCAATGCGCCCGCCGAATACCGCGCGGCGCGCAATTACGTCGGAATGCCCAAGCGGTATAAAATGCCGCGCGTCGAGCTGGTCGTAGACGGGTACGACAACATTGCGGCGGAAGCACAGGTGCGCGAGTTTTTCGACGGGTACGAACGCGCTACGTCGCCGCGCGAGGTTGCGGCGCGACTGCACGAAATGTTCGACGCGGCAGGGCGTTCCGATTACAAATTCTGCGTCGGTTGCGGCAGCGAGAACAAGTCGACTGCCAAGTTCTGTTCGGAGTGCGGCGGCACGGAATTTACACAGTCTCGCGACGAAGCGAACCGCACGGCGATAGAGGCGGAACTGCGCAAAAAACTCGATGCAGAATACGCCGAAAAGTACGGCGCAAAAGAGAGCGCGGCGGCGGAAACGGACGGCGGCAAAGAAGATAAACGGGAGAGCGGCGCCGATTTCGACAAACTGAAAAAAAGCATTTCCGACGGAGCGAGCAAGCTCGCGGAGAGCGCCGCACGCGAATTGGGCGAGGCGAAGCAATCGCTGTTGCGCGCTAAGGATTCGTTCTTGTCACGCTTCGGCAAGAGCAATAAGAAATAAAATAACGAATAATATCGCGAGGTTGTTTTTATGAAAGAAACCGTCAAGGAAGTGAACGTAAACGTTCGCGAGGATTGTTTGATTTGGTTAGTCGATACGCCCGCCGGCGAGTACGCTAAGAACGTCGATATAAACATCGGCGCGGGTTGTTACGTGACCGTATACATAAACGGACGAAAGTACAAGCCGTTCGCGACGGGCAGTCACGAATTGGAGTGGCGAGCGTATGAAAAGAACAGCGGCAAGATCACTCTGGTCGGCGCTAACATTAACGGTCGGTTCAGAGTCCCGTTCGGCTTGGGCGGACTCGAATTTACGGCGGCGGACGGCGGAAAGTCGCGCATAGGCGTTAACGGCGAGCTTGTCGTCAAGCTCAGATACGACAGGTCGAGCGACGCGCGCTATGCTTACGGCGACCGCGTATATAACGCTTTCGGTTGCGCGACGCGCGTGACGGCGGCTGACATTCGTCAAAAGTGGATAAAGACCGTGCGCGACGCGGTGCGCGACGTGATCGTCTGTAAACTTTCCGCGTATAAGACGGCGGACGAATTGCGCGCGGCTTTCGACGGCAGTATCAAGCCGACTATCGAAAAGGCGCTGCGCAAAGCGGGAGAAAGTATGAGCGCCGACGGTATCGAAATAGACGGTTGTCACATCTCCGATCTGTTCATAGATAATCGCGCCGCAGACAAGAATGAAACTTACGCCCGTATCGCAGATGAAGAAGGGCCCGCGCCCCAACCGAAAGAAGAAGAGCGGGAAGCTCCGACGCAAATCGACGGCGAGCCTGCCGTCATACCCGAAGAATCCGAACGAGAAGTTGCCAAAAGCGACGGACGGGAGGATCCCGATATCGGGGAAGTCGGCGAGTGCGACGAGCGTCCCGAAGAGCGGGAAGAATGCGACACGGAGTGCGAGTCGGACGCGGCGGACGAGGAAGAAGAGCCCGCGCCCGAAGAGCCTGCGTCAAAACCGAACGGCGAAATAAAAGAGTGTCCGGGCTGTCGCAAGCCGATAACCTCCGACGGACGGTTTTGCAAGTATTGCGGATACAGGTTGAAAATATAGGTCGGAAGAACAAACATTATGAACATTATCGAAACGGTAAAAGAGCTGTTCGAACCGACTTTCGAGGCGGTCGGAGACAGCGATCTCAATTACGAACAAAAGCGCACTGTTTTGTACAATCTCTATTGCTTTGCCTGTGCGATATACCCCGAATACGTATCGTCGCCGCACAACACGCTTTTCGAATACGGCTGTTGTTTTCTAATCGAACCCGAACGCCACCCCGATTACGATGCGGACAATCCCGAATTCAAAAGGACGGCGGCAAGCGTGGATTCGATAACGGGCGGCGGAAGGTGGTACACCCGTCGCGGCAAGGATTTTATCAAGTACGATTACGGTTCGGCGCTGTACGGCAAGCTTTGTCTTAAATCGGTCATTCCGCCGCAGGACAAAGAACCTATTCCGTCGCTGTCGCTGTATGCCGCCGTGTATTTGTGTTGCAATATGTTCAAAGAATTGCGCCCGCTGTGGTATACGTATTACTTCTATCTCGACGCGACTAACGAACCCGTCGACGAGGAATTCGACGAAAAACTGTGGGAGCTTCTCCGCACCGACGCCGTTTACAAATCGGCTATGCGCGTTCGCGGGTCGATGCTGATAGGCGACGAGAGCGAACTGGGCGCGGGGAAACTGCTCGATTTCTATAAGCCGTTCATTGCATATCGGCGCATCAATATCTTCGAGCTGTTCAACGAGAAGATCTCGACCGACGCGGAATTTGTCGCCGAGTATTCGGGCGAAATGCTGAAATGCTATCCAGAAAGCGCCGATCTTATGAAATGGAACGCCGCCGCGCGCACCGAGTGCGTGGCAAAATCGCGCGACGCGTCGGCGCTCGTGCCGCTCATACGCGATCTCAAAGACTACGCGGCGGCATCGCCGTCGCCGACGATAGATAAGTATTTGAAGCTCGCCGAGCTTATGCTTAAAAATATAGAGAACGATTAAGCAAAAAATAACCGCGCCCGTAAGGGTGTATTTTATAGGGATTCAAGCAAGGACGATAATCAGTCATTGCTTTTTTAGTACGGTTATGCTATATTGAAACTACTATAAAAAGTAATTTAGAGGAGATTTTAATATGCTTACAACAGAGCCAACTATTGAAATGATTCAGGAGTGGAAATGCATATATAACGAAAATCGTGATAAGTTGAAACCGAATCGGAAAAGCGGAGCAGAAATAAATGATTATTTTTGCAACAAATATCGTTTTGAAAAATTAGATTCTTTATCTTTTCATGATGTCGTAGAATTCAACATTATGAAAAATGAATCTAATAGAGAGAAATTACCGCAAGGTGCAGTACCGCAAATTGTTGCATATAAAGCTAAAGATTCATCTGTTTTAGTCGGGATTGATTTAGTTACGGGGTTTTTCCATATTGAAGGAAAAGATATTAATAGAGTGGCGGAAATTTACGATGACCTTTTTCTGTTCAGAGGATTAGACGAAACAGATATAAAAAATTATTTTTTAGTCGCACAATACATTCAGTGCTTGAATAACAAATTATCATAGTAACGATAAATTTCAATTTATCTTTATAATCTTTTATAAAGTATAGCGCACTATACTTCGCAAGCGAAGATAGTGCGCTATTTCTTTGCACACAAGGAAATCCCTGTAACAGTTACCCTTAGTGAAAAAACTCCGTAATCACTGACGAGTATTTGACCTGTGAGCGGTTTTTAATCGTCGGACGCGAGGAAGAGCAGTATCTTCGCGACGTCGGTCGCTTCGCACGATTTGAGCTTGACGTCGCCGTGTTTGTTCATAACGCCCATAAGAGCAAGGTCGAGTTCTTTGGGGTCTATGTGCGCCGTCATAGGGGTTATTATGTTTCGGGGCAAACAGCGTAGCATCGAATGAATTTGTCGGAGAGCAGGAGCGCTGTGTGTTTGGTAAGCCCTATCACCGCCGACTTGGTCGATGCGTACACCGCTCCGCCGCCGCCGTTGACGCCCGTAATGACGGCGGTCTTGCCCTGCAATTTTTTCATACGCGTTGTCTCCGAGTTTTTTTCTTACTATAAATCACGCCGCGCGCCAAGTCGATATCTTCCGCAAAATTCGCGCGGTATGTCAATTATCGGAAAGAAGGGTCAACAGCGCGTCTCGGCGTTCGGGCGACATAGAGCGGAATAACCATATAAAATCGAGTTCGGCACGTTTCAGCGTGTCATTGCGCGTGTCGGTATGCACATTGCGCCCGAACAGCTCGTCAAGCGTGACGTGGAAATAGTCGGCGAGCGCGACGACCGTAGCAAGGTCGGGCTCGACCGTGCCCTGTTCCCAGTTGCTGACGTTGCGTTGCATACTGCCTATCGCTTCCGCAAGCTGCTTTTGCGTCAGTCCGACTTCTTCTCTGAGTTCCTTGATCCTAAGCATAGAATATATTTTTCCGCACCCCTGTCCTTTTTAGAGAATATAGTAAAAAAATTTCTAAAATTGTTGACATAGCAATAATATTACTGTATTATAGACATATAGCAAAATTCTTACTAAAAGGATAGAATTCGATTATGTACATTATGACATTAATTTCAATCTGGTTGCTTCCGATCTTTATCGTCGTTGGCGCGTTTATTGTCGGGCTTTTTATCAAGGAGGGCGGAAAGATGTATTCCGCTTTGCGCTTTGTCGCGGCGGGGTATTTCATTTTTGTCACAATATTCGGCGGGGCTTACGATTTGTTCCCGCTACTGAGCCCCGTTATTTTCGCAATTTTAATACTGTCGGTACTCAAATGCTACGGAAAGTATGTCTTGGCGGCAGTGTGGCCAATCGCGCCGTGTGCCGCTCTGTTCTCGTGTTTTTCGAGTATGTACCGCGGCGGCATAATGCTGATAATGTCTTTCCCCGTTCACATCGTATATTTGGGACTTCTTATAGCGGCGACCGTGCTGAGGGTAAAGGGCGTTGTGGCAAAAGAGTTTATCCCGTACCGCGAAAAGACCAAGCTGCTCAAAGCGGGCAATATCCTGTCGACTGTGTCTTTCGCGACTTTTTTCATCGGAATAAGAAATATGATTTTTTTCATATTTGCGAAGAAAGCAATGAGTGAAGATTATATCTACGAATATTACAGATTGTATAGCGGAGAGACTGCCGCATATCTTTTGATTTTCGCTATGGTCATATCGTTTTTATGCGCGTTTATCGCGTTCTTTATGTTGCGCAACAGGCGTAAAGAATGCGAAGACGAATTCACCGCTATGGATACTGCGCTGTACATTTGGTCTTGGGTGCCCGTCGTTATATCTGTGGTCGTGGTAGTTGTAGTTATTGTTACGATGTACTTGATTGCGGGCGACACCTCGTCGACGAGCTCCGGCGGCGACACGCGCGTGGTGACTGATGAGAACGGCAAAAAGCAAAAGCTGAAATATAAGGGCAACACTTATGAGGAAGTGACCGACAAAAACGGTGACGTATGGGTTACCGAAGACGGCGGGCAGCATTTTCGAAAGCGCGATACTTATATATATAAGGATCCCGACGGCAAGGAGCAATACGTTCGCAATCCGTACGGTTCGACCGGATCGCGCCCGACGACGCTCGAAGACGGCAAGGGCAACAGATACGAGACCGACGGTTACGGAAGTTTTGAAAAGCATAAGTTTGAGAATTACGACAGCGACAAGCCGACCGAAGTGATGGAAGGATCGAAAATAAGGGAGAGCGAGGCGCGAAAAGCCGACATAATAGACGAAAACGAATAGCGGCAATCGATTGACTTATTCGGCGGTCGGTTGTATAATGACTGTATAAAAAATTACGGAGACGTCATAATGGCAAAGATCTATTACAGCGAGGACTGCAACCTCGATCATCTCAAAAAGAAAACGGTCGCTATCATCGGTTACGGCAGTCAGGGACATGCGCACGCGCTCAACCTCAAAGACAGCGGAGTAAAGGTTGTAATCGGGCTTTATCAGGGTTCTAAGTCGTGGGAGCGCGCGGAAAAGGCGGGTCTTGCCGTTATGACCGCAGACGAAGCGGCAAAGAAAGCGGATATAATAATGATCCTTACGCCCGACGAGAAACAGTCGAAGATATACCGTGAAAGCATACTGCCCAATCTCAAAGCGGGCAAGGCGCTCGCGTTTGCGCACGGATTCAATATTCATTTTCAACAGATCGTTCCGCCTGCCGACGTCGACGTGTTTATGGTCGCGCCCAAAGCGCCCGGTCACACGGTGCGCAGCGAGTATGTCGAGGGCAAGGGTACGCCCTGTCTGTTCGCAGTGCATCAAGACGTTTCCGGGCATTGCCGAGATATCGCGCTCGCATACGCGGCAGGCATAGGCGGCAGTCGCGCGGGAGTTTTGGAAACTACGTTCAAGTGCGAGACGGAGACCGATCTGTTCGGCGAGCAAGCCGTGCTTTGCGGCGGCGTGACCGCGCTTATGAAAGCGGGGTTCGAAACGCTTGTCGAGGCGGGTTACGATCCGCAGAACGCTTATTTCGAATGCATACATGAAATGAAACTCATCGTCGATCTTATATATAAAGGCGGGTTCGGCTTTATGCGCTATTCTATCTCGGATACCGCCGAGTACGGCGATTATACGGTCGGCGAGCGTCTCATCGACGACGGAGTAAAGCAGAGAATGAAACAGGTTCTGAAAGAGATACAGACGGGCGATTTCGCGTCGCGTTGGATCGCCGAGAACAACAACGGCAGACCGTACTTCAATGCGCGCCGCAGACTGGAAGCGGAGCACCCGCTCGAAAAGGTGGGCGCGGAACTCAGAAAGATGTATTCGTGGTCGGACGACGACAAGTATAAAGACTGATAAATAGGACGGCAAGACCGTCCTTTTTATTTGGTAATCGAATTGCATTTCGTTTATTAATTATTATCAAACGTAGCGGTTAATGCCCGTCGGATAAGATAAACAATTCGCGCCGTTCTTGAATAAAAAAACGCAGACGCGTCGATAATCGGCGTATGGTTACTTATTGTGTAGGATCGGCGCGTCAAAAGCGCGCATATTTTGCGAGTGCGAGCGGAGTGGTCGTTCTCGACAATGTGGAAGTGCTGTTCTGCGCGAGTGCGGACGGCAAGAATTACTTCGCGCTAGGCGAAGTGCCTTTCGGATCGTTCGGCGTGCTCGAATATCTCAAATACCGCCGCGCGCTGTGCGACAAAAAAGTGAACGCGTCGCAGATCCGTGCGTTGGGTTTATCTCCGCGCAAACGGCTTAAACGCCTGTGCGCCGCCGAAATGCGGCTTGTGATGTTTCTTGAAAAGACAGCGGGCGAAACGGATAAAGCGATCGTGGTCAATCTCGACGGATGTAAATATACGCGCAGAAACGCCGCCGCGCTCAAACGTTTGACGGCGCTCGCCGACGAAGTTTACGTCTGCGTAACCGACGAACGGTTCATTCCGTCGGGCGCACGAATAATGCGTTTCGGTAAACGGGTAAAGCGCGCGCGCCGTCCGATGTTTTACGCCGCGCGCCGCCTTTCGCGTATACTCGGCGCGAAGCGTGTCGAAGTGGTGTGATCGATTGCGAATGCGAGATCACCCGCTTGCGTCGTCGGGGCGCAGTCAATATACATATTTTCGATTGTAAGCCTAAAAACGTCGGGGCGGTAGTCGACGGCGAATCGGCAGAAAACGGCTAATTGCGGCAATTAAAGCCGTTTGACGGCGTGTAGCCGAAAATATTGGGTGAAATTTACCGCGAAACGCTTTGATTTTCGCGTCTTTTGTGGTATAATCTAAGACGAGGATAATTGCGCGCTTCCAGCGCGGCTACGGAGGTAGATTTATGGCGAGAAAGACGGATAACGGCGGCTATAATTCCGGTTCCATTCAGGTTTTGGAAGGATTGGAACCCGTCCGTAAACGTCCCGGTATGTATATCGGATCGACGGACGAACACGGACTGCATCACTTGATCACGGAGGTCGTCGACAACTCGGTCGACGAGGCGCTCGCCGGTTATTGCGATAAGATAGTCGTCGAGATCACTCGCGACGGCGCGGTGTCCGTTCTCGACAACGGGCGCGGCATTCCCGTCGAGATCCACCCCAAAGAGAAAGTATCGACCGTCGAGGTCGTTCTTACCAAACTGCACGCGGGCGGCAAGTTCGGCGGCGGCGGATACAAGGTGTCGGGCGGTCTGCACGGCGTCGGTGTATCGTGCGTCAACGCGCTCAGCGAATGGCTCGATATAGAAGTTTACCGCGACGGCAAGACATACCGTCAGCGCTACAATCGCGGCGTGCCTATGAAACCGCTTGCCGAAGTGGGCAAGTCGGACAAGACGGGTACTAAGGTGACGTTCTTCCCCGACAACGAGATATTCGAGACCATCGATTTTTCATACGACACCGTTCGCACGCGCTTGCGCGAGGTGGCGTACCTGAATAAGGGTTTGGAGATCGAGCTGTTCGATAACCGCAAGGGCAGAGAGAACCACGACTCTTTCCGTTTCGACGGCGGCATCAAGGACTTTGTGGAGTATCTCAACCGCAATAAAGAGACGGCGTTCGCCGACGTTATCTACGGCGAAAAGACGTTTAAGGACAGCGAGGTCGAGTACGCCATTCAGTACAACGACAGCTACAACGAGCTGATCTATACGTATGCCAACAACATCAATACCGAAGAAGGCGGCACGCACCTTGTGGGCTTTAAGAATGCGCTCACAAAGGTCATAAACGACTATGCGCACAAGCTCAATCTGATAAAAGAGGACGACAAGCTGTCCGGCGAGGACGTGCGCGAAGGTCTTACCGCAGTAGTCTCTGTCAAGCTTACCGATCCGCAATTCGAGGGTCAGACAAAAACGAAACTCGGCAACTCGTTTATGCGCGCCGCAGTCGAAAAGGCGGTCACCGACACGTTCGGAACGTATCTCGAAGAAAACCCGAAAGAGGCGAAAGACCTTATAATAAAAGCCATCACGGCGCAACGCGCACGCGACGCGGCGCGCAACGCGCGCGATCTTACCCGCCGCAAGGGAGTGTTCGAAACTGCGTCGCTTCCCGGCAAGCTCGCGGACTGCACCAACCGCGATCCGTCGATGTGCGAGATATTCATAGTCGAGGGCGACAGTGCGGGCGGCACGGCAAAACAGGGCAGAGACAGACGGTTCCAAGCGATACTGCCCCTTCGCGGCAAGATACTGAACGTCGAAAAAGCTCGGCTCAATCACGTACTCGAAAACGCCGAGATCAAAGCTATGATAACGGCTTTCGGTTGCGGGATAGGCGACGAGTTCGACGAGAGCAAGTTGCGCTACGACAAGATAATTTGTATGACCGATGCCGACGTAGACGGCAGTCACATTCGCATACTTCTGTTGACGTTCTTCTTCCGTTTTATGCGCCCGCTCATCGAGCGCGGACACGTGTATGCGGCGCTCCCGCCGCTCTATAAAGTGGCTAAGGGCAAAAAGGAAATATACTGCTACGACGAAAAGGAGCGCGACGAGGCGCTGGACAGTCTGGGCAGAAAGGGCTGCGATCTGCAACGGTACAAAGGTCTCGGCGAAATGAACGCCGAACAGCTGTGGTACACTACGATGAGTCCCGAACACCGCACGCTCAAACGCATCACGATGGAGGACGCGTTCGAAGCCGACGAGATATTCAGCGTCTTGATGGGCGATATGCCCGAACTTCGCCGTCAGTTCATCGAGCAAAACGCGAAGCTGGTTTCCGAACTGGATATATAGTTAATTCGGAGCGCTTAATCACCCGAAAGCAATTTCAAGATATTGAACGGCGAAAATCGATTTGCCGACGCAAAAAATCATATAGGATAGTGCCCGGAAATTCCTAACGCAGACAAACTATACGGGTGAAACAAAACTTCCTATCTCATAAGCAAACACACGACAACGAAAAAGTGAAACAAAACTACACCAATACGTAACCCGTAAGAACGGCGTCCGGAAATTCCTAACGCAGACAAACTATACGGGTGAAACAAAACTTCCTATCTCATAAGCAAACACACGAAAACGAAAAAGTGAAACAAAACTACACCAATACGTAACCCGTAAGAACGGCGTCCGGAAATTCCTAACGCAGACAAACTATACGGGTGAAACAAAATTTCCTATCTCATAAGCAAACACACGGCGGTGAAAAAATGGCAAAGAGAAGCATACGCTCCGTAGGCAAAGGTAACGACAGCGGAAACAAGGATTATATCGATAACACCAAGATAATCGAGACGCAGGTCGTCAACGAAATGAAAACCTGCTTCATAGCTTACGCTATGGCGGTCAACGTTTCGCGCGCGATCCCCGACGTCCGCGACGGACTCAAACCCGTTCACCGCAGAATAATCTACGCGATGGGCGAGCTGGGTCTGCGCTCGGATAAGCCGTACCGCAAATGCGCGCGCGTCGTCGGCGACGTTTTGGGTAAATACCATCCGCACGGCGACTCGTCTGTGTACGACGCGCTCGTTCGGTTCGCGCAGGACTTTTCGATGCGCTTCCCGCTCGTCGACGGACACGGCAACTTCGGTTCTGTCGACGGCGATCCGCCTGCGGCTATGCGTTATACCGAAGCACGGCTTGCAAAGGTCGCGGACGAACTTCTTCGCGACATCGACAAGGAGACTGTCGACTGGACGAACAACTTCGACGACAGCTTGCAGGAGCCGACGGTGCTTCCGTCGCGATTCCCCAACCTGCTCGTCAACGGCGCGGACGGTATCGCGGTCGGTATGGCAACGAACATTCCGCCGCATAATCTCGGCGAAGTTATCGACGGCGTGGACGCGCTCATCGAAAATCCCGATATTACCGTAGAAGAGCTGATGCGCTATATCCCTGCGCCAGACTTCCCGACGGGCGGCATAATTATGGGCAGAGCGAACATAAAGCGCGCGTACAAAACGGGACGCGGCGGCGTGTTGCTCCGTGCCAAGACGGAGATAGAGGAATACCCCGTCCGCGAGGGCAGCGATCTTATGCGTCAGCGCATAGTCGTCACCGAACTGCCTTATCAGGTCAATAAGGAAAAACTGATCGTTCAGATCGCGGATCTCGTTAAAGATAAGCGCATAGAGGGTATCTCCGACATAAAGGAAGAGTCCGACCGTAGCGGAATGCGCATAGTCATAGAGGTAAAGCGCGACGCGCAGGCTCAGGTCGTACTCAATACACTGTTCAAGCATACCAACCTGCAAGTGTCGCAGGGCATTACGTTCCTAGCGCTCGCCAACGGCGAACCGAAAGTTCTCAACCTCAAAGAGATGCTCGTGTACTATCTCGAACATCAGGAAGAGGTCATTACGCGCAGAACGCGGCACGACCTCGCGGCGGCGCAAGAGCGTGCGCACATCGTCGAGGGACTTGTCAAGGCGCAAGCGAACATCGATAAAGTGATCAAGATAATCAAGTCGAGCCGCGACAACGTAGAGGCGGGCGAGCGACTTATGGCGGAGTTCTATCTGTCCGACAAGCAGGCGAACGCCATACTCGAAATGAAACTGCGTCGGCTTACAAGTCTCGAAATCGACGCGTTGCAGAACGAACTGCAAGCGCTCACCGCAAAGATCGCGGACTACAAGAGCATTCTGGCAAGCCCCAAGCGCATTACCGACATCGTGCGCAGCGAGCTTCAAGAGATCAAGGAAGAATACGACAATCCGCGCCGCACCGAGCTGTGCGTCGATTACAGCGAGATAGACATCGGCGATCTTATCGACCGCGAGGACGTCGTAATATCGATGACGCACTACGGCTACATCAAGCGTCTGCCTACTGTCGAGTACAAAACGCAACATCGCGGCGGCAAGGGCGTTACGGCGCACCGTCCCAAAGAAGAGGACTTTGTCGAAAAGATGTTCGTCACTTGCACGCACGACACGCTGTTGTACTTTACAAACTTCGGCAGAGTGTACGGCGCTAAGGCATACGAAGTTCCCGAAGCCGAGCGCACGGCACGCGGCAGAGCGATAGTCAATCTGTTGCAACTCGGCGACGGAGAAAAGGTGAGTGCGGTCATTCCTATCAAGGATGACGAATACAAGGGCAACCTAATTATGGCGACCAAGCGCGGAATGATCAAAAAGACTTCGCTGTCCGAATTCAAACAGATCCGCAAAGTCGGCAAGGTCGCTATCAAACTCAACGAGGGCGACGAACTGATATCCGTTCAGCAGTCGGGCGGTATAGACGAAATACTCATCGCGTCGCAGACGGGTAAGTGCATTCGATTCTCCGAAGAGAACGTTCGCCCGATGGGCAGAGACACGCAGGGCGTGCGTGCGATGAAACTTGCCGCCGACGATAACGTAGTCGATATGTCGATTGTAAGGCCGGAATGCGATGTTCTTACGATAAGCGAGAACGGCTACGGCAAGCGCACCGACATAGACGAGTTCAGACTGCAATCGCGCGCGGGCAAGGGTATCAAAGCGGGTACGTTCAACGCCAAGACCGGACGGCTCGTCAATATGAAACTTGTCGACCCCGAAGAGGACATTATGGTCATTTCGGACAACGGCACGATCATCAGAATGCTCGTCAAAGAGATTTCCAAGATCAGCCGCGACACGCAGGGCGTGCGAATGATGCGCGTCAAAAATCAGGGCAATGTAGTATGCGTCGCCACCGCGCCGCACCAAGAGATAATCGAGGACAACGGCGAGGATGCAGGCGCGCCGATCGAAGAGTAAAATACAAGAGCGGCTCCAAGTGTGAGTTTCATTCGGAATTAAACACAGTCCGCCATACTTCTCAAGAGAAGTATAGCGGACTGTGTTTTTTAATGATTGGAATGCTAAATCGAGTCGACTTTGTTCCGATTTTTATATAACGGCTATGAAACGGTTAATGGCAGACGGATGCTGACGATCAGTCTGCCTTCCGCATATTGCGCATCTATTGTACCGTCTGCTTGTTCCACCAATATCTTTACTATCGACAAACCGAGTCCGGTAGATTTTCTTGCGCATTCGACAGTGTAAAAGCGGTCAAACAACTTATTCGCTTCTATTGTCGACAATTTCGCCGCCGCATTCGACAGTGTAATTTCGCCTTTGTCGGTCAGCTCGACGACTAAATCCCCGTCACTGTATTTTATTGCGTTTTCGATAAGGTTTGAAAAAATACGATTCAATGCCACACGGTTAACATAACAATACACCGTGTTTTCGGGTAAATGAATTTCCGGAGTAATTTTCGCTTGCCGCAATGCGTTATATTGGCCGGCGATACATTCTTCCAAAACAGAGTTTACGGAAAGGCGTTCTTTGGGCGCATCATAGTCGTGCGATGCGATCACGGAATAACGAAACAAATCCTCCGCAAGCTGTTTCAGCGTGTCCGCACGATTTTTGATAATGCCGATATAGCGATCCGCGTCTCGGCTGTTTTGCTCCTTTTCGAGTAAATCCAAGTAGCCCGATATAGCAGTAAGCGGGGTGCGCAAGTCGTGCGAAATGTTGGCTACGGCATTTTTCAGTTCAGAATCGCCCTGCTCGTAACGCAGACGCTGTTTTCGCAACACCTTTAACTGTTTGTTTATATTCGACGCCAAACGGCAAACCGATCTGTCTTTACCGTCCACCGTAATCAAAGTGTTTGTGTCGGCTTTCAGTTTTTCGGTAAATTCGCGGTCTATCTTATCTATATCTTTTTTCATCGAAAAAATTTTAACGATGAGAAATACCGTCAAAAGCAATAATATCGAACAAATAACCGAAAGCCAAATCACGATTTTACACCTTTTACTTTATATCTTTTTTGGAAAAAACAACCGCTCCCACGATGCTGCACGCAGTGCAAACTCCCACTGCATACAACGATAAAGCCCACAAGGGTCTCGATACTCCCATAATGAATTGTATGGAGTGTCCGCTCGGCAACAGGTCGACCAATATTTGCAAAACGGTTCTTTTTATACCGCTTACATAATTGGGATTGCGTACATAACTCATACTTTCTCCCATACCGTACGACGGATAAAATTCGGGTATCGTCAAATAGGAAGTAAGAATAAGAGCCGCAAGCAACAGTAAAAAGGCAATCACGATGTTGATTACGGTTGCACCCGTTTTATTCGAATATATCATACTCACCATAGTAAATATCGAACAAAATGCAAAAAGCGTAACAATGCCGACTGCGACGTTTCCGATTGTTTTAACCGTAGGTAAGCCGACGAAAGAAAATCCGAAAATCATTACGGGCAATATATATGACACAAACATTGCGAATGCGCATACTGTCGACATAATCGCATTGGCAAAATAAATTTGCCGTCTGTCGTGTCCCGCAATAAGCTTATTGCGTATCGTTCCGTCGCCGTATTCCGTGCCGAAAAAGACGCTTATGAATATCGCTGCGGCGATTTCGGCAGGTATAACAAAAATATTCGCCGCTCCGTCGATTTGCGTAGCATTATTCGCAATTAGATTGACAACCATAGTCAAAGACACAAGCGCCATAACACCGCATAAAGCCCAAAACAGTTTATTCTTTTTTATCCGCATAAAATTTGCAATCAAAAGTCTATTCATTGCATTTTCCCCCCAAAAGTTCGATATAATAAGCCTCCAAACTTTCGTTGCGTTCGTACATTGTTTTTACATCGCAATGATTGTTATGCAATTTCAAAGTTAGCTCGGTAACGTCTATTTCACCGAAAATTTTTGCTTCCGTATCGGACAGCACGGAATATTCCAGATTTTTTTCGTCAAGAATACGGCTTAATATTTTGGTATCGGATACCGTAATGTCTATACACTTTTGGCAAACTTTTTCCAATTCCGCCGCGCTCATCTCTTTTACTATTTTGCCGGACTCGACAAAACCGAAATGCGTTGCGATTTTCGACAGCTCGTCCAATATATGACTCGATATAAGAACGGTAATGCTGCGTTCACGGTTCAATTTCAAAATCAGTTCTCTTATGTCGATGATACCCTGCGGATCCAACCCGTTAATAGGTTCGTCCAAAACGAGAAAATCCGGGTTGCCCGCAAGCGCAACGGCAATACCCAAACGCTGTCGCATACCGAGCGAAAAATGTTTGGCTTTCTTCTTACCCGTATTATCCAAACCCACAAGCTGTAACAATTCGGGTATTCCGTCAAACGACGGTATGCCCAAAATACGGCATTGCGTCTTTATATTTTCCTCTGCGGTCATATCGAGATAAATAGCCGGGCTTTCAACAACCGCGCCCATTCTGCGCCTTGCTTTTACGACATTTTTATCTTTATAACCGATTCCATAAAGTTCGATGTCTCCGGACGTAGGACTTTGCAATCCGCAAATAAGACGAATAAGCGTCGTTTTTCCGGCTCCGTTTTTCCCGACGAAGCCGTAAATGCTTCCTTTGGGAACGTGCATAGTAAGTCCGTTTAGTACTTTGTACTTACCGTAATCTTTTTTTACGGCGTTTGTTTGTAAAACATATTCCATAAAATTGCCTCCTGTGTTTTGATTCTATCAAACAAAGGTAAAGAAAACGGTAAAGAAAACAGTTAAGAAACGGTAAAGTTTTATTCGGTTTTGAGTTTGAATCCTATACCCCATACGGAATCGATATATTCTTTATCGGTGACGGCTTTTAGTTTCTTACGCAAATTGGCGACGTGTATTTTGAGCGAGCTCTCCGTGCAGTCCGGAGTGTCCGCCCAAATTCCGTCCATAAGTTCGGATTTGGTAACCACTTGCGCGCTTCTCTGCATAAGCATTTTCAATATTGCGTATTCCGTTCGCGTCAAATGAATTTCTTTATCGGCAACCGTAACTCGGCGCAACGCCGTATCGAGTATAATATCGTCAAACACAACCGCAGTATTATTAAAACCATCATAGTTTTTATGGCGTAATTGTACGTTTATCCGCGCAAGCAGCTCTTTCGTATCGAACGGTTTTGTTACATAGTCTGCCGCACCATTAAGCAATAAATTCACTTTGTCGTTTACATCGATTTTGGCGCTGACTACGATAACCGGAATATCTTTGATTTTTTCCATTACTTGTTCTCCGCTCAATCCCGGTAACATTAAATCAAGAAGAACGAGATCCGGTCTGTCGGACGAAAGCAAAAAAAGTGCTTCCGTACCCGAATACGCACGTAAAACAGAGTAGCCTTCTTTCGAAAGGATTTCTTCCAACATATCGCCTATAAAAACGTCATCGTCTATAATCAAAATTTTTTTCAAAGCGTTCTTTCGTCCTCCTTACGGTATTTGTAATTTTGCGCCGTTTTGTCTATACTTGCGTTTAAGATTATATCAAAACCGAATAAGAAAAGCAAGGAGTGTTTTATGTCCTTGCTTTTAATCCTTATTAAATTGCGCCGTAACGAGCTGCTTTTATATTTTCCGAGCCGCGTATAAAACTTATGCGCGGATCCCGATCTATATTATATATCTTTCCAGCCGACCTGTCTGCTTGATGAACGACAGCATCGATTCGGCCGCGAATACATCGGGAGCCAGCGCGAGACATATGGGAAGATCGGTCTTGTCGATAAGAGTTTTGAGTCCGTAACCGTCGTCGGGATACAGGCGCTTGAATACCTGCCACGCCGCGTTCTGTCGCTGTTTGACTGTGGCCAGTCTTCGTGTCAGTTCCGTACGGAACTCGTCGCGGCGGTATTCGTACAGCCGCATTCGCATCGGCGGATAGATGGGCGACGCGTGAATGCACGCGCGGCGCAGGTCCGCGCCGAAATACTCGCACAGACTGTCGATACGTCTGTTGTTGTCGGGCGGGAAGTCGAACCCGTCGCCGCACGCCAGCCATTTTACGTAAAAATCTGCGACGTAAACGGCGAGTAACAGTTCGGTTTCGCCGCGCATTCCGATTGAACGGTCTTCGGCACGGCACAGCATTCGCAGTGCCTCTGCGGTCTGCGCCGCGCCCGAACAGTGCAACAGTTCGGGGCGTGCGGCGACGATCCGAGCCGCCCGTCGTCCCGCGCGGACGAGCGCTTTGGCGGCAAGCGTTCTGTCCTTAGTTATCGGACGCAACGTCGACGTCAGTTCTGCGACAAGTTTACCGATTTCGTTCACCGTCTCCGTGTCCGGTCTGCGCCCCTGCATCAGAGTTGCGAAAATATAGTCGAACGCGCATAGATCGAGGTTGACGGTTTCGGCAAACAGTGAAGCGAGATTGCGGTCGCAGTCGTTTTCGTCGAACGCAACCGCGTCGGGCGGCGGGCATCGGAATGAGTGCGCGAAAGCGCCGTCGAGCGTTCTGTATGCGCCTACCGCCGCCGCGAAATGCGCGTGCGTGGGTGCGAGCAGTATTTTGCACCCGTCGCCGTAAGCGCGCGCCGCACCGAATTCGCGTTCGCCGCCGCGTGCGATAATAACGTCGCAATCTTCGTCTGTCACGCGGTATCCGTCGCGTAAAAAAATGTCTACGTTGTCGAAACCTATCGGTTTGATGCGCGATCCGCTCGGCGCGAGCGCGGCAAGCGCGGTCCGAACGTCGTCGAAGAAACGGGTGGAGTGACGTTCGTCGTTCGGCTGTTGCGTTGCGCCGTCGGGTGTGCGTTTTTCGAATTCGATCTTCATTTGTACAGTATATATTATATATGCCGTCGAATTACAGACGATATATAGTGTGTGTGTCGGTGTATGTCGAATACGCCGTTTCGGTTGATAAGCATACCTATCTGCAAGGCGTCGGTGCGGAATATTTCCATAAAACAAAAACCCCCGCACCGATCTGCGGGGGTTTTGAATGTCGTAATTCGTTGCTTACGCCGCCTGTATATTCGACGCGATGCGAATATGCGAGGTGTCCCATTTGAGGACTTTGAGACTGAGCCAGAACGAGTAAATACCCAAAGTTATGAGAGTGAGCAGACCCCATTTGACTATGCTGCCGAAGAGTTGTATCGCTTTGCCGTCATAACCGAGTTGCGTTCCGTCATAATAAGTGTGTGACAGTTGCCATCTTTGCAGGTAGCAGTATGCCCAGTATGCGCCGAACGAGAGCGTGATGAGCGTAACGAAACCGGCGACGAAACGGTGACCGAACAAGCCGAGCCAAGTGCCGGTGAACGTCGAGCCTGCGGGATCGCCGCTGCCGTCCGCGAAATGCGTGTGTTCGGCTTCCCATTTGGAGATGTTGACCGCGCCTTTGATTATCCAGTAAATGCCCAGCGTTATGATGGATAGCAGACCCCAAACTATGTATTTACCGATCAGCTGTCCGCCGTCGCCGTCGAAGCGAAGCTGTTTGCCGTCGATGTACGTATGCTCGCATATCCATTTTTTATACCAGCAGTATATGAACGGGTAGGCGATGAAGCCGGAAATCGAGGAGACGAGAGCGAGTACGAATCTGTGACCGAACAGAGCGAACACGCCGCCGGTGAACTCAGATTTGCCGGTTGCCGTTACCGGTGCCTGCGCCTGCGCTGCGGCTTGCGACGGAGCGCCCGTCGCGGGATTGTAACCGCATTTCGAACAGAAAGAAGTTCCGTCCTTCATCGGTGCGCCGCACTGCGGACAGAACGACGGGGTTGCGGTCTTTGTTCCGCATTCGGGGCAGAATCCACCCTCGAACTCGGTACCGCAGTTTGAACACTTATTCATTTTTCGGTGACCCTCCTTGATTTACGTTGCTGACGAAATCAACGTTTATAATAATGATAGTATACATCCGTCATATGCGTATGTCAAGTGTTTTGAAGATATTTGTCATATTGGGTCATAATATGTCGAATTGCCTACATTTTGTTTTCACAAAGCGCAGTGCGGCGCGGCGGCTTAAATTGTTTACTTTCTGTCTCTCACTTCGTCGACTGCGCGGTGGGGCGGGGTATTCTCGGCTATCACGACCGGGGGTCGTATCCTGCCTGGATACGCAGTGTGTTCGGCTTTCGGTGTTCGGCGTGTTTACTTATTTTTGCCTTCGGCGCGTTCGCGATAATGACAAAACCGTGTTCGGGTCAGTTCGTGTCGGCGTTCTGCGGCGGTTCGTCCGATCCTGTATTTGCCGTATCGGTTTGAGCCGCAACGGTCGGAGCTTCGCCGTCCGTTTTTTTCGTGCCGAACGACGCTTTGATCTTTTTGAGTTTTTGCGTAGTCTTTTTGCCTATACTGCCTATTACCTTTACGAGGTTGTTCCCCACGAGTACGTTCGCCACGACGAGGATCGCTATTATGATTAACTGTGCGACAGCTTGCATACCGGGCGACACCGACATTCCGAAGAAGTTGATATTATAGCCGAAACTGCCCGTGAGCGACGCGATAAGCTCGGCGCCCTGCGCGCTCTGCACAACTTCGCCGAGATATGCGGTAAGTCCGTCGAGCGGCGTGAGCATAAAAGAGTAGCGCAACAACGAACAGGAAAACGTACCCGGCACGAATACGCAGATATTTTGAATGAAGGCGGGCAACATAGCGAACGGCATATACGCACCGATGAGAAATCCGATAGCCGTAGACACTATGGTCGAAATGCTCGCCATAGTAGAGTCGCGCGACACGAACGAGCATATAAACACCGTAAGAAGCACGGACACGACCGACGAGTACATCAAAATGCCTACGATTTGCAAAAAGTCGAGGAATGTGATAAAGAATTCGTTAAGGCAGGCGAGGTAGATGAGACATACGAGAAGAAAAAGTATGCATATTATTACAGTGACTATTATATTGAAAAAGAAATAACTGCCTATCAGGATGTTGCGGTTGATAGGCGACGATATAAAATCGCGGTTGACGCCCGACTCGCGGTCGATAACTATCATAGTGTTTGTTTGCAACGACACGGTGATCGAAGTGATGGCGAGTATTCCGCTTAGCATCCAGCTGTCGACGAGCGTGCGAACGTATTTCATAAATATCGGATCGTCCGCAAGCGCGGCTATCTCGTCGCCGCCGCTTTCTGCAAGATCCGCCAAAATATTCTTTACCGAATTCAGTTCGAGATCACGCAGAAACATTATGTATACGATGAGAATAATGAACGGCACCATCAGTGTGAAGAATATTCGCACTTTGTTTTTGAAAAACACCGTCAAATGCCGTCGCGTCAGTTGGAAAAACTGTTCGGCGTAATTTGTCTTTGCGGTCGTCTGTCGATTCAACTGTCAGTCCTCCTTTTCGGCGCGGGGTGTTAGTGCTACGCTTCCTCGCTTTCGCCGAGAATTTTGATGTCTTTACCCGTGACGTTCAAGAACACGTCGTCCATATTGCCCTTGACGAGTTCTATATCGGTCAGATACTTTTCGAATTCGGAGAGAAGCTTTTTAGCTTCGGCAGTCTTGCGCACGCTCAGCTTGTACGCACCGCGCTCGGCGTCGTAGGAGAAACCGACCTTTGCTTTTTCGAGTTTTTTTTCGAACTCGTCGGACTTATTCATATATCCGTAAAGGCTGTCGGTGGAGTATGTGTTTTTGAGTTCGTTGGGCGTGCCGTGCGCGATAATATTGCCCTTGTCCATAATCACTACGTCGGTAGCTTTTTCCGCTTCTTCGAGGTAGTGGGTCGTGAGAAAAACGGTCATTCCCGTTTCGTGCCGAATCTTATCTATCAGCGCCCATACCGCAATGCGGGTTTTGGGATCGAGTCCCGTCGTCGGCTCGTCGAGAATGAGTAGTTTGGGACGGTGAACCATTGCACGCGCTATGTCCACGCGGCGGAGCTGTCCGCCCGACAACGTGCGCACGCTCTGATTGAGAATGGGGCCGAGTTCCAACAGTTCGATTATGTTTTGAATGTTAGCTTTCTTTTCCGCTTTCGTGAGCGAATAGAAAGACGTGCGCACGTCCAGATTTTGTTTGACGGTCAGTTCTTTATCGAGCACGCTGGTCTGGAAAACGATACCGATGTCGCGTTTTATGGCGTTTGGATCCTCGTCGAGGTCGTAGCCGTTGACATATATCTTGCCCGAATTTTTGCCGAGTATAGAACAGATTATGTTTATAGTCGTCGATTTGCCCGCGCCGTTTATTCCCAAGAACGCAAAAAGCGAGCCGCGCGCGACGTTGAAAGAAATATCGTTGACCGCGACTTTGCCGTTCGGATAGACCTTGTTCAGGTTTTTTATTACGACTGCGTATTCGTTGCTGTTTTCCATAGAGACCTTTTCAAAATAGGTAAGGAGTGATGTGAAATGCTAAAGCGCCGCTTGCGTTTGGCTGTTTTATTGCGCGGCTTCGTCCGAAGCGGGCGCGTCCGTTTCGTTTTTGTCCGTCGCGGCGACGCATTCGTCGGACGTGGCGGCGGCTTCGGCGGTTTCTGCGGGTTCGGGTTCCGCTTCGGTCGCGGCGTGTGACGGCGGTGGAGCGTTACGTCCGACTTTGCCCCAAGAGGGCTTGGACATCGCGCCGATCGATATGGTTATCGAGTACAGAATGAGAAACAGCGGGAAACAAAGCACTACGCTGAGTAGTTCGCGCCGCGTTTTCGCCCCGATACGTTTATAATCGGTCATCACGAGGAAGAACGCTTGAAGCCATCCGAAGAGAACGAACAGCCCTATGAGTATACCGCCCAGTATCCATATAGTACCCCACAGCGTGTTGTAATAATACTGCACGGAATACATCGTAAGCTCTAATTTCCCGTAAGCGGCGAAACTTAAAAATGTAAAGTTGTATATGTAGAATGCGGGCAGCCACGTCGCGAGCAACACCGTCAGGAACAGGAATATGTATGACGAGAAGATTTCGAGATATGACGGATTGAACGTGACAAAAAACTTGCCGAACAGCTTTAAGAGTTTGGTTTTGAGCAGTTTCATACCGCCGCTGCCTATGCGCTTGTTGCGGTTGTACGTGTCTTTGAGCGACGAAGGCATATCCTCATAGACCACCGCGTCCTCGACGAAGTGTCCTTTATAACCGTCGAACAGTCTGTTTATGTAATACTCCGTGTCATCCGAAATAGTGACCGAATCGTAGCCGCCCGTAGCTTTGAGCATTTTCACGCTCATCATAGCGCCGCTGCCGTTGACGTGCGCGGCAAGGTGCAGGCGCTCGCGCATACGACTGCCGAAACGCGAATCGAACACATAGAACATCGTACACGCTTTTGTGAAAAAGTTCTGTGACGCGTTCATAGCGCCCTCATACGGGCGGGCGAGGTCTACTCCCGATTGAAACGCGTCGTTCATATACAGGCAGAAATCGTCGTTAGCGTGGTTATCTGCGTCGAAGTGAATTACCATATCGTAGGGGTTGTCCTCGATATTTATGATATGGTCGACGCCGTATTTGAGCGGGTACAGCGCCATATGGTGCGCGGGGTCGGGATCGTTGTGGATAAGCACGATCGCGCCCGCTTTTTCCGCCAGCTCCGCCGTTTTGTCGGTGCAGTTGTCGGCTACCACGAAAACGTCGAACATATCGCGCGGATAGTTTTGTTTTTCGATGAGCGAGCGGACGGTCGCTTCTATTACGCTCTCTTCGTTGTGCGCAGGTATGAGGAAAGCGATGCGTCCCTTTTCTTCACTGCGCTTGAATTTCTTTTTCGGAACGAAAAAGCACAGAACGTAAAATATCTGCGGCAACAGTGGTAATGCTATCATAAGCAGGACGACATAATTCATTATGCCGAGCACTCGGTACAGTATTTCATACCACATATTTACCTCCGTCGTTTAGTATGTGTTAAATAATAGCAAATTTCGTATCGATTGTCAACTGTACTGAGAACGGCGGCGAGTAAATACATCAAAACATCTCTTTTTTTGCGAAAAGACTTGACTACTCGGGTGACATACTATTATAATTGATTTGTGAATGCGTATAAAGCCGGTGCGGCATTCGTGACGCAACCGCCGTATACGCTCACATAATCGACACAGAGGATATTCGGCGGATGTTTCGCCCGTAATACAGATAGATAATGACTTTGATTCAAGGATTTTTAATCGCATATATCGTCATTTCGGTAGCATCGATTATTTGGTTTTTACCCAAGATAATCAGCTTCCGTTATGCGTTTAAGGAATTGCCGCGCAAAAAGGCAACCGCTATGCGCAAGATCTCGGTACTCGTTCCCGCTCGGAACGAGAGCGAGACGATAGGCGCGCTTTTGGAGTCCGTAAAGCGACAGGATTATCCGACCGATTTTTTTACGCTCAACGTAATAGTTAAAGACCCTTGCGATCCGACGATAGAACTCGTCGAGGAGATGGGCGGAAAGATATTCGTAGTGGCAGACCAAACGTGCAAGGGCGAGGCGCTCGACGGGTATTTTAAGGCGATAGGCGCAGACGGGATAGCGGAGTTCGACGCGTTTGTCATCGTCGATGCGGACGGAGTGCTTGCGCCCGACTATCTGTCGTCGCTAAACGAGGCGCTCGAATACGATTTCGATATTTTCACGACGCGCAAGCATAATCTCAACCTGTTATGGGGAAAAGAGTCGCGGTCGGTGCACAGCAACTGCTCGGCGCTTTTGTGGCCGGCAATGGAAGATCTTGGCAATGCGTGGCGGGCGGAGCATAACGCGCCGCTCAATCTTTGCGCGCAAGGGATGATGCTGAGACGGCACGTCGTGCAAAGCATAGGCGGTTGGCCGTACCACACGCTCACCGAAGACTGCGAACTGCGTTTGGACAGCTTTTTGAAGGATTTTAAGACGTTGTATTATACTCACGCGATCATATATACAGAAGAAGCCGTCACGCATAAGGAAAACTATAAGCGCCGTATAAGGTGGTTGACCGGACACGCGCAGTGCGACCGCCTTTATCGCGAGCGCATAAAGCAGCAGTACAAGCGCGATAAACAAAACGGCGGACGCAATATCGCCGCGCACGATTACCTGTACGGATATTTTCCGTTTATTCTGTTTGCCATCGGCACCGTCGTGTCGGTGATCGCGGGTCTTACTCTCGGCACGATATATTTCATAAACGGCGACGAACAGTGGTTTTCGGCATATATGTTTCTCACGGTAATGCCGGTAGGCATTTTGTACGTGTTGCTTTGGCTGTTCACGCTGGTCACTTATGCGGTCGGTCGCGATATTTTCCGCACTCTTCCCGCGCGCGAAAAAGCGATTATGATC
Source organism: uncultured Christensenella sp. (assembly GCA_910577435.1). Classification (GTDB taxonomy): domain Bacteria; phylum Bacillota; class Clostridia; order Christensenellales; family Pumilibacteraceae; genus Anaerocaecibacter. The sequence continues at coordinate 144,161 of CAJTLV010000002.1, read as the reverse complement.
TTATACTACCCGATATATCTTTTAGAGTTTTGCCCGATTTATCTCGCGGGCTGGCTCAATGCCAGACGCGGCAAAAACATCGAATGGAAAGAGACGGAGCGGGTCAAGCAGGCGGAAGCGCCGATCGGCGAGGCAGGCGTCGAGGCAGGCGTCGAGGCGGCGGAAGATAACCGAGTAGTCGATGAAAGCATAGAATCGGCCGAAACAGATGCGGAAACGGACGTGAATACGGAGACCGAAAATACGATACAAGAAGAAAAGGGCGAGTAAAGCCCTTTTTCAATGCGTAAACCGAAATCGCGACCGTCTGCGACGGATACGAACGTTTATTTCATACGCGCGTTTTTGCTGTTCAGTGCGCAAAGGTTGGAACGGGATTTGTCGCACATCCGCGAATAAATGCTTTCGCCGTACCGTGCGTTCAGTTTATTGCCGTCGAGATTTGTCGTTACGATAGTTATTTTCTTATGCAACCATCGCTCGTTGATGACGGTGTATAAATACTCCATAGTCACGTTTTTGAGTATGCTCTCTTTGCCTAAGTCGTCTATTATCAGCACGTCGCAGTCGAGCATAGGGGTAAATCGGTCTATATAATCGGGTATTGAAAACTGAGTGTGGTATTCGAGCGCGCGACGGACGAACGCAAACGCCGTTACCGTAACTACCGATGCACCGCGCGACATAAGCGCCGTCGCCGTAGCCGCCGCAAGGTATGTTTTACCCGTTCCCGGCGTTCCCGCAAGCACGAGGAACGGTTTATCGCAGTCGGGGTAAGCGGTTATAAGTTCGCACGCGACGGAGTAGATTTTTTTGAGCGCACCGCTCGGCGCCGTTTTTTCGGCTTCGTCGAAGTCTACGAGCGGCAACGCAAGATTTTCTTTGTCGGATGAAATGACGCGGTTTATAACGCACGAGCAGTATCTGTTGCCGATCTTACCGGTGTCTTTGCATTTCTCGCAGTTATACGGCGGCTCGAACATCGATTCGCTGAGTCCCAAGCGATTCATCTCACTGCGGACGCGCTTTGCCGCCGCCTTTTCATCGTTGGGAAGTTTTTGCGCCGCTTTTATCATTTCGGCTTGGTATGCGACGAACGCTTCATACAGCCCGTCATCCGAGCCGAGCGCATTCTTCCAAGCGATATGCGCGCCGTCTTCCGTCATTCGACGCTCGTCGCGTATTCTTTGTGCGTGCTTTTCGTAAATATTCATAGTTTCCTTTATTCGTCGTCGGTAAAGACGGTAAACATCGCGTTAAGCTCGTCGGCGGTGTAACGCTCGACAACGGTATTGTCGGACGGCGACGTCGCCGCGACTTCTTTGTATGCGGTGTTTTTCGCCTTTGCCTGTTCTACTGTAGTAACGCCCCCGTCGTGCCAAGCCGAAAGGATCGCGTTGAGGTAGGAGAGCGTTTTGCCGGCGCCGAGCGACGCGGCGTATTCGATGACATCCTGCGGCATATTCCAATCGCGCGCCCACTTCGAATAGTAAGCGCGGTGCGACGCGTTGACCGCGCCCATAATGCCGACGGCGGCGAGTACCTTTTCGATAGCGCCGTCGTATTTGTTTTCTGCGGATATTTCCGCCTTGACCTGTTTTTCGGTGAGCGCAGATTTGGCGAAGAATTTACGCACGACGGTGTCGAGGTCGGGCAGTGTTTTGAGCCCGTTCTTCATACAGTAGTCGGCGGCGGCTATTATCGCGCCGCTTTCGAAACCCATATCCAAGTACGGTTTTATGTAAGACGAAATTTCGGGATCGACGTTTTCATAGTACACGCCGAGAGTTTTGTTGACCGATTTGGCGAGCTTGTAAAGGTCGTGCCGTTCGGTCTCGTACCCGTCGATTTTGTCGTAGGTCATAAGACCGAGTTCGAAGTACGTCGTCAGCTTCGTGTCGAGCGCCGCTAAACCGCCGCGCTTGATCGTTTCCGCGACTTTCAAAATCACATCGGGTGCGAACTTATAGGTCAGCTTCCACTTTTTGTACAGCTTGACTGCTTCGTGGTCGGGACGTTTGCCCGATCCGAACGCGTTCATAACGGCGCACAAATCGTTATAGTACACGCCGTATTCTTCCAGTCTGTTTTCCACGTCCGATTGCGAGCGGTAGCCGTCCTCCGCGAGATTGCGCGCGACGGCGAGTATGTACTGGCAGGCGACGTTGTCGCCTTTTAGGTTGACGCAATACCTTACGATGAGCGCCATCGCCTGCCACTCCATACCGAATTTTTCCATAAGCGCGTAATATTCGTGGTATTCGTTGGGCGCTATCTGTCTGCCCGAAACGGACAGCTGGGCGAGACGGTTGAATTCGGCGTACTTGTCCACGTCGAATTTTTTTATTTTGGGTCTTGCGGTGCGCGTCGACAGATATGTGATATCGTCGCCGAGTTTGGTCATAAGCCCGCGATCTTCCCAATACTCGAACGCGGCGGCGACAGTAGCGGGGTCGAGATCGAGCCTGCGTGCGAGCCGTTCCGTAGTGTCGTCGGGGTCGGCTTTTCTCGCGGCGAGCGAAAGACCGTAAAGATAGACCTTTACGTAGTCGCCGTCCGCGTATGGCATATATTCGACTATGAACTTGTTTTCGACGGAGATAATGCCGTCGATCGCCGCTTCGGACGACAGTTTGAACATTGTTTACCTCATTGCGTAAAAGTTGTTGAAAAATTTTCCGATTTGTATTAAAATAGATGTGGTATATATATTATCACTAAATGTCGATTTAATCAACCCTTTTAAGAAAAACGGAGACAAAAAAATATGGTCATACTACATACCGCCGATCTGCACTTGGGCAAAAGATTGGGAAAGGCGTCTCGGCTCGACGAGCAAGCTCTGCTCATTAAAGAGCTTGCCGATATAGCCGACGCGCGCGCAGTCGACGTAATACTTATAGCCGGCGACATCTTCGACAATATCGTGCCGCCGTCGGAAGCGGAGCGTGTGTTTTATCGCGGTATGCTGTCGCTCGCGGAGCGCGGCAGAGCGGTGATCGCGCTCGCAGGCAACCACGACGACGAACGCAGACTGTGCGCCGCAAAACCGCTTGCCGATCTTCAAGGCATAGTGCTTGCCGGCGAACTCGACTACTCGGCGCTCGGCGCGGAATCGTTCACCGAACCCGTGCCGCCCGCGTCCCTTCTCTCCGTCGCGTCGGCAGCCGACTATCTCGAAAAACAGCGCATTCGTATGGAAGGCAGGTTCGGCGGCGTTACCGTGTTCAAGGGCGACGAAAAAGTGAATATCGCGCTCGTGCCGTACCCGTCCGAAAGTCGGCTTGCGCGGTGGGCGGAGCAGGACTATAATATAGATTACGTCGAGCGCGTAAAATCGACGCTCGCGTCCGCGTGCGAATTTTTCGACGACGGCTACAATATACTTTGCACGCATTTATTTCTGACCAAATCGGAGAGCGGCTCGCTCGGCGGGCTTATGGCGCTTCCGACTTCCGTACTGCCCGAGACCGCCGATTATATCGCGCTCGGACACGTTCACAAACAGTATAAGATAACAAAGACACCGCTCGCGGTGTACAGCGGTTCGCCGTTGCAATACGCTTACGACGAGTCGCGTACCAAGTCGGTAATGCTCATAGACACGGCAAAGCGCACCGTCGAAGCCGTGCCGCTCAATGTCGGCAAAAAACTGACCGAAACGACGGCGGACAACTTCGACGAATGTATGCAAAAACTCGATTTCTATTCGGGCGACTATGTGCGGATCTTGTATGACGGCGAGGCGCTGAGCAAGGACGAGGCGACCGCGATAAAATCACACCCCGCGTTCAACGATCTCATAATCACGGCGACGGCGCGCGGCACGGTAGCGGAGCGGCGCGCGCATCTGGGCGACGGCGAGCTGTTCGAGATGTTTTACAGAAAAACAAAGGGCGCAGACCCGTCCGAAGAATTGAAAGCCAATTTCGTCACGCTGATGAAGGAACTGAAAAATGAAGCCGATTAAACTCGAAATAGAAGGGATCAACTCGTTCACCGACAAACAGGAACTCGATTTCGAAACGGTCGGTCGCAACAATTTGTTTTGCATAAGCGGCAAGACGGGCGCGGGCAAGACGACTATTTTCGACTGCCTTATGCTCGCATTGTACGGCAGGAGCGGTAAGGGCAATCTTCCCGACGTGGTAAATCTTTCCAGAAACCGCGCGTTCGTCGCGCTCGAATTCGAGTCGGACGGCGATATTTACCGCGTCGAGCGCGTCATCAAGTGCAAGAACGCCGACGGCGGCGAAACCAAGCACAAGAGCGACGACGGCAAAGCGGCGACGGACGGCGAACCGAACGAGGATATAAAGCACAATGACGCGACGCTTAAACGCACGGCGACAAGCGAGTGTAAGCTCATCAAAAACGGCGAGCCGCTCACCGTCACGCGCGGCGGGGCGGACGAGATACTCGAAGGGATAGTCGGACTTAGCGAGGACGAGTTCAAGAACGTATATCTGCTCGAACAGGGCAAATACGCCGATTTTCTCAAAAAGACGCCCGCCAAACAGTTGGAGACCGTCGGTAAGATTTTTTCGCTTATGCGGTTTGCCGACGTGTTCAAACTCGCCAACGAGAAGCGCGCCGAAGAGCAAAACAACATCGCGGGATACGACAGACTGATAGAGGCGATAGGCGAGGACGCGCCCGACGTTATGCACGCCGTAAAAAGCGAGCTTGCGGCGTTGCGCGCAAAAAACGCCGCGCTCGGCAAGGAGATAGCAAAAGCAAAGGAAGAACTCGATTCGCTATGCAAGGCGCGCGACGTATATATTTCCGCAGCCGAAAAGGCGGCGGCGGTCAAACGGCTCGCGCTCGATCTCGATAACGCCAAGAGAAAAGCGGCGGAGAGCGAGAATGCATTTGCGGAGTTCGAAAAGTCGCGCGTCGACGCAAAGGCAAGAGAGGACGAACTTAAAAAACTTCGCGCGGACGCGGGCGAGCTGAGCGCGCTCGCCGAGCTTGACAGGGAATATTCGAGGCTGTGCGCCGAGTATGCGGTTAAATGCGAAGCTTTGGACAAAGTGACGGATGAATCGGCGCGTGCCGAGAAGTTCGCGCAAGAGTGTTCGGCGCGTGCGGAAAACGAGTTCGCGCAATTTGTCGCGTCGGTCGAAGATATGAAAAACCGTCTGCCCGACGTCAACAGGTCGGACGCGGTTTCGCGGATCGACGGAATAGACGTTTCGGACCGTGCGGCAGCGGTAGGCGCCGTGCGCGAACTTATAAACGCGCTGAACGCCGAACGCGACAGGTTCGGCGAAGTGGAAAGCCGTCGAAAGGCTGCGTGCGATAAGCGAGACAGACTGAAAAGCCGTTTCGACGGATTGATGACTAAGATAGAGGTTTTGACCGAAGAGGTCAAGCGCGCCGAGTGCGAAAAAGCAAATGCGGCGGAGATACTCGAAAAGGCGGAGCGCGCGCTGAGTGCGGCTCAAACGGAATCGTATGCGGCGGCGGTACGCGCCGAACTCGGCGACGGCGACAGATGTCCGGTGTGCGGCGGAACGTATCATATCGGCGGAGTGTGCGAAAGCGGCGCGGGCGTCGAGGAATGCAAAACGGCGTTGGCGGCGGCAAAGGCGGCGTTCGCAAATGCCGAGAAGTCTGTGAATTCGGCGGAGCAACGACTCGGCGCGGCGAAGGTCGATTTCGACAACGCGGACAACGGACTCAAAGAGGTGACAAAAGAGATCGCCGATATCGACGAGCGAATAAAAAACAGCGGGTATTGCGCGGAACTGAATATTAAATTGACCGAAAAAGCAAAGTCCGCCTATGAGCGCGGTAACGGATATTTGCAGGCGGACAGCGAACGGCAACGCAACGCGCCGAGACTGTCTGCGCTCGCGGCGGAACGCGACGGCGTTAAAACGGCGGTCGGCGAGATAGAGAAAAGACGCGGCGAGATCGGGGAACGGTTGGGCGAAAATTTGGGCAAGACCGAAGAACGGCTTGTCGCGATGCGCGGAAAGATCGAAGATCTGGAACGCGAGATCGGCGAGCGCGAAGCGCGGCGCGAAAAACTTTCGGCGGCGCGCGACGGCGACAGGGCAGTTGCGGACGCGACGGCAAAACAGCTCGAAGCGGCGCAAAAGGAATGTCCCGTCGATATGCCCGAGTTCGACGAAGAGGACTACAATAACAAAAAGCAGGTGTTCGAGAGCAAGCAAGCCGATCATATCGAGCGCGAAAAGGCGATAGCGGTCAAAGACGCGCAGATAAAGAAACTTGCCGAAGACTGCGAAAAGCTCAAAAAGACGGAGGGCGAGCGTAGCGTGTGCGTCAGGCGTGAAAAGATATTCGCCGAGATCGCGGAACTGACTAAGGGCAAGGCGCTTTTGAATTTCGTGGCGAACGAATACATAGCCGAGTTTGCGTCGGCGGCGAGCGAAATTCTCGGCACGCTGTCGAGCGGCAAGTATTCTATAAACTACGACGAGGACAACGGCTTCACGGTGACCGATTATCTGAACGGCGGCAAGTCGAGAAAGACGGGAACGCTGTCCGGCGGCGAACTGTTCTTGGCGTCGCTGTCCGTCGCGATCGCGATCGCCCGCACTCAAAGCAAAGGGAACAACGCATTCTTCTTCCTCGACGAGGGATTCGGTACGCTCGACGAGGAACTTATCGATACGGTGTTCGGCGCGCTCGAATCGCTGTCGCACGACTGTTTGGTCGGCGTTATTTCGCACTCGTCGGCGCTCATCGAGCGTATGCCGGATTGCGTGATCGTCGAAGAAGCGTCGGGCGGTATGGGCAGTAGGATAAGCTATAAATAACAACGCTCCATCGAAAGCCCGTCTGCGGCGGATAGATTTATTATTCGACAATGCGGCTTAGCCTTTTACTATTGCAGTTGCGGGATAAATGTGTTATAATCAAAATGCATACATAATGATTAGCGGGGAGTATCGTGGGATCGGACGACTTACTTAATGAAGAATTCGATATATTTATAGCTTATCACGGGACGAACAGTCCGAGCGGTTCTTTGGAAAAAGCGCGGCTCATTTACAATGAACTGTCAAAACGCTCCAAGTGCTTTTTTAATCCCGTTACCAACCCTGCGGGCAGTTTTTCGGATACTCCGACGGTTGCAAAGCATTCCAAGCTGTTTTTGCTCGTAGCGAACGATACGATCGAATTGAACGCCAAAAATGAGATAATGAGCGCGGGTTTGTATCGCGAAATCGACGCATTCAATAAGGCGCACTTTAACGATATAGGCAACGGCGGTATCGCGCGCGTGTACGCATACGGCGGATTGACGGCACGGAAAGCAGACGGTTTTCACGTGTTGTTCGGCGGCACTGCGCATTTTTCGGAAGATGAAAACGAGCGTGCGGCGGACGATTTGATCAAGTGGGCAGACTCCGCATTGAATGTAAAGTCGGCGGCCGCAGAGACGGCAAGCGAATACCGACCGCAGTCGCACTCCGGTCTTAAAATGTCGCGCCCGTATGAGGGGATATGGGTATTGACGGGGGATTTTAAGCAGTTTCAGGGCGATTCGAAATCGAAGTATATAAGCACGGGGCGGCTCATTCTGTCGTGGAATTCAAACGGCTACAAGGCGATTTATTGTTACAGTGTTTCGCGCGAGTTCGAGGATCAAGCGCGAGTGACGGCTATATGCGAGGGCTTCTCGTCATTTGGAAAATCCGAAACGGGAACAGAACAGCTTATTGTTACCTGTGATATTATCGGGCGAACCGTAGCTAAAAAACAGAAGATGAGCAGTAGGCATTTTCAACTCGTTTTGACGCCGTTCTTCTCGGATGACGGTACTATATATAAAATGACGTCCGATTTCAAAACTCGCAATACCGACGGCATTTTGACCTTTGCAAGGATGGGGTAGACTATGTACAACGAGATCTACGACAGCAAGGCTATAAGAAACGAGAATTCGGATTTTACCGATTTCGTTATTCCGCATCTTCGTGCCGATCATAGCGTAGCGGACTTCGGATGCGGCACGTGCAGAAAAGTCATAAAATTCGCGCCGCACGTAAATAACATTGTCGCGATAGACAGAAACGAATCGATGTTAAAGCAAGCGACGCAATCGCTCGAAAAAAATCATATAAATAATGTGCGATTATTCTTAGGCGACAATATGAATACTCCTTTTCGGTCGCATTCGTTCGATGTTTGTACTACCGCGCTCTCCACTTGGTCGAATGCGGAAGCGCACAGATTGCTTAAAGACGGCGGATCGTTTTTCATAGAGACATTGAGTCCGGATGATAAATCCGAGATCAAACTTGCGTTCGGCGATGACGAGTCGGGTGCGCGCGGATACCTTTTCGCTCAATCGGTCGATGAGAGACTGCACTATCTGCTCACCGCGCTCGGTGCGTTTTTCGAAGTCGAACAAGTCCGTCGCACCGAGAAAAAAACGGTTCTGTCTACGGACGGGTTTGTCGATCTTCTCGAAGTTACGCCGACAATTCGCGGATTTTCGATCGAAAAGGATAAAGACATCGTTAAAGAACTTTCATCGGGAGGGAGCGTCGCATTCACAGAGCGGCGAATAATGATAAAGGCGCGTGCGAAAAATATCGGGAGTGCGAAATGAGCGAAGTAAAGGACGAAAAAACATTCAATACTATGCGGACTGCCGTGCTTACGGCGTATCCGAAAATTTTCGGCGATATAGATCTCGCATCGGAAATATTTTTCAGCGCGATCAAACTTGCGGTGGATTACGGGTTCTCTTTTCGCCCGTCGCTGTTCGTTGCCGATCTTGCCGTCGAAATAGAAGCGCGGCATAAGGCGGTCAACGCGGCACTCGAAAGTGTGCTTACCGATAAGACTCTTGTGATCGAGTTGGGCGCGGGACTTTCGCCCCGTCGCGCACAGTTTGCACATACCGATTACATCGAAGTCGATCACTCGCCGATAGTCGATATGAAAAGTCGAGTGTATCGGGAATTGGGACATACCGAGTTTGCGAAAGATTTGTATGCAGTCGATTTAACGGACGTTAAAACTTTTCGCGATTTTATCGAGCATACGTCGAAATCGAGGGTATTCGACAGGGTGATCGTTTTGTCGGAAGGATTATTCTGGTATCTCGACAAGTCTCGGATCCACGATATTTGCAGTGTGCTGAACACTGTGTTGGACGGTGCCGATTGGATGTGGTTGACCGCCGACAGTCCCGTCGACGATAAAAACTATGCGGAATACAGGAAGGTCATTGTCGACTCGGCGGATAGGGGAGAACAAAAGCCGTTTCGTAGCTACGCCGAGATGTGCGCCTTTTTTGAAGAGTGCGGACTTACGTCTACGCGGCACAGGTTAGCCGATTGCGTATCGCCCGAGCGTATCTATTCGGGAAAGCTCTTCGCCGTACCGGATCGCGAAATCGAAGAACGAATGAATAAATACGCGGATATTGCGATCTTGAAAGTTGTTCGGTAATAATTCGATTCAAATAAAAGGAGATAATTATGGAAAATTCGAAAACGGTAACTATAACCAAAACGGCAAGCGGCAAGTATGCGGCGGACACGGTGCGCATTTCTCTTTCGGCAGTCGGAGAGGCGAAGAAATATTCGGACGCAGTAGACAAGTCGAGCAAGATCGCAAACACGGCTGTCGGAGCATTGAACGGCGCGGGAATTTCGGAAGTTCGTGCGCTCGGCGTAAATGTGTCGGCGATCCGCGAAGACCGCAAGATCGTCGGCTACCGCGCAGTGCAAACGTTTTCTGCTGAGTTCGGTTACGATATAAACCGTATGTGCGACGTAATGGACGCACTATCGGGAAGTGAGTGCGAGTGGCGCGTTTCTTTCGAACTGAAAAGCAAAAAGGAAAGCGAGCGGCTCGTGGCGGAAGCGGTCAAGTCGGCGCGTGCATATGCCGAAACTATCGCTAAGGCGGCGGGCGCGGGAATCGGCGCGTTAGTCAAGGCGGAATGCTGTCCGTCGTGCGGCGAAGCGTCGGCGCGTCCGATGATGATGCGCGCGTCTTTCGACGGGGCGAACGCGATGGGCGCTACCGAACCCGAACTGATAACCCTGTCGGAAACTGTCACTTGCACGTGGGAAGTTAAATAGTAACATATAACGCATAAGTTATTTTCAGTCCGATAAGGTAGGAAGAATTTTTCATTGGCAACTGTCATTGTCTGTTTCGACGGTTGCTTTTTATTTTGTTGATTTCGATTGTTTGTGAGGATATTATAATTGAACATAAAACGATTTCTTCTCATACGGCGGACAGTCGGACAGCGGCAAAACCGCCGACGCTGTGCGTAAGTATTCGAGCGATCCCAAACGAGATTTGCAGTACGGCAATCTGCCGAGCGCTAAGAAGATAGTCGATAAAATTCCACAGTCGGCGTGGAAAAATAGCAAGCAGGATAGTGACGATACGCCCGCTTTCGGTTCTCAGGAAGAACTCGACGCTCTACTTGGCGAAGAGTTTACCGATGTTAAGGAACAGTTAGCAATTGAAAAACTTCTTAGTGAACAGCGTGGTTATGTTAAAGGAGCGTTCCATCGAGAAGATACGGGTGATATAGATATCTTTTGGGGCAATGACTACGTAGGACTAAAACACATTATTCAGCAACGCAACAAACAGGGCATAGATGGTCCTGCTTTCGTCCGTGAAATATCCGATGTCATAAAAAACGGGAAACTGTATCAGAAAAGTTCTCGAGGGAATTTCGAGATTTTACATAATGGCAAAATGGTAATCGTTGCTCCTGAATATCACGGCAATAAAATCACATTTATTTTAACTGCGTATAAAACAAGAAAAAGTACGGTCAATTGACCGTACTTTAATCGTTAGCGTGGGAGACCCGCATCCTCTCCATTACTTGGCAGCTAAGCGGTGAATTTCTGCTGTCACGCTCATATGTATTATACGCTTTATCGGCGCAAAAGTCAACACTTTTCCCAAAAATAAAGGGCGATTTACTCGTCCTTTTTCAGTTCTTCGAGTTCGGCGGTGAGCCGATCTATGCGCGCTTGCTTGTCGGCTTCGGCTTTTGCCGTTGCGGTATTTTGTCGGACACTTTTTACGCAGTCAAAGAAGTCAATCCGCAAAAATATAGATGGATTTTCGATGTAGACTATATGATAGAGAACTGATACCGTCGTGACGAATAACCGATAGATATCGTAAAATTGTACGGTGGCATATATTCCTATATCCGATTGAAAAGAATGAAATATACGAATTAAAATAATTTCGGTTAAAAGTCTTGCAAACAAGTACATAATATGTTATAATTCTCACCGGAACATACAAGTTCCGTATATAATATATTAATGTCGATTAAGATTGTCTGCGGTCGGTATTCTTCTGGAATTTTCGATACGAATGCGACAGTAGGCTTAAACTTTAATTCCTATTATATAAATTCGGCGAGGTGTTAATATGAAGAAATTTTTAGCTATAACTTTATCGTGCTTAACAGCGCTGTCTCTCTTCGCGTGTGCGGGCAATAATGCGCCTTATACGTCCAATGAAACAGCCGTGCCTCAAGAATCTGAACAAGAAGAATATATACATTCTCCGGCTGTTACTGAATTTACTTGTGATGAACCAATAATACAGGACGCTGATGGTATAGATAAATGTTTATGGGAAGGCGATAAAGCAAGATTTGAGGAATATTATTTTTTAGCACGTTTTCCGAAGGGAGACAAGAGTGCGGTATTGACAGTGCAGACCGAATATGATCTATGGTTTGAAAATTGTGGTGAAATTTTACCTGTAAACGACGAATATTATTGGCCGCTCGAATATGAATATGACGAGACAAAGATAGAAATAAAAGCCGATCCCGATAAAGAAAACCACTATACATTAAAGATATTACAGCCTTGCGAAGACGAAACGATCACGTTTATTATGACGGAAAAAACTTGGTGGGCAGGTGAGATAAATCGTAAAGACCTTGATGCTCATCTGATGAGGCGTATCTCTATAACAGTCAGCACAACCGACTAACTTTCCTAACCCGACATAAAGCGTCGGGTTTTAATTCGGAATAAAAGCAAAGTTTCGGATCGAGCGGTATTTCCTAAAAACAAAACTGTGCAGTCGGCTCTTTGAATAGGGTGTGCGGCTCTGTTGAGTGCGGAAATATTCGCTACGGAAAATTAGCCCGTGCCGCACTTGTAAAAGATGTGTCAAACAGTTGACAAGGTTCTTTTCTTATTGTATAATATTTTGTGCATTGCGATAAGACGGCTTGCAGCCAGCCCCCGCAGGCGCGGTTTTGTCGTGTGGTGCGACGGCGTGAAACGTCGTACCCGATAATACTATTTCGAGGTTGTTTTCAATGAAAACATTAATGGCAAAAAAGATCGATTCCCGTTCTGCCGACTATAAGATCGGAGACAAGGAATACAAACGTAATTGGTACGTAGTCGACGCGGCGGGCGTTCCGCTCGGCAGACTCGCAAGTCAGGTCGCAATGGTTCTCAAGGGCAAGAAAAAGCCCGAATACACGCCCAATGCCGACGTAGGCGATTTCGTCATCATAATCAATTCGGACAAAGTCGCGCTCACCGGCAATAAGGCGGAGAAAAAACTTTACACATACCATACTGGTTATATGGGCGGTCTCAAACAGCAAAAGTACGCGCTGTTCCTCAAAGAGAACTCGGACAAGGCTGTCACCAAAGCGGTCAAGGGTATGCTTCCCAAAAATTCGCTCGGCCGCGCTATGATCAAGAAGCTCAAAGTCTTTAAGTGCGCAGAGCACAACCACGAAGCGCAAAAACCGCAACCGCTAGACATTGAAAAGAGGTAATATTATGGCAGCTAAATCTTCCGCTAAAAAGAAAGTTCAGTATTGGGGTACGGGACGGCGTAAAAAGGCTGTCGCGCGCGTGCGCGTCCTGCCCGGCGGCTCCGGCACCATCACTATCAACAAGCGTTCGATCGACGAGTATTTCGCTCTCGATACGCTCAAACTCATTGTCAACCAGCCGTTCGTCGAGACCGACACCGTCGGCAAGTTCGACGTTATAGTCAACGTTCGCGGCGGCGGCTTTACCGGTCAGGCGGGCGCTATCCGTCACGGTATTTCGCGCGCGCTCTGCAACGCCGATGCGACATACCGTCCGGCGCTCAAAAAGGCGGGTTTCCTTACTCGCGATCCGAGAATGAAAGAGCGCAAAAAATACGGTCTCAAAAAAGCGCGTAAAGCGCCTCAGTTCTCCAAGCGTTAACGAATGGGCGGCGGGGAAATTACGCAACCTGTGCTGTCGGTCGGCGATCTGCTCGACGCAAGCGGCGCGCTTGTCGAGAGCGGGTATGCTTTTTCCCAAGTCAAAAATTACGATCGGAACGCTATACGCGGTAAAAAACTGCGCATAAAAGAGTGGGACTACTACTACTTTTGCGACGATAAATTCGCAGTCGCGCTTACGGTAGCGGACAATTCGTATATGTCGCTCGGCTCGGTGTCGCTGTTGGACTTCACGCACCTGCGGTATGTGACGAAGAGTAAAATCGGGTTTATGCCGCTTGGAAAGCTGAATTTTCCGGCTACGTGCGACGACGGGTTTGTCCAGTTCGACAAAGGCGGAGTTCGGCTCGATTTCGGAACGGAGAACGGCAAGAGGTGTCTCCGTGCGCGGTTCCCGAAGTTTATCGGCAAGAAAGATTTCGCGTGCGAGATAGAACTCGATCCGTATGACGGCGATAACATTACGGTTGCTACTCCGTTTGAAAAGCCGCGGCGCTTTTATTACAACACAAAGATCAACTGTCTGAAAGGAACGGGTTGGTTCACCGTCGGCGAAGAAAAATACGAGTTTTCGCAAGGAGTCGGCGGACTTGATTGGGGCAGAGGCGTTTGGCCGTACAAAAACGTTTGGTATTGGTCGAGCCTGTCGACGGTCATCGACGGGAAAACGTTCGGACTCAATCTCGGCTACGGCTTCGGTAAGCCGTCGGCGACCGAGAACGTGATATTCTGCGACGGGAAGGCGAATAAGCTGGGCGATGTGAAGTTCGAAATCCCGTTCACGAGAGGCGAACTCGATTATTTGAAGTCTTGGAAAATATCGGATGAAGACGGCAGACTGCAACTGACGTTTTACCCGATGATAGACAGACAGGACAAAATGCGCGTCGCGTTTCTTGCGACGGATCAGCATCAGGTGTTCGGTAAATTTTTCGGCAAAGCTACGCTCGACGACGGAACGATAATCGATATCGAGGATAAGATCGGATTCGCGGAGCATGTAAAGAATAAATGGTAAACGCGACCGAAAAGTATACAAAGGGAGATTCCCCGAGAAGAACATAAAAGAAAAACCAAAGATACTGCGCTCGGCAATGTCCGAGCGATACGGAGAGATGGCTGAGCGGCTGAAGGCACACGCTTGGAAAGCGTGCATACTGTAACAGGTATCGGGGGTTCGAACCCCCCTCTCTCCGCCAAAACCGCTATATATTGTGGTATATGGCGGTTTTTTAGTGCAAAAAACACAAGAGAGTAAACCGTTTGTATGCACGCTAAACGCCTTTATGTAGTAATTTTGCGTACATTGAGCCGTTCCATTTCGGAGCGCTCGAATTCAGATAAAATGTGCGTATAATAAGTCGATGTTGTTTCGAGCTTACTATGTCCCATCCACTTTTGCAACGTCCGCATATTGACGCCCGACTCTGCACACCGCGTCGCGAATGTATGTCGCAGATCTTTCAGTGTAATCTTAAACGCCAACTTAGGAAGAACACTGCTTTTGAAATGTTTGAGAACCATTTGATACGAGTACGGGAACAACCGTTCACCGTTATGGGGCATTGTATCGAGCAATGCCCGCAGCTCTTGCGATAATGGTAAAACCCTATCGGATAATTTTGTCTTTGTGCCGGGAATGCGAATTGTATCTACACCTATGTCTTGCCACATAACACCCAGCGGCTCCGATGGGCGCGCGCCGGTCAACAGATAAAACCGGAAAAGCGCATTGTAATCGTCGTTGGCGATAACTTGCATAAACTCCGTCTGTTCGTCGACCGTCATAGCGTGACCGTTTATGTACGTGTGCTTGACGTTATCCACGTTGTCGACAGGATTACGGTCAATATATCCGGCGCGTACCGCTTCGCGAAACGACTGATCATAAATCTGTCGGGTAATTTGCCGCATACGGTTGGACTTAACCAATCCAAGCGCTTTGACTATATCGTGCGCGGTGTAAGCGTCGAGCGGCTTGTTCTCGATATTCGGCTTAACGTGTTTATTGATGTTATTCCGAAGATCGTAACCGTGATCTTTGAGAACCGGCGCACGATAAGTCGCGAACCACTCGTCAAGCCAATCGAATAGGCGATAACTGCATTCCGGTGTTTGAGCGACGCCCATTCGTTCGACAAGTCGTTCCAAACTGTCCGCTATGCGCTCTAATAGCTTTTCAAGGTTCACTTAGAAAAAAGTTGCTCTTAATATTCTCAAAAAATATTGGATCCAATATAATGATAGGTTGTCCGTCTTTATTGAATCCGGGCTTTGAATAATTAAGCACACGATCGTATATGTCTTTTGCTATAAACAGCATAGCTCTTGCTTGAAGTTCCCCGATCAGTTCGTCTTTCTCCGAATTGCCCATAATGTAATATTGTAACTCCGATCGAATCAAGTCGAACTTTGCCAGTCGCACGGCGTTTATGCGTTGCAAACGTTCATTCTTCTGCCTAAGATCTTCTACTTCGACGGTAAGTTCTTCTACGGTCGTCATAAGGCTCCTTTATTTAAGTACGACATATTTCCGTAATATTTACGGGTGAATACATTATAACCGTAATATTTACGGTTGTCAAGACTTTTCCGTAATATTTACGGTATAATTTTTGTATGGATATATTTCAACAACGATTAAGAGATTTACGTAAAGAAAAAAAATTCACACAAAAGGAATTTGCTGATAAACTACAAACTACCGATGATAGTATTTTTTCTTGGGAAAAAGGTCGTAGTGAACCATCCATAGAAATGATACGAAGAATATGCGCAATATTTAATATATCTGCAGATTATCTCATAGGACTTGAAAATGACGACGGTAGCCGTATAGAAAGTTCATATGAGTTTGAATACCGTCACGACAACACTATTCTTAAACATAAGGAGAAAAAAAATGGAACTTGAATATATGTCTTTATGGCAAAGAATAAGAGAAATAGAAAATGATATTACTGAATTAAAAATACATCTTTGTAGTAAGAACATTATTCAACCGGAAGTTTTTTTAACCGATGCAGACAAAGGGGATTTGTTAAATCATATAAAATACACTTGTATAGTTTGCAAAGAAACAAAGGATAAAGAATTGTTTGATACATACAATAACGAAAAAATGAAAGGTTTTTGCAAAGAATGTTCTAACATTATGTTTCCTGAAATAATAGAACGTGAAACAATCAACGACAATAGCACCGATAATAATAACTTAGATTTTTAATCTTCACGGTTTTCAAAAAGGAAAAAAATGAAATGAAATTTCCACGTCACGAATATGCCGTTATACTTACTTCCACAATGACAGAAGAAGAATTACTAAATAATAAACATATACAAGACGAAAATTTTAGATATAACTTAATGCAATGGGGCGAAATACCAAAAGTAGAATCATTAAAACGCGCACGAGAAGAGCTATGCAATCACATAAAATTTATGGATCAAGCAGCGGATATAACACATTCAAAAGAGAAGCGATTTTATCAAACTGATTTTTTTATAGAACATTATAAAATTTTTGCACAGCATATGCAAAAATTCATTTGTCCTATATGCAAAAAACCGTTAATTAAAACTTATAACAAGAGAAAACACGAAGAAATTATCGGATGTTCATCATACCCATCTTGCAAATTTATTTTTAATCCGGATTCTTTTATTGAAGTTCTTGATACAGCAAATAAAAACGGTTGGATCAAACTATGAAAAAATACTGCTACAAACACAATGGAGAATTCGAGACCAAACACTTTGAGCAAAAACTTTGCGATGATTGCTTTAAGAGATTTCCGCCGAAATGTAAGTACTGCGGAAAACCACTATTATTATCCGATGTGCAAGCTGGACACGACTATCACAATAAATGCTTTATCCAAAGCGGAGTAATCAAAAACTTTACAAATAAATAAAGTTGTGAAACACACAGTTTATTTACTATCTTCTTCCTTTGCGAGTTCGTTTAGATAGCGCTGTATATTGCGTTTCGAAATAACCGTCACAGCGCCGCTGTGTATGTCCGCAACAAGTCTGTCAAGCACATAGTCAACTTCTTTGTCGGGGAGTTCCACAAGCCGTAGCTTCGCAAGAATCTTTTCGTACTCTTCCGCAACCGCTTCGTCGACAGTATCGTCTTTTGCGACGTTGAAAAGAATACCGTAACCTTGCATTACCCGACGCTTGTGCAACGCATTATACAGCGTCACGAACTGTTCGTAAGTCAGTGCCGGAGCGCCGTTCTTCGTGAGTTTCGTCACGTACTTGAATACTTCGTGCCACTCATTGCCTTCGACTTTATCCATAGTGCAACTGTATCCGATCGGCACTGCCGATATGTTTTCAAGCGTTACTTTCTGATTATTCCAAACCAAGTACATTATTTTTTGTATCAGCACTTCGAGTTCCGAGAACTTACGTCCGCTGTATACACCGTAATTATAACTATAATCATTGACTATCGTCTTTACAAGTTCGAATTCTTTGCTCAACACGAACAAGCTATGTATGTGCGGGTGGTAATCGGTAGGGTTCGCGACGATCTCGAAACATCGAACAGCGCCGGCATATCCACATTCGGAAAAGTCTAAACCTTTGATCGGTGCGTCGCCGCTCAAATAGCGAGTGATCTTTCTGAAAGCGTCGTGCATTATATCCAGCGCCCGAGCGAGTTCCGAACCCGAAACGTTCGGAAGAGTAAATACCGTGTGGTAAAGATTGTAATTGTTACTTAATTCTTCGAGTATCGGAGTGAATCGTTTGAGCCGTGACGCCTGTTTCAGACGCTGGCAGTTAGTGCAGAATTTATCGTGACAGAGATGTACGCGCTTGACATCGAACACACGCTGTAAACGGTAATGATCGCCGAACCAATATCGATGACAATCCTGTACGTGCGCCGCTACTATGTGTAGCTTTGGAAGATTAAAGTCGTTCGCCATTCGAGTGTAATAATCGCTGTATTGCTCGTTGAAACGCCTGTTGTTCGCTACGCCGTCAATGTACTTTTCATCGAGCTTGACTGAATTCGGAATTTCGAGATACGGATCGGCAACCGCCGCACGGTCCGCCTTGCTTTTAGCCGCACGATCCATTCGTGCACGTTCTTCGTATTTTTCGATTTTTCTTATTTGATCGCGTCCGTTGGCATTCCGAGCCACTCTTCGAGCACTTTTTTTGAAGTCATCAAAACTCATCGTAAACTCCTTGCTGTAATTCGTATGGGAAGTTAATTCTAATATATCAAGAGGTTCTCTTTGCGGCGCTTATGCGCCGCAAAGAGAACCTTACAGACCGTCCGTCGGACGGGGGTTGTCGTACTCACGGTGCGCTGTCGCGCACCGTGAGTATGGGGTTGGGTAGGGGGATCACCGCGCGGGGCGCAGGTGCGCTCCCGCGCCGGCGGGCGTCAGCGCGGGCGTTGCCCGCTCGGCGGGTACTGCCGCACCCGTCTTTACGGCTGCGCCGTTCGTTCAGCTTTGCCGCCGTTTTCGGGGGCTTGCAGGGTTGCGCACAATTTGGTCATAACTCTTCGAGTTACGAACAAATCGGTCACAACCCGCAAGCCTGTCGTGTCGGAAACCGCCACGACGCAAGGGGCGCGCTAAGGCGCGCATTGATTAAAAGAATGTTGCTTCGCAACGCCTGTCGAAGCCGTAGTTTTTTTCTTTTTTTCGGCAGGACGCACGGGCCGTCCGCTCCGATCGTCGGCGCCGGACATAGGACCGGCAGGGCGACCGCGCTTATCCGCTTCCGCCTTTTATGAGCTCGTCGACGAAATAGCTCTGCTGTTCGAGCATTTCCGTCACGCTTGCACGGACCTTTTTGTATTCGGGGTACTTGTCCACACCGCCCGACGTTTTCATCGCTTGCCGCGCGAATATGTCCGCAAAGCACGCCGTGTCGTAACGTTTGGCGAGAATTTTCTTATGTACCAAGTAATACGGTCGGGATCGGATCGGACCGTCCTGCGTGCCCGCTTCGAGCCCGAGCGTGTATCTGCGGTAGCCGTACTTGTTATCCGTCCGACAGTGCCGTCGGTACAGCGCCGCCGCGAGCGAATGGATTATATGCGACCGAAGCGTACGATCGCTACGCCGAAAGCGGTGGTCCGTATACAGCGACGCCAGCCGCTCATACAATCGTCTGTACAGCCATTCCCGCGCCCAATAAAACGGGATCGCATTGTCTCTGTCGATGTCGGGATCGATATAGACTATATTGCACAGATCTCGCGCATCGGCTCCTAAACTCTCGGGGCGTTGGTCGTCCATATACACCGAGATGTACGGGAAGAACTCGACGGTCGACGAGTGTCGGCACATTTTGAGCCAGCGGTTGAATCCGTCGTTTACGCGGTTTGCGCGCTCGTCGTCCTTTTTAAGCCCGTCGGTGTCGAACCTGTTGCCGCGCTCTTTGCCCACTTCCGTTATGGCGACGACGCCGAACTCGAAACTGCCCGAGTGCGGATTCTTCTTCTTGACCTTCTTGCCCGACCGACACGCGTCGAAATCGAGTATGTGACTGTATATGCTTTCGTCGACGTCGTCGGCGGTCCGAGATATAAAGTCACTGTCCCACATCGGGAAATTGCCTATATCGATGAGCTTACTGTCGTCGCGGATCGAGTAGTTCGACGCGATCACCGTCGACGCTACCGTGTATATGTAAAATAACTGAGCGTAAGACATCAATACTTCCCACAGCCCGCGCCGGCACAGCCCGTCGTCATACGTCATCGCTCCGTTATAACCGTATAGGATCTGTTTATCTTCGTCTGCTTTAATCCACTGCTTATACCTGTCGCGCACGTACTTGCGGCAGGACGCGAGGTTATACAGCGATCGATCTATAATGCCCGCACGGATCTCCGTTTCGAACAGTTGCCACCGAAAATCCGGAAACTGCATTTGCAGTTCGATGAGCTTGTCACGCGATCTGTCTCTGAACATAGCTTGCCGTGACAACGTCATATCCGTGAGTAACAGCGTCTTACCCGTTCCCATAGAACCGACTAGCATTGTGCAAATAGGAAGCTCGTCGAGCAATGCGCGGTTGCGCCATTCCATACTTCGCAGTCTGTTCTCGGCGATCCTTTTGCACGCGACGTCGAAAACGATCAACCACACGACGACCCACACCCACAGCGGCAGGACCGAAAACGTCTGTTTCAGATCGGACGCCAACCGCACAAGGTTCGTGTAAATGCTGACGAAGTCGCCGCTCACGAGGAAGTAGAACAGCCACGCGAACGCGCCGAACGCTATCGTCGGGACGTTGAGGTTGAACAGCCACACGGTCAAAAGCGTAAAAGAATAGACCTGTCGAGCTCTGACGAACTCTATGCAGTCCTTTACGTATGCGACGGTCGGAGCTACGCAGACGGTCACAATTCGACTATACGCCCTTAACGGTCGGCTCTCCGTCAATCTGCCCGTGACGACCCTTCTGCCGCTCACGGCGAAAACAAGCCGAAACAGGAGCGCGAAGAACAGCAGGACGGCGAGCGCTATGAGTATGTAGTACAGCAACCGTCCGAACGCGCCGAAGAATCCTTTTACGTTGGCGACGTCGACGAACAGCGCGCCGAATCGTCGAAACCGTGTTTCGAACCCGTCGGGAGTCGACGGAATGATCGCGACGGGCGGAACGTCCGGCAGCTTGTTTGCCTTGACGTCGAAGCTCGGCGGAATACCGAACAGCTTGCAGAAGAAGAAGCCCACCGACAGCCCGAACGACTGCACCGAGAGCCCAAAGCGAATATAGCTGTCCAAGCAGAACAGCACGCCGATGAGCGCGGACAGGACGATAAGCGAGACGCTCACTATATGGAATGACACGGTGCGTTTGCTCATAATGCCCTTATCCACGTGAATATGCAGTAGCCGAGCACGAGCCCGACTACCGCTATTCCGATGACGATCAATATTCTGTTGGTGCGCTTCTTCATTGCTTTACTCCTTTTTTTGACGAAACGCTTGACTTTGGAAATTTAATGGGTTATACTTATGGTATAGAGTTACTTCGATCTCATTTATGAGACAGCCCCACGGGGCGGGCATATATGCCGTCAGTCGAAAGGACGTAGCTGTAACTCTATTTTTTTTGTCTAATTTTCATCGTCTTTGTGATTATTTTTATCGTAACGTTTCCGCAACTCTTCCGGCATATCCAAATCCTTATTATGCGGTTTGAATAGTCGTTTGGGATGTTTACGAGGACGTTTCAAATACATTGGATTAGGATCGTCGCTATCCGGATTGGGAGAAATTTCTTCGAAATCATCATTCTTCGTATGAGTAGCCTCACGATGAACATAACCTTCGACTAATTCACCTTTCTGCTTATCCAATACTTGATCTTCGTCAATTACAAGAGTTGTCCTGTTTTTACCGATTTTCAGCCTTGCCCAAAAAGGGAATTTATTCGGAAATGGACGCGGCGATTCCGACGTTTGCGGCGCTTTCTTAGCGTTCAGCTCCGCATAGCGCTTGCGTATAGCGTACTTCTGTGCGGCATTTTTGCAATGGAATTTCGGCGGACGTTTACTCATACCGTCACCCCCAACCACGCATAAATCGAATATCCGAGCCAACCGAGAAACCCGACGAGCGCTATACCGATGAGCACAAGGATAACATCAATTGCTATCCTTGTGCCCTTGACCGTCTTTTTCAATCGCTCTTTCTTCACGGTAGCACCTACGCCAACACGAACACGATTTCGCCGAACGATTCCCGTTGCAAAAGGTCGATGTACTCCTTGCCGGATACGTCGTACGTCATCGGACCGTTATTCGGATTGACAAATATGATTTTCGCAACATCCATTCCGCTCCCGCAGTGCCACGAAACATAATATCCGCCTGTGCTTTGGTTAAAGACAACGTTAAACTCGAACGACGTCGGGAAGAAGTAATCCAGCGTTATGGCGCCGCTCTTAAAATCGACATTTACGGGAACGGGCACGCCGCCGCTCGCCATAAACGATACTCTCGGCAAGACGCTCGGAATATGTTGCTCGCCGACAGTAGTGATTTCGTCGGGGATTTTCAAGTCTATGACGGCATCTCCGTCGGTAAAATCCGGATTCACCGAATACCGAACACAGAATAAATCCTCACAAACCGGATTTACATCGATCGAAGACGACGAAACACCGGAGCCGCCCATAAACACATAAGGCATATGGAGCTCATAATAAAAGCAGATATAACCGTTTTCATATTTTATAAGCCGTTCGCGCACGACAGAATTTTCGGAGACGGCAACCGGACTTTCTAAAACGTCGAAAAACAAGTTGAAATGCAATTCGCACGGGAGTACAGGATTCTTCGCGGTCACTTTTACGAACGCGGCAATCGTACTGTCTGCCATTGCCGTATACGTGAACGTAAGAGAGCCTTCTATATACGCCTTGCCGTCGGAATCATAACGAGTAAAGTATTCCATTGCCACGCCCGAAGGAAAGCCCTTAGGCGCCGTCGTTTCGAGCGTTATTTCATAGTCGTCGAGGTTTATTAAGTCATCGGCAGGAGTTATACTGAAAGACACCCCAGAAAGCTGAGTTCGGAAGTTATAATCCATATTTCCGAAACCGTAAGTGAACGCGGCTTTCGTAGTAGGGAAGTCGAACAGGAAACCGTACTTGCCGATCTCGGGCGCACGGGGATAACGGTCACAGTCCTGTCCGTCTTCGTCTTTCAGAGATTGTCCGTTAAACTCGTAACCGCCCTGCACTAAATATTTGTTTTGAAAATCTTCGATCTTATTTTGACCTATTGTCTCCCGAGATAAGTTCAGATGATTCTTAGCTTCCGCCAGTTCTTTTTCGCGGCGCTGTATGTAATCGTTGTAAACCTCGTACACTCTGCCTTCGAGGGAAAAGCCCGAAAGACTGTTTTCTACGGGATCAGACGGCTCGGACGTTTGTTTAGCTTCCCACTTCGCATAGAATTGCGCGTCGCGCGTCACCGTGTAACCGTCGAGCCCGATCGTCACGACGTTCGCGTCGTTAGGCGAAATCATCCAACCGACGTGCTCATACCCGTCGCGTACGAGCTCGGGAAAGCGCACAAGCACTTTGCCCTTCCCGAACGTGTAATTGTCGACCGTCTGATCGTCGAGAGTGTAATTTCTGTAAAAGCTCAACGTGAACGTCTCGGTAGGCTCGCTCGGACTGCCGCTACTCGGATTGTCGGGCGGATCGTCCGTCCATACGGCATATAAGGTAGTGTCGGCGTGAAATACGTAAGTCAGAGGTATACCGCCTTCGGAGTCGGCGCGCAGTCCCCAGCCTAAGAAAGACAGCGAAGCGTCGGAGTTTGTCGGATCGGTCGGGAACGCTTCGAGCCGCCCGTCTGTGCCCGTTTCCATTGATTCCTCGCCCGTGAGAGTGCCGCCGTTGGCGTCGAACGTTATGACAAACACTTCCTGCCGCCACTTTGCATACACCGTCGTATTCTCGGTGAATGGATTGTTATAATACCGCTTGCCGTACGGCTCTTCGAAATTCTCATACCAGCCGAGAAACGCATAGCCCTCTCGCTCGTGTACGGGAAAATCCGGGATGAATCCGTTCTCGTCCGTTCTGAGCATAATCTTGTCACGTCCGTTTACCGTGCCGCCGTTGGCGTCAAACGTCACGTAGTACTCGACCTTGTCCCGCCACGTAGCATACACCGTCGTGTCGACGTGGAATATCCTGCCGGGCAGAACTTTGTCGGCGGGGTCTGCGTCCGGCGTAAGATACCAGCCGTTGAATATCTGCCCTTGCTTTACGGGCTCGGTCGGTATATCTTCGAGCTTGCCGTTCTCGTCCGTTCTGCGCGTGACGCTGTCAACGCCGTTTACCGTGCCGCCGTTCGCGTCGAACGTTATGAGGCATTGAATACGCTCGGACGGGGGATCGGTCGGCTCTTCGTCCTCGTTACGCCACAGCGCATACACCGTCGTGTCGCCCGAATACGCGTACAACAACGACAGGCGAGTGTCGGGATCGTCTCGGCGCAATGTCCAGCAGTAAAAAGTCAAAGACGGATCGGAATGTACAGGCTCATTCGGAAAAAATTCGAGCGTGCCGTCGGGCATCGTTTGGAGCTTGTATACGTCGTCGAGCACGCCGCCGTTGCCGTCGAACGTCACCGTGTATATCCCGCGCGGCGCAGGTTGTTCGGTCGTACTGCCGTCGGGTATGAGAGCCTTGATGTTGTCACAGCCGCTCAGCACAATAGCCGAAAGCCCCGCGCATATGAGCAGGGCTATTACTGTGATCAGTCTGAACGTTTTCCGTTCGATCGTCTTGTTGTTTTGCATTGTTTTTACCTCGATGTTTTCTGTGTCGATCGGTACGGAACGAGATATGAACATTCGCATATCCCGTTCCGATCGACCGTCACAAGGAGTTTGTATATGTCTTCCGATTACTCGTCAACTTCGGAGCTTTGGGAAATGTCAAGACCCAACAACTTGCCGGCGAGTTCGGTAAACACCGCAGCTTTTTCTTTGCTTTTTATACGGAATTCCAATTCACGACCGTTAAACGGGGAGATCCCGATAAGTCCGGCATAACGAACCGTCTTGTTCTTTTTTTTGTTTTTGTATTCAAGAACTTTGAGAGTTACGGGGAATTCGATTTCGGGTTCTGTACGCAACGCTTTTTTAGCATAGTACTTAAATACCGATTCGTCGTCCTCCCACTTAGGGGCAATTGCGACATTAACAAAATCTTCGTCGCCGAACGGGTCGGGGAGTCGGATTGCTAGGTATTCGCGCATTTCTTTTTCGTCCGTCTCGAACGAATCGATGAGAATTTTTGCGATAAGCTCTTTGCTTGTTACAGTTTTTTGCACTTGGTTCGTCATAATGTCTCCTTTTGCCCGTGTCCGCTTCGACCGAGCCTGCTATTTATTCCGGGTTTCCGGTGACGGCGAATACAATTATGTACCCACCGTTTCGCTGCCACCCACACAGCTCGTCAGACCGGTCATCTATTTGCCCTTGTTCTTCTTCGCATTCTTTGCCGCCTGAGCAATGAGCTTGAACGGCAGGGCTATAAGGTTAAATGCACCCTTGATCAACGCCGCGACCGCACTGAGGATCGGCGGGCATAACGTGACTATGAGTATTAGCACGACTGCCGCGACAACGAGCCACACCCAATACGGTATGTCTTTGATACTCTTACCGTTGAGCGCTATTCCCGAACCGGTCTGTTTGTTGTCCACAACGCCGACGTTGTACGTTACGCCGTCCGTCTCAAACAGCAGCCGCAGAACGCTCACATCGGATACGACGGTTATATCCGTTTCCGCCGTTGCCAACGCGATAAAGTGCGGTATACCCGTTATAACGTCCAGCGCAAACCACTTTCCGCCAAGCGAACGTTGGTCGTAGTCCGTCTCGCAAATACGCAGTACATAGTCCATTCCCTTGATCCTGTTACGCGCCGATTCGTCTTTGATCTCTTCCGTTGCAAGGAAATCTTCGGTCGTTTGTATGCGATTGAACTTGTACCTATCCGCGAACCAATTACCGCTTCCGGTTACAATCTCGTCGTACTTGATTGTGTCGTAGTGCTGTTCTTTGTCGCCGTATGTGACATTGCCGGTCAACACTTTGACCGTCGCGAGCTGGGTGTTATACAGAACGTACGCTTCGTACAGTTTGTCGATATTGCGATCGGTTTTGAACGCCACGAAATGACTGTGCTTGAATTCGAGCGCGTTCCAATTCAAACCGTCGGCGTACTGCACCATTCCGACGAGCTTGTCCGTGATCGTCACCGTTTCCGTCTCGGTACAGCGGTATAACGTTTTGCCGTCTACCGAACACACCGACCAACATTTGCCGACGGGATAGGCGACTTCGCTGACGTGATTGTCGTTGCCGGCGTCTTTGTCTATTGCTTTATCCCACTTGCGAAAGATACTGACGACGTCATAAGTGCGGACAACTTCGTCGCTTACCGTAAGACCTATAACCGTGTACTTCGCGATCGTTTCTTCCGACGCGACATATTCAAGCGCGTAGTTATATACGGGCTTGTCCTGCTTGATCCCCGCAGAGATGTTGACCGTACTCGCTCTGAGCTTATCGCCGCTCGGCTGATACACGTACAGCACGATCGTTCCGCTTGACGTTTCCGCGAGCTGGATAACGTCGAGAGAGTAATCTTTCTCTTTCGCCGGATAATTCTCGACGTTGAACGTTTCGTCGACTTCGAGTTCCGCCAGCACGCCCGACGTTTGCTCTTCCGCTTTTACACGCATTCCCGCGCCGAACAAGCTCGCGATTGCTATGAGCAAGGCGAGTACGATCGTTATGTACCGTGTACGTTTTGTTGTCCTTGTCGTTTGCATTTTAATTACCTCGTTATTTTTAGGCTGGTGAGAGAGGCAGGACTTGAACCTGCCGCACAATATGTGCGCTCCATTGCTACCCCATAATCCCCGCCGAAGCGGGGCGTACCGTTGGATTACTTACGCTTTTCGAGCCACGCCTGACGTTTCGCCTTGCGCTTGTCTTTGAAAGACTGCTTTTCCGCTTCGCTTAACGTACTGTTTTTGCCGAGCATATGCCCGATCATCTGATCGTTACGAGCGTCGCGCTGTCCGCGTGCATATGCGCGTTGTTCGGCTTCGCTGTATTTGCTGTTCGCTTTTACAGCTTTTGTACCGTTTGCTACGTTAGTGTAATGCTTGCGCTTTTCCTTGTTTGTGAATATAGGCATACCTTACCTCCCTTAAAGATTTTAACGTCACGGCTTGAGTTATCTTCCTGCCGCAAAGTTCTTTGCCCAATCAATTTTGTGATACTCGATATTGACGATCTTTTTGCCGACTACCCGCCGTTCGAGAGTAAGGTATGGCAAAATCACTGCGCCGTCATCGAGGATTCGCTTATACACCGCAAGCGGGTGTCGACTCAGGGGCTTAGTCTCGAAATCTAATCGACCGAAGAAATAGCCCATTCGTTTTTTGAGTTTCATTTTGTCACCTTACCCGACGCGCCGGAGCTTACCGCCATCAAGCCATTCTATAAATACCGAACCGAACTCGCTGCGCTCTTCCTCAGACTTATTCCAAGCATAGGCGTATGCCCGATATATCCCGGTCCTGAAATGCCTAAGCATTTGATCGAAATCTTCGATATATTGGCTAATGCAGAGAAAGCTATATACCTCGCCAAACTCGAATTTCTCGTGAGTTACCGCATACACGTGCACGTTATGATTCCGACGCAAATCGGCAATCTTCTCGCCCAGCTTCGAGTTCGGAGCTATCCGTCTGCCGTTCCAATCGTCGTCGCAATCGAAAAAGTACACTCGACCGTTCGCTGCATAGTCCAGCAGATAGGGTATCGATATATTTAAGCGAGAAAGAAGGTTAATGCCGAGAGTTTTCAGCTCGTCTCTTGAAAATGTATCTATTAGCATTTCAGCACCTACTTGTTGCGCTCGATTACCGATTGAACCTCACGAAGAGCTGTAAGGCGATATCGCCAAAGCTCCGCTAATCGATCGCAGTGATCGTTCTGATAGCTCTTGAAAATATTCCAAGCGTCGTACATAAGCTCCTCAAAAAGCTCATCTATATCGTCGACAGTTTTATAGCCTTCTGCCCTTACTGCGTCAATAAAATCGCAAATCGTCTTCTGACCGAACCGATGCAGTGCCGACAACAGCGGCTCGTGCATACTATCGTACCAATCTGCATCACTTCCCCACGCCCGAGCACAGTCCGACAAAATGTCAAATGCTTGTTTGATTTCCATTTGTCTATTCTCCTTGTGAAAAATTGATATAAAAAAACGCTGTTTTTAGTTTCAGCGTTTGGAAAGCGTGCATACTGTAACAGGTATCGGGGGTTCGAACCCCCCTCTCTCCGCCAGAAAGAACCTAAAACGAACCCCCGTCAAACGGAACGTTTTAGGTTTTTTATTTACGGTTTTTAATAACAAACAGTCGCAAGAACGCCACTGAGCGAGAACACAAAGGCGATCGCCAAGCGGTTCAGCGGCGACGCCTTTGGTCGCTCGGCGTTGCGGTTTATCTGTTGTTTCTTTTCGTTTCGGCGGGCGCTTGATCGCGGCGCGAAGCGCCGCGCTTGTTTATTCAAGCACCCGCCACAGTGCCATAAGTCCATTTTTGTAGTTGTTAAAATCGTTGCATAATGTCTTTTTGTGTGATATAATAATTATGTATATGAAATTGGAAACAACTACTATTTCTACCGAGAAATTAAAAGGTCGTTTCTATACGCCTGAATTTATCGTTGACAATATACTTGATTTATCGGGTTATCACGGACAAACGATATTGAGAAAACACGCCATTGACAATAGTTGCGGTGATGGTGCATTTTTGGTTGCTATTGTAAATAGATATTGTATAGAATTTTTGAAATACTGTTCTGATTTACAATCTCTTTCCGAAGAATTATCAAACTATATTCACGGAATAGAAATAGAAGAAATTGAGCACCGCAAATGTATAGAAAATCTTAATCGTACAGTTGAACAATACGGATTGAACTATGTAAAGTGGGACGTAATTTGTGCCGATGCGTTATCCGTTGATAAATACAATGGAAAAATGGATTTTGTATTAGGAAATCCCCCTTATGTAAGAGTACATAATTTAGGTAATTCATTCGACAATATAAAGAAGTTTTCTTTTTCCAAAAATGGTATGACCGATTTATATATTGTTTTTTATGAAATTGGACTAAAAATGCTTAATCTGAGCGGCACTTTGGGTTATATTACGCCGAGTTCGTTTTTTAACAGCCTTGCTGGAAAATATATGCGCTCTTATTTGGTTCAAAATAATCTAATTGATAAAATCGTTGATTTGAAACATTTTCAGGCTTTTACCGCAACAACATACACGACAATAACGATTTTGAAAAATAATCGTAAAATTAAGACAACCGAATATTTTCAGTTTGAAAATAAAAACAACTTTCCTTATTATGTAGATACTTTATCTGTTGATGATTATTATATCGGCAATAACTTTTACTTTGCTGATAGAAAATCATTAAACGAACTGAATACTATTTTATCATTTCGTGTTAAAAAAGACTATTTTGCTGTTAAAAATGGGTTTGCAACTCTTGCCGATAGTTTTTTTATAGGCAACTTCGACTTTGACGAATTTACAATACCTGTTGTTAAAGCGTCTACGGGGAAAAAATATAAATGTATTTTTCCATATTCGCAAGGCAAATTAGTCCCATATCAAGAATTAACCGAAGAATTAAAAATTAAAGAATATTACGAAAATTGCAAAGGACTTCTGTTAAATCGAAGTTTGGAAAGAAACGGTGATTGGTATGGCTTTGGGCGCACACAAGGAATAAATGATGTTTATCGCTGTAAGTATTCGATAAACGCCTTAATAAAAACTCCGTTTGATTTGAAACTTATAAAATGCGATAAAGGTGTTGGAGTATATAGTGGGTTATATATTTTAACCGAAGCAAAAGAAACCGAATTGAGAGAAATGCTATTTAGTGAGGATTTTATTTCTTATGTGTCATTGCTCGGTAAATACAAAAACGGCGGCTATTATACTTTTTCGTCAAAAGAATTGAAAAATTATCTCGAATACAAATATGTACAAAGGAAAGGTTTTATAAATGGACAATATGCAATTTCTTGAAACGCTTAAACAATCTTTTATTACTTACTTGCATACAGGTGCGCGAAGCAATAAAAAACTCGAAATCTTACACGGGGCAATTTCAAAAGATTTGCAAGAGCGTTTGCAAGACGATAAATATTCCGTGTACTCTTTGGGATATGAGACGGGCAAAGAACATAAAATTATTGGACGCTACATAGATAAAGCCGTTGATATTACAATTACGGAAAACGATAAGCCCGTCGCTGGAATTGCCGTTAAATATGTAATGAGCAATTACTCTCAAAATTCTAATAATTATTTTGAGAATATGCTCGGTGAAACGGCAAATATTCGTTCTGCAAAAATTCCGTATTTCCAAATTTTCGCAATTCCCGATAAAATTCCGTATTTTGATAAAGACGGCGGTATTTCAAAATGGGAACATATTAACGAGCATAACTTAAAGAAATATATTAAGCTATCAAATGATAACATAGAAAATTTTTTACATACACCGAATAAAACGCTTGTATTCATTGTGCATATACAAGATATGAATACTGTTGCTACAATTTCAAGCAAGCAAGAGTACGAACAATTTTACTTGCATAATGATTTTGGAATGGCAATCTCGGCATTAGACTTTGATTTTGGGAATACTATTATTTATAACGATTATGATAAATTTATTCAAAAAGTCGTTTATGCAATTAAAAGTTTGTAAAAAGATGAATATACTTGCAATATAAATTCGTTTTAGGTTACTACCGTTCCGCCAGAAGCAACCGCTTACGAACCCCGAAAAGAACTGAATATTATTTCTTATACGGAGTTCCTATTTTAGCGGTATATGACGGGTAAAGCGTCATAAGTAAAAAGACAGTCCAACACGGGCTGTTTTTTGGCGTATAGAGAGCTTTTATGCGTTCGGTCGGATACCGAAGATAAAAAATAATCTGTAAAGTGCGGAGTAACACTTGACAGATATGGGGTTTAAGTAATAGAATATAAAAGCATAAAAAACTAACGAATGGAGAACGAAAAGATGAAGAAGAGCGCAATAATAGCGTTGAGTATAGGATTGCTTGTAATGAGCGCAGGGATAATATCGTGCGGCGAAGAGAGAACGGGAATAAACACCGAAGGAGGGGGATCGGGAACGGATATTGTCGAAACTCCCGAACCGAGCATACCCGAAATACCGACCGTCGGCCATACACACGAGCTGAAATATATAGATGGGGTAGAAGCGGGGTGCGAAAACGGCGGATATAGTGAATATTGGCATTGTGACGTGTGCGGGAAAATATTCGACGAAGAAGGGAACGAGACGGTTAAAATCATTATACCTGCGACGGGACACGAGTATGAAACGAGGAAAGAGGAAGAGACGTGTACGACAAACGGGTATACGGAACACAAATGCACAAAATGCGGAGAAACGTACAGAGACGAAGTAACGGCGGCGCAAGGACACGAATACGAGGAAACGGGGATAATACGGGAAAGCACGTGTGAAATCGAGGGAGTGATGAAGTATGAGTGCAAGCATTGCGGAGAGGAAAAGGCGGAGAGTATAGCGAAGAAAGGCCACAGATACGAGATAACGGTAAGTGAGGCGACGTGTACGGAGAAAGGGTATATAAAATATACCTGCGAGGAATGCGGAGAGGAAAAGACGGAAGTAACGGAAGAATCGCTCGGACACGATTACATCGAGATAAGGGTAAGCGCGACGTGCGAAAGTGCGGGGTATGTGGAATACGAATGCGTGGTATGCGGAGATAAATACAGAGAAATAACGGAAGAAGCGACGGGACACGAGTACGGAGTGAGAGAAGTGAAGGCGCCGACGTGTACGGAAGACGGATATACGGTATATAATTGCGAAGTGTGCGGCGAGGAGCATATAGACGATATAACCGAAGCGAAAGGACACGATTGGAATGCGGTAACGATAATAACGGAAGCGACGTGCGGTCACTATGGCGAGGCGGAATACGGGTGCGGAGAGTGCGGCGCGACAAAGACGGAAAGGACTGAAAAGAAAGACCACGAGTACGGGACGGGGTGGGAATACGACGAAACAAGACATTGGCACGAAGCGTACTGCGAATGCGAGTACGGCGAAATGTCGGAACATATAATGGAAAACGGTGAATGCATAGTTTGCGGGTACGGCGAGCGGTTGGAATACGAAGAGAACGAAGACGGCACGCTGACGGTAATAGGATTAGGCAGTGTAAGTGCGCGGGATGTGGCGATACCGAGCGAGTACAGAGGTAAAGCGGTAACGCGGATAGCGGACGGTGCGTTCAAGGACGAAAAGCGTATAACGAGCGTCAAGATCGGCGAGAATGTAGAGTACATAGGCAATGAAGCATTTTACGGCTGCACCGCGCTGCGGAACATAGAGTTCGAAGAGAAAGACGGGTGGTACTGCGCGCGAAGCAGTGACGCCACGACAGGTACTAAGTTGACAATAACGTCGAATGTGTATTTGGAATTGACGGGCGGTAACGCCCGAAATTATTATTACCTGCGCAAAACCGATCTTTCGGTGTAGTATCATCGTCGGTCGTTAGACTATTCCATTGTATCATTATTGCCGAAAAAGCCGTTCTCGCTGCCGAGCGAGTTACGGCGTTGCGGCGCGTCCTGTTTAATTCGATCGCCGATAAATCAGTCGAATTCGACGGAACGAAATACGACTCATATTGCACGGAACGTCCGACTTGACGGGTAAGCCGTCAAACCGATATATAAGGGGATATTCATAAAAAGGCGCGCTTGCAAATGGCGCTTCCCATAGGGAATTAAAAAACTAAATTATTAAGAGTTATACTTTCAAACAAGGACAAAAGCTCTCGAACGATGTGTTCGAGAGCTTTTTACTACATACCTTTTAGAAAGATAAATTGAAATTTAGCCTTTTGGTGCAGGAAAACGCACTGTTCCATTGTCTAAAACCAATACTTGATTGCCATATTGTTTATATATTGCAACGTTATCAAGAAAAACAACGAGGATTTGATTTTCGTCTTTATGGTATACATCAAACAATTCATTATTTTTCCAAGCATATGCGTTCATTGTATATTGACTCCCGTCCTCATTAAAGTCGATACCGCTAGTGACAGTTGCGTACTCAAAATCAAACAGCGCAGAAATTTCGTTGAACGATTTATCCAACTTAATAGAATTATATAATTCAAGCCAATCTGAAATTTTTTCAAAGTTGTTCTTTTCTTCCAACAAATTAGCATATTCATTGCTTAATTTATCATAATCTTCATTTGATTTGCTGTTACACGCAGTTATAAATAGACACGCTAATAATATACAAATCAATATTACACTATACCGATAAATTTTTTTCATAAACGAATCTCCGCTAAATTACTGTTTATCGTACAATTATTATATCACGAAAAATGAAAGAACGCAACCGATTGAGTTTTGCGGGAAATATAAAACATATCTATATCTCACAGGGCTGCGAGTAGCCGGTTAGTCCACGAAAAAAAGTACAGTCAGAGCATATCGTTATGCCTAAATTTTTTTATTTGCGCATTATTACATTCCCTATGGTAACTACGGTAACGAAAACGCCTTTTTTCTTTCGTAAAATTTAGAAAAAATTTTCGACAAACCTATTGACAGTCGGCGATTAGTGTGCTAATATAATGTTAGCGCTAACATTATATAATTCGGCGTAATCGTTATATCAGGGGTCGTTATGATGAAAAGAAAGACAATGTTTATGACGTTGGGTGTTGTGTGTGCATTCGCTTTTGTCGGGGGTGCCGCCGTCGGTTGTAACGACAGTCCGTCGGGAACGGAAGAACCCGAAAAGTTTACCGTTACATATGCGCGCGGCGCGACCGATGCGACGGGTGACATTCCCGCTGTTTCGAGCTATTCGGCGGGTGAGAGTTTTGCGCTTTTGCCGTCCGATACGTTCGCTCGCGTCGATTACGATTTCAAATGCTGGGAGTACGGCGGCGAGGAGTACGACGCGCAGGCGCAGTTTACGATGCCCGAGAACAATGTGACGTTCACGGCGGTGTGGGAATATACGGGCGGGCAGGATCCTCTTCCGCCGATTCCGCCCGTTACAGACGATACCCCTACGCTCGCCGAGCTTGGCGGTGATTTTTACGACGCCGATAACTGGTCGTATATGACGAACGACGGCGGAACGAGTACGGACGGCGGAGATAAAGTGTATTCGCTCGATGACGGGTCGGTCAAGTTCCACAGGGCGAATCAGTCGATACTGCTCGGCGATCAGAGCAACCGCACGATGTCGTTTATGCTTAAAGGCACAAACGATTGGAGCATATGGTTCAATTCGAGTTCGAACGACAACGCGGACAATTACAGTTACCGTCTCGCGTATGCTTACGGCGGACTGCGGCTTGTCGTATCGTCTGCGCCCGATCAAGCCGCCGCCGTAATCGACGGCGCGGAATACGCTAAGGGCGAATGGAACAGGTTCGACGTGGTGTTCGAGACGGTCGGTAAAGAGACGTCGGTCAAAGTGTACATAAACGGCAAACGCGCGGCGCTCGCTGCGGGCGATAACGCTTCGCCTGCGATAGCCGTCGAAAATAACGTGTTGAAGCATACCCGCCCCGCGATGTTCGAGACTGGAAATTACGTGTGCGTCAAGGTATGGGAGGCGCATAATTACGTTCAGTTGAAGCCGATAGCGAAAGAGGAAGAAGAAGACGTTCCGATCATCGCGTGTATCGGCGCGTCCATCACAGAAGGTGCGGGCGCGGGTAATTTCTATACGGAAAGCTATCCCGCACAGCTTCAAAACGCGCAGGGCGGCGGGTACAATGTAATTAACTTCGGCAACAGCGGCAAAACCGTGCGTCCCGATCTTGAAGAGTCGTGGCTCAATCAGAACCAATGGACGGGCGTTCAGGCGATCAAGCCGGACATCGCCATAATCAATATGGGTACGAACGATTCCAAAACGACGAACGATCCCGTTTGCACGCACGACACGTTCAAAGCCGATTACGAAAATCTTCTTAGCAAACTTCTCGCCGTCAATCCGAATATGCGCATTTACATATGCACCGTGCCGTATGCGTATTCGTCGATTTACGACATAAGCAACGATAACATCCGCGACATAATTGCGCCCGTACAGCGTGAGATAGCGGAAGAGGGCGGGTACACGCTCATCGATCTGTATGAATACTCGCAGGGCAAGTCGTTGCTGTTCGGCGACGGCGTTCACCCCAATTCCACAGGCTATGCGATGTTCGTCGAGATAATAAGCAAAGCGCTCGAAGAGGGTGCGGACGGGTTGACTCCCGAATTCCGCGCGTACATCGACGGGAAATACAACGATCCCGAATTCAAACTGACAGACGTACGCGGCGCGCTCGAAGCAGTCGGCGACGCTATCAATCTCACAGTGACGGGCAATATAGAAATGGACGACGTTTCCGATATGCGGCTTGTCGTAGAGACGGGTACGGCGGGCGAAGAGCGCGAAGTAGCTATCACGCCCGACGCGAACGGCGCTTTCACGGCGACGATGGATCTTGCGACGCTTACGAGTACCAAGTGGTATAACGTGCGCGTGTATCTAACCGAAACGTACTATTATTTCCTGCGTCTTACCGACACAGATCTTTCGGCGGGGCAGAAATTCAATACTTCTTCGCGCGAAGTTACGGTGCGGTCGTGGACGAGCGGCGGCGAACCGACTTTCAGTTTTACCGTCGGCGCATACAATCAGTTGACGCTCACGCAAGCGACGATCGCGGAAAACGACGGCAAGATCGATCTGACGCTTGCGGGCAGTACCAACGAGAGCGCGTTGCAACTTTACGTTTGCGACGACAGAAACAACGATAATATTATCGATATAACCATTGAGAACGGCAGATTCGAAATAACGTTCGACCTTGCGACGCTCGCATACGAGGATTCGGGTTGGTACAACGTAAGACTGCTCTTTGCCGGCGGTACGTATTATACCGTGCGGTATACCGACGTTAAAAATGCGGGCGGAACAACGTTAAACATAGACGATGTGTTTTACGGTGCGGACAGAAAAGTTACGGTCAAGACTTGGGGCAACGAGAACCCGCTTAGTTTAGCCGTGTCGGCGCACGACAGTTCTTACACCGTGACGGCTACTTCGGTAGCTATGAGAGAGGGCAAGCTTGTGTTCGAGGGAACGACGAGCGGCGTAACGAAGTTGAACGCCTATCTCGTCAACGGCGAAACCGATCTTGTGGGCGGACAGGTGACGCTCGAAAGCGACGGTTCGTTTACATACGAGATCGAGCTTGACAGGCTTACGGCAAATGCGGGCAACTGGTACTATCTCAAAATATCGGCGGACGACAAGGCGCTCGAAAAAGTGATTTTCACCGGATACAATGCAAGCGAATATTATTTCTACGGCACGCGCCATTATAAATGGGAGTATTGGGAGGGTATCGCCGTCAACTATACGAATTACGCGTACAACCTTTCCGACGCGTCGATAACGAATGACGGCGGCGTGGCGACACTGACCGTAACAGGTACGCTTGCCGACGGCGGAATCGCGGCGGCGGATATAGCGCTGTGGCTGGATGACAATTCCGGTAATCCTATAAAACTGACAAACAATCGCGCGGATGCGGCGGGCGCGTTCTCGTTCGCATACGATATTTCACAGCTTGCGGCGGGTAAACCCTATTACATTCGGCTCTATAACGGAACGACGAAGATCGCCGACGTAAATTCGCGTTGGGTTGCGGCGAAATTGTTCGACGAGATAGAAATCGGCACAGACCATACCTATCAGCTGTATAAGAACACGACCGACGGCACGTACAACACGCTCGGTGTATTGCACACAAATACGGCGGTCGCGCTTACCGCCGACGGTATAGAGTTCAAGGACGGATATTTCGTTCTCAAAGGCACGGCGGCGAATATAGACTCGCTTTACGTGTATCTGATAAACACGAACGTTGCGGGCAGTGCCGAGAACTATGTCGAAGCGGTGATTGCTGCTGACGGAACATATACGGCAAAACTGCCGCTCGACACGCTTTTGAACTATGCCAAGACTGCTACGCCGTTCAATCTCAGATATAAGATAAACGATACGGGTGCGGCTACCGTCAATATAGCACCCGACGGTTTCGATATGACGCAAGTGTATTGGAGCGGAGTGAATTGTTTCTATCTGGGCAATAACAATAACTGTGTTGCGGTTTATTACAGATCCGATCCATACGGTTTGACAAAAGCGGAAATAACGAGCGTCGACGGCAAAGCGACGCTCACGATGGAAGGTACGCTTAAAGCCGACGACACTGCGGCGGACACGGTTTGGCTGTTGCTTGACGAGAACGGATCGGGTACGGGCGCGCAGAAAATATTGGTTGCGAACACCGCGACGGCGACGGGTACGTTTAAGTTTACCGTAGACATTTCGTCGATCGAGGCGTCGACCGAAGCGTCGGCGACGAACGGCGCGGCGTCGAGACATTATTATATCCGTCTGTATAAGGGCAACGGATTGACCGTCGAAAATTATTCGAGCGGCACGAAGATCGCCGACGTGAATTCGCGTTGGCTTGCCGACAGACTGTTCGACGGTATAACGGTAGTAGGCGACGGCAGCGAGTATTTCTTTATCCGCAATACCACCAACGCCACATATAACACTCTCGGCATTATTCGCGTCGGCAAAGACGCGGCGATAAAGCTCGCGGATATAGAGGACGTCGCGCTCGGCTATTACGCGAAAGACAGCGTATCTATCGATCTGTCCGATTATGTCGACGCGAACGGTACGGCGGTAAGTTATGCGGTGTCCGCGAACGGCTCGGTAGTCGATGCGTCCGAGCGCAACGGGATACTGACAGTAAAGGCGGCGGCGCTCGCCGGCAGTACGACGGTCACGGTAGAGGTCGCGTCCGACGGAGAACGCGCTTTCGATCTCGACTTCGACGTTACGCTGTCCGATACGGTAATTGCGAAAACCAATAATTACGACTCTTTCCTTTCGGCGGATAGTTGGCTGGATATAGTGAACGACGGCAACGACAGACCGAGCTACGACAGCCGGACGAATTCGGTGCTGCTGCAATGGGGCAACGTGTATCAAAATATCGGCGCAACCGAGCATATATCGTTCGAGCTTTGGGTAAACGGCGGCGGGGATTACGGGTTCGAGATCTGGTTCCGTTCCACTACAAACGATAAAGCCGTTGCGGGCAACAAGTACGTAATGAACGGCTACGGCGATAACATAACGATTTCGCGCGAGGGCGGCGGAACGCTCGCGTCCTTCCCTAGATTTGCGGCGGGTACGTTCACTCGGTTCGATATAACGATGTTCGACGTGTACGAAGGCGATAATCTCGTGCGTACGATAGTGAATATTTATCGTGACGGCGTAAAAGTCAATCTCACCGGCGAGGGGGTCGTAAACGGCAGTATCTACGATAATTCGCCCATTAAACCTGCCGACGGAATATACTTCGGCTTGAAGTCGTGGGCGCCGCAGATCGCCGTTCGAGTTGCGGAAGAGTTCCCCAATCCCGACGCAGTGCGTATAGCGACGGTGGGCGACAGCATCACCTACGGTCACGCGTGGCACGATCAATCTTATCCCTCATACCTCGCAACCGAGTTGGGCGGAGACTATTCGGTGGGCAATTTCGGACTGAACGGCGCTTCGGTCACCGGTTACGGCGGTTCGGGTCTCAAATATGCCGAGCAGTCGGAGCTCGATAACAGTATCGCTTTCGATCCGAACGTAATAGTGATAATGCTAGGCGCAAACGACGCTAACGGCTGGGCAAACGCCGCCGCAAGCTATGAAAGCGAACTTCGCGCGCTGATCGCGGCGTACCGCTCGGCTTGCCCCGACGCGGAGATACTTCTCGTGACGTCCGCGCCTACACTCGACGGAAACGGTTTCGGCATACCGAACGACGTTATTAAAGACAGCGTAAATCCGATTCAGCGCGCCGTTGCGGGCGATCTCGGTCTGACGCTCGTCGATCTTAGCGAACAAATGGAAAACGCCGACGGCGGTTACGCTGCGTTTTTCAGAGACGACGGCGTTCATCTTTCGGAAGCCGGCGCGCAGTTCGTGTCCGATGTTATAGCCGACACGGTGAGAGCGCTGTGATCTATCTGCGATAATCGTAAAACCCCCGATACGGGGGTTTTTTTATGTAAAGAAAACCTCGCGATATATGCGCCTTCAATAGTTTTGTCTAACTTTTGGGTGCATTCCATTCCGCGTGGGGATATTTATTATTTGGTATAAGCTATCCTTATGTTATCGACTAAATAATGTGAATTTTAACGTATGTTCTATTGATTGACATTATTTTATGCGGAGATTAAACTATATTTGAATGAAAAACAAAGGAGTGAGCTAAATGAAATTACCTGAAAATTTCGGAGAGTTTGTTTTCAACGACGCTGTACAAAAGGATACTTTGCCCAGCGAAACGTACAAAGCATTACGAGCAACAATAGACGAAGGGAAGCCGCTCGATACCGCGATAGCCGGTTCTGTGGCGTCCGCTATGAAAAAATGGGCTATATCGATGGGGGCAACGCATTTTACGCATTGGTTTCAGCCGCTTACGGGTTTGACGGCGGAAAAGCACGATAGCTTTATCGAACCGGAAGGCGATCGCGTGATTATGAAATTTTCGGGCAAAAATTTGATCGTCGGCGAACCCGACGCGTCGAGTTTTCCTTCGGGCGGCTCGCGGGCGACATATATGGCGCGAGGCTACACGGCGTGGGATCCGACTTCACCTGCGTTCGTAAAGGAAGGGACACTCTATATTCCGTCTGTTTTTGTGTCGTATACG
Source organism: uncultured Christensenella sp. (assembly GCA_910577435.1). Taxonomy (GTDB): domain Bacteria; phylum Bacillota; class Clostridia; order Christensenellales; family Pumilibacteraceae; genus Anaerocaecibacter. The sequence continues at coordinate 104,426 of CAJTLV010000002.1, read as the reverse complement.
GGCGAAACATTGGATAAGAAAGCCCCGCTATTAAAATCGATGACGGCACTTGACAGGCAAGCAAAAAGGATTTTGAAACTGTTTGGGATAGAATGTAAAAAGGTGGCGACGACTGTCGGCCCCGAGCAAGAATATTTTTTGATTTCCAAAGATGATTATGAAAAAAGGAAAGATATCCGTTTGACGGGAAGAACGCTGTTCGGCGCACCGGCATCGCGCGGGCAAGAACTCGAAGATCATTATTTCGGTGTGCTTAAACCTGCGGTTTCTGCGTATATGCGCGATTTGGACGCAGAGCTGTGGAGTTACGGAATACTGTCTAAAACGAAGCACAACGAAGTCGCACCCGCACAGCATGAATTGGCGCCCGTTTTTACAACGAGCAATACGTCCGTCGACGCCAATATGCTCACTATGGAAATTATGAAAAAAGTTGCCGAAAAGCACGGGCTTGTCTGTCTTTTGCATGAAAAGCCGTTCGAGGGGATCAATGGCAGCGGCAAGCATAACAACTGGTCGATGTCTACCGATACGGGCTTAAATCTTCTCAATCCCGGAAAAGAACCCGAGAACAATACGCTTTTCAAACTTGCGCTTGCGGCAGTTATAAGAGCCGTAGACGATTATCAAGGAATTTTACGTGCGTCCGTCGCCTCTGCAGGTAACGATCACAGATTGGGCGCAAACGAAGCACCGCCCGCGATTATATCGGTGTATCTCGGCGATCAGCTGGGGGCGATAGTCGATTGCATTGTAAAAGGCGAAAACTATGTTCCCGTCAAAGCCGAGAAGGGCAGTATAGGTGTACCCGAAAGTCCGATATTTCCTAAGGACGCTACGGACAGAAACCGCACGTCGCCGTTCGCTTTTACCGGCAATAAGTTTGAATTTCGTATGCCAGGCTCGCAAGCGTCCGTCGCCGACCCCAACATTGTTCTCAATACTATTGTTGCCGACGCCTTTGCCGCTTTTGCAGATGAGCTCGAGAAAGCGAAAGATATCGAAACTGCGGCGAATAAAATTATCAAGCGTGAGTTAAAGGCGCACTACCGCATCATCTTCAATCTTGACGGCTACGGCCCCGATTGGGAGCCGGAAGCGGAGAAAAGAGGGTTGTTGAACAATAAAAACACCGCAGACGCAGTGCCTGTATTCTTTGAGAAGGATAATATTGATGTGTTTGTGAGAAACGGCGTATATACCGAGCAGGAAGCGATAGCGAGAGGTAAGGTCGCTTTGGAAAATTATGTCAAGACGATCAACATAGAGGCACTTACTATGCTCGATATGGCAAAACAGGATATAATTCCGTCATTGTCCGATTACACAGCCAAGCTCGGCGTAAATCTTTCTGCGAAGCAATCGGCGGTGAGCGGCGTTGCCTCGCTTGCGGAAACCGCGCTTATAACCGAACTTGCGGAACTTAACGATAAGTTATTCGCCGCAACGCGCAAGCTTGAAAGTGATTTGAAAAAAATCGACAACGACAATGTAAAAGAGGCTTCGCAGGCAATGGCGCATATTATAATTCCCGATATGGAAAATGTCCGCGACGCGGCAGACGAAGCCGAAAAGCTCACGGCGAGCGAATATTGGCCGTATCCTTCTTACAGCGATATGCTGTACCGCGTAAAATAGCATTACATTTTTAGGAGAAAATATATGTTGGACGAAGCTATTTATGAACTTGTCGGCGACTATGCTTTCGGCATCTGGTTCCTGATAGGTGCGGCATTGGTGTTCTTTATGCAATGCGGCTTTGCAATGGTGGAAACCGGTTTTACCCGTGCCAAAAATGCAGGCAACATCATTATGAAGAACTTGATGGACTTTTGCATAGGCACGGTTGTGTTTATGTTGCTCGGCTTTTCGCTGCTTGTGGGACAAGAAGCGGCAGGAGGATTTATCGGTGTTCCCAATATGGGACTGTTTACCGACTTTTCGAAGTTTGTTGCCGAAAACGCTTCGAGTTTTGTGTTTAACCTTGTATTCTGCGCAACTGCGGCGACTATCGTTTCGGGCGCAATGGCGGAGCGGACGCGATTCATATCTTACTGTATCTATTCGGCTTTGATTTCGCTAGTAGTGTATCCCATAGAAGCGGGATGGGTTTGGGGCAACGGTTGGCTTGTAAATTTGGGCTTCATTGATTTTGCCGGTTCGGCTTGCATACATACCGTAGGCGGTGTTGCGGCACTTATAGGTGCGATATTCTTGCGTCCCCGCATCGGTAAATACGAGCATAACGCAGATGGAAAAGTTACAAAGGTTAACGCTATACAGGGGCACAGCTTAACGTTGGGTGCGCTCGGTTGTTTCATCCTTTGGTTCGGTTGGTACGGTTTCAACGGCGCGGCGGCGACATCGCTCGATTCGCTTGCGAATATCTTTCTTACAACGACTATAGCTCCTGCGGTTGCAACAGTTGTCTGTATGATATTCACGTGGATAAAGAATAAAAAGCCGGATGTTTCAATGTGTTTGAACGCATCCTTGGCAGGACTTGTCGCAATTACGGCGGGGTGTTATACGGTTGATGCGTTGGGCGCAACGGTAATCGGCGCGGTATCGGGAATCTTGGTCGTACTCGTGGCGGAGTTGTTGGATAAGAAACTGCATATCGACGACCCTGTCGGTGCGGTTGCCGTACACTGTGCAAACGGCATTTGGGGTACGCTTGCGGTCGGACTGTTTGCTTGCGTGGATTTCCAAAGCGGTGCGGTAGGTGTCGATGCCGCAGGAAAATTTATCGATAAGTCTATGCTCGGTGTATTTTACGGCGGTAACGGATATCTATTTGGCATTCAGCTTGCCGGAATTCTTGCTGTTATTGCTTGGACTGTGGTTTGGATGATACTGATTTTCGGCGGTATAAAGTATATTCCCGTGATGATCAAGGAAAAATGCGGGCTTATAAAGGCTGTCAAAATAGGCAAAACGTGGAACGGATTGCGCGCCTGCGCCGATGACGAAATTGCCGGATTGGATATTTCCGAACATGGACTTGACAGCGCGTATGCCGATTTTTTGCCTACGGCGCCTTCCTATGACGGCGAAGGAGCGAGCGTTGATTTAGGCGGGATCGTGCCTGCCGATATCGATTTGTCGGCAACGACAAAAGAGAGTTACAGCAAGATTACGGTAATTACGGGGCAGGATAAATTTCTTACGCTCAAAGACGCTCTGGCACAGATCGGCGTTACGGGTATGACTGTTTCTACCGTAATGGGTTGCGGAGCACAAAGCGGCAAGACAGGACAATACAGGGGCGTAAAAACGTCTATGCACCTTCTTCCCAAAATTCAGGTCGAGGTGGTGGTGTCGGAAGTCGATCCCAAACTCGTTGTCGCTGTGGCGCAAAAGGTTCTGGCAGACGGTAATTACGGCGCAGGTAAGATTTTTGTAAGCAATGTCGAAAACGTGATGAGAGTGCGTACCGGCGAAACGGGCAAGGCGGCTCTTTCAAACGAAATAACCGATTAAATTATAAAGATCACACTCAAATTGCTTGGTAGCCGTACAGTAATATTCAGCTGTGCGGCTTTCGGGTACTTTGAAATCCGGCGAGAAAAAAGGATAAATATAATGTTTAAGAGTAATGCAAACAATGCACCGTTTGAAGGTGAAGTGAGAATCCCTTCGGGTTGCGCGGTCAGCGCAGTAATAGATCGGAGCGGCAAGACCATGACGGGCGAGAACATCATACGCTCGATAGCGACAATGCACGACCGCAGTAACGGTTTGGGCGGCGGTTTTGCGGGGTATGGGATTTATCCCGATTATAAGGATTACTATGCGTTCCATCTGTTCTACAACGATTTTCAGTCGCGCAAGGGAACGGAAGACTTTTTGAATAAGCATTTCGAGATAGTTTATTCTTCGGAAATGAAAACGCGCAAAACGAAAGGCATAATAAACGTGCCCATCATTTACCGTTATTTTCTGTATCCGCTTTCCAAAAAACTCAACAACTCGCTTATGGACGAGGAGCAGTATGTAGTCAAGTGCGTGAACAGAATCAACGCCGAAATAGACGGAGCTTTTGTCTTTTCGAGCGGGAAGAATATGGGGATTTTCAAAGGCGTGGGATACCCCGAGGATATAGGCAGATTTTATCTTTTGGACGAAGAGTATAAAGGCTACGCTTGGACGGCGCACGGCAGATATCCGACAAACACTCCCGGTTGGTGGGGCGGCGCGCATCCTTTCGGGCTTTTGGATTATTCGATAGTGCATAACGGGGAAATATCCTCGTACGACGCCAACAGACGCTATATTGAAATGTTCGGATATAAATGCTCGCTGCAAACGGATACCGAAGTTATTACCTATGTAATAGACTACCTTATACGCGTTAAAAAGCTGACGCTAGGCGAGGTTGCAAAGGTAATATCCGCGTCGTTTTGGTCAACGATAGAAGAGAAAAGCGAAGAAGAAAAACGCGAAGAAACGTTCTTGCGCAAAGCCTTTCCCTCGCTTTTAATTAACGGTCCGTTTTCAATAATATTCGGCTACAACGGCGGAATTATGGCGCTCAACGACAGGCTGAAATTGCGTTCTATGGTCTGCGCCGAAAACGGCGACTTGGCGTTTATTTCCTCAGAGGAGTGCGGAATACGGGTAATAGAACCGGAACTCGATAGAATATTCTCGCCTTCTGGCGGTCAGCCGATCGTTTATACGTTAAAGGAGAAAGAGTAAAGTGGATATGTTTATTCCGGCCGAATACGAGGTCGTGCGCTCCCCCGAAAACTGTATCGGTTGTATGGTGTGCGAAAGGCAGTGCGCGAACGGCGTACATAAATTCGACAAAGATTTGGGAAAAATGATAGCCGACAGCAATAAATGCGTCAACTGTCACAGGTGCGTTTGCCTATGTCCAACGCACGCCCTTAAAATAGTCAAGTCGGAAGATACGTACAAACAAAATGCCAATTGGTCTATGCAGACGATGAACGAGGTGTATAGGCAGGCAAATTCGGGCGGCGTACTTCTTTCGTCTATGGGAAATCCCAATGACTATCCCAAATACTTCGACAAAATTTTGGTAAATGCGTCGCAGGTAACAAACCCGTCCATCGATCCGTTGCGCGAGCCAATGGAAACCACTGTATATCTCGGCAAAAAAGACGCGGAAATCAAACGCGATAATCGTGGCAGACTTATCGATACTCTCACGCCGCAGTTAAAGCTCAACGTGCCCGTTATGTTTTCGGCAATGAGCTACGGCTCTATTTCCTATAACGCACACGAGAGCCTTGCGAGGGCGGCGGAAGAATTGGGGATTTTTTATAATACGGGCGAGGGTGGATTGCATAAAGACTTTTACAAGTACGGGAGTAACACGATAGTACAGGTAGCTTCGGGTAGATTCGGCGTTCATTCCGAATATCTCGAAACGGCGGCGGCGATAGAAATAAAAATGGGACAAGGCGCAAAACCGGGTATCGGCGGTCATTTGCCCGGTATTAAAATATCAGATGACGTTTCCAAAACGAGAATGATACCAAAAGGAGTCGATGCCATTTCTCCCGCGCCGCACCACGATATATATTCGATAGAGGATCTGCGGCAGCTGATTTATACGCTGAAAGAAACGACCGAATATCGCAAGCCGATCATCGTAAAGATTGCCGCCGTACACAACATTGCCGCAATCGCTTCGGGCGTGGCACGTTCGGGCGCGGATATTATCGCAATAGACGGTTTTCGCGGCGGCACGGGTGCGGCGCCCACAAGGATACGTGACAACGTAGGTATTCCCATAGAGCTCGCGCTTGCACGCGTGGACGAACGTTTGCGGCAGGAGGGAATACGCGACAGCGTGTCCGTTGTCGTTGCGGGGTCTATTCGTTCGAGCGCGGATGTAGTGAAAGCAATCGCGCTTGGTGCGGACGCTTGCTATATAGGAACGGCGGCTTTGCTGGCTCTCGGCTGTCATCTTTGCCGCAGCTGTCATAACGGCAAATGTAATTGGGGAATAGCTACTCAACGTCCCGACCTTGTCAAACGGCTCGATCCGAATATCGGATACAAGCGCCTTGTCAATCTTATTACCGCGTGGAATCACGAAATAAAAGAAATGATGGGCGGTATGGGACTTAACTCAATCGAAGCGCTTCGCGGCAACAGACTTATGTTGCGCGGCGTCGGACTCAATTCGGAGGAATTGAAAGTATTGGGTATTCGACACGCGGGCGAGGCTATGTGAGGTTGCTTATGAAAGGAATTCACGTCAATGAAAAAGTAAGTCATCGGGGAGAATGCTATATGACGATCAATGTCGATGAAAATACGGATTTTCAATCTTTGAATGAGAAAATACACTCTGCGGCGGAACGTTCGATCGTCATAAACGGATGTATCGGACAAAGATATATCGGCTCGGGGGTGACGGATAAGAAAATCATTATTCACGGTACTCCGGGCAATGCGCTCGGCGCATATCTTAACGGCGGCGAAATTTATATTTACGGCAACGCGCAGGACGCTACGGGCGACACGATGAATAGCGGTACGATAGTCATACACGGCAATGTCGGCGACGCTACCGGTTATGCTATGCGCGGCGGCAAAATTTACGTTAAGGGGAATACGGGTTACCGCGCAGGCATTCATATGAAAGCGTATATGGAATATAAGCCGGTCATTGTAATAGGCGGTCGAGCGGGATCGTTTCTCGGTGAATATCAGGCGGGCGGAATTATTGTCGTACTCGGTCAAAATGACGACGGTTTGCCCATAATAAACAATTTTTGCGGTACGGGTATGCACGGCGGTAAAATATATTTGCGCTGTAAAAGTTTGCCTCATAGAATTCCGTCGCAAGTGCGCACCGAAAGGCTATGCGGCAAAAAAGACCTTGAATTGAAAGGAATAATCGACGATTATTGCAAGTATTTCGAGAATATGAACGCCGAATGTTTGCTCAATGCCGACTTTTTTGTGTTGACTCCCGATAGCGAAAACCCATATAAACGAATGTACACCGACAACTGATCGGTTTACAAAAAGAGTAAAATGAAGTATAATACAAAATATGATAGATTTTGATTTGTACAAATTGTTTTATAACGTGGCAAAATATGGCAGTCTAAGCAAGGCGGCGGAAGAATTGTTTATCTCACAGCCTGCGGCATCTCAGTCGTTGAGACAGCTTGAAAAGCAGCTCGATACCACTCTTTTTAATCGGGTGCATCACGGAATGGAGCTTTCCGCTCAGGGCGGGGAAATCATTTTCGACGACGTGGAAAAGGCTGTTAAACTCCTTAACGGCGTTGAGGAAAAACTTGCCGCGCTTAAGCAGAACGCAACGGGAACACTTCGTATCGGGGCGTCGGAAACTATTTTTCAATATATTTTGTCTGAAAAAATAGTACAATACAACGAACGTTATCCGCAAGTAAAAATAGAACTTATCTCGGAAACCTCGCCAAAGATAATTGCTTTGATGAAAATGGATGAGTGCGATATCGGGTTCTTGAATTTGCCAATCGCCGATGATGAGGATATCGTTATCAAAAAATCGGTCTCGTATCTAAACGATATCTTTATTGCCGGCGAGCGTTTTTCCGAGCTGAAAGGGAAGTCTTTAAGCGTGCAAGACTTGCAAAAATATCCGTTACTTTTAATGGAAGAACATACGGTGTCGAGAGAGGCGGTAAGTCGTTACGGAGTAAGTCACGGCGTTTCATTCAAACCCGCAGTGGAAGTTAATAGCTGGGGATTTATGAAACATCTCGTTATGAACGGAATGGGAATCGGCTGTATACCCCGTGAGTATTCTATGAATAAGATTGAAAACGGCTCACTCTTCGAACTTAATGTAGCTCCCGCGATGCCCGTCCGTTCTGTTGGATTAGCGCTCCCGAAAAATGTAAATATGACGTTTGCGTTGCAGTCGTTCATCAACCTTTTTTCGGAAGAAACATTAAAATAAACAAGAACAGGACTTCAACTGAACTCCTGTTCTTGTTTGACGCGCCATTATAAGGTGCATTTTGATTAAAATTTAGTTTTTTGTAAATTCCATATGGACACACCCTTTCTGTGCGGCGGGGGGGGGGTATTTTGCATAGTGCGGCGGAGGAATAAAGGCGGGTCGTAAATGTTAGCGCTAGAATGTGAAAACTTATTGACAAATTACGCCTTGAATTGTATAATTGTCGTAAGATGGTTACTATCAACGACATTGCCAAAATAGCGGGGGTATCGGTTATGACCGTGTCGCGTGCGCTCAATGAACCCGATCGGGTGAGCGAGGCGACGCGCGATAAGATAATGGCTGTTATGGACAAACTCGGCTATGTGCAGAACAGGGGCGCGCGTTCGCTCGCAAAGGGGTGCGCGTTCAATATAGGTCTTTACATCCCGTCCGATCTCGACAGTACCGATATTTTCGTAGCGCGGACGGTGAGCGCCATAGGCGAAAGGCTGGGTTCGCTCGGATACAGTCTCAGCTTTCGGCGCAAAATGAGCATAGACGGGAACTGCGACGGGATCATAGCTGTCGGATTGCACATTGACGAAGAGGACGAGTTCCTGCGCATTTCGGAACAGAAACCTGCCGTACTCTACGGCAACAGCCGTAAGTTCGAAAACTGGGTGGATGTAGACAATTATAAAGGCATTTATAATATTACGAAGTACATAATAGGCAAAGGACATAAAAAGCTCGCTTATATCGGTATGGATTTTTCGGCGCACCACGTCGAACAGCGCCGTTGCGGATTTGCGGACGCGGTGCGCGACAGCGGTTTGGAACTTGACGAAAACCGTCTTATCGCGACAGACAATACGGAAGTCGCAGGCTTTAACGCCTGCGAGCGCTTGCTCGCTTACGGCGCGCCTACAGCGATAGTCTGTGCGACCGACCTTATCGCCGTAGGGTGTATGCACGCATTGCAGCGCAAGAAGATTTCGATACCGAACGACGTTGCCGTCAGCGGATTCGACGGGTTCGGAATGGAAAAGACGGTGTTCCCCAAACTGACCACAGTAAAACAGCCGCTTTTCGACGTCGGGGTGAAGCTCGCCGATACGGTCGTCGATATGATCGGCGGCAGTGCGCCCGCCAAAGGTATTTACATCGAACCCGACGTGCTTGTAGGAGAAAGCGTGTAACCGTAATCGGGACTGCGTAATATTTCACTGTTGTTGCGACGTCTGCGCAACGGCAGTGAAGAGTTAATGGTGAATGCGAATATTCAGAGATCGTCTTTGACTGATTTCATTTTTTTATTTGCCGAAAAACCGAATAAATTTTCAAAAACCTATTGACATATCATATACGCTGTGCTATACTTATGTTAGCGCTAACATTTACAGGTGCGACGTGTATAGTCTTTATGCGCGTAACTAATAATAGAGGTGAAAATATGAAAAGATCGTGGTTTGGAAGATGTATGGCGGTTGTTCTCGGCTGTGCGACGGCGCTGTCCGCGACGGCGTGCAATAACGTCGGCGGTGATTCCGACAATACCGTGACGTTTTACCATTATGCAATGACTAATACGCTCAACGCGCAGTTGGAGCAAAAACTTGCCGCGTTTACCGAAGAGACGGGGATAGCGGTCAAGCACGTTTCCGTTTCCAAAGACAATTACAATGCCACGATCTCGACGAAGATAGGCGGGCGTAAGAAAGACATCGACGTTTTGTATCTCGATCAGCCTCTTCTCGCGCAGTATGCAAACTCCAATCTGCTGTACAATCTCGACGACTATATCACCGAAAGTCAGTTGGACGCCGAGACGGTCGAAGGCTCGACAGACGGTTCGTTCTTATTCAATAAGAATGCGTTTAACGACAGCGCGTGGGAGACTGCGGTATATAACGGCTCCGCATATGCGATCCCGCTCACTATGAACACGTCGGTTTTCTATTACAATACGGCGACAGTCAAAGCGGCGCTCGGACTGTCTTCCGACAGCGCGGCGGTCGAGGCTGTCGAAGCTATCGAGACGTGGGACGATCTCAAAGCGTTCGCGGCGCGGGTGAACGGTCTCGGCACGGACTACGCGTTGTTCGGCGGAATGAGCAGCGGCGGATATATGGGCTGGTATTCTCAAGTGTTCGTCGCGGCGGCTGGCGGCACGATGTACGACGCGACGAGCGGTACCGTTCTGCCCGACGACGACGGATCGGTAACGCGCGCGTTCGAGATGATAAAATATCTGTACGACAATTCGCCCGAGTCGCTTTACAATTCCAACACCGGGTTCAAAGGCACGGCGTCGAGTCCTGCGGGCAGTGTTATATTCAGCTTGGCGGACAGTTCGGCGATAAAAGATCTTAACGTTTCTTACACGACTTTCGGCGCGATCCCCATTCCCGGCGAGAGCGAGCAAATCGGCTCGAAGTCGAATATCGGCGGGGAAAACCTCGTAATCACGCAGAAGTCGGAAAAGAAAGAGCAGGCGCTCCGTCTTATAAAGTATCTGGTGTCCGAAGATTGCGCGGCGATGTTCCAGCAATGCACGAACAATTTTTCGGCTGTCGACAAGTACGCCAAAGTAGAGACTTTCTCTTCCGACGTCGATTCGTCGGTGTATAAAATGTACGACGTAGTGAAGCAGTCGTTGGAGAATGCGCAGGTTCGCCCGGTCGTTGCGGGCTGGTTGCAGGTAAATGACAACGGCATACCCACGCATCTCAAAAAATATATAGACGGAGATTATACCGAAGTATCGGAGGCGCTCGCCGCCATACGCGCGTATGCCGCGACACAGCTCAAATAACGGGGTCTCTTTATGACTTTTAAGACGAAAGCCAAGATAAAAGAGAATGCGGTCGGTTACGGGTTTATCGCGCCCCTTCTCTTGTATTTTGTCGTGTTTCAGCTTGCGCCGATGATAATAGCGCTGGTGATGAGTTTCACCGATTATTCACTGGCGCATCTGTACGATTATTCGTTCGTAGGCTTTGATAATTATATCGAGCTGTTTACGAATTCCGTAAAATATCCCAGATTCTGGTCATCGCTCGGCACGACTATGCTGTTTATAGTTATTACGGTACCGGTAAATATCATTCTAACGCTCATCGTGTCCGCACTTCTCAATTCCAAGATAAAGGGCGAGAAGTTTTTCAAAACGGTGTTTTATATCCCGTCTGTCACCGTCGGCGTCGCCGTAATGGTGATGTGGAAACAGATGCTCGCGCCGGACGGACTTATCAATCAGATGATAGGTACGCGCGTCGATTTTCTCAATAGCGAGAGTACGGCGCTCGCGGTCATAGCGTTAATGAGCGTTTGGGGCGGACTAGGGTATAATGTTCTCATAATGCTGAGCGCGATCAAGAACATCGATCCGTCTTTATACGAGGCGGCGCAAATAGACGGTGCGGGTGTAGTGGCGCGGTTCGTTCATATTACCGTACCCAGCGTTATGCCCACCGTATTCTTTTTTATCGTGACGGGACTTATAGGCGGTTTCCAAGTGGGCGAACAAATGCTCATAATTTACGGAGACACGACGACCGTGCAGAGCGTATACACCTACGTGTACGGCTTATACTACACAATGCGCCGCGAATGCGATTATGCTACCGCGTCCGCTATGTCGTACTTCCTGTTCGCCATAATTCTGGTACTGACGCTCGTGCAGTTCCGCGTACAGAATATGGGCGAACAACGCGACAAAAGCGAAAAGCGCGGAAAACGGTCGCGCAAGCTCAATAAGGGGGGTGCGGCAAATGGCTAAGACGACTAAGCAAAGCAGAGCGCTTTCCGTAACGAAAACAGTGATCGTGTACGTCGTGCTTATAGCGTTGTGTCTCGCGTTTATCATTCCGTATTTGTGGATGATAGTGACGTCGCTTCGCACCGAAATGGCGTACAACAGCACGGGCTTTACGCTTTTGCCCATCGACGAGAACGGCAAGCTTGCATTCCACTTCGAAAACTATAAAGAGGCGTTCGTAGCGCTCGATCTCGGCACGGTATTTTTGAACACGATGATCGTGTGCGTAGTCAATACCGTCGCCAATCTGTTTTTCAATTCGCTTGCGGCATACGGCTTCGCGCGGCTCAAATTTTTCGGGCGCGATAACATATTCAAAGTGACGCTGTTTTCGATGATGGTGCCGGGTACCGTTATGCTTGTACCCAACTATCTGATATGCGACTTTTTGGGCATAACCGACAGTTTGGTTGCGCTTATTCTTCCGTTCCTGATGAGCGTGTACAATATCTTCCTGTTGCGACAACAGTTTATGGGCGTGGACAAAGAGATAGAGGAGGCGGCGAAGATAGAGGGCGCGAGCGTGTTCCGCATTTATTTCCGCATCGTCTTGCCGCTCGTCCGCCCGATGCTCGTGGTTTTGGGCATCACGACGTTTATGTGGAATTACAGCAACTACCTGTGGCCGTACATTGTCAATTCCGATCCGTCGCTACGCACGCTGTCCACTTCGCTCGCCGAGCTTATGGGCGCGGACTATGATCTGACGGTTCAGCTTGCGGGCGCGGTTATAGTTTCCGCGCCGATGATAATTGTGTTCTTCGTTCTGCAACGGTACATCATAGGCGGAACGATGGCGGGCGCGATCAAATAGGGCGCGGAATGTCGGGCATACAACCGAAAAGGAGATTTAACGCGATATGAAACAAATCAAAAAGTGCGCCGTACTCGCGCTGTGCGCAATAATGACCGTCGCGTCGGTAGGGCTTGCCGCGTGCGACAAGTCGATCGATTACTCGCACCCCGACAGGGTGTCCGTATATGAAACGACGGGCACAAAGTCGAGCCTTTTGAGCCGCAAGACGTCGATAGGCTTTTCGGCGTTCGGCGGAGAGGACTATACTCGGCAGACGGTGTACGTCGACACGTCCGAACTGTATCAGGAATACGTCGGCTACGGCGCGTCTATGACGCACGCAAGCGCGCACCTGCTTTCCGAAGCGGATGACGATACGCGCGCCGATATTTTATACGATCTGTATTCGCGCGACGGCGCGAACCTTTCGGTAGTGCGTATCCCCGTCGGTGCGAGCGATTATATCGACGGCAGCGAGTATTTCACTTGCGACGATCTGCCGAGCGGACAGACCGACAGAGAACTCGAACATTTCAATCTCGATCACGACGGTGAGATAATAGCCGTATTGAAAGAGATCATAGAGATCAATCCGAGCGTCAAATTTATGGCAAGTCCGTGGTCTGCGCCGGCGTGGATGAAAGAGAACGAGTCGCTCGTCGGCGGCGGCGGACTGAAAAGCGATATGTATGAGGTTTACGCCGACTACCTCGTGAAGTTTGTGGAAGAATACGGCAAGCAGGGTATTAACATATCGATGATAACGCTGTTGAACGAGCCGAGCGTCGGCGCGCTCAGTTATCCTACAATGAATATGACGGCGGTCGAGGCGGCTATGCTCACAGAACTTACGGGCGACAGACTTGTCGCCGAAGGGCTGGACGTGGATATTATCAGTTGGGATTTCAATTACGGCAGTTCGTCGGGCGCATTCGCCGATACGTACTTCGAACAGATCTATGAGGAGTACGCAGATACGGCGGGTAAATATTCGCACACGGTGGGTTTTCACGGCTACGACGGCGACGGATATTTCAATCCCGATATGATGTACGGAATGAAAGACGGCATCGAAAAAGTGTCCAAAGACTACGGCAAAAAGTCGCTCATAACCGAAATAACGGAAAGCGCGGCGGGTACCGACTTTGCGAGCAATCTCACTTACGCGTGCAAAAACATAGTAGTCAATCCGTGCGCGGTGCAGACCGATGCGGATGACAACGCGTGGAACGGCGCGGGCGGCGCGCTGTACTGGAACTACGTTTTGACGAGCGACGGTCAGCCCACGCCGGCGTATCACGGCAATGAGTGCTACGGCGTTATTTCGCTCGACGCGGTGACGCGTCAGGGCAAAACGGTTTACAAGTATTCGAAGTCGTCCGCTTACTACGCAATGGCGCAGGTTTCAAAATTCCTGTACGATGTGGACGGCAAACATTGTTACGGCTTGAAAGCGACTACCGAATACGTCGATCTCAACGTGATGTCGTTCTACCGCAACGACGGAGCGGTGATAGTCGTAGTGTGCAATACCAACGAGACAAACGATGCGCCGCTCGACGTAGTTATCGACGGAAAGAAGATAAGCTACGAGATGAAGCCGCAGAGCGTTGTCACGTTCGTCTGTTAAGCGCTTGAACGCGCTACACCGTTTTCATCGATAAATAAAAGGTGAATTTTATGAAACGCAAACTGTTATTTACTGCAATAGGAATATCGGCTTTGTCGGCGGCTGTTCTTACCGCTTGCGCCGGCAAGCCGCGCGCGGGCGAACCCGAATTTTACGCATACGAGTTTTCGAACGTAGTTATGACACAAACGGGTATCAATTCGTATGAATTCGAATTTTCGGCGGATTGCGAGGCCGGCGATACGGTGGATATATACCTGACCGAGCGCGACAGGATAAAACCGACCGACAGTCCGCTTGCCGTCACGCGAACGCAAGAGACGGACGGCGCGCGTTTCGCGTTTTCGACGACGCTCAATCTCAATGAGGAATATTATCTGTGGGTGGACGGCGAAAACAAACAGGCGATGTTGCCGCTCACCATTCCGAGTATGTTCCCGTCGATGGCGGTAAACGGCGAGGGCGGCGCGATATTCAGTTTCAATTACACTTACGGCGTGTCGTGGAGTTCGTTCTGCGATCCCGAAGGCAAGGCTGTGTATTCGTCCGATAAAAGCACGTTCGACGGGTCGGCGGAGCTTATAGAGGGCAACGTTCTCATCACGACGGGCGAGTGCGTCGTTCCGTCGTCAAAGTACGACAGTTCCAAATATTATTTTTCGGTGACGACGGCAAAGAACGGTCTGCTCACGATAATATCGTCGCCGGTCGTAGCCGCAGATGCGGTCAAAGGACAGTTCTCGTCGATGACGGCGAACGTAGGCGCGGGGCCGGAACTCAAAGTGACCGTCGGCGTGAACGGAGACAGCGAGATCGACCGTGAAGAGGCGCAGTACTTACAGCTCGTAGTCAAGAACGGAACGGGCGACGAAATATACGTAGGCGACGCCGAGTACGACGGAGACATAGCGACTATGGCGTTCGATTGCTCGAACCTGCTAGATGAGGGCGTATGGTACGACGTTTGTCTCGCTTGGCGCGGCGCGCTTATAATGGACGTACCCAAACGCTTCGGCGGCAATGACGTTATGGGCGTGTCGTCGGTAAAGACGGACGACAATTTAGTATACCGTCTCATCGACTGGAAAGATACGGGCGCTTCCGACGACGCGGCAATGCTCAAAATCTATTTCGAAGAGGATACCACAAGGTATGCCGAAGAGTTCTGCGACAGCTATCTCGTCACTATGGACGTAACGGACGGCGCGATCTTGAACGTCAAGCTGACGCTTAAAGAAAACGTTTACGTTCCGCCCCGACTGGTCATTACGGGCGGAAGCGCCGCTCAGCTGGGTTCTGCGGACGGCGTTCGCAACGATGACGGCAGTTATTCGTATTCGCTTGCGCTCGGCGGAGTGCTTGCGCAAGCCGATAATTGGTACGACATTCGGCTCGCATTCGGCAATGTTTTGACAGAACTTACAAAAGACGAATGCATAAGCAATTTCGACTTCAACAAGACATATACGCACGACGGCAAAAATTATCGGTTTGCCGAGTGGAACGGATTTTTGAAAATTTACTTCGAGGGATAACTTATGATCACGGCATACGTTACGCAAAAATCGAGCGACGTTCGGTTCAGCAAGACCGTCATAAAATGGCAGAAACGCCCGATCGGCGGCGGCGACGGCAAGTGTTGCAATATAGTCGTAGACACTACGCAAAAATTCCAAACGCATATGGGGTTCGGCGGAGCGTTCACAGAAGCGACGCTCGCGGCGGTGTCCGTTCTGCCCGAAGCCAAGCGCAAAGAGGTGATCGACGCATACTTTTCCGAAAACGGACTTAGATATAATCTTGCGCGCATTCCGATGCACAGCACCGATTTCGGCACGCGCCCGCGCGTTTACATAGAGGACGGCGATGCCGAACTCAAAACGTTCGATGTGTCGTGGGATAATGCGCGGTTCGATTTCTATAAGGAATGCCGAGCGGTGAGCGGCGGATTCTTTACTTTGCTTTCCACGTGGAGTCCGCCCGCGTTTATGAAGAGCAACAACGAACTTCAACACGGCGGAAAACTGCTCGACGGGTATAAAGACGCGTGGGCGAATTACTACTGCAAATTCATCGAGGCGATGAACGAGCGCGGTATCAAGATCGACGCGCTTACCGTTCAGAACGAGCCGGAAGCCGTTCAGCGCTGGGAGTCGTGTATTTATACCGCAGAAGAAGAGGGCGAGTTTATTCGCGATCATCTGTATCCCGCGCTCGTCGCGCACGGACTTGACGACACGAAGATAGTGCTGTGGGATCATAACCGCGACGGAGTGGTGCGGCGCGTACTGTCGTCGTTTGCGGTCGACGGAGTGCGCGATCTCGTTTGGGGTATCGGTTATCATTGGTATTGCAGCGAGAAGTACGACAATCTGTCGGCGGTGCATGCGATATGCCCCGACAAGGCGATGTTTCTCACTGAGTGCTGCGTCGAGCTTGCGCACGACTCGACTACGGGCAAACAGTCTTATGCGGGCGTGTGGGAACACGGCGAGCGTTACGCCAAGCAGATAATAAACGATTTCAACAACTATTCGCAGGGCTGGATAGACTGGAATATGTGCCTCGACGAGACGGGCGGACCGACTTACGTGAGCAATTTCTGCGAAGCGCCGATAATGATCGACAAGAATACCGGCGAGATAATGTATATGTCGTCCTACTATTACATAGGGCATTTTTCCAAGTTCATCGACGTCGGCGCGTTGCGCGTTTTCTGCGGCAACGACTGCCCGAAACAGCTGTATTCGGTAGCCTACGTAAATCCCGACGGAAACAAAATAGTCGTGATTGAGAATACGTCCAGCCTGCGCCGCGAAATTATTCTCACCGTCGACGGCGAAGCGACGAAGTTCGTCATTCGTCCGCACGCGATTATGACTCTCGTAATAGACGATGAGCGGTAAGGCGCGCAGTATACTTATATTTATGATCGCGCTGTCGGCGGCACTTGTCATCGGCGGCGCGGTTTGGTCTGTCGTCGAGGGAATAAAAGGCGCAAAATACGGCAAAGCGACGGCGACCGTCACGGCGTGCGAGACGCAGGACTTGGACGGCGAGGAAGTAGTCGTCAAAGTGCTTGTCGCTTACGAGGCGAACGGCGAAAAGTTCGACGGCGTGTCGTATATAGGCGATCTCAACCGCTGTACGGTAGGAATGCAAATGAATGTCTATTATATCAAAGCCGCGCCGTCGGAATACGTGTATTCTAAGTCGAGCGATCTGGGCTTTGCTCTTATTCTGCTGTGCGGCGGCGCGCTCTGGTCGGGCATTTGCGCGGCATACGCCGTCACTATGAAAAAAACCGGCTACTTGGACAGATAATAGACCGATATATTAAAGAACATCGAAGGGCGACGACACGATCGCCCTTATTTATTAAAAAAATTATTGAAAATATTAAAAAAATCAATAAAAAGTCTTGACAAAATAAATATTAACATTTATAATGTGTGAAAGATTTACGTTACGGGCAAAAATGTCCGTGCGAGTCGATCTCTATTTCGGTAAAAGGAGTTTTTATGATAAAAGTTCCGACCGTTTGCCCCATTTGCGGCAAACAGACACACGTAGCCGTAGTCAAGTGCGACAATTGCGGTACGACGATAAACAACAAGTTCGGCTATTCGGCCCTCGAACGTCTGGACGAAAAACAGACAGAGTTCGTACTCGCGTTTATAGAGTGCGAGGGGTCGATCAAAGATATGGAAAAACGGTTCGATATATCGTATCCGACCGTCAAGGCGCGGCTCGCAGACATCAAAAAACGGCTTGGTCTTTCGGAGGGCAAGTCTTACCGTATGGGCGTGATCGAGGAGTTGGAAAAGGGCGAAATAGATGTCGACGCGGCGCTCAAACTCATTAAGAACAAGGAGAAATAATTATGAACGACAAATTCAGCGACGAGATCGCGGCGGTCATCGCGCTTTGCGAAAACGGCAAAATAACACCCGCACAGCGCGACAGCCTTATCGCGGCGCTCACCGATCGTTCTTCCGCCGAGCCTGTCTGCGACGGTGACGACGAATTCCCTGACGATGACGAATTCCCTGACGATGACGAATTCTTCGACGACGATGAAGATTACGATGACGATGACGACGACTGCGAAGACGATGACGACGATTGCGAAGAGGCGGAGAGCAAGTCGAAATTCGAGATACACATCGACGACGAGGATACGTTTGCGCAGATGTTGTCCGGTCTCGGAGTAAAGATAGCCGATCTCGCGCGCGACGGGGCGAAGATGGCGGGTAAGGCGGGCGCTCAGATCGAAAGGGCGGTAAAGGATGCGTTGGACGGCTTGGGCATTAAGCCGAGCGGCAAACGGTCTACCGTTACTGTCAACGGCGACGAGGTGATCAGGTGTGCACCCGCCGAGTACGTCGGGCCTTACGAGGCATTGAAGATGTATGTAAAATACGCGGACGGAAAGAATGCCGTTTTCAAGATGACTTTGCCGTGCGCAATGGCGGACGACATACGGCGTGCGGCTCGCGAGGTAATGTCGGACAGCGTGTACGAAAAATTTTCGGAGCTTGTGGAACATAAGTTTACCGGCCGTTATAAATATGAGTGCGGCGATACGGTTTTGCGCGTAGCGGTAGGAAAGTAACGAAAAGCGGCGATAGCCGCTTTTTCGATTCGGGAATGCGGAATGTTCCTCTTTGTCACTGCGCGGTGTGACATCGGCTTGACAAAATTCGAGCAAACGGGTATCATAATACTGTTAAATCAAAGAGGTGCGGAATTATGGAACATACGCAAGTATTCGAAGAAAAACTCACTCTCGGCGCCGATAGGTTTTTGACCGCGCCGCTCATCGATACGTCTGTGGCGCTTGTCGTTTTCGGTGCGGGCGCGCGGTTCGACGAAGTAAGAACAAAGCTCGCACGGCTGTACGGAGAGAGTGCGGAGCTTACCGTCGACGGAAAGAAAACAGCGTTAAGCGTTGCGGTGTGCGGCGAGGTCGTAGAGGTCGCGCCGCAACCGGATTTCGACAAGGCGCGTTACAATGCGGTCGACGCACTGCGCGTATGCGAGCGGTTGACCCGTCCCGAAGACGGTTGTCCGTGGGATAGGGCGCAGACGCACGACAGCATTCGCGTCAATATGATAGAAGAGGCTTACGAGGCCGTCGACGCGATAGACAAGCGCGACGTCGACAATATGTGCGAGGAATTCGGCGACGTGTTTTTGCAGTCGATATTGCACTCCGATATAGCGAAGCGAAACGGCGAGTTCGATTTCGACGACGTGTGCGACGGACTGTGCAAAAAGCTGATAAGCAGGCATACTTTCATATTCGGCGGCGACAGCGCAGGAAACTCCGACGAGGCGCTCACGCTGTGGGAAAAGGCGAAAGCCGTCGAGAAGAAATACGACACTGTAAAAAATCAGTTGGAGCGTATGCCCGATAATTTCCCGTCGCTGTTGCTTTGGCAAAAGACGTATAAAAAACTGAAAAAGGCGGGCGCGGCGGGCGATCCGCAAGCCGACTTCGACGCGGCGGTCTCCGCTCGCGATTACACTGCGCTTATCGGTGCGTGCGTCGCGCTTTTGTCGGACGGAGGCAAGGACGCGGAAATAGAATTGAATAAGCGGATCAAATCGATTATCGACGCGCTATGAGCTTTGCGGCGGACGACAAATGTATTCGAATAGGTAAGTTCGACGTCGGCAGGGTGTGGCTCGCGCCGATGGCGGGATATACCGATATTGCGTTTCGGCAGCTTTGCCGAGAACGCGGCGCGGGACTTACCGTGTCCGAAATGGTGTCCGTGCGCGGACTCGTTCGCGGAAACGCAACGACGGATATTCTGACGCGGCGCGCGGAAAACGAGGATGTGTTCTGCCTCCAGCTTTTCGGCAACGATCCGCAGGAGTTCGCCCGTGCGGCGGAACAAGTCGATTGCGACATTATAGACGTAAATATGGGCTGTCCGATGCCCAAGATAGTGAAGAACGGCGACGGCTCGGCATTGCTCAAAACGCCTGCGCTTGCGGGCGACGTCGTGCGCGCGATAAAATCGGCGACCGATAAACCCGTTACCGTCAAGACCCGTATAGGTTGGAGCGAGGGCATAGGTCTCGCGGGCGAACTTATCGCGCGCGTTGCGGACGCGGGCGCGGCGGCGGTGACCGTTCACGGCAGATACGCCGAACAGCGGTATGCGGGGCAGTCCGATACGGACGCCGTTCGCAAACTCGCGGAAAGCGCGAACATACCCGTCATAGTCAACGGTGATATAAGCGAGGACGGTATAGCCGATCTGCTGTGCGAGTTCCCCGCAGTGGCGGTGGGACGGGCGGCGCTCAAAAATCCGAGTTTGTTTTGCGGCGGACAAGCCGATCCGTTCGAAACTGCCGAGCGGCATATCGAACTTTTATGCAAGTATTTCGACGCGAGGTATACAGTCAATCAAGCGCGCAAGTTCTTTGTGCATTACTTCAAGGGTGTGCGCGGCGGCAAGACGATACGCGACGCGGTGAACCGTGCGGAAAGCGTGGCGGACGTGCTTTCTGCGCTCGGCTCACAATGCGGCGAATAGGGTATTGACAATCGCGGCGATAGGTTATATAATACGGATATACAAATAATGCGCGGCGGCACTGCCGCGACGAAAAACGGAGAGATATTATGGACAACAAGATAATCAAAGCTAAAATAGAATTCGTAGGCGGAGAGACGATAAATCTCGATCTTTACCCCGACTATGCGCCTATCTCGGTGGCGAACTTCGTCGAGCTTGCGAAATCGGGCTTTTACGACGGACTGTGCTTTCACCGCGTCATCGACGGGTTTATGATACAGGGCGGCGGGTTCGTATTCGACGACGAGCGCGGACTTATTCCGAGAGAGTCGAAAAACATAAAGGGCGAGTTCCGTTCCAACGGCGTCAATAATCCGATCAAGCACGAAAAAGGCGTTATTTCTATGGCGCGCGCTCAGGACAAAAACAGCGCGTCGTCACAGTTCTTTATATGCGTCGCGAACACCCCGCACCTCGACGGCGAGTACGCGGCGTTCGGCAAGTGTTCGGACGAGAACAGCATTAAGACTGCGGTCAAGCTCGGCAAAGCCAAAACGGGCAGATGGCGTCAGTTCTCCGATCTGCCGTTCGATCCCATTGTTATAAAGACGGTTACGGTTTCCGAATAATACCGTTTCGGCACAAGCATTTCAATAAATAATCGTACAATAAAAGCGCGTCGAGCGGTTGCTTGCGGCGGGAATGTCGGCGCGCTTTTTTATTTTGCGATTCGGCTCAAACGGCTGCGGACAGCAGTTTTTTCACTTCTTTTTCGTCGAACGCGGAAAGCCCGACGGCGGCGTGCGACATTATATATTCGGCGCATTCCGCAGGCGACAGATCGTACTTCGAACGCACGAAATCGTAGCCGAAAACGTCTTCAGGTCGGCACAGCAACGCCGTACCCATCGCGCTCTTTTTGAATTGCAAACACAGATACGTTTTGTTTTGAAGCGACGTGACCGCCGCGTCGTAACCCTTTATGCCAAGCGATTGACCGAGCGCGTACGACGGAACTTGTTCCGTACCTACGGCGTTCATTATAAGCGTTTCGCGGTTGGGCGCGCGCCCCTCGTCGGACAGCGAATCGAAGTCGTATCCGTCGCGCCGCAACGCGCACAGATAGGGCAAAATATCGAGCGATACGAACGTCGCTTTTTTTTGTGCGAATTTTCCGTAAGCTACGCGTTTGGAATTTACCGCTTGTTCGCGCAACTCCCACATTGCGTTGAAGCCTATGCCCGACAGCGTCCATACCGACAGATCGCTTTCCGTCCAGAACCGCAGTATTCCGCATTCGTCGACGCGCGCGACGAGTTCGTCCAAATCGTGTATCTTTTCCATACGGTTATTGTAACCGAATCGACGGGATTTGTCAATCAAAGCGCGGAAATGAGCCGTTTACGGGTTTGTTTGCAATTTCGTTGCGGTACGGCTGGAATGCAGTGCGGCAGAACACGGGATCGAGCGGTAGATGACTGTAAGCAACGTTCGTATTGTATCCGCCGCAAAAGTGTTATTGGAAATATCCGGTTTCGACGTTATAAGGCAAACTTCGCTCGGAAACTACGTCATAAAGTGCGGGCGGGCGCGGGAAACGTTGACAATAAAGCGAAAGTGTGCTAAAATTTTTACGATGGACGAGTTGTATCTTAGATACAAGGCGATAGCCGTATATAAGAGCGTAGCCGACGCATTGACGCCGCTTGCCGAGCTTGTGCGTGCGGATGACGATTGCGCCCGCGTCGAGCGCGCGGCGGGTATTTTCCGTGCCGTCGAGCAGGCGGGGGTGCGATCGACGGGCGAGTGGATAGAACGGCTAGTGCTGTGCGACGACAACCCGTTCACGCGTGCGGCGAGTGCCTGCGCGCGGATAGACAAGCGGCTCAAAGCGCAGGTGGAGACGGAGCTTCTGACGTTCAAGCAATTGTCCTTGCTGTCTCCCAACGATTTCCTGTCGGACGCTACGGCGGCGTTTTTCCCGCGTTTCGATTTCGGCGGGTTTAAGGCAAACTACGACAAACTCGTTCGATTTCACGCCGACAACGGTTGCGGCATACTCGCGTGCGGCAGTGCGTTCAAGTACGGCGCGGGCGGGTTCGGTATCGCACATATCGACGACGTGCGGCTGTCAGATCTCAAAAATTACGACGAAGAGAAAGCGGAGATCGTCAAGAACACCGAAAACTTCATCGCCGGACTTCCGGCGTTTCATACACTGCTGTACGGCGATCGCGGCACGGGCAAATCAACTACCGTGCGCGCGCTGTGCGCGGAGTACGAAGGCAAGCTCAAAGTTATCGAACTGTCCGGCGAGGATCTGGACAGACTGCCCGACATATTCGCCGCCATTCGCGGCAGACGGCAAAAGCATATTATTTTTATCGACGACCTGTCTTTCGACGAGAACGACCGCCGCGCCGACGTGTTCAAAGCGGCGCTCGAAGGCTCGCTCGACGGCGCGGATAACGCGCTTATCTACTGTACGTCCAACCGCAGGCATCTTATCAAGGAGACGGACAGATCGGACGTGCGCCGACGTAACGACGAAGTTCAGGCCGAGCTTGCGCTGTTCGACAGGTTCGGACTTGTGGTCACTTACATAAACCCCGACAAGGACGAGTTCATAGATATATTGAAACAGATAGTCCGTTCGCGCGGGCTGCATTGGCGCGACGAGTACGCGTCGATAGCCGAGCTTGCCGCGCTCAAAAAGGGCGGGCGATCGCCGCGCGCCGCAAAACAGATAGCCGACCTTATCGAGTCGACATACGCGGAGTTCATATAGTATGGGCGAAGTGTTTTTAGACGCGTTGATAGACACTCTGTGGGTGTTGCCGTTTCTGCTGATAATGAATCTGTTGATCGAGCTGTTGGAGATCAAGACGAGCGGATTCAGAGCGAAAAAGATACTCAAAGGCGGCGTAGCGCCACTCGTCGGTACGGCGGTTGGCGTTGTTCCGCAGTGCGGATTTTCGGTCGTTGCGACGGAACTGTACTCCAAGCGCAGAATAGCGCTCGGCACTCTTCTTGCCGTGTATCTAGCTACGAGCGACGAGGCGCTTCCCATAATGCTTTCGAGCTACGAGGGTTTGCAAAAGGTTTTGCCCATAATAATAATCAAGATCTGTTTTTCTCTTATCGTCGGCTATTGCGCGTTCGGCATAGAAAAACTGATAGCCAATAAGAAAAGCAATGCCGCAGTCGGCACGGTGGGCTTTGACGACGCAGACGGCGACGGCCATTCGCACGGCGACGATGAACACGCGCACTCGCATTCGCACGACCATAACGGCGATGACGGGGAAGAGATCCACGCGCACGGTTGTCATCGGCACGAGCTTGGCGGTGAAAACGGAACGCTCGACGAAAACGCTACAAAGCGTCAACGCGCGGCGCGTGTGTTCAACGTTTATTTCAAGCACCCGCTCATTCATACGGCGACGGTCATCGCGTATATTTTCATCGTCAACGTTATTTTCAATATAATCGTATACTATGTGGGCGAAGACAGGCTGGCGGCGTTTATCGGTTCGACCGGGTATTTTCAGCCTGCGCTTGCGGCGCTCGTCGGACTCATTCCCAACTGCGCCGCATCCGTCGTAATAACCGAACTGTATGTCGTCGGCGGACTCAACTTGGGCGGCGCGGCGGCGGGTCTGTGCGTAAGCGCGGGCATAGGCTATGCCGTGCTGATCAAACAGAACCGACCTATAAAAAACACCGTGCTTGTGATAGCGCTGATGTACGTTCTTTCGGTCGCGCTCGGTACTGTCGTCACCGCACTCGGATTTTAGACTGATATGGCACGTAAACCCAAAGAACTGTATTATGAAATTTTGCCTGCCGACGAGCCGCAGAACGAAGATGCCGGCGGACAAACCGAACTGCCCGCACCGCCCGATACCGCTACGGCTACGCGCGACAGATACGCCGAACTCAAAGCGGCGGCGGAACGGATAGACCGCGTGCGCTTCCGCGTCAAGCCGGACTATACTTCGCGGATAGGGCTTATAGTAATGGTACTCACCGCGGTCATTTTGGTCGGCGGCGTTTTTATGTACATAATAGGAAGCAATGTCGGCACTATCGTTATCGGCACGGTAATGGTCGTTGCCGTGATCGCGGCGATAGGAACGATGATTGCGCAAACCGTAAAAATGAAAGCGGTATACTACTGCTATTTTGCGCGGACGGACGGCGGATTTATATGTATGAGCGCGATGGACGACTGCGCCGCAGTGCTTGCCGCAGACCGCGCGTACTGCATAGACGGCGATGCTTTTTTCGCAGTCGACGCGGAAGAATACCGCGAGTTCTATGACGGCGAGGGCACGGGGTTGTTCGCCGTGATCGCCGCAGACAGAGAGAGCGTCGAATACGACGAGGACGGCGAATTCTATTTCGTGCGCGGAAGATCGGGCGGCGGACATACCGTGTTCTTGGAGGACGGCGAGATCGTGCGCATAGTTAGCGACGTTCCGCGCAGAACGGATGAGATAGATCGAAGTACGGGCGAGAGCAAGATAAAACTCGTGCGGTACGAAAAGGTCGAGCCGACGCGTAACTTCGCGTGGGAGATACCGCCTTTCGTCGCCGACGCGTTCGACCGTGCGGGCGTGCCGCTGCTTAAAATCGATTAGGGATGCGGTATTACCCATTCGCCCCGTATGGGCAAATGGGAGTGAAGAGATAATAGTGAATAATGAAGAGTGAAGAGTGAAGATGTTTTTGACCGGCGGCGGGATTTAATGATTATAAGTGTGCAGTTGTATTGACTTTTCGGCGACGGCGTATTATAATTGAATTATGGCTACACTTTACAGAAAATACAGGTCGCAGACGTTCGACGAAATGATAGGTCAAGAACCGATCGTTACGACGCTCATCAATCAGATCAAGATGGGGCGCATCGGTCACGCGTACCTGTTTACGGGCAGTCGCGGCATAGGCAAGACTTCGTGCGCGCGGATATTCGCACGCGCGGTCAACTGTTTGCATCCCAAAGACGGCAATCCTTGCGGCGAGTGCGATGCGTGCAAGGCGCTCGCGTCGGGCGATAGCGTGGATATAATCGAGCTGGACGCGGCGTCCAACAACGGCGTGGACGATGCGCGCGACATTCGCGAAAAGGTCAAGTATCTGCCCGTGTCCTGTCGATATAAGGTGTACATCATCGACGAGGTGCATATGCTTACGGGCGGAGCGTTCAACGCGCTGTTGAAAACGCTCGAAGAACCGCCCGACCACGTGATATTCATTCTTGCGACGACGGAGCCGCAAAAACTGCCGCAGACCATTCTGTCGCGGTGCATTCGTTTTGATTTCAGACTTGTACCGACGGACGTTCTCGCTAAGCACATAGCGCGGGTGTACGACGCGGAGGGCATAAAATACACCGAAGACGCCGTAGCGGAAATCGCGCGTCAGGGCGAGGGAAGTGTACGCGACGCGCTGTCCGTCGCCGATACGATAGCGTCCGCCGCAGACGTTATTACGCTCGATACCGTGCTTGCGCTTACGGGCGCGGGTGAGAGCGAGACGATCGGCGCGCTGTTCGATTGCGCCGCCGCGCGCGACGTTGCGGGCGCGCTCGCCGCCGTAGGCGAGTTCGCTTCGCACGGAAAATCGATGGCGGCGGTGTGCGACGGACTGACCGAATACGCGCGCAATGTGCTTGTAGTTAAATCGGTCGGACGCGAGAAAGCGGTTGCTTCGGGACTTTTGAACGTCGATACAGCGTCCGCAGAACGCATAGCCAGATCCGCAGGAGACTACACGCTCCGCGACGTTTCGCGCATACTCGAAAATTTCGCGGCGGCGGCGAGCGGACTTAAATATTCGGTCAATCCCAGAGTGTATCTGGAAACGGCGCTCGTCAAGCTGATCTGCGGCGCGGACGCCGACGACGACATCAGAAAACGAGTTGCGGCGTTAGAGCGCCGACTGTCCGTAGTTCCGACTGCGGATCAAAAAAAAAATATAGCGGCGACCGAGCCGCAAACGCCGCCCGTTGCGCGGCAGAACGCACAGCGTAGGCAGACGGCTTATGACGAGCCGCCGCCGCCCGAAGAACCACCCGCGCCGCCCGAAGAACCGCCCGCGCCGCTCGATGCGAACGCGTCCGCGCAGACTCCCGCGCGACAAAGCGCTCGCGTCGAAAAGCCGCAGACGCGCGTGCCGCAAAGCACGGGAACTGTCGATCCGAAAACGGACGCCGGCAACCGCGCTCGCACGCAGTCGGACGTTAAGTGCGCGGACGAGGGCGAGTTCAGACATCTCTCGGCGCAAAACGTTACGGGACTTGCGCTTCTCGGCGGAATAGCTACCTATCTTCGCAAAAAGGGTACGCGCGAGGCGGCGAGGGCGCGCGAGTTGTTGTCGCGCGGCGTAGCCGTAAAGGAGCGGTCGGACGTTGTGTCGTTCGTAACGCCCGACGAGCATTTCCTGCCGATGAGCGACGATACTGTAATAAAAGAACTGACTGCGGCCGTCGCTTCGCTGGGTATAAAGAAACCCGCTCGCGTCGATAAGACGGTAGAGGATCTTCTCGCCGACGATTATGAGGCGGCGCGCGAGCTGTTCGGCAAAGACTTGATAATTAATTCTTAACCGAATTGCGCGCGTAAAGCGCATTCTTATTACGTGCGGTTTATCCGCATTTGCTATTACGCTTTATCCATAGCGCATTCGCGAGGTATATATGAAATTCGATTTCGTCAAGGTTGCGGCGGCGACGCCGACCATAAAGGTAGGAGACGTGTGCGGCAATGCGCGCGCGATAAAAAAACTCGCCGAGCAACTGCATACTCGCGGCGTCGAAGTCGCCGTGTTTCCCGAACTGTGCGTTACGGGATATACCGCCGCCGATCTTTTCTTTACGCGTAAACTGCTCGACGACACGGTCGTCGCACTGAACGCGCTCGCCGAAGAGCTTCCGCGCGGTATGCTGACTGTAGTGGGCGCGCCCATAGCTTTTCGCGGACGGCTGTACAACTGCGCGGTCGGTATAGGCGACGGCGCGGTGCTCGGACTTGTTCCCAAGACCGAACTGCCCGATTACTGCGAGTTTTATGAAAAGCGGTATTTCACGCCCGCTTTCGACGGGGTGGAATACGTCGACGAATTGGGCGGCGCGCCGATGGGCAATGTGCTTTTCGAATGTGCGAACGATGATCTTTTGACTGTCGGGTGCGAGATATGCGAGGATATGTGGGCGGACGTTTCGCCGTCCGTCGAGCTTGCGCGCGCGGGCGCGACGGTGATAGCCAATCTTTCCGCGTCCGACGAGGTGATTGGAAAAGCCGATTACCGCAGACTGCTTGTTTGCGGCGCGTCGGGCAGACTGCATTCGGCATACATCTATGCCGATGCGGGCGAAGGCGAGTCTACGACCGACGTAGTGTTTTCGGGGCATAACATAATAGCCGAAAACGGCGCGGTGCTTGCCGAGAGTATGCCGTTCGGGAACGGGTGCGCCGTAACCGACATCGATCTCGGTCGGCTTGACGCAGAGCGTCGCCGCGTCGGACTTAAACCCGCGTCGCGCAGATACGTAAGAGTTAATTTCAAGATAGGCGAAAGCAACGCCGAACTCGACAGAAAAATAGAAAAGTTCCCGTTCGTTCCGAGCGGCGACGAGACCGAAAAACGCGCCGAACTGATACTTACGATGCAATCGCGCGCACTCGCGTCGAGAATGAGATCGGCACGGGCAAAGACGGCTGTCATAGGAGTTTCGGGCGGTCTGGACTCGGCGCTCGCGCTTTTGGTATGCAACCGCGCCGCAGACAAAAAGAATATACTTCCCGTCACTATGCCTGCGTTTGGCACGACTGACAAGACGCGCGGCAATGCGCAAAACCTATGCGACGCGCTCGGACTCAAACTGACCGCAATCGATATAAAACGCACGACGGACAGTCACTTGCGCGACATCAAGCACGACACGACGGACGTTACGTATGAAAACGCGCAGGCGCGAGTGCGCACGCTTACGCTGTTCGATCTCGCAAACAAGACGGGCGGTCTTGTCGTCGGCACCGGCGATCTGAGCGAGCTTGCGCTCGGCTGGGCGACATACAACGGCGATCATATGTCGTCATACGGAGTGAATGCGGGCGTGCCCAAAACGCTTGTGAAATACCTCGTCGAATATGAAGCCGAACGACTGGGCGGCAAGGCGAAAGACGCGCTTTCGGACATTCTCGACACCGATATATCGCCCGAACTGCTTCCGCCCGAAAACGGCGCGATAGCGCAAAAGACGGAGGACATACTGGGCAAGTACGATCTTCTCGATTTCATTATGTATTATTACGTTCGCTACGGCTTTACCCGCGAAAAGATAGAGTTTCTGATTAAACGCGCTTTTTCCGATGTGCCGCGCGCCGAGATCGACAAGGCGCTCGACGTGTTCTTTAAGCGGTTCTTCGCGGCGCAGTTCAAGCGTTCGTGTTTGCCCGACGGTGTTAAAATCGGCTCGGTGTCTTTCTCGCCGCGCTCCGATTTCAGACTGCCGTCGGACTTATAAATAATTCGGGGAACGGAATTATCGGGTGTTTTTTGCCGTGCAACGAGCAACGGTATGTGTTGTATATACGAAAATTTCGGGCGAATAACACATTAACGAGATTCGGGTTTGCATATTCGACACATAATATGTTTGTAAGATTAAATCATTATTAGAATAGCGTCGCGTGCGGTTAAAATCGGTTGACATCGAAATATATAATCTGTAAAATAGACGGAATATATAATTATGGGAGGCGTAGCAAATACGGAGTATGTTTAAGCTGTATAAGAGATTGAGACCGATAGATTGGATCTTGCTTACCGTCTTGGTAGGACTTACCGTCGTGCAGGTTTACTGCACGATGACGCTCGTCGATCAAATTCAGAATATCATAAGGTCGATTACGTATGTTAATTATCACAATCATCCCGAAATGCTCGACGAGGCGGGCGCG
Organism: uncultured Christensenella sp.; assembly: GCA_910577435.1. Taxonomy (GTDB): domain Bacteria; phylum Bacillota; class Clostridia; order Christensenellales; family Pumilibacteraceae; genus Anaerocaecibacter. Next base: position 74,754 of record CAJTLV010000002.1, on the reverse strand, counting down.
ATAGCGAATTTGGTGGCGTCGCTCGGCGGCTGGGAAAACGTGACTGTCGAAGCGCTCGAACAGGCGTTCCTCTCGCAAATAATGCAGGGTGCGGATATGTCGTCGCTTATCGACACGCTTATCGATATAGCGAATGCGACGACGGGCGATATTTGGTATTACGGCGGACTTATGCTTGCGGTCGCGGCGGGAAGCGCGTTGGCGCAGGCGCTTGTCGGGCTTATCGCGTCGCACGTCGGGTCGCAACTTTCCAAGCGGCTCCGTACCGAAATATACAATAAGGTCGACGGATTGTCCATAGCCGAACGCGACAGGTTTTCCACGCCGTCGCTCATAACGCGCACGACCAACGACGTTCAGCAAGTGCAGATGGCTAACGTACTTATGCTGAGAATGGCATTTGCCGCGCCCATTACTGCGGTGTGGGCGATATGCAAAATTCAAGCGGCGAGCTGGCAACTTACGGTTGCGACAGCGGTCGCGGTAGTGCTTTTGGTGCTGTTCCTTACGATGCTTATGGTATTCGCCTTGCCAAAGTTCAAGATCACGCAAAAGCTCATCGACAGAATAAACGGCGTGTCGCGCGAAAACCTTACGGGTATCCGCGTCGTGCGCGCGTATAACGCCGAAAAGTATCAGGAAGCGAAGTTCGACAAAGCGAATAAAGATATAACGGGCGTGCAGCTGTTCACAAGCCGGCTTATGGCGCTTATGTCGCCTATAATGATGATAATTATGAACGGTATTTCGCTAGCCATATATTGGTTGGGCGCGTCGCTTATCAATCACGGCATAACCGACTATCCGACGGTCACCGCGTTTATGTCGCTGGCGTCGCAAATCATTATGGCGTTTATGATGCTTATGATGATGTTCGTGCTTATGCCGCGCGCGGTCGTATCGGCTAAGCGCATAAACGAGGTTCTGGACACCGAGCCTACGATCCACGATCCGGAAACGGAGAGCGAGACTGTCGAAACGGGCACGGTCGAGTTCGAGAACGTTTCGTTCTCTTACGAGAATTCGGATGCGCCTGTCGTAAAGAACATAAGTTTCAAGGCGAACAGGGGCGAGACGGTAGCTTTCATAGGTTCTACGGGCAGCGGCAAGTCGACGCTTATAAATCTCGTGCCGCGCTTTTACGACGCGACGGAGGGCGTAGTCAAGGTGGACGGTGTGGACGTTCGCGAGCTGAAACAGAGTACTCTGCGCAGTAAGATAGGATATGTTCCGCAAAAGGGCGTGCTGTTTACAGGCACGGTCAAGGAGAATATAGCGTTCGGCAATCCCGATCTGCCCGACGACGAAGTAGTCGCCGCCGCAAAGGTCGCGGAAGCCGACGAGTTTATTCGCGGTATGGAACTCGAATACGACTCTAACATTTCGCAGGGCGGCAAGAACGTGTCGGGCGGACAGAAACAGCGGCTCGCCATTGCCAGAGCCGTCGCGGTAAAGCCCGAAATATTCATATTCGACGATAGTTTTTCGGCGCTCGACTACAAAACGGATAAAAAGGTGCGCGAAAATCTGAAAGAGGCGGCGGAAGGAGCTACAAAGCTCATCGTCGCACAGCGTATCGGCACGATCATAGACGCAGACAAGATCATCGTTCTCGACAGCGGCGAAGCGGTCGGGATGGGAACTCACAGTGAGCTTCTTAACAGCTGTTCGGTGTACCGCGAGATAGCTTTGTCGCAGTTATCCGCATCCGAACTCGGCTTAAAGGAGGTGGCGGAATGAGCAATCCGCATATGAAAAATATAGGGAACGGCGAAAAGGGCAAAAAGGGCGACGTAAAAAAGATGCTCGCCGCGCTTAAACCGTATAAGTGGAAAATAGGCATTGCGCTCGTGTGCATACTGATTTCCACAGTGCTGTCCGTGTATGCGCCGCAGTGGCTGTCCAAACTTACCGACGAGATAGCGAATAACGCCGGAACACGCACAGTCAATATGGACACCGTAACGAAGATAGCGGTCGTACTCATCGTATTTTACGGCACGAACGCGCTGAGCAACTATATCGCCAACTTCATAATGTCGACTGTCACACAGCGTTTTTCTCAGCGCTTGCGCACGGCTATTTCCGAGAAGATAAATAAAGTGCCGCTCGACTATTACGACACTCGCGTTTACGGCGACACGCTGTCCGTAGTCACCAACGACGTGGATACTTTGGGACAGAACATCGATCAGGCGATATCGATGCTGTTTTCTTCGGCGTGTATGCTCATAGCGGTGCTTATCGCTATGTTCGTAACGTCTTGGCAGATGGCGCTCACCGTGCTGTTGATGATACCGTTTATGCTCGTTCTGATAATGTTGCTGACGCGGCTCGCTATGCCGCAGTTTAGGCGCAATCAGGGCTATCTCGCCGAACTCAACGGCAAAGTCGAAGAGAATTACGGCGGTCACAATGTTATCGCGGCATTCAATGCGGGCGCGCGCAAGGCGCGGGATTTCGAGTCGGTAAACACAAAATTGCAAAAAGCGGTGTTCAAGGGTAACGCCATAGCCGGATTTATGATGCCCGCGATGTCGTTTGTATCATACTTCGCTTATGCGGCGGTGTGCGTGGTGGGCGGAATCCTTTTGAGCGCGGACACGGTAGGAATTTCGTTCGGCACGATAACGGCGTTTCTCGTTTATATCAATCTCTTCCAAAACCCTATGAGTCAGCTCGCGCAGGCGGCGAACAGTCTGCAAATGGCTGCCGCAGCGGCGGGACGCGTCTTTGAATTTTTGGAACAGCCCGAACTGTCCGACGAGACGGGCAAAACTCGCAAAATACTCGACGAAAACGGCAACGGTAAGGTGCGCGGCGAGGTAGAGTTTAAGAACGTTCGGTTCGGATATTCGCCCGATAAAATAATCATTCCCGATTTTTCGGCGAAGGTCGAGGCGGGTATGAAAGTCGCTATCGTTGGACCTACGGGCGCAGGAAAGACGACTATGGTCAATCTTTTGATGCGGTTCTACGAACTCACCGACGGCGACATTACTATCGACGGCGTGTCGATAAAGGATATGCCGCGCGATGAGATACACGATATTTTCGGTATGGTCTTACAGGACACGTGGATGTTCGACGGCTCGATACGCGACAATATTCTGTTCTCCAAATCGGGCGTGGACGACGCGCGGTTGGAAGAGATCTGTCGCGAAGCCGGCATTTCGCATTATGTGCGCACATTGCCGGGCGGACTCGATTACGTTATGGACAGCGAGAGCAATATTTCGGGCGGTCAGAAACAGCTGATCACGATCGCCCGTGCAATGGCGGAGAACGCGCCCCTGCTTATACTCGACGAGGCGACGAGCAATGTCGATACGCGTACCGAAGAACTCATCCAAACTGCTATGGATAAACTCACCGAAGGAAGAACGAGTTTCGTAATAGCGCACCGTCTGTCTACGATAAAAAACGCCGATCTCATACTCGTTATGAAAGACGGAAATATAATCGAACAGGGCAATCACGACGAGTTGATAGCAAAAGACGGTTTTTACGCCGGACTGTACAACTCGCAGTTTGCGGCAGCTTGATAAAAAAACCTCGCGGGAGCGAGGTTTTTTTGAGCCGATAAGCGTGCGCAATATGTGACAAGTCCGGCAATCGGCTTGACATTCTTTGTATACGGTGATAAAATACTCACGTAGGAGAATTACGTATGAACAGAACTTACATCAAAGATCTCGCGGAGGGCGAGTGCCTTATCAAAGGTTATGTAGAGACCATTCGTGACAAGAAAATAATGTTTTTGGTCATTCGCGACGTGACGGGATTCGTTCAGGTCACCATCGAAAAGGACAACCCCACCTATGACGAAGCCAAAAAGCTCACGCCGCACAGCTTCGTCGCCGTAAAGGGCAAGTGCGTCTACTCGGAATATGTGCGCAACGGCGGTAAAGAGATTTATCCGACCGAAATCGATATAATGAGCATTGCCGACATATTGCCGCTCAATGCCGAGAGCAATATCGATACGCGTATGGACTATCGTTGGATCGATCTGCGCGACGAGAAGAAAGTCTTTATGTTCCGCATTCAGACGGCGTTCGAGAAGTACGCGATAGATTATTTCAACAAGAACGGCTTTATCGAGATACACACCCCCAAACTTACGGCTCTGTCGAGCGAGGGCGGAAGCGAAGTGTTCGAGGTAAAGAACTATTTCGGACAGAAAGCGTATCTGACGCAAAGTCCTCAGCTTTATAAACAAATGAGTATGATGGCAGGGTTCGACAGGACGTTTGAGATAGGCGAGTATTTCCGTGCCAATCCGAGCTTTACGAGCCGTCACGACACAGAGTTTACGGGCATCGACGTGGAAGTGTCGTTTATAGAATCGCACCACGACGTAATGGACATCGAGGAAGCGCTTCTCGCGCACATCATCAACGGCGTCAAATCGGAGTTCAACGACGAGTACAACAAATATTTCGGGCGCGACATAGTTTCGCTCGACTATAAAATACCGAGAATATCTTTGCACGACGCGTACCGCATTCTCAAAGAAGAGAAGCATTACGAAGTGCCGCGCGCGCTCAAAGGAGATCTCGATCCCGACGGCGAAAAACTTATATGCGAATACGTAAAAGAGAAGTACGGCAGTGACTTTGTGTTCATTATCGATTTCCCCGCAAAAGCGCGCGCGTTCTATTCGATGAAAAAGGACGACGACAAAGAACTGACCAAGACATACGATCTGCTGTTCAAAGGCATCGAGATAACGAGCGGCGCACAGCGCGAACACCGCTACGACGAGCTCAAAAAGAACATCGCCGAAAACGGCATCAAGCCCGAAACGATGAGCGACTATCTCGAATTCTTCAAGTACGGCGCGCCCACGCACGGCGGGTTCGGCTTGGGGATCACGCGCACGCTCGTCAAACTATTCGATCTTCCGTCCGTCAAAGACGTGACGTTCCTGTTCAGAGGTCCGAACAGACTCAAACCGTAACTGCGGTCGAATTAACCGAATAATAAACGATGTCAAAAGCGACGGCGCTTGCGCGTGGTCGCTTTTTGCTCAAACGCAGTGCGGAATTGCAAAAAATATGTAAGATATGGTATTATATTCAAGATGGACAAAGAATGCGTTATTTTCGGCGCGGGCGATGTATATTCGCCGCGAAAAAAACGGGCGGACGGCGATCTCGTCATCGCCGCCGACGGCGGGTATTCGGCGTGCCGCAGTTTGGGTTGGGAACCGGACGTAGTTATAGGCGATTTCGATTCGGGCGAGATGCCGACCGATACGAACGCTTTTATAGTCAAACTCAACCGCGATAAGGACGATACCGATATGCTCGCCGCAGTCAAGGTGGGGCTTCGTCGCGGATATAAAACTTTCGTCATATACGGCGGAGTGGGCGGCAGGCTCGATCATACCGTTGCCAATATAGCGACGCTAGCCTATATGAACGCTTACGACGCGCGCGGTTATCTCATAGACCGCGACAGTGCGGCGACCGTGATAACCGATGGTAAACTCACACTGCCCAATGCTGTGCGCGGCACGGTGTCTGTGTTTGCATACGGCGGTACGGCACGCGGCGTTACGCTCAAAAACCTGTCGTATACGCTCGACAATGTCGAGCTTACGCCGGAGTTTCCGATAGGCGTGTCCAATGCGACGGTCGATGCGGGCGACAAAAACGCGTGCGGCGAAATATCGGTAAAACACGGCTCGCTGTTGGTGTTCTTTCCGAGACAGACGACCGAATATAAATAACACGTTATCGCAAAAAACAGACTTTAAGTCAAAGGAGACAGTATGAAAAATTCGACGGCAAAACGCGTTTTGGACGCGGCGCTCGCTACGGGTGCGGACTTTGCGGAGCTGTATGTTCAGCAACGCACTTCGTCCGTAGTAGAACTTAACTACCACCGTGTGGACAATGTGTCGACGCGGCTCGTGAGCGGCGCGGGCGTGCGTCTTATGCGAGGCTTGCGTCAGGTATACGGCTATACGTCAGATCTTGAAGAAAGTTCGCTCGTGTCGCTTGCCGAAAAGCTGGCGGCGTCTTTCGACGGCGAGCGAATGCTCGGCGTGGGAAAGTGGGAAGAGGTGAAAAATCCGGACGCACATTCTCCGAAAAAAGCGCATTCTTCGATTTCGACGGCGGAGAAGATAGAATACTTGAAAGCGGCGGAAAGCGCGATGTATGCCGTATCGCCGCTCATCGTCAACTGCGACTGCGCGATCTTGTCGACAGACGAGGATGTGAAGATTTTCACCGTTACGGCGGACGGTTCGCGCGTTGTGCGCGACACGCGCGTGCGCACGCGGCTTTCGGCGCAAGCGATCGCCGCCAAGAACGGCGCGTTCGAGGTCGGGCATTTCGGACCGGGACTTGCAATGGGCGCGGAACTGCTCGACGCGGTGGATTTCGTTAAAGGAGCGGTCAAGGCGGCGGAGACGGCGGTCGCCCTGTTGGACGCGCCCGAATGCCCGTCGGGGAATATGCCCGTCATTATAGGCAATAAGTTCGGCGGAGTTCTTTTCCACGAAGCGTGCGGACACCCGTTGGAGGGTACCGCGATCTCGCATAACACGTCGCCGTTTGCGGGAAAACTCGGACAAAAGGTCGCGTCCGAACTTGTGACCGCCATCGACGACGGAACGTTCGATCACGGCTGGGGCAGCGAGAACTTCGACGACGAGGGCGTGCCTTCAACGCGTAACGTGCTTATCGAAAAGGGCGTACTCAAATCTTATATGGTCGACACATTCGAGGGGCGGCGTATGAATATGAAACCGACGGGCGCGTGCCGCCGCGAATCGTATAAGTATGTGCCTACGACGCGAATGACGAATACGTTCATCGCGGGCGGCGACAGCACGCCCGAAGAGATAATAGCGGCGACGAAGTCGGGCATTTACTGCGTATCGTTCAACGGCGGTTCTGTAGATCCGACGACGGATAAGTTCAACTTTACTTCGTCCGAAACCTATCTCATAAAGGACGGCAAAATCGATAAGCTCGTCAAGGCGGCGACGCTCACGGGCTTCGGGTACGAGATACTGCCCAAGATAGATATGGTGGGTAACGATTGCGAACTGTCCGCAGGTATGTGCGGAGCGTCGAGCGGATCGATAGCGGCGGCTGTCGGTCAACCGACGCTACGAGTAAGCGAAATGACCGTAGGCGGCAAAGGAGAGACATTATGAAAATGAATATAAACAAACTTTTCGACGCGGCTGCGGCGGCGGGCATAGCGCCGTTCGAGGCGCGCATAACGGCGGAGAATAAAATTTCCGTTTCGACGTTTAATACGGAGATAGAAAACTTCACCGTAGCGGAAAACGGCGGTATCAAAATTCGCGGACTTAAAGACGGCAAGTGCGGCGTGTTCACATCCGACCGCGTCGACGACGAGGTGATAGATCTCGCCATAAAGTCTGTTGCCGAGTCTGCCGAGTTCGGTCAACCCGTCGATCCCGAATTTTTCATCGGCGGCGGCGAGAAGTACGAAAAGGCGGAGACGTTCAATGCGAAACTTGCTAAGAGTCCTGCGTCGAGGTTTATCGAACTCGCAAAAACGATTTCCGAAATTGCGCTTGCGCTCGATAAGCGTGTGGAACTTGCGAGCGTTCAGGTGGAGTATTCTTACGGCTCGACAACGCTCAAAAACAGCAACGGACTGGACGTCTTTTCCGAAATGAACTTTTGTATGATATTCGGCAGCTGCAAGGCGAAATCGGGTGAAAACGTGGAGAGCGGTTCGCATTATGAAATACTGAGCACGCTCGACGGTTTCGACGCCGATGATTTCGCGCGAAAGTTGGTTGCGGACGCGATCGGCCGGTTGGGCGGCGCGTCCGTCGCGAGCGGAAAGTATAAAGTCGTATATTCGCAAGGCTGTGCGGCGGCGCTGATGTCGGCGTTCGGCAGCGCATATTCGGCGTTCAATCTCGAACAGCATATATCTTTGCTGGAAGGCAAGATCGGAAAGAAGGTGTTTTCCGAGAATCTGACCGTCGAGCAAACGCCGATAGGTAAAGATCCGTTCTGTCAGGCGTTCGACGCGGAGGGCGTGCCTTGCCGCAACGGACTGCTTATAGATAAGGGCGTGCCGACGGGATTCGTGTACGACCTTGCGACGGCAAAGCGCGCGGGAGTTAAGTCGACGGGCAACGGCAGGCTGGAAGGCGGAAACGTGCGTCCCGCAGTCGAGTTCGTAACGGTGAAGAGCGGTGAGCGCGATCTCGAAAAACTGTTCGAGTTTGTGGGCGACGGGTTGTATATAGACGATCTGGGCGGCGTGGCGACGGGCATAAACGGTCAGTCGGGCGATTATTCGCTTCAAGCGGCGGGATATGTTATCGAGGGCGGTAAGCTCACGCGCCCCGTGTCGCTTATCACCGTAGCGAGCAATATTTTGAAAGATTTCGCGAATATAACCGCAGTCGGTTCGGACGAAAAACTGACGTACTACGGCATTAAAACGCCGTCGCTCGCCGTGACGGATATATCCGTTTCGGGAGTAAACGGAAAATGAGCAAGGCTTATGCGTTCGTAGCCGACGGTACGGAAGAAGTCGAATTGCTCGCGGTTGTCGACCTTTTACGCCGCGCCGGCGTGGATACGGTAATAACATCTGTCGACGGCATAGCCGTGACAAGTTCGCACGGAGTGAAGATAACCGCCGACGGGCTTATGAGCGACTTCGATTTTGCCGACGCGGATCTGCTGTTTATTCCGGGAGGAATGCCGGGTTCTGTCAGAATGGGCGGGTGCGAGGCGCTCGTGTCCGCTGTCGATCGACAGTTGAAAGCGCATAAGCACGTAGCGGCGATATGCGCCGCGCCAGCCGAAGTGCTCGGCGCGAACGGGTTTATGAACGGCAGACGCGGTATTTGTTTTCCGAATTTCGAATCCAAGATGAAAGGCGCCGACGTCGTTTCGGGCGCGCGGGTCGTCACCGACGGTAATATCACGACGGCGCGCGGACTCGGCTGTGCGATCGATCTGGGACTCGAACTGATAAAAATTCTTTGCGGCGGCGACGTCGCGGAAGATATAAAGAACAAGATCCAGTATTGAGCGGCGGAGCGTGAGATAATTGTGAAATTCGATACCGTTCTTTTCGATCTCGACGGTACTCTTACCGATCCTTTCGTCGGAATTTCGAACGCCGTCGGTTATGCGCTCGACCGAATGGGGGTTGCGCGGCTTTCGGACAGCGTGCTTAAAAAGTTCATAGGTCCGCCCCTCTCGACGTCGTTCGGAGAATATTTGGGTTTCGGCGACGACGATGTGAGTCGCGCGCTCGGTCTGTACCGCGAATATTACTCGGCGACGGGCAAGTTCGAAAACCGAGTTTACGACGGTGTGCCGCAAATGCTCGGCGCGTTGGCGGAGTGCGGTCTCAAACTGTATGTCGCTACGTCCAAGCCCGAACCGTTTGCGGTCGATATAGTCGAAAATTTCGGACTGTCGGCGTACATAACTCGTGTGTTCGGCGCGTCTGTCGACGGGTCGCGCATAGAAAAGTCGGACGTCGTGAGATATGCGACGGAGACGAGCGGAGCGGACGAAAAGCGTGCCGTTATGGTGGGCGACAGGAAATTCGATATTATAGGCGCAAAGGATAACCGTTTAAGCTCGGTCGGCGTACTGTACGGTTACGGCGACAGAGACGAACTCGTAAACGCGGGGGCGGATTTTATCGCCGCTACGCCTGCCGATGTAGTTAAAGCAATAAAAAACGCATAATGAAATAAATAAACTTATTTCAAAGCACAGTCGTTCGGTATGACTGTGCTTTTTTATGTTAATCGACTGTATATAATAATTTTATCCGTCAATAATCGTTTGTATGGAAAAAACGGTCGGTTTATTCAAAAAGACAGTATGTTTATTATTGTGCGCCTACATAATTTTGTGCATTCCGTCTATATTTTGCGGGTGTATAGACAATAATAAATACGACGGCGAACTGCTTCGACTGCACATACGCGCTAATTCGGACGCGGACGTGGATCAGTCTGTCAAGCTCAAAGTGCGCGACGAGATAAACGCATACATCACAGCCAACGTTCGGCGCGGGACGTTCGAGGAGGCTTATGCGGATATATCGACGCGGCTTAACGCGCTTGACGGCATAGCGCAAAAAGTGCTTTACGAAAACGGATTCCGATACGGCGCGCGGGCTAAACTCTCCAACGAATATTTCCCGACGCGCAAGTACGGAAAAACAGTAGTACCCGACGGATACTACGACGCGCTCATCATAGAACTGGGCGACGCGCAGGGTGCGAACTGGTGGTGCGTTATTTATCCGCCGCTGTGCTACGGCGAGGAGTTCGAATACAAGTCGTTTTTTGCGGAGCTGTTCGGTTGACGCCGTCAATACAATTCAGGAACGAAAGATATGACAAAATCAATCAGATCGAATGCGATGCGCGCGGTGCTTGCGATATTGGTCGTAACCGTCGCGGCGCTTGCGTTTTTGCCGCCGTCGACGCGCGCTTCGGCATATGTCACATACGGCAACAGCTACGGCAACGTGTGCGCCGTTCAGCACAAACTCACTACACTCGGTTATTTCTCGTCTGCTGTGGACGGCGTATGGGGAAGTAAAACTTCGGCGGCGGTGAAGAGATTTCAGTCGGCATACGGGCTGAAAGCCGACGGCATCGTGGGAAGCGGCACGGCGAACAAGCTCGGCGTAAAACTGCCCGTATCGGGCGGGATTTCCAAAGGCAAGACTACCGCGAACGTCGCGGCGGTACAGGCTCGACTCAAAACTTACGGATATTATAAAGGCACGGTCGACGGGGCGTGGGGCAACAAGACGCTGTCGGCGGTGCTCGGTTATCAATCGAATGCGGGACTTTCGGTGGATGGCGTAGTCGGCAGCGGCACGGCGAACAAGCTAGGAATAACTTTGAGTACGTCCGCGCGGAGCGGCGGCATATCCAAAGGCAAGACTTCGGCGAATGTCAAAGCCGTGCAGAACGCGCTCAAAAGCAGCGGGTACTACACAAGTACCGTAGACGGGGCGTGGGGGAAACGCACTATGTGCGCCGTGATGAGCTTTCAGTCCGACCACAAACTGACGGTCGACGGCGTTGTAGGCAGTGCGACCGAAAAAGCTATGGGCATAACGCTCGGCAGCGGCACGTCGTCGGGCGGCGGTTCGGTCGGATCTACAGGCAATATCAGCGACAGCGATCTCAATCTTTTGGCACGGTGCGTATACGGCGAAGCGCGCGGCGAGCCGTATAACGGTCAGGTGGCGGTTGCGGCGGTCGTGCTTAACAGAGTGCGCTCTTCCAAGTTTCCCAATACGATTTCGGGCGTTATATATCAGGCGGGCGCGTTCACTGCGGTAAGCGACGGACAGATCAACCTGACGCCAAACGAGTCCGCATATTCGGCGGCACGCGACGCGCTCGGCGGTTGGGATCCTACCGGCGGATGTCTGTACTATTACAATCCCGCGACGGCTACGTCCAGTTGGATATGGACGCTGACCGTGCATATCAAAATAGGCAAGCACAATTTCGCGCTTTGACGGCGTGACGAATATACGGGAGAAATACTTTTATGACGAACAATCTCAATGAAAAAAGAAGCGCGGCGGTCGTTGTCGCCGCGATAATATGCGCCTTTGCCGTCGCGCTCGGCGGGCTTACCGCAGCACTCACCGTGTCGATAATGCGGCGAGTGAACAACGGACCGGACAACGGCACGGCGCAACGCTTATTGATAGACGCGGCGGCGGACCTCAATCATTCCGTTTCCGCGCTCAGACTGTGTAACGAGGAAGAGCCTGCGCGCGAGCTTGTAAATACCGCGCTTGTGTTTGCGGTACGAGCCGAGACCGCGCTCGAATGCGAGAACGGCAACGTTTACGATATGCGGGAAAAGGAAGCGTTCCTCAACGACGTGGCTACCGTGCTTCACACGAAAGCACCGCTCGAATCGGTCGAAGCCGCAGAAAAGATGTACGAGTTTTCCAAGATGTTTTACGATCACGTGGCGAACGGCAGCGAATTCTCTTATCACGGCGAGCTGACGGAGAGCGTAGGCGACGATAACGGCGAAAACGCCGATGTGAGCGACGAACAAAAGACTGCGGCAATCGAGCTTATAAGTTCGGCGCTCGGTACGGATTCTGCGGAGTTTATCGGCGGATTCGGAGACAGGCTGGAATTCAATCTGGAACGCGGCGGCAAGTCCGGCTACGGCATCGTCGAGGGCGAACGTCTCGTCGAATTCTCGTTCGAACACAGCGGACACGGCGAGAACGGCGAGCATATCGACGTAGAAGAAGCGAAGCGCATCGCACTCGATTGCGCCGAAAAATGCGGGTTCGACGGACTCGACGTATTCAACGTCGACGCGAAAGGCGATTACGCGCTTGTGCTTTTGTGTCGGACTATCGACGGTGCGATGTGTCGCGACGAGTGCGCGGCGGTAGCCGTTACCGGCGGAGACGCAGTAGCGTTGACTGCCGTCAAGTGCGGCGGCGACCATACTGTCCCGAAAGTCAAAGTGGACGAAATGCAGGCGCGCCGCGCCGCGCCGAATGCGGCGGGCGCAGGTATACTCGTCTCGCGGGTGTACGGCGGACGCGAACGCGTTTGCTACGAATATCGTTACGAGCTTGACGACGGCGTGCATTTCGTGTATGTCTGCGCCGAGAACGGAAAACAAATGCAGGTAAAATAAAAAACGCCGAAAGGCGTTTTTTTATTGCGCAATGCGGCATATAAACGCCGCCTGCGGCCGATCGAACAAATATCGGTCGCGCTTGCGCGCTAATCGGATAAAAAGGCTTGCAATATTTTCCGTTACGTGTTAAAATACAAACGGAGGATGCAATGGACAGTACAGACGACAGTTGTCATAGTTAACACCGCGCACGCTGAGCGGGCGCGGCGCCCGTTGTGAAATGCGTATGCTGAATATCTATGCAATGGAAAGCGGAAAGCGCGAGCTGGTCGAAGTTACGGACATCGCGCCCGGCGTTTGGATCAACCTCGAAAACCCGTCCGACAGAGAGATCGAACAGGTGTTCGAAGAAACAGGTATCCCCGAAGATATGCTTAAAGCCGCACTCGACGAAGAGGAGCGGGCGCATATAGATTACGAGGACGGTGTAACGCTCATCGTCATCGACATTCCCGTTATAAACGAAGAAAAAGGCGAGTACGTGTATTCGACGCTCCCGCTCGCCGTTATATATTCCGATAAATATTTCGTAACGGTGTGCTTGCGCGAGACTTCGGTACTCGGCGACTTCATCAACCGTGCGGTACGCAATTTCGACGTAAACAAGCGCACACGCTTTTTATATCAGGTCCTTTATGTCAATGCGACCAAGTATCTGCATTATCTTAAAATGATCGACCGCACGGCAAGCCGCATTCAGCAATCGTTGCACCGCTCGCTGAAAAATACCGAGCTTATCAAACTGCTCGATCTCGACAAGGCGCTCGTATATTTTTCTACGTCGCTGTCGTCCAATCAGGTCGTTATAGACAGGATACGCAAGCTGTCGGTCATCAAGCACTACGAGGACGACAACGATCTTCTCGACGACGTAATAATCGAAAACAAACAGGCTATAGAAATGGCGTACATTCACCGCGAGGTTTTGTCGGGTACAATGGACGCGTTCGCGTCGGTCATATCCAACAATCAGAACATTGTTATGAAACTGCTCACGGCGATAACGATTCTTTTGACTATACCGACGCTTATATCGAGTTTGTGGGGTATGAACGTGTATGTGCCGATGCAGGATCTGCCGTATGCGTTTTGGATAATCGTCGGGATAATCGTGGCGATCCTGGTGCCGGTCGTCATCATAATGGTTCGGAAACGAATGTTTTAGACGTATTGCGGAGCGTGGCTGTATTCACGCTCCGTTTTCTTTATATGCGTCGGCGTAATTACCGACTTTTATGAAAATTTTCGATTCGAATAGATATTTGGGATTGACAAATGCACACGGCGGTTGTATAATTAACAGAGTATGGATTTCGGCAAACTCGAAAACATAATATTCGTTGCGTCGGCAAGCGCCGCCGCACTGTTCTTTTTGATTATCACCTTTGTTATAATCGGCAAGGGTAAGCGCAAACGCAATGCGGCAGACGTAGTGCTGTGCATTTTTGCGGTACTCGTGTTTTTGCTGTGCGCGTTTATGACGGTTTGCTCCGTTTATACGGGTATGACCGGGAATATACGTATAGACACTACCGTCGATCCCGTTCTGTTCTATCACGGCGGAAAGGTAACGGAACTTCCGCTCGCAGAGTTCTTTGTTTTGCTGTCCGACGAACTTGTTCGCGATATAGTTATCGGCGTTATGGTTTTGGCGTTTATAACTTTCGGTTGCGATTGTATTATAGCTAATAAAAAAGAGAAGAAAGAAAAGAAAAACAAAAAAGCCAAAGCTGACAAAAAAGAGAAGAAAGACGGTTCGTCCGCCAAAAAACACACGTCGCCCGAAGAGATAAAGCGCGCGGCGGAACTCGAAAGAATAAAAAGGCTGGGAGACGCGGCTGTAAAAAAAGCGTCGGGTGCGGCGGAAACGGCGAAAGCGCCGACTGCGCAGACAGCTTCGGCGGCGCGCACGGGAGACGTGGTGCGCACTGCCAAAAGAGAAGAGGAAGAAGAACCCGATTGGCTCAAAGCGGCGGACGCGCATATCGCGTCGGATCAAAGCGGATTTGTGGGGCTGTCGCATATAGACGATAAATCCGATTTCGACACGTTCGACGATACGGACGCACAACCCGCGCCCGACGAAACGCCCGACGAAAAGGCGTGGTACGAGGACGACGAGCCCGTGCCTGCGTTCATCACCCGCACCAAGAAAGAAGAATCCGGATCGCAACCGTCCGAGCCTGCGTCCGATTCCGCAGTAGGCGAGAACGGGTTCGAAGACATACGCGAAAGCGCAGACGGCGGCGAGGACGTCGACGACGATCCGTTCGTTTCGCCGAGCGCAGAAGAAAGTGGCGAGAGCGCCGACTTTGCTGCCGACGGGAACGGCATAATCGACGGCGACGACGTTAAGCCCGACGACGATGTTGACGCAGACGGTGCGTGGTACGCGCAAGACGGCGACGACGGCATTGTCGACGGCGACGATCTTACGGACGACGCGGCGCATTCGTTCGGCGAATCGGAAGAAGAGTACGATTTGCCGCCCACAGACGAGGAAGTCGACTCCGACGGTGCGTGGTACGCGCAGAGCGGAGACGGGTATGCGGACGAGACGCAGATCGGCGACGACGCTGATACGTATAATGTCGCGGATACGAATGACGACGGGGAATCGGACGACGAATCGTCATACGAAATTGCCGATCGCGACGGATACATTCCCAAAATACGAACCATAGAGCGTGCTCAAAAGCCTGCGTCGGATCGTGCCGTGAGACAAACGGCGCGCGTGTCCGCCGCGAAGAGTGCACCGTCCGCCGCAAAGAAGAACGTGAGTTCGGGCGGAAGCAAAGCGGAACCGACGCGCGGCAACAAATCATCAAAGCCGACGCAGAAAGCGGCCAAGAAGGGCGGCAAGGCAAACGGCGCTCGTACCGACGCCAAAAAACTGCCCGTTACGCGCAGATATGTCATTCTCGATAAGACAAGCGCCGTCAATATTTTCAGCGACTATCTGAAAGAGCGCGATAAAGCGGAAAAAGACAAACTTACTTCTTCGATCAATACTATAATAATCAAATAGCGGAGATAATAAATGTACTGTGTAGGCGTTGATATAGGCGGCACGTCGATAAAAGTCGGCGTGATAGACAGAGACGGCAGCATCTTGAAACGCGGCAGCGTAAAAACGGACGTCGCGGGCGGTCAGCACAAGATCATTGCTGATATAGGCAATCTCATATGGTCGTTGGTCGATACAAAAGACCGCGACTTCGTAGGTATCGGCATAGGCTGTCCCGGTGCGATCAATTCCGTGACGGGTACAGTCGACCGCGCGTATAACCTGAATTGGGAGAACGTTCCGCTGGCGGAACAGCTTGCGCGGCATATCAATAAACCGATCAAGGTGAGCAACGACGCCAATGTAGCGGCGCTCGGCGAGACGATGTTCGGCGTGGGACGTATGTATTCGAATACGATATTCATTACGCTCGGAACGGGCGTCGGCGGCGGCATAATCATCGATAACAAGCTGTACGAGGGTAACGAGAGCAAGGGCGCCGAACTCGGGCATATGGTGCTTGTCGTCGACGGCGAACAGTGTACGTGCGGCAGACGGGGCTGTATGGAAGCGTATTGCAGTGCCAGCGCGCTCATACGCGAGACCAAAAATGCTATGACCGCGCATCCCGAATCTGATATGTGGAAGTTTTCGAGAACTCTCGACGACGTGGACGGCAGAACGGCGTTCGAATGCAGTAAGCAGGGCGACAAAGCCGCGATAGAAGTGGTCGATTACTTCGTTAAATATCTCGGCGAGGGAATGCTCAACTTCGCCAACATATTCCGTCCGCAGGCGATCATTCTGGGCGGCGGGGTTTGCGCTCAGGGCGACTATCTCATTTATAAGCTCAAAAACTACTGCAAAGACCGCAATTACGGGTTTTACGGCACGCCGCGTTTCGATATTTTGACGGCGCAGCTCGGTAACGACGCGGGAATGATAGGCGCGGCGGGACTTATATTCGCCGATCTTAAATAGAACGTTTATCCAAACAAACATAAAAGTCAATAACGGTCAATGACCGAAAATAAAGGAGTATATTATGAAAAGTCTCGAAGGGACAAAAACCAAAGAAAATCTTATGACCGCTTTCTCCGGTGAAAGTATGGCGCGCAACAAGTACGATTACTATGCCGGACAAGCAAAAAAGGACGGCTACGAGCAGATCGCCGCTATATTCGCAGAGACGGCGGCCAATGAGAGAGAACACGCCAAAATGTGGTTCAAACTTCTCCATAACGGTATTTCCGACACGCTCACCAACCTCAAAGACGCGGCGGCGGGCGAAAACTACGAGTGGACGGATATGTATAAGACGTTCGCCGAAGAAGCGGATAAGGAAGGCTTTGCCAATATCGCCGAACTTTTCCGCAAAGTCGCCGCTATCGAAAAGACGCACGAGGAACGCTACCTGAAACTCGCCGTCAACATCGAAAAGAACGAGGTTTTCAAAAAGGGCGTTCAGGTCGTTTGGGTTTGCCTCAACTGCGGTCATATGGTCGTCGCCGACGAAGCGCCTGCCGCTTGCCCTGTTTGCGCGCACCCGCGTTCTTTCTTCCAGATGGAAGCCAAAAATTATTAAGATCGGCATTGCGAAACGCAGCGTAATAAATTTATAAAGCGCCGAACGGATACGCATATTCCGAAAAAATCAAAACGAATAAAACAGGACTCGAAACAACCGAGTCCTGTTTTTGTTTTTTTATAGATCGTCTTGTAAGCGTTTTAAGAAAATTTCGGCGCACTTCGGAAAAACTTGATATTTTTTCCAAGCTATATCGAGATGCGATTCCAATTCGGGATATAACGGTCGGAAGCAGAGATTGCCGTTGCCGCTCGTGTTTATGAGTTTGTCCAAGCAAACGGCGTACCCGACGCCCTCCTCCACGAGAATGGACGCATTGTATATCAGGTTGTACGTCGCCGCAATGTCGAGTTCTTTCGCGTTTTTGCGAAACCAATCGGATATAATGCTTTTTTCCAAAGAGTGTTTGGAGCGTATGAGCGGCTTATCCCATAAATCTTCGGGCGCGATGCGTTCCTTGACGGCAAGCGGGCTGTCCTTGCGCATAAGAACGCCCCAAGTATCCGTAAGCGGCAAGCGCATATGATCGTATTTGGAAAGATCGGCGGGTTCGATAAAAATTCCGAAGTCTATAAGTCCTTTGTCCAGCTTTTCGGATACGGCAACCATATCGCCGCTGAACAGGTGAAACCGCACTTGCGGGTACTGTTTGCGTACTTTGTATGCCGTTTTTGCTATAAGCCCCATAACGTAACTTTCGCCGCCGCCGATATAAATATCTCCGCCGACGTCGGTTATCGGAGCCTTGAGTTCGCTCTCGGTTTTGTTATACAGATCGATGATCTCTTCGGCGCGCTTATAAAGAAGATTGCCCGCTTCGGTCAGCGTTATGTTTCGCGTGCCGCGAATAAAGAGCTGTTGCCCCGTCTCTTTTTCGAGGTTTTGCATTTGCCGCGATAAATTCGGTTGAGTGACATACAGCGCTTTCGCCGCTTTGGATATGCTTTTCTCTCTGGCAACCGCCAAAAAATACTTCAATTCCCGTAATTCCATACCGCACCGCCTTATAATAGAGATAATACCATAAATATATATGCGTGTCAATTATGGGTATGGCATAAAATATAAGCATTTGACATATTGTCCGATATAACGTAAAATATTTGTACGGTAATGCGGAGGCGATTTATGGATACGGAACGATTCAAAGAGGAAATGAAAAAATCTACATACATCGCAGCCGGATCGGATATGCACTTGCATATGCACGAAATGGCAAACCGCGCGAGAGAAATAACCGTGCGAATGAATGACGCCTACCGCACGCCCGAAGAATTGCGTAAACTGTTTTCGGAGTTGATCGGGCAGACCGTCGACGAAGGGTTCGGATTGTTTCCGCCGTTTAATGCGGACTACGGAATGAATATCAGAGTCGGCAAAAACGTATTTATCAATTCGGGGTGTTGCTTTCAGGATCAAGGCGGAATAGAAATAGAGGATAATGCGCTTATAGGACAGCAGGTCGTGATCTCGACGATCGATCACGACTTCGATCCCGATAAGCGCGCAAATATGTCGCCGGCGTCGGTAAAGATAGGTAAGCGTGTTTGGATAGGCGCGCACGCTACGATTCTTTCGGGCGTCACAATAGGCGATAATGCGGTAGTTGCGGCGGGCGCGGTCGTCACGAAAGACGTCCCCGACAATGCAGTCGTCGCGGGCGTTCCCGCCAAAATAATAAAAACAGTTAAGGAGAACGAAAAATGAAAGTATTGCTGATCAACGGAAGTCCGAGAGCGAACGGTTGCACATTTACCGCTCTTTCGGAGATTGCCGAAACGCTCAACGCCGAAAATATCGAAACGGAGATAGTGCAGTTGGGAAATAAACCCGTACAGGATTGCATAGGTTGCGGCGGTTGCGCAGGGAAAGGCAAATGCGTGTTTTCAAACGATTGCGTAAACGAACTGATCGAAAAAGCTAAGTATGCGGACGGGTTTGTGTTCGGAACGCCCGTATATTACGCGCACCCGTCGGGCAGGGTATTGTCGGTTATGGACAGGCTGTTTTATGCGGGCGGAATAAACTTCGAGCATAAACCCGCCGCCGTTATCGCGTCGGCGAGACGCGCAGGTACGACGTCGGCGCTCGACGCGATCTCCAAGCACTTGGGCATATCGCAAATGCCGATCATATCTTCTACCTATTGGAATATGGTACACGGCAATACGCCCGAAGAGATTGTGCGGGATGCGGAAGGTATGCAGACGATGAGGAATATCGCGCGGAATATGGCGTGGATACTCAAATGCATAGAAGCGGGTAAGCGGTCTGGAATTACTGCGCCGCAAGCCGAAAAAACCGCTCGGACTAATTTTATAAGATAGACAATTAAATTCAAGGAGATGTGATTATGTTAGGAAACTTTACTTATTGCAATCCTACAAAACTATATTTCGGCAAGGACGCGCTCGACGGCTTGAACGAAGAACTGCCCGAATACAGCAAGAACGTACTGCTTGTTTACGGCGGCGGGTCTATAAAGAAAAACGGCATTTATGACAAGGTAGTTGCTATTCTCAAAGCAAACGGTAAAAATATTTACGAGGACGGGGGCGTTATGCCCAATCCCACCGTTGAAAAACTGAACGAGGGCATAGAACGCGCAAAAGCAGCGAAAGCGGATTTGATCTTGGCTGTCGGCGGCGGTTCGGTGTGCGACTATGCAAAAGCCGTTTCTGTTTCGGTAAACTGCGGCGACGACGCTTGGGAAAAATATTTTATCCGTTTCGAAGAGCCGACCTGTGATATTGTTCCCGTCGGTTGCGTTCTCACAATGGTGGGAACGGGCAGTGAGATGAACGGCGGCGCGGTCATAACGAATCACGAACAAAAATTGAAGATAGGACACGTTTTCGGAGAAAAGGTGTTCCCGAAGTTTTCGATTATGAATCCCGAATTTACGTTCACGCTTCCGAAGTATCAGATGGTTTCTGGCATTTACGATATAATGTCGCACATTCTCGAACAGTATTTTTCGGGAACGGACGACAACACTTCCGATTACATTATGGAAGGACTTTTGCGCTCGCTTATTCACAGTGCAAATACGGCAGTGGAAAATCCTACCGACTATGAGGCTCGCTCCAATATTATGTGGACTGCGACGTGGGCGCTTAACACGTTCGTTGCAAAGGGCAAAACGACAGATTGGATGGTGCATATGCTCGGTCAGGCAATAGCCGCATATACCGATGCGACGTACGGAATGACGCTTGCGGCGGTATCTATGCCGTATTATCGCTATATCCTGCCGTTCGGCGCGGCAGAGTTTAAGCTTGCCCGTTACGCCGTCAATGTCTGGGGCATAGATCCCGAAGATAAGTCGCAAGCGCAGATCGCGAACGAGGGTTTGGATATTATGGAAGCGTGGATGAAAAAGATAGGACTTGTTATGAACATCACCGAACTCGGCGCGAAGAGAGAAATGCTCGACGGAATGGTAAAGAGTACGCTCATTATGAACGGCGGGTATAAAGTTATGGACGAAAAAGACATTCGTGCGGTTTTACAGGCAAGTTTCCAATCGACATTCCGGAGCGAATAAACGGGAATATGAAGAAACTTTTTGCGATAATTTTTATTGTAATGATCGCGTGTTTTGCTTTTGTCGGGTGTACCGACAGTTCTGCGCAACTCCCGCCGACGGGAAGAGAAAACGGCGATTCAGCGGACGTAATGCCCTAACAGCCGCCTTAAAGCGGAGACACGACGACTCCCGAAACAGATATTCCCGATCAAGAGCAAATTACCGAAATGTATATAACCGTTAACGGAAACAAATTGGGAATAACGCTTGCCGAAAATCCGTCGGTAGCTGCGCTTGTCGAAAGGTTAAAGCAAGGCGATGTAATATACACGGCAAACGACTACGGCGGATTTGAAAAAGTCGGAAGTTTGGGTTTCAGTTTGCCGACGAACAATACCGAAATCACCGCACAAGCGGGCGACGTCATTCTTTATTCGGGGAATCAAATAGTTCTTTTCTACGGTATCAATTCGTGGTCTTATACGAGATTGGGCAAAATCAACGGCTATTCCGTATCGGAACTTAAATCCTTGCTCGGCGCAGGAAACGGCAGTGTGCAAGTTACGATAAGTTTATCATAAACAGTATACGACATAGCAAATGAGGAGCGTCTGTCTCCTCATTTTTCGATAGATCAGCGATATAAGAGAAAGGGGGACGTGGCGTTTTTTGTTTGCGTCAAAACAGTTGAAAAATCACGCCCGATAGTGTATAATTAAAACATTAAAGGTTTAAGAGGCTGAAATGAAAGGTAAACTTTTGATCGTTTTCAATTCTTATCACGGCTATGTAAAACGGTATGTCGACATAATCGGCAATGCGCTCGGTTGCGACGCCGTTCCCGCAGACAAGGTGCGTTTGGATATGTTCGTCGGCTACGACAAGATACTTTATATCGGGTCGGTGCGCGACAACGTCGTTTCCGGACTTAAAAAGTTTTCCGATTATTTCGACGCGATTTTTCGCAGACTTATCATCTGCGGCGTGGGTATGACACCGTACCGCGCGGATAAGCCACGCCGTATCAAGGATTCTTCGATAAGCGTCGCGTATGAAAAGTTCATTCCCGTGTTCTACGTTCAGGGCGGGTTCGAGTTGGAAGAGCTTTCGCGTACCGAGAAGTTTTCGATCGCGTGGAAGATCCGTCAGATAAAGACGGCTAACATTTTGACCGACGACGACACATTTCTTATGAACGCGGTCAATACGCCCGTCGACGAAGTGAAGATAGAAAATATTCAGCCGCTTATCGATTACTTGGACGGCAAGCCTGTCGACGAGGCGCTGTACAGTCCCGCCGAGATCACCGATCCCGCCGAACAGGACGCGTTCTTTGCCGAACTGGAACAGGCGGCGAAAGAACCCGCCGAGCGCAAGCGCGACATCAAAAAGAAGTTGCGCGCCCGCACCAAACAATCCGATTTGGAACCCGAAACTTCGACCGAACCTGCGAAGACCGAACCTGCGGCGAACGAAGGGGCCGGCGAACAACCCGCCGAAGAAAGCGGAGCCGTCGCGGAAGAGAATTGATCCGAATTTTCGGTAAGCGAGTTCATATATAAAATCGGCTTTTTGCTCTAACTAATTCTCAACGGTGTAAATTAATATGTCACATCGAAAGTGCGATCGGTAAATCGGTCGCACTTTTTTTGCATTTATCGCATTTTTTGTCAAATATACCCTCATTTTGTTTGACATATACGTCCGTATAATATATAATCATTCGGGTTTAATAAAACTAAACAAAAAATCAACTTTAATTAAACTTTCGGAGGAATCGTGAACGACGGCAAGACGGGTCATACTATCGGCGCCAAGCTGCGCGATCTGCGGCTCAAAAACGGACTTACGCAAGAGGAACTTGCCGACCGTGCGGAGCTTAGCAAGGGGTTTATAAGTCAGCTCGAAAACGATCTTACGTCGCCGTCGATAGCGACGCTTATCGACATACTGACGTTGCTCGGCTCCAAGTTATCCGAATTCTTTGCGGACGACGACAGCGAACGGCTCGTATTCACGTCCGACGACTTTTTCGAAAAGAAGTATGAGGGCGAGACTGTCACTTGGATAGTGCCGACGGCGCAGAAGAACGCTATGGAGCCTGTGATCGTAGAGCTTGCGCGCGGCGAGAGCACGGACGCGGACATTCCGCACGAGGGCGAGGAGTTCGGCTACGTACTCAGCGGTGCGGTATGCGTCGTAGTGGGCGACAGAGAAGAGCGGGCGAATGCCGGAGATACGTTTTATTTCTCGTCCGATCGCAAGCACTACATAAAGAACGTATCGGACGGAATAAGCAAAATACTGTGGGTGTCCTGCCCACCGACATTTTAGCATAAGGAGAACAAAAGAATGGCTGCTCCTACGAGAGAGAAGTTCGACAACATCATCGAGATCAAGAACGTCAGCAAGGTGTTTGACGGAATAACGGTCGTCGACGACGTAAACCTTGCGGTGCGGCGCGGCGAGTTCGTCACGTTGCTCGGTCCGTCGGGTTGCGGCAAGACGACGTTGCTCCGAATGATAGCCGGCTTCGAACTGCCCACTAAAGGTTCGATATTCCTCGAAAAGCAGGACGTAACGACCGTACCGCCGCACCTGCGCCCCATAAATACGGTTTTCCAGAAGTATGCGCTGTTCCCGCACTTAAACGTGTTCAAGAACATCGCATTCGGCTTGAAACTCAAAAAGATACCGACGGGCGAGGTCGATAAAAAGGGTAAGCCGATTTATCGCAGATTCACCAAAGACGAGATACGCGAAAAGGTGGAGCGAGTGCTCAAACTCGTCAATCTCGAAGCATACGGACACCGCGACGTGACCGGACTTTCGGGCGGTCAGCAACAGCGCGTCGCCATCGCCCGCGCCATCGTATGCGAACCCAAAGTATTGCTTCTCGACGAGCCGCTCGGCGCGCTCGACCTTAAAATGCGCAAAGAGATGCAGATGGAACTTGCGGCAATGCACAAGGACATCGGCATTACTTTCATATTCGTCACGCACGATCAGGAAGAGGCGCTCACTATGTCGGACAAGATAGTCGTTATGACGGACGGAGCGGTCCAGCAATACGGCACGCCCAAAAAGATATACGACGAGCCTGCCAATGCGTTCGTTGCCGACTTTATCGGCGAGAGCAATATTCTGTCGGGCGTTATGCCCAAAGACTTCCGCGTCGAGTTCTGCGGCGCGACGTTCGAGTGCTTGGACAAGGGGTTCGGCAAGAACGAGCGGGTCGACCTAGTTATACGTCCCGAAGATATAGCGCTCGACCGCAAAAAAGGCACGTTGGAAGGCGAGGTTGTTTCTACGGTTTTCAAGGGTACATACTATGAAATGGAAATACTCGCGCGCGATTATCAATTCACCGTGCAGAATACTACGGAGTACAAGGTCGGCGAAAAGGTGTGGCTGTCGGTGCTTCCCGACGGCATTCACATAATGAAAAAATTAAAGGTCGTCAATGAGTTCAAGGGCGAAGTGACGGGTGAAAACACCGTATACTTCTGCGGCGGCGAATTCGAGTTCGTCAATACTTTCGGACTCGAAAAGGGCGAGGAAGTCAAGGTGAGCATTCCATTCGACAAGATCGAGTTGACAGACGATGAGGACGACGGCGTGATCGGCGCGAACGTTACGCAGACATTTTATAAAGGCTCGTATTATCAAGTGCAGATATATACGGACGACGACAACGACTTCTTTATCGATACCGTAGACGAATGGGACATAGGCGACCGCGTCGGCATAAAGATAGCGCCGCAGGACATTGCTGTCTCGCGCGTCGAAAAGGAAGATGCGAGCGGTGCGGACGGCAATGCGGCGAATGCGGAAAAAACGGCGGAGGGCGACGGCGATGAGTGATAAAACTGTCGAAAAGCCGGTCGGAGCGTACAAGCCGACGGTCAAAAAAATACGCGGCATTCGGCGTTCGGCGTTTTCTATGCCGTATATGGCGCTCAGCATAATATTTGTAGTCGTGCCGCTGTGTATAATGGTATACTATGCGTTCACCGACATCGACGGGAATTTCTCGTTCGGCAACTTCGGGCATTTTTTCACCCGCCCGAATATAATGGCGGTAATGGGCAAGTCGTTTCTCGTCGCGCTCATAACGACGGCGGTATGTTTTCTTTTGGCGTATCCGCTCGCTCTGGCGCTCACGTCGTCGACGCTCAATAAAAAGTTTATTCTCGTAATGCTGTTCATTTTGCCGATGTGGATAAATTCGTTGCTCCGCACATACGCGATGAAGATAGTTTTGCACATTCTGGACGTGACGAACGCTTGGACGGCGGTTACGGTCGGAATGGTGTACGACTTTTTCCCGTTTATGCTTATGCCGCTTTACTCGGTGCTGTCGGGAATGGACAAGTCGCTCGTCGAAGCGTCGCACGATCTCGGCGCGTCGGGTGTGACGACGCTGTTCAAAGTCAAATTGCCGCTGTCTCTTCCCGGTATCGTGTCGGGCGTTTTGATGGTGTTTATGCCGACCGTGTCTACGTTTGCCATTTCGGACATACTCGGCGACACGTCGACCTATCTCTTCGGCAACGTAATCGATCAATGGTTTAGGAACAGCGGCGGCTGGCATATCGGTTCGGCGTACTCGCTCATACTGCTGTTGCTCATCGCGGTGACGGTGATCATAGCCAACCGCATAACGAAAGGACATACCGAAGTGGGAGGCGTGCTGTGAAAAAACAAGTCAAGTCCGCTCTCATTTGGGCGTTCGTGGGCGTAATGCTCTTCGTTATGTACGTGCCTATTCTGATCCTTATAATCTACTCGTTCACCGACGCGAAAGCGCTCGGCGTGTGGAGCGGATTCTCGATCGAGCTGTATAAAAATCTGTTTACCGATTCGGAGATAATGGGCGCGCTGGGAAACTCTATGCTGCTAGCGTTCATTTCCGCGACGCTCGCGACAGTACTCGGCACGTCGGCGGCGATAGGCATATATTATATGAAACGTCGGTATAAGGCGTCGGCGAACTTTGTCGCGAACATCACTATGGAGAATGCCGAAATAGTGACGGGCGTTGCGTTTATGATGTTCTTCCTTGCCATACACATCAATTACGGCTGGGCGGCGCTCATAATCGCGCACACTATGATAACCGTGCCTTACGTCATTCTGTCCGTAACACCCAAACTGTCTCAGCTCAATCCCAATCTTTACGAGGCTGGACTCGATCTCGGCGCGTCGCCGATAGGCTCGATGTTGCGCGTTGTCGTGCCGCAGTTGCTGTCGGGAATGATAAGCGGATTCATTATGGCGTTTACGCTGTCGCTCGACGATTTCATAGTATCCAAGTTCATCAACGGCGGAGTGGAGACCATTCCCATCTATCTTTATAACGCGCTTGCAAAACGCGGCGCAGACCCGACTCTTCGCGCGCTGTCGTCGGTGCTGTTTGTAGCCGTGCTTGCCGTTCTTATAGCATTAAACGTTGTAAGCGCGCGTCGTAAAAAGACGGAGGCGGCGAAATGAAAGGAAAAAGAATTATGACCGTGCTGTCCGCGCTTGCCGTCGGACTGTCGTCGATGACCGCGCTCGGCTGTACGCCGCGCGGCGAGATACTCAAAATATACAACTGGGGCGACTACATCGAAGAGAGCCTTATAGAGGAGTTCGAGAGCTGGTACGAGGAAGAGACGGGCAAGCGCATTACAGTCGATTACGACACGTTCGACACCAACGAGACGATGATAATGCGCATAGAGACGCAGAAAGCGGACTACGATCTGGTTTGCCCGTCCGACTATATGGCGGAGCGAATGATAAAAGACGGTCTTGCGCAAAAGGTCGATACCGAAATTTTCGATCCCGCCGAACCCGATCTTTTCTATGACGGGCTTGCGGATATGATCAAACCGTTCGATGAAAACAACGAGTATTTCGTGCCGTATGTGTGGGGCACGTTCGGCATTATGTACGACGTAAACCATATAGAAGCAGGCTCGTCCGAGCTTGAAAGCTGGGAAGCTATGTGGAGCGATAAATGGCTCAAAGAGAGCGGCAGAAAGCGCACGCTGATGAAAGACAGCGTCCGCGACGCGTACTCGCTTGCGCGTATTTACGCCAACCGCGACAAGCTGTCGCAACTTTCGAACGGCTTTACCGATTACAACGACGATTACCGAACCGAGCTTATATCGTATTTTTCGGAAGTGGACAACAAAGCGATAAAACAGGCGCAGGACGCGCTAGTCGCCCAAAAGTCGCTCATATGTAAGTACGAGGTGGACGACGGCAAGAACGATATGCTCGCCGGTACGACCGACGCTTGGCTCGGCTTTTTCTGGTCGTGCGACGCGGGGCTTATTATGATAGAGGAGGGCGGCGACCATTTCTATTACACCGTTCCCGAAGAGGGGAGCAACGTTTGGGTGGACGGTTGGATAATACCCAAGTACGCTAAAAATACGGAAGCGGCAAACTATTTCCTTAAATTCATTAATACTTATGAATACGCCGCTATCAATTTCGATTGGATGGGCGAGTCCGTCGCGGTCAAAAGCGTGATGGAGGACGCCAAACAGGCGATACTCGACGACGACGAGTTCGAGGACGATTATTACGAAGGCTTTCGCGATATGTACGTCGATATGATGTTCCCCCCTCCCGAAGTATTGGCGCGTTGCGGCGTTATGCGCGATTTCGGCATTAAAATGAACACCGAACTCGACAGTATGTGGATAGACGTAAAGACTATATAATTCGGATCGTTTCCCCATAATATAGTGAAGAGATAATAGTGAAGAGTGAAGAAGTGAATAGGCGGTGACCGCTTGCGACGGATCAAGTAGTCGTATGGATCGCAATATAAAAAGCCGCGTGTGCGGCTTTTTGCGTGTGTGAAATTCAATCGTTTTTATATTCGATTATGTCCTCGATGCGGCAGTCCAATATTCGACAGAAATCGTCTATTTTCAGCGTGCTTATGCCCTTGCCTTTGCGCATTCTGTCAAGCGTGCCGCTACTTATATTGTATTTGTTTATCAGCGTGTACGTTGATATTCCCTTAGCTTTGAGCGTCGCCCAAAACGGATCGTAAACTATCATTTTTATATTATACAGTATTGTCAAATACTTGACTATGGCTATAATTATGGCTATAATATATCCGTACTATTCGTGCGGAGGAAATTATGGAAGAAAATTCTGAAACGCTCGCGGCGACTGAAATAACCAAAAGCGATGCGGAAGAGTATGCGGCGCGGCACCGTGCGCATCGAACGATGAAAGGCGTATTGGCGACGTTACTGTCGTTTTTTACGTTTACGCCGATCGTTATTTCGTTTTTCGTAAAGTTCAAAAAGAAGTTTGTTGTTTTTCCCATTCTGTTTGTTATATCGTTTGCGTCTGCGGTTATAGGGTTTTTAGGTGAATTCGCTATTGGTAAACGTATCGATATATTCGGCGCGGAAAAAGCGGTGGCGTATTTAGATGCGGTCGCTGTCCCCGCCGCGATCAACACGAGTTACAGACAGTCGAGCGACGCGCTGGAACGGGCGGCGAAGGAATTGAATAATCTGGAAACCGCTCTGCCGAAGGCGGAAGCGATATGCGCGTTCATCGCAGAGAGCGAGAACAGCTTTGACGAGTGGCGCGACGAGTATGTCGGTATGTATAAAAATCTGCCGTCGTCCGTCGGTGCGTCGGAATTGAAAGAATTACATATAACTTGTAGCGATAGTTCGTACTTTGTAGATATTTGGGGTATTTATGATTATATTGACAATGCTGATTCTTCAAATATGTATTATGATTATAAAGCATATCGGGTAGATGAAAGCGTTTATTCCGATCGTTATAATAATTTAGGCGATTCTCCGAGATATGAAGATGTAGCGTCCGCTTGGGAAGACGTTCGGCTGTTTTTAAGCAGTGCCGTTAAAAGTATGCAAGAGGACATTGCCGAATTTGCGGGCGCTCCGGCGGCGTTTGAAGCGCTCGGCGCGGATCCCGACGGATATACCTTCTATGACGATGAGTTTGTGGAAAAGGAGGAAGAATTCGAGGCGATTTGCGACATTATAGAAGATAAGATACATATGATGGAGCGCATCACGTTGTATTTAGTATGGATCGGTGTATTTGCGCTATTTATTCTCAATATTGCCGCCGTCATATGTCTGGGTAAACTAGGGTCTAAGGCGACAATGAATGAGTACGTGATCGATTTGGAAGGCGAGGTGCGCAAGTGGGAGGGCAAGGCGGCGCAAAAGGCGTTCGTGTCCGACCTGTCGCGTCTGTCGAAAGCGCGCGACTATGACGGATTTGTCGCGGCAGTCAACAGTGCTCACGAAAGATGCGAAGCGCAACGCAAAGCCGCTCTCGAGCGAGCGGAAGCGGAAAGACGCGAAGCACAACGCAAAGCCGAACTTGCGCAAGCGGAAGCGGAAAGACGCAAAGCCGAACTTGCGCAGGCGGAAACATATAGTAGCGTTAACGATGCGCCTGCGTTCGTGCCGGAATGCGACGGCAAGAGTACGTTCGACGGCACGCTGTTGCAACGTATCGGATGGACTTTGCTGTGCAATATCGTGAACGTCGTGACGCTCGGAATTGCGTATCCCGCGACATTATGTATGATGATGAGATGGAAGGCAAGGCACACGCTGTACGGCGGCAGGCGACTGACGTTCGACGGAAAAGGATTGCAATTGTTCGGCAAGTGGATTTGTTGGGGTCTGCTGACGATAATAACATTGGGCATTTACGGGTTTTTCGTTGCGGCGAAGATCGAAGCGTGGAAGGCGAAACATACGCATATTGCGGGCGAGTCTGCCGAGTTGGGCGGCACGTTCGACGGCGGCGCGTTCGCACTGTTCGGGTATAATCTGCTGTGCGGGTTTTTATCTGTTGCGACGTTCGGACTCGCGTTGCCTTTCGCCCTGTGCTTAAAAGAGCGGTGGCTGTGCAAACATCGTGTTTACGACGGCAAACGGCTCGTGTTCGACGGCACGGGCAGAGGACTGTTCGGAAACTATATCAAGTGGTTTTTGCTATCCGCAGTAACGCTCGGCATTTATTCGCTGTGGATACCCAACCGCATCCTCAAATGGAAAGCCGAACATACAACGCTTGCGGACAGCGTGGAGTGCGCGATCTCGGTAAAATAAATTCCACGCTTTGTTATCGACACGTGACGGGAATAGTAATAGTGAAGAGTGAAGAGTGAAGAGTGAAGGGTGAAGGGTGAAGGGTGAAAAGTGAAGAAGTGAGGAGCGAATATAAATCAAGCAATGCGCCGCGCTTGATTTTATAATTGCACAATGCTATAATTAAACCGTATGGCAAATTCGGTTATTTATTACGACGCGATAGTCGTCGGTGCGGGACACGCGGGAGTGGAAGCGGCGCTTGCGCTCGCCAAGACGGGCGTCAAAACGCTCGTCACGTCGATCACTCCCGACAACGTCGGATATATGGCGTGCAATCCGTCCATAGGCGGCACGGGCAAAGGGCATCTCGTCCGTGAGTTGGACGCGCTCGGCGGATTTATGGGCATTGCCGCAGACGCGTGCGCGACGCAGATACGTATGCTCAATTCGTCGAAAGGACTTGCGGTGCGTTCGCTTCGCGCGCAAGAGGATAAGTATAAATACCACGCGTTTGTGAAATCGGCGTTGGAGTGCGCCGACAATCTTTCGATTCGGCAGGACGAAGTAAAGAAGATCGCGCGCAGGGGCAAAGATTTTACCGTCGAGTGCGTGACGGGAAACATATATAAATGCCGCGTCGTCGTCATCGCGACGGGCGTGTATATGGACAGCACCATAATTTGCGGGCGGTCTGTGCAAAAGCGCGGACCTGTCTGTTTTTCGCGCAGCGATCATCTCGCGCGGTCGCTTAAAAGTTTGGGATTCGGGCTGCGCAGGTTCAAGACGGGCACGCCCGCGCGGCTTGCGGGCAAGACGATAGACTTCGACAGACTGACCGTTCAGCGCGGCGACGACGTGCCGTATACGTTCTCGACGCTCACGAAAGTGCCGCCCGAAAACAGTTCGGTGTGCTATCTCGGTTACACCAACGAGCGTACCCACGACATAATAAGACGGGCGCTACCCGAATCGCCGCGCAGTATGGGACTTATCACAGGTACGGGCGCTCGCTACTGTCCGTCGATAGAGGATAAGATAGTGCGGTTTGCGGACAAGCCGCGCCACGCGTTCTTTCTCGAACCGGAAGGCGCGGGCACGGACGAGTGGTACATACAGGGCATTTCCACGTCGTTGCCGCCCGCCGTTCAGCGAGAAATGTATCGGTCGATAGAAGGACTGGAAAACGTCGAGATCGTGCGCGACGCATATGCCATAGAGTATGAATGTATCGATGCGCGCGAGCTTTACCCGTCGCTTATGAGTAAGCGTATAAACGGCTTGTTTTTCGCGGGGCAGGTCAACGGGACGAGCGGTTACGAAGAAGCGGCGGCGCAAGGATTGCTCGCCGGTATAAACGCGTCGGCGTACCTGCGCGGAATGGAACAGCTCGTTCTCGACCGCACCGACAGCTATATCGGCGTGATGTGCGACGACCTTGTTACCGTCGGAAGCGACGAGCCGTACAGAATGCTTACGGGACGCGCGGAATGTCGGTTGAGCCTGCGGCAGGACAATGCCGATCTGCGGCTCACCGAGCTTGCCGTGCCTTACGGCACGGTGGATAAGCAACGTCGCAAACTGCTCGCCGATAAAAAATCGGATGTCGAAAAGTGCCGCGAACTTGTCAAAACACAGCTTGCAGAAGCCGTCGTCAAAGACCTGTTCGACGCGGCAGGGGAGAGCGGCGCCCGCGCTATGAGCGTGGAAGAGGTGCTTAAACGGCCGAACGTTACGCTCGAACTGTTCGACGGGATGTGCGACGTTCTGCGCGGCGTGTCCGCGCCTGCGCGGCTCGAAGTGTATGCGGCGATACGTTACGACAGCTATCTGCGCCGCCAACAGTCGGAGCTTAACGAGAAATCTCGGCTCGAAAATATGCGTCTGCCCGAAGATACAGATTACCGCAGTATCGACGGATTGCGGCTCGAAGCGCGCGAAAAACTGATGCAAGCCAAGCCGCTGTCTATCGGTCAGGCGTCGCGAGTGCCGGGCGTCACTCCCGCCGACGTGTGGGTGCTGATAGGGAAATTCCGGTAATGATCGGGGATCAATTGAATTCTCAATTTAATTGCTATCTTCGCGCAAAA
Organism: uncultured Christensenella sp.; assembly: GCA_910577435.1. Taxonomy (GTDB): domain Bacteria; phylum Bacillota; class Clostridia; order Christensenellales; family Pumilibacteraceae; genus Anaerocaecibacter. The sequence continues at coordinate 42,738 of CAJTLV010000002.1, read as the reverse complement.
GTAGTATAATAAACTCTATGGAGAGCGTAAGCACGGTCAATGCGCTATACCGCGACAAACGGCGGCGTGTGTGGGAGCTGGATTTCCTGCGCGGACTTGCCGTGATTTTGATGTGCTTCGATCACCTTATGTTCGACTTCGCGTATATTCGAACGTGGTTTTCGAATTTCGATTCCGTAAAAAATCCGTTCGTTATGTGGATGCGCGCTCGCGCGCTCGAATATATGCAAAGCGATTTGAGGTTCTACGGACATTATATTTTTGTGTTTCTTTTTCTGTTCCTCGTCGGAACGAGTTGCGCGTTTTCGCGCGACAATATTCGGCGGGGCGCAGCGCTCGGCGTGTTTTCGCTTGTGTTTACGGGCGCGACGTTTATCGTCAAGGCGATCGGCATTCTCGATGACGGAATAATATTCGGGATACTCCATTGTATTGCGCTGTGCATTCTTTGCGCGGCGGCGGTCGACAACCTTACGAGACGGAATAAGTACGTCAATATTCTGGTGCCGCTCGCGCTCGGTACTGCGATATGCGCCGCAGGTATCGGATTGCAATATTGGAATATGGGCAGACCTTACGACATGGTATTCACGCCTGCGCATATGTTCGATTATATAATCGGCACGCACGGGTTCGGCGACGACTGGTTCGGATTGTTCCCGCAGGTGGGCGCGGTTTTGCTCGGCGTGTACTTCGGCAAGGCGGCGTATTCCGCGCGCGTGTCGCTCGTACCCGCGATAGACGGAAAATGGAATAAGCCGTTTCGGTTTGTCGGACGGCACGCGCTGTTGTTTTACGTAATACATCAGGTCGCGATCGCGGGACTTGTAATATTGTTGTGCCTGTGTCTCGGATACAGGCTGTAAATGAATATAATCGGAGAGGTATAAAATTTATGTTGCTTTACGAAATGCTTAACGGATATTGCGATAAAGATCCCAAGTCGCAGGCGCTTTTATATATGGGCAAGTCGATAAGTTACGGCGCTATGTTCGCCGCGATCGACGAGGCGGCGGCGAAGCTTTCGGCGATCGTCAAAGAGGGCGACGTAGTTACCGTATGTATGCCCAATACGCCCGAATGCGTGTACTGTTTTTACGCGATCAACCGTTTGGGCGCTATCGCGCATATGGTGCATCCGCTCGCGCCGCTCAATCAGTTAAAGAAGTTTATGGCGGGCGCGAAGTCCAAACTGCTCATCACTCTGTCAATAAATCTCGATAAATACGGTCCGCTCGCGGCGGACTATCCGATAATCTCGATACACCCCGCGCTGTCGCTTTCTCCGATATTGCGCGCGCTGTTCGATGTTAAGGTAAAACCGTATAAAGGCGATATGACGAACATCATACGCTACGACGGTATGCCCGTAGGCGCGCTTCCCGAAAAGCCTGTGCGCGACGGCGGCACGACCGGCGTGTACCTGCACAGCGGCGGCACCGGCGGCGAGCCGAAGATAATCGAGCTTAGCGACGATTCGGTAAATTCGCTCGCGCGGCGGGGCGCGGAGGCGCTCGAAACGTCGGACGTGAAAGACAAGTATATGCTTGCGGCGCTCCCGATGTTTCACGGGTTCGGGCTGACGATGTGCATTCATTCCATACTGATACACGGCGGAGTGAGCGTGCTTATGCCCAAATTCGACCCCAAGCTGTGCGTCAAGCTGATAAAAAAGAACAAACTGCATTTTATAATCGGCGTGCCGTCGCTGTTCCGCGCGTTGCTCAAACAGAAAGGGTTCTGCGGCAAGGCGTTGCGCAATATCTATCTCGCGTTCGTAGGCGGCGACTGCGCGCCGCAGGACCTGCTCGACGAGTTCAACGGCAGAATGGAGAGCGTCGGTGCGACGGGCAGGCTGTACGAGGGTTACGGTCTTACCGAAACGGTCACCGTTTGCGCGGTGAACAATAACGGACATAACCGTCGCGGTTCTATGGGATATATGCTGTCCGACCTGAAAGCCGTGATCGTCGAACCCGACGGCACTGCGCCGCTCCCTGTCGGAACAAAGGGCGAGATCGCCATAGGCGGCGACACGCTGATGATAGGCTATCTCGACAATCCGCAGGAAAACGCACGCGTGTTCTTCGAAACGAACGGCGAGCGGTACGTGCGCACCGGCGATTACGGATATATGGATAGCGACGGGTATTTGTATTTCATACAGCGGCTCAAACGCATAATCAAAATATCGGGGATAAGCGTATATCCCAAAGAGATAGAAACGTCGATGCTCGAAATGTCGGGCGTTACGGGCGCGTGCGCCGTCGAGTACAAGGCGGACGGAAAAACACGGATAGCGCTGTATTATACCGGTGAGCAACACGACGCGGGCGAGATAAGATCGAAAGTGGAAGCCGACCTGTCCCGTTACGCCGTGCCGACCATAGTCGAGCGAATCGACGCGATACCTATGACCCCCGTTATGAAAGCGGACACCATAGCGTTGACGGCGAGAGCGGAAGAACGGGCAGAGAAAAACAAATGAAATTGACTTTTTTGGGTACAGCCGCCGCCGAAGGCATTCCTGCGGCGTTTTGCAATTGCGATACCTGTCGGCGGGCAAAGGAACGCGGCGGAAAGGAAATACGGACGCGCAGTCAAATACTTATCGACGGCGACACGCTGTTCGATTTTCCGCCCGATACATATATGCATATGTTGAGGTTCAAGCTGGATCTGTCGGCAGTCAAGCGCGTGCTTATTACTCATTCGCATATGGATCACTGTTATCCGCAGGAATTCTGTATGCGCGGCGAGCCGTTCGCTCACGGTCTCACCGAGAAATCGGTCAAGATATACTGCAACTCGACGGTGCGCGAGATTTTTGCCGTTGACACGGCGCGTGAAATGCGCGAAAGCGTCGCACGCGGTATCGAGATCGTGACATTGAAGCCTTATTCCGAAGTGAAAGACGGCGACGTCGAAATAGTGGCGCTTCCCGCCAAACACACGCAGGGCGAGGAGTGTTTGGTCTATTACGTTCGGCGCGGCGGCGTCGGCGCATTGCTCCTCAACGACACGGGTGTTCCCGACAGATCTATGTTCGAATGGCTGAAAGACAGGGGGTGCCTTGTCGACATAGCGACGTTCGACAGCACATACGGCGCTGTGCGGCGCGGTGCGGGCAGTCGGCATATGGGGCTTTTCGACGTGGTCGATCAGATAGAACTTATGCACGGTTTGGGATTGCTGAACGATGGCGCGAAAACCGTCGCGACGCATTTTTCGCATAACACCGATCTCGATTACGCGGGCATATGCGCCGTCGCGGCGCCATACAATATTACGGTCGCATACGACGGATATACGGTAGAAATGGAATAGCTGTAAACGCCTACGTTACGTATATCTTACAGTGATAAAATCGTAAAAAAATTCGAAATAGATATTGATTAATGTATGATAATGTGTTATAATCTATAAAGATATATCATATACGGAGGAAACGATGGCACAGAAAAAAAAGACCGACATCGATGACGAGCGCGCAAAACTTGCCGAAGCGGCGGAACAGCTGAAAAAAGCCGCCGAAATTTTGGGCAATATGCAGTCGTCGTCCGAAGAATCGGCGATTGCGCCGAGCAATCGGTCCGCGAAACCGAAGAGCGCGAGTTCTTCGAAATCATCGACGGCAAAAAAGCCTGCGGCAAAGAAAGCGACCGCTCAAAAGACCGACGGTCAGGATTCCGGAAAACCCGCCGCAAAGAAACCTGCGGCAAAGAAAGCTCCCGCCGAAAAAGCGGAGCAGACGGAATCTGCACCGCCCGCAGACGAGTCGACGCCGGTGCAAAAACCTGCGGAAAAACCCGCAACGAAAAAGTCGGTTGCCAAAAAGACAGGCAACGCAGATAAACCGACTGCGGAAAAGAAACCCGCTGCCAAAAAACCTACGGCAAAGAAAGCTCCCGCCAAAAAGGCCGAGCCTGTCATTGCCGCGCCCGTAGACGAGTCGGAACCCGTTGCGGAAGAGCCGAAAGCCGAACCGATTGCGGAAGAGCCGACCGAACCGATCGCGGAAGAGCCGAAAGCCGAACCGGTTGCGGAAGAGCCGACCGAACCGATCGCGGAAGAGCCGAAAGAAGAAGCGGTCAAGGCGTTGTGTAGGAATTGCGGCGCGGCAGTTCCCGCGAATGCGGCGTTTTGCAATAAATGCGGCACTAAGATGGGCGAAGAGCCGAAAGAAGAGCCTCGATCGGCGCCCGTAGCGGCGAACGCTCCTGCCTACGAGGCGGCGGCGACAACCGTGCGCAAACGCGGAGTGGCGGCAAAAACGGACGAATTCATAAAGAACAAGGGTAAGTTGCCTATATTCATTATAATCAACGCATTGTTCTTGGTGGCGACGATCGTACTGCTGTTTGCCGCATACTACGACAAAAACGGCACGTACAACGTATTTCAGTATTTTTCGAGCGCGAACAGCGCATCCATAAAAGCGTTCCTTGTCGAACAGTCGGCAGGCTGGGGCGGCGGCGCGTATACGATGCTCGGCATACTTATGATAGTTGCGGCTGTTATACCGCTTGTACTCATCATCAAGAATATAACGATACTTATCGTAAAGAAAGACCGAAGAGTGTACCGTCTCGACGCGATAATAACGTTTGCGGCGATGCTTTTCTACATCTCTATGGTCAACTTGTTCGGCGCGTATATCGCGGCCGGTCCGATCGTATCGCTCATAATAACCGGACTTGTATTCGTATTTATCATTATCGCACAACTCGTCGAAAGAACCGATAAGCCGTTGCCTATCTATTCGTTCGTTATGATAGGGCTTATCACTGTGACGTTGCTCACATTTACCTACGAGGTGTATACGTCCGCCGACGGCAATAAAGCCTGGTGCGCATCCGCCGCATCGAGCGATATTGCGGGACCCGCACTGTTCGTGTCAATGCTTATCGTCGTCATAGAGCTGATCGTGATGTTGGTGTTGCAAATGAAGAGTATTCGCGGCATCGTCGGAAAGATAATAGACACGCTTTTGGCACTGAATCTTATGGGATTCGCGATCCTGTCCCTTGTTTGTGCCGGCGGCGGAATTATCATTATGGAGAGCAACCCCGATAATATTTCGCTTTACGGATCGTTTATTTTCGGCGGAGTGATGGCGATGTTGTTGGCGTTCTCGTGGATACTGTTTACTTGGATACGCCCGCTCAACAGAGTGAAACACACTCTCGACACGAGTGCGGAAAATAACTCCGCCCGCCGCCGTCGCGCGGTCGTCACCGAAGATCCTGCGCCCGTAATCGAGACGGCAACCGTCCCTGCTGTCGAAGGAGCGGAGACTGCGGCACAGCCGCAAGCGGAGAAACCGACAGAAGAACCGCAGTATGAGTTCTGCCGCAAATGCGGAACGAAGAGCATCGTCGGGTCGAGGTTCTGTAAGGGATGCGGTGCTAAAATAGACTGACGATATAAACCGTCGTTTCAATCGCGGAACGGCGGTTTTTTGTATTCGAAAATCGGGAATGCGGGATCGAGATACCGCCGAAATAGTAAAGAGTGAAGAAGTATTATAGAATCGCGTTTCGGTATTGACAGCGACGTAAATTGTGGTATAATACGGGTATGGGCGAATACAGCAAGTTTATATCCGAAAAGCGGCGGAGCGTTCCCACGCCTAAAAGCATTGCGGACGAGCGCGGACGTTGCGTATTCGGCACATTCGAGAGCGAGTTCGAGGAGTTGGATCTTGTCAGGCTCAAACGTCCGACCCGTGCGCCGCAGGCATTCAATAAGCTCAAACTGACGCTGTGGGAAGCCGTCGAAGTAAATCTTCCGGACGGAATGTTTCTTGCCGCCTGTTGCGATATGGGACTTATCGGCAAGTGCGTTCATCTGTTTTTCGATAAGCGCACGCGCAAGGTGTACAATTTCGACGCGACGCTCAAACCGCGCGTTGCCGCAGTCGCGGGCAATCTGCTCGGCGGATCTGTTACTCGCGCTGTTTTTGCTGACGGGGAGATAGAGTTTGTCAATACGTTCGAGGCGGGCGTTTGCCGCGTGTCGGGCAGGCATAAGAACGGAAACGGCGACGTAATAGAATACGGGTTCGAGCTGTCGCGTGTCAGTCGTCCGAGCGTAGTCAGCATTCCGTTCCCGCATAGCAATAACCGTCCGCTGTACAGTCAGAAAGATCTTTTCGAAGCGAACGGTCATATCGTTGTAAATGGCAGGCGTATGGATACCGACGGACAATGTACGGCGGTGGTGGACGATCACAAGGGGTTCTATCCGCGCCGCGCGCATTACGATTGGGTAACGACGATGGGCAAACTCGATATTGACGGCGAGAGTAGGTTTTTCGGACTCAATTTGACGCGCAATCAGTCGGTCGATCAGCGTGACTACAACGAAAATTTGATTTGGTTGGAAGGCGCGACCAGCTTGCTTCCGCCCGTCACGTTCGAGCGCGAACCTAAGTGTAATAAGTTCGACGGCAGTGCAACGTGGCGCGTGACAGACGAATACGATATGGTGAACGTTGCGCTAAACGTCGTCGGCATCAATCCGATGGTCATTCACGCGCTGGTCGTCAGTATCGATTATTATGTGGCGTTCGGTACAATGTCGGGTTATGTGAGAGACGAAAACGGCAAAAAATATATCCTCGACGGCATGGCGGGCATGGGCGAGGATAAGACTTTGTTGCTCTGATTATTTTTTAATGAATGTGAGGCATTCCGCAGTGCCGTCGTCGGCGGTGGATACCGTAATGCCGTTTGCGACGCACTTATTCGATCGGTTGAACAGACAGGGCGCCGTGCAGTCTACTGCGGTATCGACGGAGTTGTCAGGCTTGGCGAATTCCGCCGACGCTTCCGTTTTCATATCGTTCTGCGACTTTTCATAGGTAGTGCATTCGGTGCCTTGCGAGACGCAGATGCACTTTGCGCAACAGCAGTAGCCGTGATTGTGGCGGCAGTCTTTTTGACCGCATTTGAGATCGTACATAATATTTCTCCTTATATATAAGTTTTTTCCGACCGGTACGGGCGTCCGTCCGCCCACACCTCATTTTATATTATCTCCGCAGAGAACGGAGTTATGCATTTCATATCATATGTTGCTTATATCCGAAAAATGTGTTAAAATCTAATGGTGACCGAAGTCGGAACAAAAGCCGCGCGTCAACGCGCCGCAATAGCCGAAAAACTGAGAAACTTGCCGCAACGGAAGGTTTCACGCTACGAGTACGCACTGTATGCCGTACTGTTTTTTCTGTTCGTAATGTCCGGAGCAATGCCGACCGCCGCGATATTCACGCTAGCGCCCATCGTGCTTGCTTTGTATTTGCTGTACAGGCGGTTCGGCGCGTATTTGCCGACGGCGTGCCTGCTTTTTTACGGCGTGTTCGCGCTGACGCTCAATTACGATATTCTGACCGTCGTATATCTCTTTGCGACTTGTTTTGCTTTTTTCGGCGCGGTGTTGTCGGCGCAGGTCAAACCGTATCTTTTATGTGCGGCGGTAGCGTTCGTTTCTGCCGTACTCGGCGGATTCTGCGGATTGGGCGCGGTGCGTGCGATCGGGAACAGACCGATGGCCGACATAATCGCCGACTACATAATCGCGGAGCGCACCGATCCCGTAATCGATTACTTTGCGAGGAAAGAGTACGGCAATGCCGATCTTCCGCCGCATACCGACAAACTCGACGAATCCGACAACGGATACTCGGACGCTGTCATCAAATACTTTTCGGACGTCGCGAGCGAAGAACTTGCCGACTATCTTCCGTACTATTGTATTCACGTAGGCGGAATAGTCGGCGCGTTGGCATATTTCGCCGTTGTATTCATAAACCGAAAATCGTGTTCGCCATACGATGACGGCGCTACGTCGGAGAGATTGCGGAGGAGCGTTCGCTGTTTGGGCGGAGCCGTTGTCGATCGCACGCCGATCGCGCGAATGAAATGTCCGCGCGCATATCTGTGGACGGTCCTTTTGCCTGCTTTCGTCGCGTCGCTGGCGCTCGATATAGCGGGCGGGTTCGATATACTGTCGGCGTGCATAATGCACGCGTTCATAACGCTTCCGACGGCGTTCTTTTTTATAACGCTCGTCGCTTTCTTCGCCGGTAAGTTTAATGGGCGTGCGCGGGCGGCGGCGTATGCGGTATCTTTTATAATTGCCGCCGTTATGTGCGTGTTCGAGATAGTGCTGTTCGTATGTTCGATAGTCGGATTGTGCGACGTTATACTCAATCTCAGATTTTGGACGGATTTTTTGTCGAAAGACTGACGGAGTCGTGCGCTCGGCGGTAGCGGCATATTCTCAAAATAGTTGACATTTACGTATTGCAATGATAAAATATCGAGAGAGGAAAAGGACAATGAAAGTTATACTTATCAAAGATGTAAAGGCGCAGGGCAAGGCAGGGCAGGTGGTGGACGTTTCGGACGGTTACGCGCGCAATTATCTGTTCCCCAACGGATTGGCGAAACCCGCGACGGCTACCGCGCTCAACAGCATCAAGATCTCGAAAGAGGCGGAAGAACGGCGGCGCAAGATAGAACACGACGAGGCAGTTGCGCTTTGCAAAAAACTGGCGGGTATAACCGTTGCGGTCAAGATAAAAACGGGCGCTAACGGCAAGCTGTTCGGCTCGCTCAATACCGCGCAGGTCTCGGATGCGCTCGCAGAACTCGGCATTACGCTCGACAAAAAGAAGATAGTCATTCCCGAACCGATCAAGGCGCTCGGCAGATATACGGTAACGGTCAAGCCGTTCGCGGAAGTGTCCGGCAAACTGCAAGTGAACGTCGTCGCGGCGGAATAGAACGCATACTCGTGCGGCGGTGTGCCGTCCGCATACATTCGAATGTTTTTAAGGTATTAAATTCGGGGCAGACCCGCAGTTAAGGAGATTATTATGGCAGTAAAAGACGATAAGTCGGTTACAAACAGACGGTTGCTTAACCGCAATCTCGCGCAGATGTTGAAAGGCGGCGTAATTATGGACGTCACCAACGTCGAGCAGGCGAGGATAGCGCAGAACGCAGGTGCTGTGGCTGTTATGGCTTTGGAGCGTGTGCCCGCCGATATTAGAAAAGAGGGCGGCGTCGCGCGTATGTCCGATCCCAAAATGATAAACGAGATTCAAAACGCGGTCACCATTCCCGTTATGGCAAAGGTGCGTATCGGTCATTTCGTCGAGGCACAGATTTTAGAGGCGATCTGTATCGACTATATCGACGAGAGCGAGGTCCTTACTCCCGCCGACGATATGTACCACATCGACAAGAACAAGTTCCAAGTTCCGTTCGTATGCGGCGCGCGCGATCTAGGCGAAGCGCTTCGACGCATAGCCGAAGGCGCGTCGATGATCCGCACGAAGGGCGAAGCGGGAACTGGTAATGTAGTCGAGGCGGTCAAGCATATGCGCAAAATGCGCACGCAGATCGCGGAGGTTTCGGCATTGCCCGTCGAACAGCTCGCTACATACGCAAAAGATATAGGCGCTCCGCTCGACCTCGTCAAGCTCGTCGCCAAGACAAAACAGCTTCCCGTAGTCAACTTCGCGGCGGGCGGCATTGCTACTCCTGCCGATGCGGCGCTTATGATGCAGCTCGGTGCGGACGGCGTATTCGTCGGCAGCGGCATATTCAAGTCGTCCGATCCGCAACGCCGTGCGGAAGCTATCGTCAAAGCCGTTGCGTACTATAACGATCCGGTAATGCTCGTCAATGCCAGTCAGGGTCTGGGCGAGGCTATGCGCGGTATCGATGTGGAAAATATGGACGACAGCGAGCGGCTCGCCAAGCGCGGCTGGTAAATAATTTGATGCGGAATGCGTAAAGCGCAGTGCGGAATCGGAATACAGCTTCGGCGGGTAAAACAGATCGGAGCGTAGCGCCCCGACATTACGTCTTACGCGTTATTAATTACGAATTGTAAAGGTGATTTATGACAATAGGTGTATTGGCATTACAGGGCTCGGTCAGCGAGCATTTGAAGATGATCACGTCGATCAACAAGAAGATCGTTACCGTTCCCGTGCGCACGGTGGACGAGCTGGCTACCGTCGACGGACTTATCATTCCGGGCGGCGAAAGCACTACGCTACGCAAGATATTGGAAACTCCGCCCGCGCCGAATGTCGAACCGTTGTTCATACCCATTAAAGAGCGCATTGCGGCGGGTATGGCGGTATGGGGTACGTGCGCCGGACTTATTCTTCTTGCGTCGCGCGTCGAGGGCGAAAACCCGTGCTTCGGTTTGCTCGACATAGATGTAAAGCGCAACGGTTACGGCAGACAGATAAACAGCTTCGTAGGCGAAGGCGAGTTCGACGGAATGACCGTCGGTATGGCGTTTATACGCGCGCCGATCGTGACACGCGTGGGAAGCGGAGTGCAGGTCCTCGCCGAGTACGACGGAAAGCCCGTCGCTGTGCGGCAGGACAACATCCTCGCAACGACATTCCACCCCGAAGTTATGCAACGCGACAACCGCATTCACAAATACTTCTGCAATATGGTGGAAGATAAAGTTTAATATGATTTTCGGCGGCCGAAAGAAAGCGGACAGACCTAAGGTCGGGCTTGTTCTCGGCGGCGGCGGAGCGCGCGGATTTGTTCAAGTCGGCGCGCTCAAAGCATTCCGAGAATGCGGAATGGATTTTGACCTGTGTGTCGGAACGTCGGTCGGAAGCATAGTCGGCGCGCTGTACTGCGCGGGACTGACCCCCGACGAGATAGCAAGCGCCGCCGAAAACGTCGAATTTTCCGATCTTCACGGCAGAATACTTATAAAACCCGACGATCCGCGCAAGATCGGCGCGGTCGTATACAAACTCATCGGCGCCGCGCAGTTCGAAGATCTGCCAAAAAAGTTCGCGGCGGTTGCGACAGATCTCAAAACGGGCAAGCAGATAGTTTTGGACACCGGGTCCGTCATAGACGCGGTGTCGGCGTCGTCGGCTTACCCCATAGTGTATTCGCCGCTCGTAAAGGACGGTATGAACCTCTCGGACGGCGGCATAACCAACAATATCCCCGCAGACGTTGCACGAATGCTCGGCGCGGATTATGTGGTGACGGTCGACGCGCACACAGATAGGGGCGGCGGCGCCGACGGTACGGGCATATTGGATATGGTAAAAGCCGTGTTCTCGATTATGAGCGCAAACGCGTCGGTCATCGGACTTATGCAATCCGATATAATTATCGCGCCGTCCACCAAGAATTTCGGCGCGGCGAGCAAAAACGGATACCGCGAGATGATAGAACTCGGATATGCGGCGGCGATGGAAAAGCGTGACGATATAGTTAAACTGTTCGAAACGCCTCCGAAAGAGCGTAATTCGCGGCGGAATAAAGAATAAAGTCAACAATCGGAAGATAACGCATATACAAAAAGAAAAGCGGCGGGTGAGCGGAAATGGCAAAGCGCAATAATAAAACATTATACTTGACGGATATTGTTATCGTCGTATTAGTCGCCGTAGTTGTCGCTGTGACGATGGCGTTTGCGACGAACGTCGACCTCGCATTGGGGCTTGCGTACTACGAGGACGTGCCTGTCGAGATGGAAGAAATCGAAGGCGGCGAGGCGGCGGAGATCGATGCCGACGCTGAGCTTATCGTGCATTTCGTCGACGTCGGACAGGGCGATTGCGCCATAATCGAATTGCCCTACGGCGAAACTATGCTGATCGACGCAGGTGAAAACGATAAGACGGTCGAGGCGGCGATAGATAAATTTATAGAAGAAACATTGCCGTCCGATTTCGAATATTTCGATTACTGCATTCTCACTCATCCCGATTCCGACCATTGCGGAAGTATGGATTACGTACTCGGCAAGTATCCCGCGCGAGTGTGTTACCGCCCCAACGTCGAAGCGGTCGGAACCGAGACAAATCCGTATGTCGACCCCGCAAAAGGGAACGGTCTTACTTCCGACGCGGTATCAAAAGACACTGTGGTGTATGCGAACGCCATCGCGCCTATGTATGCCGCCAACGACGACTTTACGCCGACGGTGTACATAACGGACGCAACGGACGATACTCAGACTATAACGGGCGGCAATGGCAATAATACTTTTACGCTGACATTTTATACTCCGATATCTACCAAGTATACGGGTACAGGAAAGTGGAACAACTATTCGCCCATAATGATACTCGAATACAACGGGTTCAAGTTCGCTATGTCGGGCGACGCAGAAAATAAGAATCTCGGCGAGTTCGTCGCTAAGGTGAACGATGCACCGACGGACGGCGTGACGGATAAGTACGACGTTTTCGACAACGATTTTTGCGTGGACGTGATCAAGGCGGGTCATCACGGGTCCGAAAATGCGACGACGAGCGACTATCTCGACGTGATGACGACTGTCGGCGGCGCGGCTAACGCTTACTGCGTAATTTCGTGCGGCGAAGGCAATTCTTACGGACATCCGCACGATGAGGCAATCGACCGCTATATCGCGGCGGGGTTTAAGCAAGAAAATCTTCTGCGTACAGACGAAGTGGGCGACATTTCGTTTTCTGTGCGGCAAACTGAGAGCGGTCAATTCGGTCTGTTCTTCGGCGGGCGGCAAGTTCCGCAGACGCGAAAGGAACTGCGTTATAAAACGATAGGCGGTTTGGAGCTTAAATGGGTATGGGTAGGTTGGTGCGCGGTTGCGCTTGTGCTCATACTCGCAGGTGCGCATATGTTGTATTTGAAGTTTTCCGCAAGAGACGGCGGCAACGGTAACGGCGGAAGTAATAGACGCGGCAACGGCAAAAACGCAAACGATCGAAACGGCGGCAAAAAGCGGAATAAGCGGTAAAGCACTCGAAGTAAAAAATGACTGTAAAGGAATTATCTGTTAAGGATTACAGGAACGCGGCGGAGCGCACCGTTGTTTTCGCCGACGGACGGAACGCTTTCGTCGGACCTAACGCGCGCGGTAAAACCAATCTTTTGGAGGCTGTGTATTTTACGGGCGTCGGAAAATCGTTCCGTACTCCGCGCGATAAAGAACTGATCAAAAGCGACTGCGCGCGCGCGTATATTCGCGTTTCTGTCCAAAAGGATACCGGCGCGGAAAGCGTAAAGATAATTCTCGACCGTGCGGTGAACAAGCGCGTCGCTGTCAACGAAGTTCCCATAACCCGAATGAGCGAGCTTATGGGCGTGTGTCCTGTTGTGCTTTTCTGTCCCGACGGACTTAAAATAGTAAAGGAAGCGCCGTCCGACAGGCGGCGGTTTATGGACATTGCATTGTGTCAGGTGTCAAAGTCGTATTTCAACGTTCTGTCACGGTACGACAAGATATTGCAAAGCCGCAACCGTTTGCTCAAAAGCGGCGGCGCGGACAAGAATACTCTCGCGCCGTGGGACGAACTTCTCGCGGACGCTGGCGCGAAGATAGTAAAAAGCCGACGCGGGTTTTTGGCTAGGCTTCAAGGCATTGCCGCCGAGCGGCACGCGTTTCTTTCGGGCGGCGCCGAAAAACTGACGCTCGACTACGAGGGAACGGACGGCGCTGACGCCGACGGTATCAAAGCTCGGCTGCTCGAAAGTTATGCGCGGGATTACGAGACCGATTTGCGACTGAGATATACGCACACAGGCCCGCATAAGGACGATATAAAGATAAGCGTCGACGGCACGGACGTGCGCGCATTCGGCTCGCAGGGGCAACAGCGCACGGTAAGTTTAAGCCTGAAACTCGCAGAGCTGGCGTTGCTTACCGACGTTCTCGGCACTTCGCCCGTGTTGTTGCTTGACGACGTGTTCAGCGAACTCGACTCGTCGCGCCGAAAAAAACTGCTTACGTCGCTCGACGGGTTTCAGTCGATAATCACGTCTACCGATTCGACGGATTTCGACGGGTTCGGCGTGAACGTTATTTATATTTAATCGGAATGCGGGATAGGAATAAGGCTCGCGGCGAACTTAACGACAGACTATATCGGGAGCGGAACGGTATTATCGCATTTTGTAAAACAAAATACGATAGTTTGACGTGCCGCCCAAACGAAAGTTGTAGCCCACAGTACAAACAAATCGATATGCGATTGCTTGACTTATCACGGCTCGACGGGTATAATAGAACTGTGGGATTTGCGCTCGAAATGCTTACGCCGACGGCGCTCGCTTTTATAGGCGACGCCGCGCACACGCTGTACATACGCCGACGGATAGTCGAGAGCGGCTATGCGTCGGGAACTATGCATATAGCGGCGACGAAGTTTGTTAACGCGACGGCGCAAGCGGCGGCTTTCGACGAGTTTATGACGCGTGATGCGTTTACCGAGCAAGAGCTTGATATAGCGCGGCGGGCGAAGAATGCGCACTTGCATTCGCGGGCGAAGTCCGCAACGCTGTCCGATTACCACAAGGCGACCGCACTGGAAGCCGTGATCGGCTATCTCGAACTTTCGGGAGAGAACGGGCGAAAAAACGTTCTACTCGAACTGTACGCCGAAGTTTCGGGACTGGACGAATTTTTGAAACGCGACATATAAATCCATCAAAGGACAAAATTATGCAGGTAAAACCCAAAGTAAGTCTCATACGCTATACCGCAGACCCCGAAGCGACAGTTGCGCTTGCGGCAAAGCTCTGCTATTCCGATCGTGAACTTGACGATCTGACCGCGAATATTCTCGCAAAGGATAATTCCAAGTTTATTTCCAAGCTCACCGATATGGGACATCTTTCGCCCATAGAACACGCGTCTTTTACGTTTTCGGTCGAGGGCGTATCTCGCGCAATGCTTGCGCAGATAACACGCCACCGTATCGCGTCGTTTTCCGTTCGGTCGCAGCGATACGTATCCGAAGATTCGTTCAACTACGTTATTCCGCCTGCCATAGAAGAAATGGGCGCGGCGGCGGTAGCGCGTTATGTCGGGCAGATGGATACCATTATGGATTGGTACCGCGATTGGCAGAGCGCGCTCGGACACGGCGAACGTTCCAACGAGGACGCGCGGTTTATTCTGCCTAACGCGTGCGAAACGAAAATGATAGTTACTATGAATGCGCGCGAGCTTATGCACTTTTTCGAATTGCGTTGCTGTAACCGCGCGCAGTGGGAAATTCGCGACGTCGCGTGGCAGATGTTCGAAGCGGTCGTTAAGGTCGCGCCCAATCTGTTCAAGGAATGCGGTCCCGGTTGTTTGCGCGGCGGCTGTCCCGAAGGCGCTAAGTCGTGCGGAAAGAGCGCAGAAGTCAAAAAACACAGAGATAAAATATTTAAGAAATAATCCGGGTAAGAGTTGTATCATAAAGATCTACGGTAAAAACGCCGTGCTGGAACGGCTTAAAAACGGCAAAGGGTTCGACAAGATCGAACTGCTTTCGTCGGCGGCGCACGACGAACGGGTGACCAAAATACTCGATACGGCGCGGCGTGCGGGCGTGAATGTGAGATTTCGCGATCGTGCGGCGCTGGACAGAGCCGCCGACGGCGACAGACATCAGGGTTGTATCGGATATTGTTCGGATTTCGAATATAGTTCGGTAGACGATATTTTCAATGTTGCGGAAGAGCGCGGCGAGCCGCCGTTCATAGTCGTTCTCGACGGGATAGAAGATCCGCACAACTTCGGCAGTATTCTGAGAACGTCGGAGTGCGGCGGCGTACACGGCGTAATAATCGGTAAAAACAGGCAAACGCCCGTCGGCGATACCGTCATCAAGGTGGCGGAGGGCGCGGCGGAACACGTCGCCGTCGCGCGTGTCGTTAACATCAACGACGCTATACGCGAACTGAAATCGCGCGGAGTGTGGGTGTACGCGCTCGACGCGGCCGGACGCGATATTTACGGCGAAAATCTGACGGGTGCGGTCGCGCTTGTAGTCGGCGCGGAGGGCGCGGGAGTATCGAGGCTCACGCTCGAACTGTGCGACGGCGTACTTGCGCTTCCTATGCGCGGCAAGATAAATTCGCTCAATGCGTCGGTCGCCGCCGCGCTCGGTATCTATGCAAAAACGGAGTGCGATATGCGCGCTTCACTCAAAGAATAAAGGAGTTTATTATGAGAAAACCTATTATTGCGGGCAACTGGAAGATGAACAAGACGGCGGCGGAATGTCGAACGCTCATTACCGAACTTATACCCAAAGTGAAGGACGCAAAGTGCGACGTAGTCGTGTGTGTGCCGTTTACCGATATAGCGCTTGCCGCAGAGCTCGCCGCAGGCACTAATATAAAGGTCGGTGCGCAGAACATCGCTTGGGCGGAGAGCGGCGCGTTTACGGGCGAGATCAGCGCGGCGATGTTGCGCGAAGCGGGCGCCGAATACGTCATCATCGGGCACAGCGAGCGCCGTCAGTATTTCGGCGAGACCGACGCGACGGTAAACAGCCGGCTCGTGCGCGCTATCGAGGCGGGCTTTAAGCCGATCGTATGCGTAGGAGAGACGCTTGACGAGCGCGAGGGCGGCAAGACCGAAAGCGTGTGCAAGACGCAGGTCGTCGGCGCGTTTAAGGGTATATCCGCAGACGCCGCAAAGGGCGTTGTTATCGCGTATGAACCCGTATGGGCGATAGGTACGGGCAAGACGGCGACCGACGATCAGGCTAACGAGACGATCGGGTATATCCGTTCCGTAGTAAAAGAACTGTATGGTGCGGCGGTGTCGGACGCTATGCGCATTCAGTACGGAGGCAGTATGAACCCGAAGAATGTCGAAGGTCTTATGGCAAAACCCGAAATCGACGGCGGACTTATCGGCGGCGCAAGTCTTAAATCGGACGACTTTTCATATATTGTTAATAAGGCGTAACGACGGGTTCGCAGCCTGATCGTATAACAATGGAATTCAACAGTTGCGGCAAGCGCCGCTGAAACCAACCTAAACTAACCATCGGAGATAAATATGAATGCACTGATCATTCTGGACGGGTTCGGATACAATCCGAACGAGTACGGCAACGCCGTAAAACAGGCTAAGACGCCGTTTATCGATTCGCTGTATGCGAAGTTCCCGCACACGCTCATCAACGCGTCGGGTTATGCCGTAGGCCTGCCCGAAGGTCAGATGGGCAACAGCGAGGTAGGTCATCTCAATCTCGGCGCAGGTCGTGTAGTGTATCAGGACATCACGACCATAGACGACGCGATAAAGGACGGGTCGTTCAACGATAACGTAGCGTTCGGACACGCTATCGATTCGGTCAAGCGCAACGATTCGACGCTTCATCTCGTAGGACTGCTCAGTAACGGCGGCGTTCACAGTATGAATACGCACTTGTACGCATTGCTCGCGCTGTGCAAAGCGCGCGGAGTGAAAAACATTTGCGTGCATGCGATAACCGACGGACGCGATGTTCCGCCCGATTCCGGCAGAGGATTTATTCGCGAGCTTAACGAAAAAATCGACGAGATAGGCGTCGGCAAAATAGCTACCGTCGTCGGCAGATATTATTATATGGACAGAGACAACCGCTGGGAGCGCGTGGCGCGCGGCTATAACGCAGTATTTGCGGCAAGCGGTAAACATTTTTCGTGCGCAGATACCGCCGTCGCGGCGAGCTATGCGTCCGGCACGATGGACGAGTTTATCGAGCCTATCGTGATCGGCGATTATAAGGGAGTAAACAGCGGCGACGCTATGATATTCTTTAATTTCCGCGCCGACCGCGCACGCCAGATCTCGCACGCGATAACCGAACCCGATTTCGATAAGTTCGAGCGTATGGGCGGATATAAAAAGATCACGTATGTCGGAATGACACAGTACGACGTGACGCTCGAAAACATCGAGACGGCGTTCCCGCCTCGCAAGCTCGTAAATACGCTCGGCGAGTTCCTTGCAAACAAAGGCTTGACGCAGGCGCGTGTAGCCGAGACAGAGAAGTATGCGCACGTCACTTTCTTCTTTAACGGCGGCGTCGAAAAGCCGAATGAAAACGAGACGCGTGTGCTTGTCGCAAGTCCCAAAGTAGCGACTTACGACCTTCAACCGGAAATGAGCGCTTGTGAAGTGGCGGAAAAAGCCGTCGAGCAGGTGGAGAGCGGAAAGGACGTTTTGATACTCAACTTCGCCAACTGCGATATGGTAGGGCATACGGGCGTAGAGCAGGCGGCAATAAAGGCAGTCGAAACCGTCGACCAATGTCTTAAAAAGGTTGTCGAGGCGGTATGGAAGAGCGGCGGCACTGCGATCGTCACTGCCGATCACGGTAATGCCGAAGTGATGAAGTTCGAGAGCGGCTCGCCCTGCACGTCGCACACAACAAATCTCGTGCCGTTTATAGTGGCGGGCGAAAAGTACGTCGGACACACGCTGAAAGAGGGCAAAGCGCTCTGTGACGTAGCGCCTACATTGCTCGATATTATGGGCGTCGAAAAGCCGAAAGAAATGACGGGAGAAAGTATTATAAAATAAGAAAAGACACTTTGCGGTGTATTTCATAGTGACAAAAAACAAGGAAAATAATTGCGGTTTTCCTTGTTTTTTTGTTGTAATTATGTTATACTTTTTCTACGATAAACAGTAATTTAGCGGAGAGAAAGGAAATACAAACGATGAAAAAACTTATAGCATATTGCGGGCTTGATTGTGAAAAATGTGATGCGAGAATAGCTACGCTTAATAACGATAATGCTTTACGCGAGAAGGTTGCGAAACTTTGGTCGGAATTAAACGGCGTAGAAATCACACCCGAAATGATAAACTGCGAAGGTTGTCGAGTAGACGGAGTAAAAACACCGTTTTGTGATAGTCTATGCCCTATAAGACAATGCGCGCTTGTTAAAGGGTGCGAAACCTGCGGCGACTGTTCGACATTTAACGGTTGTCAGACTGTAGGTATGGTAATATCGAATAATGCCGAAGCGTCGGGCAATCTTAAAAACAAACAGTGATCGATAAATTTCGATTAGCCGAGAAAGAAAATGGCATTTGATTATAAGAAAGAATACAAAGAATTTTATATGCCGGCAAACAAGCCGTCTATCGTCACCGTTCCGAAAATGAATTACCTAGCGGTACGCGGTAAAGGTGATCCCAACGATGAGAGCGGCGAGTACAAGAACTCAATCGGTCTCCTATATGCAATAGCGTTTACTATTAAAATGAGTTATAAAGGCTCGCACAAAATCGACGGGTATTTTGAATACGTTGTTCCGCCGCTCGAAGGATTTTGGTGGCAGGAAGGCTCTGATGCGATAGACTATGCGAACAAGAACGGGTTTGATTTTATTTCGCTTATACGTTTGCCCGATTTTGTAACAAAAGCCGAGTTTGATTGGGCGGCGCAAGAAGCGACAAGCAAGAAAAAAGCAGACTTTTCAAAGGTGGAGTTCTTAACCTATGACGAGGGTGTTTGCGTTCAGTGTATGCACGTCGGCTCTTACGACGACGAGCCGAAAACGGTCGCACTTATGCACGAGTATATGAAAGCAAACGGCTATGAATTAGATATTACGAACGTTCGCTATCATCACGAGATATATTTAAGCGATCCGCGCAAGTGTGCCGCAGAAAAACTTAAAACAGTTGTAAGACACCCGATACGCAAGGTATAACAGTTAAATTTCAACTTATCGTCTAAACTAAAAAAGTATAGCGCACTATGTTTCGTAAATGAAGCAGCGCTATTTTTTCTTCACGAAAGTCTATATAACAGACATCGTTTATCGGTTTTTATTGATAAAAACGAACGGTTCGCTTCATACCTATTACACTGTTTTTGTTGATTCACATTTGCCATTGCTTAATGTCACACCGTTCGGTCATATCATATACTGACTGTAGTATGTGTACCAAGTTAACAACGCGGAAGAACGGGGTGATAAAATGAGCGACGTCGTAATTGCACTGTTGATGTCGCTCATAGCGGGACTGGCTACGGGAATAGGCGCTTGCGCGGCGTTTTTTGCGAAAAGCACAAACAAAAAATTTCTTTGCGGCGCGCTCGGTTTTTCTTCGGGCGTTATGCTCTATGTGGCTATGATAGAAATATTCGGAAACGCAGTTAGTTCGGCAACCGAATATTCGGGCGAAGCAGTCGGCGGGTGGATAGTCATCGGCTCGTTCTTCGGCGGGATCATATTGATAGCCGCTATCGAAAATCTGATTCCGTCTATAGAAACTCAGTGTAAAAAACGCGGTGATGACGGCGACCGCATTGCGGGTTCGGAACTTATAAACGGCGCGGCGGGCGACAGCGTTAGCGCAGAGCGCTCGCGGCTTATGAGAATGGGGGTGGTCACGGCGCTCGCGCTTGCCATACATAATTTCCCCGAAGGACTTGCGACGTTTGTTTCGGCGCTTAACGACCCCGAACTTGCGGTTCCCGTAGTCGTCGCAATTTCCATACATAACATTCCCGAAGGCATCGCCGTGTCCGTTCCTATGTATCAGGCGACGGGTTCGCGGGTAAAGGCGTTTATTTTCTCGTTCCTGTCGGGACTTGCCGAGCCTGTCGGAGCATTGCTCGGTTGGCTGATACTGATGCCGTTTATGAACGAATTGGTATTCGGCATAATATTCGCTGTAGTAGCCGGCATAATGGTGTACATAGCGATAGCCGAACTTTTGCCGTCCGCGCGCGAATACGGGAGCGGCGGACTGACAACGTTCGGAGTGGTTATAGGTATGGCCGTAATGGCGATCAGCATTATGCTGTTTAAGTAGTATTAAATTTCGCGCGGCGTTTTTGACCGGAAAACCATACGAACTAATTTTCCGAATTCAGAATCACGCGCTCCGCATTATCGAGTTCTATGTATTCGCCTATCTGATTGCGGAAGAAATCGGGATCGACGCGCTCGGCGTGTATCGTTATGCGGTCGTTCGGTTTGAGTACGGTCTCGCCGTCGGGAACAAGCTCCTCGCCGTTGCGAATGAGATCGGTGACGAGCGAATTGTACGGCCACAGGATATTGCGCACGCGCTTGTACGCGATAGGCGAGTCGTCGGACAGGACGCCGCTAAGCACGATGTTCTTATTGCCTGCGGGGAGCGGAGTTGCCGCTTGAAGATCTTCGAGCATTTTTTCATACAGCGGTTCGGTCTTTACCAGATCGGCGAGCACTGCCGCTATCGCTATCGCCGCTACGCACGGCAGTAGATTGGCAAAACTCGCGGTAAGTTCTACTGACAGTGCGACAGCCGTAATAGGCGCGCGCACCGTCGCCGCAAAGAATGCACATATGCACAGCATTACTATATTGGGCGTGTATTCGGCGGGAATGCCGCACAGCGCGGATACGCGCGCCGCGATAAGTCCGGTAAGTCCGCCGATAGCTATCATCGGCAGGAAAAGCCCGCCCGTAGCTCCGCTTCCGCTCGCGAGCGTTGTGAGCAAAAATCTGACCGCAAGCACCGTAAAGAGCAACCACAGCGCGCTGTTTTCCGTTATGTGTTCGAGCGTCGCCTCGCCGCTGCCTATGCAGTAGTGCAGGCACAGTCCGCAGACCGCCGTTGCCGCAAAAGCGGGGAGCAGACGAAACGTCGTGCTTTTGATTTTACCCGTCAGCTTGCCCAATGCACCGATGGCGCGGTTGAAACCTACGCCGAGTCCCGCGCATACGATACCGCAAACGAGTGCGACAAGACATACCTTGAACATATCGACCGTCGACGCATACTGTGAAAGCTCGAAGCGGGGCAGTACCGCCGCGCCTGCGCGTATGCCGAGCGAGTATAAATATTCGATATGTCCGAATCCGTAAAATACCGCTTGCGACGAAGCTACCGCCGTCACTACGGCGGAAAGCGCCGCAGACAGTATGTACGGCGAGAAACGCCTGTGCGTCTCTTCGAATGCGAAGCAGATACCCGTCAGAGGCGCGTTGAATGCGGAGGCGAGACCGGCGCTTGCGCCGCCCGTTATAAGATAACGTCTGAACTCTACGGGCTTTTTGAAGAGTTTGCCGACGCCGTCGCCTATAAGTCCGCCTACGCCTACCGACGGACCTTCGCTGCCGAGTGGCATACCGCACAGGAATGCGGCAAGACTGCCTACGATAAGCGCCGCCGCCGATCTAAGCCATTTAACGCTTATCATTCCGCGCGCGGCGGCTTCCGCAAGCGGAATGCCGCTGCCTTTGGAACTCGGAACGAGCGTCTGAATAATCGCAGTCAACAGACAGCATATCAGCGCGCAGGTAATCATACACACTACGGTAAGCGGTCCGTCTGCGTTTTCGTATAATCCCAACGCAAATGATATTACGACTTTCGCGCACGTAACAAACAGCGCGACAATACTTCCGACTGCCGCGCCCGTTATCGCGCCGTAGACGAGCGGATGTAACACCGATCGTCTGAATTTACGTATAAATTCCGAATTCTTTCGCACGCAGGTCACACTCTATTTTTTTGTTTTCGGCGCAACTGCCGAGCCGCTCGACTTTGCCGAACCCGACTTTGCCGAACCCGACTTTGCCGATTTTTTATCGGATTTAACTGTTTTGGAGTCGGTCGCGTCGACGAGCGCTTCCGCTTCGTTTTTTGCCGCCGGCTTTTTAGCCGAAGCGCGGCGCTGTGCCGCCGCAGTCGCGGCTTGATTTACGGGCGGTTGTGTGCCTGTGCGCGGAATGAATACGGTAGGAACGTGGTCGTATGTTCTCGTTACGGTGCGCTCCTTTTTTGCGGTCGGTTCGCGTTCGAACGTATTGGCATAAGTGGGTTCGTTTCTGCGTTGAGAAACAGGCTTTGCGGGTGTGAAAGGAAAGTCGATCGGCACTGTGGGAACCGGATCGTCCGAGCGTTTTTTGCGGGGCGGCGATTTTTGTTTTTCGGTCGTGCCTTCGCTTTTCGGACTTTCGGTAATCAAGGCTTCGACGTCCTCGATGATCGGCACCGATTGTTTGACCTGAGATTTGCGTTTTGAATTGGGTTTGTCGGCGCCGTGTGCGTCTGACTTCTCGTTTGAGCCGCCGAAGAACAGAGAACGGAATTTTCCGCTTGCGAAGAGAAGGATGATAAAGGCTAAGAGTATCACCGTTATCGTGACGAAAACCGCAAGCGCTATCGACAGGATATATTCGCTTGCGCCGAGTATTTGCATTGCGACCGTCTGTTTCACTTGAATGTCTCCTTATTTCAGGGATCTTGTATCGATTTGAGCCTTGTATAGAATGTAGTCGCGCCATCGCCGCTGAAAAAGTCGGCGGCAAACAGCCTGTTGACGTGCGATATTTTGTCCAAAAGCGTGATTGCGCGGGATTTGATGTTTTCTATATATTCATCGTTTACATCGGGTGCAGAGTATATGATATTACTGAGCGAGTTGAAATATATTTTGTCCGTAAGAAATTTATCGTATGCGCGTGAATACAGTATGGAAGATTCGGGACTGAACGCGCTCACTCCGTAAGTGAGGTTCTTGAACGTATACACGCCTAGAAGATCGAGAACGGTCGGGTATATATCGACGAGGCAGGTGAACTTTTCTATCGTCGGATTGCCGAGAGACTTGTTGCCGACGCGTATCATTACGGGTACGCGATATAACGCCGAATAGTTGTCCGCGCTGTAAGAATATATGTTTTTCGCGTAATTGCTCACGCCCTGATAATAGCTGTTGTGGTCGCCGAACAGCGTTATCAACGTTTTATCGGCAAGCCCGTTCTCGTCGAGGTAGTCGAGCATTATGCCTATCGCCTTG
This sequence comes from uncultured Christensenella sp., assembly GCA_910577435.1. GTDB lineage: Bacteria > Bacillota > Clostridia > Christensenellales > Pumilibacteraceae > Anaerocaecibacter. The sequence continues at coordinate 19,151 of CAJTLV010000002.1, read as the reverse complement.
TCGAAGTCCATTCCCGCCGCGCAGTAATATCGCAGTGCGTTGTTGTTGCCGTCGCCCTCTATATACGGAAGAATGCCTAGTTCGTCCATTTTTTCGTAGTAAGGTTGGAGGTTGTCGCGGTATGCGTATTGACCGTGCTGTGTTATCGTCGTGATAAACGTATTGAAGCGGCGGTCCGTAGGGAACATCCGTTCCTTGCACATTTCTATCATTTCGGAGTCGAGATTACGTTCGCCGAGCGATCCCGTATCGTCTGTTTTGTAGTCCATATCTTCGGATGCGGTATAGCTGTTAAAGCCGAGCGCGTGCGTGTGGTGGACGTTTCTGTTGTAGAACGTTTTGTATCCGTTGTGGAACGAATTGCTTTCCACGTCGAACAGGCTTTTCATAATGTTGGGCATACTGTACGGAATGGTATTTTCGGGGTATGCGTAGTTGATGTATTCGTACAGAGGATAGTTGCCGATTATGGATTTGTTTTCGGAAATATCGGTCTTTTCGAGCGCGTGCGAGTTGTTTAGTATTACAGTCGAGTCGCTCTCGTAGAATCGGTAGAGATTGGGATAGAGTTCGTGCAAAGCCTCAGAGAGCGACTGCTCGTCGAAAGCGGCGGGTAATTGCTCACCGTCTTCGTCTACAATAGGCAGTAGATGTTTTGCGTAGCCGTTGGGGTAGCGTTCGGCGTCGGCGAGGAAAGTGAACCATTCGAAACTTTCGCACAAAACCGTAACGACGTTGTAGCCGGACGCTTCGCCGAACATAGCCGTTTGTTCGGTGGTGTTTCTGTATATAAACTGTTCAAGCTCGTTCCTGTCGCCCACGTCTATGTCGGAGAACCAAAGTCCGTAAGCAAGTTCGTCGGCTAAGTTGCCGATTATGCCTTTATTGGAGTAGGTACCCGTTTCGGTTTGCGACAGTTTATAGCTCAGGTCGTTCGATCTTTTTCGCGCGTTAGTGAAATATATGACGAACGCGTCGACGGCGATCACCGCAGTGAGAAGGGAAGATGTGACAATGACCGCGACGCGCTTATAACTGCCTGCCGGAACGCGTTTTTTATAGTATGCGCCTAGCGTACAGTACAGTGCGAGTATGAGCACGGACACGAAAGTGTAAGTAAAGCTGATAGGTACGCTTTCCGCGATCATCATAGCGTCGGTGCGCAGGTTGAGCATCGCGTAGTCGAAAATAGTTCCGGTGCTGTCATACACGATTATAAATATAAGGTCGAGCACGACGTGAACAGACAGCGCGACGATGAACAGTATAAAACGCGGCGTGTGACCGGGCAGGTACAGCGAGATGAGACAGAGAATGGCGACAAACGTGAAAAACAGCCACGGTTGAGTCATATAGAATTTGCCGGATGTGACTGCCACGCCCGTAAGCTCTATGAGCAACGTCGCAGCTATAAACCCGACCATAAGGAAGTTGCGTTGTGCAAAACCCGCTATCTGTAAAAGCGCCGAGATCGTTACGCGCTTGAATTTTTGTCCGAATGTTTCCATATCACAAAATCAAAATTATAAGCGACGCCCAATAACTGACGTGAAAACTGCGCTTGGTCAATATGAATATTGCGGCGTATACGTATGTGAATACGTAGTATAGCCACGAGTACATATGCGCAGTCGTGAGAACTTCCAGTAAAAATTCGGTAAGACCGAATACCGTTACGAGAAGTATAGCACCCCAAGCAACCGTATATTTTGTCGGTATAAGCGTGCTTAACGCGTACTGAACCAGCGCCGCCGCTATGAATCCGAGCCACAGATGTAATGCATAATAAATATACACCGACAGGTTGACAAGCCCAGTCGTCATTATAACGCCGAGTCCCCATTCGTTTTGAAGTTTGAACGTGAAGCCGAATGCCGCGCTCGTTATGAATACCGTGAGCGCGCCGAGAAATATAACGCCCAACGCGCGAGGCAGATCTACCGCGTCTTTCTTCGGCTTGAACAGTCGAAACGCGAGTTTGCGTTTTAGGAAGAGATTAAGCAGTACTACGTAGACGGTGAACACGACGCCCACGACCCCGTTGTATATAAGCTCGGATACTTGACCGTAGAAAACAAAGTCGTATACCGGTTTGAGTAACCATAAAAGTCTGGAAAGGAACAGAACGGCAAGCGTAACTCCCGCCGCACCCAATAGATAAAAGCATCGGCGCTTTTCCGCCTCATTTACGTTGCGGTAGGCTTCCGTCGCATCGGACGCCGAATGCGCGCCGCGTCCGCCGTCGATCGACATCGAAGCGTCCGCCGATTTCCATATTTGATTGTTCGCCGTAAGAACGGCTTCCGTCTCTGCCATAATTTTCGATTTTGTTTCGTTTATTTTTCGCGGTTAAGCACTGCGAGTACGTCGTGCATCGATTTCAAGTATTCGGCTTCGGATGAGTTGTAAAATAACAGCAATTCGTCGTCGGCGTGTTCGTCGGTCGTTACCGCCGCAGGAGGGGAGAAGTCAACCGTTCTCACATAGTCATCCCAGCGCGCTATCTTGTAAACGTCTCGGTCGGACCTGCGTCGTTTCATACGCTCTCGGCATATTTCGGGTGTGGCGACTATCCATATGACGGTAAGCCGCGCGCCTAATTTATTCAGCCGATCTTTGAGCCTTGATACATAGTCTGCGTTTCTCAGCTCGCGCGTGAACGGCGCGTTCAGAATGACTGTATCGTTAAACGCCAGCGCCTCGCAGGCTACGTCCATTATCGCGTCGTACTCGTAATCTCGGACGTTCTCTTCAAAGAAATCGGAACTGCGGTCGTAAGGCTTTTTCGCAACGCGGAAAATCTGCTTGGATAGCGGGATGAGCGTATCTTTGTCCAAATAAACGACGGAGCCGAGCGCCATAGCGAGCTGTTTGGATATGAATGTCTTTCCGCACGCCGGCGGAGACGATACAAGTATCATTCGTTTCATAATATATACGACTATATATTTTATCAAATATCGGTTTTTATGTCAAGGATAATTCGCGTCCGAAACTTGCCGAAGAGTAAATTTCGGCATTTGTTTTCATTGCAATTTAATGCTATATTTCAAAATAATTTAATATTAATCTTAATTTTATTAAAGTTAGATTAAAAATTATATTAAAATTTGATAAAAGTGTTGACATGTGTCGTATTATAATATATAATTGAAATATATTTACATATTAAGGAGCAAATTATGGAAGCACAAACCGAACTCGAATGCCGCGAACTTTTGGCTCTCGACAACAAATTTCTCGCTTTGACAAACGCCGTCCGCGTTTACAAGGATAATCCCAAAGCAGTCAAGTGCTGTGCGAAAATAGTAGGTATCGAGCGCAAAAACTTCAAAAATTGCAGAGCGCCCATTCCCGTCGCAGACCTGAATAACGTGAAATGGAGATACGACGATCTCGCCGATATTGTCAAGCGACTGCAAAAAACAAAGGACGCTCAGATATACGGTAAGGCGAGCAGCGATTTCGACAATCTCATTTCGAAAGTCGAAGAGGAAGTCAAACTCATAAACAAAAAACTGAGCATAAGCAACGGCGCGGAAGCCGCGACCAAAGCGGAGAACGCAGTGCGCGATTTCGCCTGTCAAGTAGCCGACGGCGCGAAGAATATCGGCGGGAAAGTAGCCGACGGCGCAAAGAACTTTGGCGAAAAGGTGTCGAGCACCGTTAACGACGCTGTGGGTAAACTAAAAAAGTTGATAGACGGCAAGGACTCCGAATAGCGATCGCCTTTTCGGGCGGCACTAGTAAATGTGCGTATCAAATAGGTTTTACCAAAGCGCTGCTTAACCATATTTCGCGCAGCGAGATAAAATACATATCCGGCTCGTCGGGAGGAGTATTCACGGCTTACGGTCTGTCCGCCGACAAACTCGACCTTATAGAGGATATGTATCGAAAAATAGATATAACGAAAAAAGCCGAGCTCTTTTGGCAGGTGTTTGCGAAAGGGCTTTTGTCAAAACATATCGATTCTATAATGCAGGCCTCCGACAGACTTGACATTCCGATGTGCTTTCCCGTTTGTTTTATCCCCGTGCTGTCGACGAGGTATTATTGGATTTACGGCGATTACAACAGAGTGTGGGAACGGTATATCACTGCGGCGACCTGTTTCCCGTTCCTGAAAGTTTTTCCTTCGGTAATGCGCGGCAGGTTTGCCATCGACGGCGGCGCGGTAGACAATATTCCCATCTATCCGCTTTTGAAAGGTCAGGAGTATACCGATAAGCCGCTCGATCTCATATTCGCACTGCACTTCGACGCGCAGTACGAGTACCGCAAGATATTCAGGACGGACGTGCCTATAATAGACGTCGACCTGTCTATTTGCAGTGATTTCGAAAAAGAACACTTCAATTATTCGAGCCGCATTATGGACGAGCGCATTGCCCGCGCTTACGAATACGGCGATCGGATGGCGGAAATGCTGTTTACCGGCGACGTTTCGCGCGAGGGGTTGCAGCGCAAAGCCGACGAGATTTTTATGGCGGAGCATTCCGCGCGTCAGCGCAATATGTCGAGCGACAGATTGGTGAGTATTCTCAACATTATAGGGCGCGCGTTCAGGAGCGATACTCATTGTATGAAAAAGTTGTTTTAACTTTTTCGGTGTTTCGGTCATACATAGGGGGTATGAAGATGAAAGAGCGCAAAATCGCCGTATGCCTGCTGTTGAGCCTGATCACGTGCGGTATATACGGAATATATTGGTTCGTGCGTGTGACCGACGAGACGAACGCGCTCGCGCCGCAGCATAAAACTGCGAGCGGCGTATTGTCGTATGTGCTGTCTGTCGTCACCTTCGGAGGATACGCCCTATATTGGGCGTACAGAACGGGGCAGAAAGCGGGCGATATAAGAAAGTCGAGCGATTACGGCATTCTGTATATATTCTTAATGATATTTACTCTGTCCGTCGCGCCGCTCTGTCTCGCACAAGGCGCGCTAAACGATTCAACCTCCGATAAAGAGAAAAAGCCGATCGAGTGATCGGCTTTTTGATTGAAGATACGGTTACGAACGGCAAAATTTCGATAAAAGAGCAGAGAGCAAAAGCAAGTGCGGAGCAAGCGCGACGGCATATCAAACCTTGCCGATGCGCAATTTCCGGTGCTTTTTTTCGCGTTTCGGCTTTTTCTCGGCTGTTTTCTTTTCGGATCTGTCGGCCTTGCCCTTCGCGGATAAAACGTATGCGAACATATACCCTGTTGCCAGCGACGCAAACATATACGGCGCGAGCGCGCACCCGCTCAGAATAACGTAGGCGGTGAACGCGCCGCCGACGATAAGCACCACAAGTATGTCCAACACTATTGTGACAGGCAATAGGTTAGTTCGCTTTGCGAGCAGGGTGGTGAGCATATACAGTCCGCGCGCGACAAGTCCGAGCGCCAGACAGAATACGAACGCGTATATCTCGCTCATTTGAAAATACGCTTGAGAAGCGGCTGTTTGGCGGTCGCGTATTTTATTGCGTCGATGTTGCCTGCGATCGTGAGATTGCCGTCGGTTACGTCGAACTTGTCGATTTTGAGTTCGTTGCCGGTTATTACGAGTTTGCCGAGCGCGGTAGTCATTACCACTTCGGCGGCATTGGAACTTTCGACCTTTACAACGCCCGTAAGGCTCATTTTTTTGCGGTCGGTCAGGTTAAGCGAATGCGATGTGAACTTGCCGCTCGGTGCGGCGGACGGTTTGATTTCAGCCATAGTAATCTAATATATGTGTTTTTTGCGTCGTGTAGAACTCTTTCACCGCGTCGCGTTGTTCCGCATATTATGGAATAGCAAGGAGTGAAACGGGCGATGACGCTAAGTCTCTGTATGATCGTAAAAAACGAGGAGTCGGTTCTCGATAGAGCGCTGTCTAACGCGGGTGTTTTTGCCGATGAGATCGTCATAGTCGATACCGGTTCGACGGACGGTACAAAACGCGTAGCGTCTCGGTATACCGACAAGATCTTCGACTTCGAGTGGAATGACGACTTTGCGGCCGCGCGAAACTTTGCGATTGCCAAGTCGACGGGCGACTACTTCATTTGGCTGGATGCGGACGACATTATACCGATGCCGTCGGCGCGCGCCATATCCGGACTTTTCCGCTCGTTGCCGGCTGACGCGGATATAGTTATGTTGCCCTATATTCTCAGCGACAGCGTATCGTTTTACCGCGAGCGCATAGTGCGCCGCACGCCCGATAATCTGTTTGTGGGCAGAGTGCACGAGGCGATAGAACTGAAAGGGAATGTCGTGAAAGCAAAACCTGCGGTATATCACGCAAAGCCGCAGGGACGCAGTTCGGGTACACGCAATCTCGATATATACAAAAAAATGGAACGCGACGGCGCTACGTTCTCTCCGCGCGAGACATACTATTACGCGCGCGAGTTGTACTTTAACGGCGAGTTCGAAGCCGCCGCCGCTCGGTTCGAAAGATTTATAGCAATGCCCGACGGGTTTTGCGTAAACAAGACAGACGCTTGCTTACTGCTGTCGCGGTGCTATGAAAAATCGGGAGATAAAGCGCGGGCGCTCGGCGTTCTGTACGACAGCTTTCTTTACGGACTGCCGATAGGCGAAGTGTGTTGCGAAATAGCGCTTAAATATTTCAACGACAAAAAATACGAGATCGCCGCATATTGGTTCGAACGCGCGGCGCACGCAAAGCCGGATATTAAATCGGGCGCGTTCGTCGACGCGGACTACTATGGATTTTTGCCGTATGTGTGGCTATCCGTCTGCTACGATAAGCTGGGCAAATACCGCAAGGCTTACTCATACCACTGCCGCGCCAGAAAGCTCAAACCCGACCATCCGAGCGTGATCGTAAATCAGGCGTACTTCGAAGATTTGGGATTCTGATCGCGGCGGCGAAAAACTCGATGATCATAACAAAAGGAGGACGATATGTTTTTCAACTTTTTCAACAGATGCGATGACGACTGTGACAATGACTGCGACTGCCGCGAGGGCGATTCGTGCGCACTCGACTGCGGTTGCACTCCGCCCAAGCCCGACAGATGCTGTTGCGTCGGTCCGACGGGCGCTACCGGCGCACCCGGTCCGATAGGTCCGCGCGGCTATCCGGGACTTAACGGCGCAACGGGTGCGACTGGCGCTACCGGCGCACAGGGTATTCAGGGCTTGCAGGGCATTCAAGGTCCGCAAGGCGCAACAGGCGTAACGGGACCGCAAGGTATACAAGGCATACAAGGTATTCAAGGCGCAACGGGAGCCACCGGCGCAACAGGCGCAACGGGTGCCGACGGAGCAGTGGGCGCAACCGGACCTGCGGGTGCAACGGGAGCCACAGGCGCGACAGGAGCAACGGGTCCTGCGGGTGTTGCGGGCGCAACGGGCGCAACGGGTCCTGCCGGAGCGGTCGGAGCTACCGGCGCAACGGGTGCGACAGGTGCAACAGGTGTAACGGGCGCTACGGGACCGCAAGGCATTCAAGGTGTACAGGGCATTCAGGGCGCGACGGGTGCAACGGGTCCTGCCGGAGTTGCGGGCGCCACAGGTGCGACGGGCGCGACAGGTGCAACAGGTGTAACGGGCGCTACGGGACCGCAAGGCATTCAAGGTGTACAGGGCATTCAGGGCGCAACGGGCGCAACAGGTCCTGCCGGAGCAGACGGTGTTGCGGGTGCAACGGGAGCCACAGGCGCGACAGGTGCAACGGGTCCTGCCGGAGTTGCGGGCGCCACAGGTGCAACAGGTGCGACAGGTCCTGCGGGTGTTGCGGGCGCCACAGGCGCTACGGGCGCGACGGGCGCGACGGGCGCTACGGGTGCGACAGGTGCGACGGGCGCGACGGGTCCGGAAGGTACTATAACTCCTGCCGCCGCTGTTGCCGATGTGGAGAGTACGCCTACGACAGATGAAGTGGGAACTACGTTGAATGAGCTTTTGGCGTCGTTGCGTGCGGCAGGTTTCTTGGCGACCTGATCGAATAATTTATCTGAATTTGTCAAAGGTAAAAGAGTCGTCTCGACATTGTTTCGGACGGCTCTTTGGCTTTACGGAATCGGCGTTTCGATACAGTAAAATAGCGGAACGCAAGCATTGACAGTCGAGTAAAAAAGGAGTATAATATACAAACAAATCCAACGACGGGGTGCGGGGTATGACGGGCGAGAAAAAAGCGTCGGCGACGAGGTATCACCGCAAGACTTTGCTTGCGGCGGCGGACAGACTGCTGACCGAGTACGGCTACGACGGTATGAATATGAATCTGCTGTCAAAAGAAGCCGGATATTCGAAAGCGACGGTTTACGTGTATTTCGAAAGCAAGGACGAGATCGTTCGCGAGCTGTGCATAGAGCGGCTCGGCTTGGCTCGCAGCGAGATAGCGCTCGTGCTGAAAAGCGATCTCGATAAAGAGAGCAAGTTCGCCGAGATTAAACGGTTGCTCGACGAGTTTGCGGAAGGCGACCGCACTTATTTCGATTTCATTTGCGCATCGGGCGACGCGGCGTCGGACAGCGACAATGCGGCGAGGCTGTCTGCGCTCGTATCCGATATTTTAGACGATATGACCGTGCTTGCGCCCGTAGACGAGCTTAAAGCGCGTTGGTACTCTTACTACGGACGGATAAAGACGCAATCGTTATTTGAGTGATAGGGACTTTCGGGGGCGTGTATGATAGAAGTTTCCAAGTATAAGGATTCGGCCGCGCACAGCGGGGCAGACAACGGTCAACACCTTATCGAGTTTAATGGAGTAAATAAAATTTACAAGCTCGGCGAGGTGGAAATTTCCGCGCTCGACGGAGTGTATTTTACCGTAGACGAGGGCGAGTTTGTCGTAGTGCTCGGCGCGTCCGGCGCAGGCAAATCCACCATACTCAATATTCTCGGCGGTATGGATACGGCAACGGGCGGCGAGGTGAACGTCGCGGGCGAGGATATAACCAAGTACAATCAGAAACAGCTTACGATGTACAGGCGCGAAAAGGTGGGTTTCGTGTTTCAATTTTACAACCTCATAACCAACCTCAATGCGCTTGAAAACGTGGAGTTCGCCGCGTCGGTAGCGCCCGATCATCTCGATCCGGCAAAGACGCTCGCGGACGTGGGACTTGCCGACCGTGCGAAAAATTTTCCCAGTCAGCTTTCGGGCGGCGAGCAACAACGCGTTGCGATCGCGCGGGCGGTGGCTAAAAATCCGTTGCTTCTTCTATGCGACGAGCCGACGGGCGCGCTTGACTATAAGACAGGCAAGATGGTGCTTAAACTGCTCGAAACTGTCAACGTCGAGCATCGCAAGACGATAGTACTCATAACGCACAACAGCGCCATAGCTCCGATGGCGGATAAGGTCATTCACGTAAAGAGCGGAAAAGTCGAGCGCGTCGACATAAACGCCGCGCGTGTTCCGGTAGATACGATAGAGTGGTAGACTATCAATACGTGATTGGCATCTACGGTTCGGACTTGTGAACGGATAATGAAGTATATACTTTTGAAAACGTTTCGCGACATACGCGAGACCATAGGCAGTTTCGTATCGATATTGATAATTATTTTTATCGGTTGCTTTTTCTTTGCGGGGATAAGCGAGGCAACATCGTCAATTACAAGACGGGTGGACAAATATTTCGCTATGCAAAATATTGCGGACGCGCGCGCCGAATTTATGTACGTCAATTCGCCTGCGGTAGACATTGTCGCCGCCGCCGACGGTGTGATCGACGCGGCGGGGTATAATACGTTCAATTCCAAAGCGAGACTTGACGGCGCGCGTTTCGATATTTCCGTCACCACTCTTACGCAGGGGATAGACGATCCGTACATAGTGTCGGGACGTATGCCCATACCCGACAATAACGAGATAATAATAGACCGCGTATTTGCCGAAGAGCATTCGGTTCCTCTGGGTACGCAGCTGACATTCGACGTAAGTACGCTCGAAAAGATGGTGTTGGAAATGAGCGTGGACGCCGAAAGCGGCGACGCTACTCTCAGATATACGCCGCAGTACCGTCGGGTGGAGTACACTTTCGAGGTGGTGGGTATTTATCATTCCGCCGATATTATCTATAAAGTGAATATGTTGAACACCGCCGCGACGCCCGACGAGTTTATTATGGCGCAGGTGCATTATTCCGATATAGCGTCATACACCGACGACGCTAAGGTAGTGATGCCGATAGAACTTCCGCCGTCGATGGGCGGAGGCACGACGGAGCGGGTATTGCTCGACTATTCGACGCTCGAAGTCGACGTGTTTACGGGAATCAAGGTACTCGGCGGTAAAGATTACGACGAGCTGTTTAACAGCTATGCGCTTAACGATGAGGACGATCTGACCGATATGTTTGCCAACCCGCAGGATGCGGCGGGATTATTTATGTACGTTCTGGAACGTGAGAATTTTCCGTCGGTCACGGCGTTCAACGGGATCAACGATACGCTCGCGGCGCTTGCGGGAGTCTTGCCATTGCTGTTCTTTGCCGTAGCCGCCGCGATAACCGTAATATCGCTGAGTAAGACGGTGGACAATCAGCGTATGCAGATAGGCGTTATACAAGCGCTCGGCGTGTCTAAAAGCCGCGTGTATTTTTCGTACATTTTCTATTCGCTGTTCGCGAGCTTGATCGGCGGATTCGCTGGCGGGCTTGCCGGTACGTTTTTCGTGCCGTTCCTGCTGAATATTATATACAACAATCAGTTCTCGATGCCGCCGATAACGCAATCCATTCACGTAGGTTATATGTTTGTCGGTGTGGCTATTTCCGCCGCGCTTGCCTGTCTTTCCGCGTTCCTGTCGTGTTATAAGACGTTGAAAACCGTTCCCGCGCAGGCAATGCGACCCAAGCCGCCCAAAAAGACTAAGCGCATACTCGCCGAGCGATGGACGTGGCTGTGGAGCCGCTTGGGGTTCGGCGCGAAGATGAATCTGCGCAATATGTTCCTGCACAAAGTCAAAATGCTTCTCTCGTCGATAGGAATCGTCGGCTGTCTCGCATTGCTTGTGGCTCTGCTCGGACTCAAAGACAATATGGCGTTCTCGTTCGATAGGTACGACGGATCGGTCGGGTACGACTTGACTATAATAACGAACGTTGCCGTCGATCTGACCGACGGAGATATTTACGAATCAGTGTCGACCGCCGACGAGGCGAAGTATATCGATAAGTTGACATTCGCACCCGATTTTTCGGGGCGGTTCACGTTTAACGGCAAATCCGCCGATCTCAATGTTATGGCTTTGCCCACACGCGCCGACGCCGACGATTATATGTACGCCGACCCCGACTGCGTCAAACTGTACACCGATCTCAAAGGCAAGTCGCGCGTTATTTTCGACGACGATACGTTTGTTATCCCGCACGCGCTTGCCGACAAGCTGGGCGCGAAAGCGGGGGATACCGTGCACATCAGCGGATATTCGCTCGACAATCATTCGTTCGAGTTCGACGTGGAGATTACCGCCGTAGTATACGAATATTTCGAGCAGAAGGCTTACTGTTCGTATGCGGTATTCGAGAATAAAGGCGTGGGACTTCTCGCCGATACGTCGTATGCCAAACCGCAGGACGGAGTATCGCTCGACGAGGCGATAGGCTCGCTCAAAGATAACGATGTGGTGCGTGACGTAAAGACTTTCAGGGAGACATACGACGCACTGCAAACGCAGATGTCGTTATTGGACTGGGCGGTGATCATATTCGTTATAGGCGCGGGCGCGCTGGCGATCGCGGTCATATATAACGTGACGGCGACCAATCTGAAAGATCGCACGCGCGAGATAGCGACGCTTATGGTACTCGGTTATAAGGGCGGCGAAACCGCGAATATGCTTATTGCGGAGAATATGGTCATTACGATGCTCGGCTGTGTGCTCGGTCTGCCGCTCGGGTACGGGCTGATGATATGGCTGGGGGATATAACTACGTCGTTTAACGTTTTTATTACGAGTTTTCTGTCGTGGTATGTGGCAGTCGGTTGCGTAGTGCTTACATTCATGTTCAGCTTGCTCGCGACGCTCCTGCTCAACACCCGTCTCAAAAAAATATCTATGGTCGAAGCGCTTAAAAGCGTGGAATGAAAATACGAGAGCTAATGACTGCACATAACCTTGACAGCCGTATATTGTAAAACTCCTCCGTACCGATCGGTACGGAGGAGTTTTATCGCTGTCAGTTAATTTCGAAGTGGCTGCCGCTGTGCTGCGTCGGGGGCATTCTGTCGCCCTTTTTAACGCGAACGGTGCCGACACTGCGACCGTTGGACGCGATTATCTTGTACTCGCCGGTCTTGGGCGCAATCTTGCCCGATGTCAACTTTTTATCCATCATTTCCTCCCGTAAATTGCACCCGATCGGTGCGGCGGCGAAGTGTTTCGCCGTCCGCCGCTCGGTCGTGCTTGTAATTATTTTGTCGAATTTTCGCGAAATTATACCCGGTCGCGCAGTGCCGATAATCGGTAAAGGGTTGACTACCTTTGCCGAGTATGATAGAATATCTGCATTGCCACATAGGAGGCGGATATGTTTCTTTTCGAAGATCCCGCTTATCTCTTGTATACGATAAGCATATTTTCGTTTATTCCGTTAATGATAATCGGAGTGATCGTGCAACTGAACGTCACGACTACGTTCAATAAATACAACAGTATTATGAGTTCGTCAGGTATCAGCGCCGAGTCGTATGCCCGCAATTTTCTCATAAACAGCGGAGTTTCGGGCATTGGATTTACTGCGGTGCGCGGCTCGCTGACCGATAACTTCAATCCGACAACCAACACTATATCGCTGTCCGACACCGTGCGTAATTCCGCGTGTATCGGCGCTATCGGGGTTGCCTGTCACGAGGCCGGACACGCGGTTCAGCACGCCAAGCATTATTTCTTTTCGGCGTTGCGCTTAAAACTCGTTCCGATAGTCAATATTGCAAGCACGGTAATGTGGCCTATGTTTATAATAGGGTACATTTTCGGCTTCGGTGCGTCGATGACGGGTATAGGCGATATTTTCATTATAATCGGGCTTGTGGTTATGGGCTTGTCCACGCTGTTCGCATTGGTCACGTTGCCGACCGAGTTTAACGCGAGTCGGCGCGCATATAAATATCTGAAAACGTGTCTGTTGCCCGACGAAGCTGCGGGCGTGCGAAAGGTGCTGACCGCCGCCGCACTCACGTATGTCGCGTCGTTTATGATGTCGCTGATCCAGCTTTTGCGGTTGCTCGCGCTCCTTATGATGTCGAGAAACAGACGGAGATGAACGCGCCCGTTTTGTCAATCCATTTCCACGATGTCGTCGATAAATCCGTCTTTGAGCGCATACGAATGCAGACGCGACGCCCCGTTTTTGTCTATCAAATAGAATTTATTTTCGCCGGACGCCCAAGTGCATTCGGCGATTTTTTCATAGTCGGAAAAGAACGACGCGAGATCGTTGCGGTCGATACTGCTTTTCAGCGTGTCCGACAGCATTGCGTGCGCGGCGGCGAGATCGCCCGCTTTTACCAGCGAGAACAGCCGCGATATGTGCGAACCTTGCGACGGCACGTTTTGTGCGCTCACGTATACCGTCATATATCGCGGCGAGAGTATAAGCAGGTAGTTGTCCGCGTCGAGCCTGATCCCCGTAGCGAGTTCGGTCGTTATGCTCTCGGTGCCGCAAAGTTTGACGGTGTACGGCAACAGCGAGTGCTTTAACGGCAGGGCTGTTACGTACACTATGTCGTATTCGGACATTGTAAGGCGGTTCGCCGTCTCGACAAAATCGCCGTTTATCAGGTATACGCATTCGAATTCGCTTTTTATATGCAGTTCCATACGCTATTTTATGCGGTTATTTTTGTCGGTATGTATAATTCGTAGCTAGGTTGGCAATAAATCGGACACAGCCGTATCCGTACGGCACAGTCGGAGGTTTTATGAATAACAACACGAATAAAGTATGGACGATAGAACAGACAAAATCGCTGTTCGCATTGTGTGACAGCCACCGCGACGCGGGTAAAAGCCTGTCGTCGGCGTTTGCGGTCGTCGCCGCAAAAACGGGACGGTCGGTGAATTCGGTGCGCAATTATTATTACGGTCAGGCAAAGACGTTCGAGCTTGTTCCCGAAATCGCAAAACGGCTCGGCATAAAGCCGACTTCGATCAAGCGCGAGTCATTCGTTCCGTTCGACGCGAGCGAGGTCGACGCGTTGGTAGAGAGCATATTGATAGGCAAGGCGCGGGGAAAGTCGGTTCGCGCCACGATAGCCGAGCTTTCGGGCGGCGACGCGAGAAAGGCCTTGCGCTTGCAGAATAAGTATCGTTCGGTACTGCGCTCGCACCGCGACGACGTGGAGCGGATAATGCGCGATCTCGACGCGCGCGGTGTGGCGTATGTCGATCCTTACGGCAGAGAAGAGACTGATAACTTTGACAGGCTGACGCGTTATATCGCGGCACTCGACGATAATAAGGTGGGTAAGTTCCTTTCCATAATGGAAAAGTTGACTTGACCGACGCAGGAAGACAGCCTGCCGCGCTCGGTGAATTTATATCGAAGCGCCGAATAGTTACGGCATAAACTATCGAAAAAATTTTTTATTGTTCCGCAAATTGCTTTATTTCGTCGCGCGGCGGTGGTATAATAAGCGCGTGCAAGAAAATGCGGACAGCGATGTAGTCGACAATATAGACAGTGAAAACGCGGTCACGGGCGGCGAGCGAGCGGAAGAGTCGGAAACTCTTGCGCCCGCCGATGTTGCCGTGCCGCTTCCCGTCGACGCCGATAGCGATGATGCGGATTCGGTAAGCGAACCTGAAAAAACTGCGGAAAAAAAGCCTGCGCTGTTTACCGCAAAAATGCTGTGGGCGCTCATTCTTCCGCTCGTAGTCGAACAACTGCTTGCGGTCACGATCGGAATGGCGGATACGCTTATGGTCACGTCGGTCGGAACAGACATAGAGAACACAGCGGCCGTGTCGGCGATATCGCTTGTCGATTCGGTCAATCTATTGCTTATACAGGTATTTTCCGCGCTCGCGACGGGCGGTGCCGTCGTGGCGTCGCAGTATCTCGGTCACGGTGACAGCGACAAGGCGTGTCGCGCGGCAAAGCAGTTGCTTTACGTTATGTTAGCCGCGTCCGTGATCATAGCGGCGGTGGTTTTGATATTCAATCGCGGCATACTCGGCGTGCTGTTCGGCAACATCGACAAGCTGACCGCAGACAATGCGTATACATATTTTTGGCTGTCCGCGCTGTCGTATCCGTTTCTCGCTATATATAACGGCAGTGCCGCGCTGTTTAGGTCGATGCGCAACTCCAAGATCTCTATGTACACGTCGATTGCGATGAACGTGATAAACTTCGGCGGCAACGCGGCGCTCATCTACGGCGCGAAAATAGGCGTTATGGGCGCGGGGATAGCGTCGCTCGTGTCGCGGTTTGTCGGCGGAGCGCTTCTGTTTATTCTTTTGTTCAATAAGAAGCGGGCTATCCATCTCGATAATTTCAAGCCCGCGTTCGACAAAAACATAGTAAAAAAGATATTCGCCATAGGCGTGCCGACAGGCATAGAGAACGGACTTTTTCAGGGCGGCAAACTTGTCGTCGCCAGTCTGATATCGACAATGGGCGAGGCGGCGGTTGCGGCGAACGCGATATCCAATACGTTGTGTTCGTTCGCAAACGTACCCGGAATGGCGGCCGGTCTCGGCGCGGTGACCGTCATCGGTCAGTGTTGCGGCGCGGGCGATACCGACGGGGCGAAGAAGTATTCTCTTAAATTGACGGGCGCCGTGTATATAGCTAATATTTTCGTGTGTCTCGTTCTCGTATTTGCCGCGCCGTCTCTCTTTTCGCTTTTTGATTTATTGCCGAGCGCGATAACGGACGCCAATCTTATCGTGATAACGTTTTGCCCTACTATGGCGGCGATATGGACGCCCGCATTTTTTCTGCCGAACGCTTTGCGCGCGGCAGGCGACGTAAAATACACTATGTCCGTGTCAGTTGTGTCTATGTTGGTGGTTCGCATAGGCGCGGCATACCTGTTGGCGTATACGACCGGTCTCGGAGTGCTTGCGGTGTGGATCGCAATGTACTTGGATTGGGCGGTGCGCGCCGTCTGTTTCGTCGCGCGGTTCGTCACGGGCGGATGGAAAAAAATCAAGCTGATATGAATTATATTCATATTGAAATTTAATCTTAATTTAATTATATTCGGGCGGCTTTCGCTTGATATTTTCGGCGGGGCGTGCTAGAATATCTTTACCGTTATACAACCGATACGGGGGTGAACAATGACCGCGCCGCGAGATAAATCGGGAATGACCGAACAAGAATTTTTGCGCGAATACGACGTGACTAAGTATTTTCGTCCGTCGGTAACCGTCGACGCCGTTCTTTTCGTGCCGTCGACGCGCGGAGGTAAGCTGTTGCTGATAAAGAGGGGCGGACATCCGTTTATAGGCGATTATGCGTTTCCGGGCGGGTTTGTGGAGAGAGACGAACCGTGCGAAGTCGCCGCCGCACGCGAGCTGTCCGAAGAGACGGGGATAGTCGGTGTGCCGCTCCGTCAGCTCGTAACTGCGTCTGCGCCGCACAGAGATCCGCGTTGGCGCAATATCACCGTTGTTTTTACGGCGACGCTTGACGATATTCAGCCTGCCGTCGGCGGCGACGATGCGGAAACTGCGGAATGGTTCGAGTTCGAGGTGGACGAAACGGGGAACTCCGTCGTACTCGACTTTATCGGACCAGAAAAATTCGCTTGCAAACTCGAAGTCGCGCGCGATACGTTCGGCACGGTCGACTTGAATAACACGAAGATAATCGAGCGCGGCAGATTGGCGTTCGATCATTCGAAAATCGTTTACTACTTGTTTGATACATTAAGATAGAGGTTACTGTTATGAAAATTGCGCTAGTTGCAACGGGCGGCACCATAGGAAGCCGCGTAGACAGCGACGGAGTGATCAGGCTTTCGGACGCGGCGACAGATCAGATAGCCAATGCCGTCGGCGCGACGCGGGTGTTCGACTCGTTTAAGATCCACAGCGAAAAGATGGAGTTTGCCGATCTCAACGAGTTCAGGCGCATAATCGAGGCGGCACAAAAAAGCGAACCCGACGCGATCGTCGTATCGCACGGCACGGATACTCTCGCGTTTTCGTCCGCCTACCTTGCTTATGCGTTTTCATCGACGCGCATACCGATAGTTATTTGCGCCGCCGACGCGCCGCTCACCGAGCATGACAGTAACGGATTCGACATACTTCAATCTACAAAGACATTCTTGCGGACCGGCAAGCCGGGCGTTTATGTGGTTTATAAAAATCCGGAGATGCCGACGCGCATTCATCACGCGGCGCGGCTTATGCCTGCGCATCTGCACGAACATTATTACTTTTCGATAGGCGACAGCGTTTTTCACGACAGCGGACTTATGCGAGACTTGAACTTCGACATAGACGGGCGAAAAGCTATTTCCATCACTCCGTATGTCGGTCTCGATTATTCGGCGTTCAACGTCGACGGAATGTCCGCCGTCGTTCACAGCGCATACCACAGCGGCACAGTGAATGCCGCCGCGCTCAACGCTTTTGCAGAAGCGCACCCCGAACTTCCGATTTATCTCACTGTCGGCAAACGCAAGTATGCGGGGCAGGACTTTGCCGAAAACATCGTGCCTTGTTACGGCATTACGCAAAACTCGCTGTATATAAAAGTTCTGATCGGCTTAAAGAACAATATTAAAGATTTGCCCGCTTTCGTAAGAAAAAATGCGGTCGGTGAGATAGTGGAATGATCCGCGATCGCAGATCGGAACAGTTCGGTCGGCGTCGGCGTCGTATTATTATAGATTGCGTTTATTTCGTTTTTACGATAGGATCATATTGCTAATTAAGTAAAAACCGATTTATAATCAAGATCATACACTTAACGTAAAAGGCTCTCGGATAAAAGCGCAATTCCCATAGGGATTAAAAAACAAAAATTTTATAAGAGTTGCACTTTCAAGCGATGAAAAAGAACAGGATTTCAAATCGAAGTCCTGTTTCTTTTTACATATTTATTGCAACTGACTGACTAACTTTGTTACTTCTTCTTGCTATTCTATACTTGTCAAACGACAAAAATAAAAAATTCAAGGAGAAACAAAATGAAAAAAGTAGGCAAAATTTTGGCAAGTGCGCTTTGCGTTGCCACGTTGGTATGCGGAACACTCGGTGCAATGACGGGTTGCGGCAGTAAAAAAGAAAGCATTACCGTATCGGGTTCGTCGTCGGTTACACCCATAATGGAAAAACTTGCGGCGGAATACGAAAAGACGCACGATATCCGTATAAAAATCAATGAGTCCGATTCGAGCACGGGCATTAAAGACGTACAAAACGGATTAAACGATTTCGGTATGGCTTCAAGAGATTTGACCGAAAAAGATACGGGCGTAAAAGGTTATACGCTCTGCATGGACGGAATCGCGCTTATCGTCAATAAGAGTTGCGATATAACGGACGTAAGCAAAGCGGACGTAAAAGCTCTTTACGAAAACGGCACGTCAATCCCCAACTCTTCCATTACCGCGGCAATCGGAAGGGAAGCTGGAAGCGGCACGCGCAAGGCGTTCGACGACCTTATGAAAATAGAAAAATATTTGTCGGGAACGAGCGATAAAGTCGTATCAGAAATCACTTCGACGGGCGGCGTAAAGACAACCATTGCAACCGCGACGAACAGTATAGGTTATATTTCCTACGGAAGTCTGGACGATACGGTTAAAGCGGTAAGTTTAGACGGTGTTGCTTGCACGGTGGAAAACATTATGAATAACACTTATGCTCTGCAACGTCCTTTCGTAATCGTACTCAAAGAAAACGGAACGCTGTCGGCGGCGGCACAAGGCTTTTACGACTATATTATAAGTGCGGAAGCTCAAACGGTTATAACGGGCGCGGGTTATATTTCGGTAAAGTGATATGACTACGCTTACAAAGATAAAGACGGCAAAGTTTTTTTCAAAGGAAAATATCGCAAAGGCAATATTTATAGCCCTTGCGGCATTTTCCATTCTTGCCGTGTTTACGATTATCGGTTATTTGCTTTATGCAAGCATACCCGCTTTTCGTGATATAGGTTTTTTCAAGTTTATTTTCGGCTCTGAATGGTCGGCAAAATCGGAGACTTTCGGGAT
>CAJTLV010000001.1:367634-466584 GCA_910577435.1 uncultured Christensenella sp. | reverse complement strand
CCTGGGGCTGAAGAAGGTCCCAAGGGTTTGGCTGTTCGCCAATTAAAGCGGTACGCGAGCTGGGTTCAGAACGTCGTGAGACAGTTCGGTCCCTATCCGTCGCGGGCGTAGGATATTTGAGAGGATTTGCCCTTAGTACGAAAGGACCGGGGTGAACGCACCTATTGTGTACCGGTTGTCGCGCCAGCGGCACTGCCGGGTAGCGAAGTGCGGAGCGGATAAACGCTGAAAGCATCTAAGCGTGAAACCCACCTCAAGATTAGATATCCCATCTATACGCAAGTATAGAGTAAGACTCCATGTAGACGACATGGTTGATAGGTCGCAGCTGTAAGTGCAGCAATGTATTCAGGTGAGCGATACTAATTAGTCGAGGGCTTGATCATAACCGATTGCTAAAAAAGCAATTACAAGATTAAACCCAAACTCAAAATAAGTTATATGCGGTTGCCTTTGTTCGACGGGGCAAACGGACTGTACATTTCAATTCAATACAATCCGCAATAGAGCTTGTGAATGCGCGTTTCGATAACGTCGACATCGCGCGGAGCAGTAAAGAGCGTAATCCTCGGTAGCTCAGTAGGTAGAGCGTTCGGCTGTTAACCGAATTGTCACAGGTTCGAGTCCTGTCCGGGGAGCCATTGCGGTGGCCATATCGTAGGGGTCACACCTGTTCACATTCCGAACACAGAAGTTAAGCCCTATGGAGCCGAGAGTACCTGTTTGGCAACGAACCGGGAGGGTAGGTAGCTGCCGCATTTCATTAAAAGAACCGATAAGAAATTATCGGTTCTTTTTCTTTGCCGGATTTAGACGCTATTTACGCGCCGATCCTCCCGAAATATCGCGCGATAGCGGCGTGAACGCTTCTTGATGTGGCGCTGCGGCTATGCCGTCGTCGCGTTGCCTTGTTCTCGTGTGATTTGCGGGCGCAATATCCATATCTTGCTCTTAAAAATTCGCACCCGAACTGCCGTTCCGATCAAAGTGCGCGGCTGTTTCACTTTCTCGCTGTATCATTCGGTGAAAGCAGAGCGAAGTGCCGAAAGGAGCTTGAATTAAACTGCATAAAAAAGCACGGAGCGTAAAGAAACGCCCGTGCATTATGAGATCCGATATTTGCAAATTCGTTACTCTATAAATATCTGCGCGGCGCGCATTGCGTCGAGCGCAGTAGCGTGGCTTGTCGGCGTAACGCCTGCACAGCAGTCTTTCAATACAACTACGTCGGCTTCGGGGAGCGCTGTCTTGACGGCGAACGCGTTTGATATGACGCATATGTCCGTACATACGCCGACTAGCGTCACTTTGTCAAACCTTTCCGATTTTGCAAAGAGCGCAAGCTCCTCACTGCCGAAAGTCGGCTTGTCGAAAATCTCGGCGCGTGCGGCAAGCGGTTTCAGTTCGTCGATTATCTCGTGTCCGACCGTGCCTAAAATACAGTGCGGAACGGGCAAAAGCCGTCCCTCTCGCGTCGACAGATAATCGCCGCCGTGCGTATCGCGGGTAAATATCACCGTTGCGCCGCGTTCTAACGCGTGCTTTGTCTCGCGCACGACGTTCGGTACGATTCGAACGGCGTCGGAGTTCGAAAGCGTGCCCGTTAAAAAATCGTTTTGCATATCGATGACGGCAAAAAGTTCTTTCATTATCGCATTTGTTCCTTTCCGATATTTTATCTCAGCCCACTTGCGGGGATTCCGCCTAAATGCGGTAACGAATAGTGTAGAACGTACTATCGATTAAATCGACATTTGAAGCACAACCGTATTCGCTACCGCCACACACACGACGTAAATCCGATCTGTGATTGGTCGGGTGGATTACCGAACGAATGACGTAAGCCCGCACACGACATAAATCCAGCCTGCGGTTGGTCGGGTGGACGACCGAACGAATAATGCAATCCCACACACGACATAAATCCAATCTGTGATTGGTCGGGTGAGCAGTCAAACGAAAACGCTAAGCCCACACACGACAGACGCCAAGCCTCCGGCTTGTTACCAGTCTTCTTTGATGTATCGCGACGGTTGTTTAATATCGTCGTAGAAATCGTCGTAGATCTGTTTCGGCGATCTGGCGGGCGGATCGAAGTCCTCGCGTTCGAGCGCATCCTCGTCGACGGTCTCGGACAGTCGCATAAGTTCGTAGTCTGTCATAGCCACATTGTACCACAAATCGCGGGAATAGGCAAGGCTCGGACTTAAAAATACATCGAAATTTTTCGAAAGGTATTGACAAGCGATTTTCCAGATGATATAATAGTGAGACTTGAAAGGACAAATAGGGGAAATGACGGGTAAAAAACGACTGAAAATTTCGATTTTTTCATTGATTGCCGTTGCGGTTATGCTGATGACCGCCGTTATTTCCGTGTCCTATGCCAAATGGGAGGGCAGATCGAGCGAAGCGAAATCGAAAGGCTCGGTAGGAGATTTCTATGTCGAATATCCCGCCGACAAGTCGAGCGGCGAAACACCCGACGCGAGTACATATTATGTCGTATCCGAACGCGGCGGCATACTCTATTATTACCCGATGACAATGAGTTACGACAACGGGCGGATACAGTACGGGCTTAGCGATCTGTTTCTTGCGTCGGGCGACAATGTATCATTTTACAAAGGCTCCGACAAAATAGCCGAGACGATAGCCGACGACCGCTCGGAAGAATGGTGCGGAACGGTAAGCGACAATTCGTTCACGGCAAAAAACGACGCATTGTACTCGTTCTATTTGAAGTTGAACAATAGCACGGGCGCGCATACAAACCTGACATTGCATACGGACAACTCGTATTATAACCGTCTCGATATAGAATACGGCGGCGGCACGATACGTTTGGCTGTTTCCGAATGGAGCATCAACGCGTATGTATGGCGCGGTACGCAGTATTTCGACGGCAACGGATTTTCTGCGGTCAATAATTGGCCGGGTGTTGCTGTTCAAGGCTCCGGCAACGGCACAGCCGAGAACAATTTGACGCATTTCGATTTTACGGGTGTTGCGGCGGACACATCGGCGCAGAAACTGTCTGTCATATTCAATATGACGGGTTACCAGACCGACACGATAATTTTCGGTTCGTTCGCGGAAGGTCTTGCCGACGGCGCGATCCATTACTTAAACTTCAAGCAAGGCACCGCCACAGCGCCCGGAAGCACTACGAACAAGATTTTGACGGTGACGGAGTTCGTCTATGCGGAGCCTGCTCACATTACCGTGTCCGGCGCGTCCGGTTCCGACTCGTCGGATAAGGTAGTACGCCAAGTCAACGCGACGATGGCGCAGACCGACGGCGGAGCGGAATATACGTACCATAATTACATATGCGTTTCGAGACAGACGGGCGATGACATAAAAGACAATTCGATCGCATTCTTGGAGTTCTCTTTGCAAGCGCTGAACGGCACCGATCTCGCGTCGGTAAACGTCACATCGGTCACGCTCACGCGAAGAAATACCGACTCGTCCGGCGTAATCACCGACGGGTTTATCGATCCCGCGCCGCGCCTATACAACAACGAAACGGTGCGAACGCTTGCGGACATCGATCACGGCGAAATGCGCGAGCCGACCAACGAAGACGACCATATGGTTCGGCACTTCGAAAAAGGCATATACTGCATTCTGTTTTTCGCGGGCGGAAGCAATCAATACTACGCGCTGGACGTAGAGATAAAAACTACGTCGCCCGCCGAGTTTACGCTTACGGCTACCGCCAGCAATATGAACCACTGGCAGCGTTTCGAGTCCGGTTACGGCGCGGCTTGGGGTTTCTATTTGGGCGGACTTATAAACAACGTGTGGTTGTGGGATCCCAGACGGACGACTAAGCTGGAAGGTACCGAAATATCCGGCCCGAGCGATCCTCAACTCGCGACGACAAGGGTCGTCACGGATGACGGCACCGTTTATGACAATGTGTACTATCCCAAAAAGATCGATTTGACGCTGACAGTCAATCTTACGGAAGGTTCGCTCGTCAAATTGTATATGGTCGACAGTTCAGGCCATCGGCTTAACGGCGTGTCCGCATATATACTGCCCAAAAAAATCGTTGCTCCCGACGGACTTTACGGCGCGAACGACTCCGTATACAACAACGACGCGACAGTGGAAAACCCGAGCTACCTGAATTTGCGTATGCCCGTGTCGGGCGAATATACTTTCCGGTTCGTCGGTAACGTAGCGGTAAAAACATCGACCGACTTCATCAATGTGGAGACGGGCAAATACAGTTCGGAGTCGCAGACGGGTGAGAACTGGTACGGCATATCTTACTTCAACTTCCTTGTCGATACATTGTACATATCCACCGCGTCGACGGCGAAAAAGCATACTGTAACGTTCGATCCGAACGGCGGTTCGTGGTCGGACGGCACAACGGAACAGTCGCAACAGGTCGTAAACGGCGGCAAAGCAGTAAGACCCGACGATCCGACAAACGGCGACGAACCGTTTATGGGTTGGTATACCGAGCGCGACGGCGGAGAGTTGTTCGACTTCTCGACGCCGATAACGGCGGCGACCGTTTTGTACGCGCATTACGGCGCGACAGAAACTTATACCGTGACGTTCGACGTAAACGGCGGCGCGGGCGAGAATACGGTGGTTTCCGACCTGTCGTCGGGCGATACGGTCATAGCTCCGTCCGTCGACCCGACCAAAGATCTGCATTCGTTCGACGGTTGGTATACCGAGCGCGAGGGCGGAACAAAGGCGACGTTCCCGCTGATCGCGGACGGCAATGCGACGTATTATGCGCATTGGACGGCAGATAAAGTGCGCATAGTTCTCGACGCTGCGGAATGGCCGGGTGATACGGATACGGACGTTTATCATATATACGCGCGTAGATCCGCAGCCGAATTGACAGGTACTTGGGCGACCCGCGCAGAACTTACGTCGATGGGCGACGGTAAATACGCCGTCGAACTGTCAGACGCTCCGACCGAAATAATATTTACCAGAGACGCCGCAGGCTCGCGCACCGAAGTGAGCAGGTATACCGTCGCACCGACGGGCGTCGAGCTTGGCAGCGAATACGTATACAAAGCGGAGATGATCAAGTTCGTGTTCGATACGACTTGGGACAGCTGGCCCAACGAAGCCAAGATAAAATACACGTTAAGCGACGGCACGGAGAGCGATCTGCTCGCCTTCACTCAGACCGACAGGGCGGAAACGCATTTAAGCGGATACATATACATTCAAGTACCTACAAGCGTTACAGTACAGTTTTTACAGTATCCTAACGGCACAACTTGGACGGTAATATGCACTCAGTCATCGTCGTATGTATATGAAGCCGGCGCAACGTATACGGTCACAAGCATAAATTGGGTAAGCGACGGCGCAAACAATGTTAAAAACGCAACTTTCACCGTTGCTAAATCGTGATCGGACCGATATAATTATCGGCGACCCGAATACGTCGTTAAACTGTTCGATACAACGGTTTTAACTGTTCGAGCGGCAGGGCGCGAGGACATTAAAATAAATAAAAATATTCCTTATAAGGAGAAAAAGAAAAATGGAAAAAAGAAAAATCGTCAAACCTATCGTGATCGCGGCATCTGTTGCGGCAGTTGTCGGCATCGGCGCAGTTTCGTTTGCGGCGTGGAACGGCACCGCGAGCAAAGACAATGATGTAGCCGGCGGCGTTACCGGTCACGTAGACCTTACAGGATTTGCGGCAACGTCTACAACTTCGCTCACGGATAAACTTATGCCGCAAGACCAGTCGACAATAGGAACCGGCGAAACGAAAGCATATCATATTAAACTTGTTATTGAAGGAAACGACGCTGCCAATTACAAGATTCAAGGAAGCTATACCGCTCAGAAAGACGGTGCCGATTATACTTGGGCATCGGGTAGCTCTTTGGCATATGTCATCGACCAATCCGCGACAACGGCATACGATGCGGCGTGGACAACGTGGACTCCGAGCGCAACCGACGCCGACCTGACTTATACGGGAACTTTGGCTGCGGGGGATTATTATGTCCACGTTGCCTTAGTGTCGAGCGCCTCCGCCGATATGGATGTAGATCTTGCATTCAGCTTCAAGTTGGCAGAAAAATCCGCATAATTTTATATACTGAAAATCACAATTAAATAAGCAATCCCTGCGTGCTGTAATTCACGCAAGCCGACCGTATAACGCGGTCGGTTTTGTATTGCATTCAAACCGAAACCGTGCGTTCGATAGATATTGCCTAAAATTATGCCGCGCTATTTTTTCAACTGTATTGACAAAGTATACCGACGGTGATATAATATAAATATTATGAGTGAGTCGGAAAGTGTAAAAGAAAACTCGGGGGAAAAACAGACAGCGGCGGCAAACAAAAAACCGAGCGGCGTTAAAAGGACGCTCGGTATCATCGGTACCGCCGTATTGCTGATCGTGTTGGTCGTACTTGTCGTCAATGCGTTGCTGGCGTTGTTTATGCCGCACTACTACCCGACGTTCGGAAGATACCGATTGTTCGCGATAGTGAGTGATTCGATGGAACCCGAAATACCTACGGGGCATATGATAGTATCCGAAGTGCCGAAAGGCGAGGACAGTATCAAGGTCGGCGACGTTATCACATACGAATTGACCGATGCGAAAGGCAATATCACGCTCATCACCCATAGGGTCGTGGAAATACGCACAAACGCCGCTACGGGCGGCAGAATGTACGCCACTCGCGGCGACAATGCTCCCGGCACCGATTCGGTGCTCCCGGAGTTTTCGGACGTTGTAGGTGTTTATACGGGCTCACACTGTGCGTTCTTCGGCAGTTTCTTTGCATTTCTGCAATCGGAGCTGGGTGCGATGACGCTGTTTTTCATAATATTCATAGTGATCATTGCGTGGACGGTTATATCGGTTTATAACCGCGTGGAGCATCGGCGAAGATTGGAGATGGCCGCGCTCAAAAAGAGCGCCGACGAGTTGTCGACGGTTAATCTCAGATATGACAATATCCGCGAGATAACGGCGGTGATGGACGTTCTCGGAATGGTGACGAGCGAATCGAAGTCGCGTGCGGAAGTGCGTGATACGGAAGTTCGGCTCACCGAGTTTATAAATGCCGAGTCCATCGAACTGCCGCGCACTGCGGAGACTGCGGCGGTTTTGGATTCGTTGCCCGCGC
Organism: uncultured Christensenella sp.; assembly: GCA_910577435.1. Taxonomy (GTDB): domain Bacteria; phylum Bacillota; class Clostridia; order Christensenellales; family Pumilibacteraceae; genus Anaerocaecibacter. The sequence continues at coordinate 459,427 of CAJTLV010000001.1, read as the reverse complement.
CCGACACGCCGCTTACGCTCGCCGCCGCACTGCGGTCGGGCGCGACGCTCCGTCAGGCGGAGGACGGGCAGACGCTCGTGCTTACGGGAATGTCGGGCGGTAAGAGCATACTGCTGACGCCCGTGCAGACACCCGACGGAATAATACTTTGTCAACAGGGCGTGCGTATACGTTCGGCGATAGCGCCCAACGTAGAGGATATGGGCGCTATGAGTATGCCCGAATACCCCGAATTTTTCGAGGGCAAGCCGCTCGTACATAACGTCGAATATCCCGAACTTCCGCAACCGAATGCGAAGTTCGGACCCGTTGCGCTTTCGCCGCACGGTTCGCTTGTGCCGGACGACGACGCGCCTGTGTCGGTACCTGTCGAGGCGTTGGCTTTACCCAAAGCCGCACAGCGCAATGCGCATATGATCGCGGAGGGCGATAAACCCGCGCAACTGCCGCAAGCACAGGCGCACGGCGCGAATCTCCCTGCCGGGCGCGACGATACTTCGGCGCGCGACGCATACGCAAAATACAGAGAGACGGCGGCTCAGCTCGAATTGAAACAGGTGGAACAGCTCAGTATGCTTTTGGACGAAACCGTGCCGCTCACTCCCGAAGAAAAAGAACGTATCGCCGAATACAGATCGGCCCGGAAAAAACCGAGTGCCAAGCCTAAAAAACAGCTTACGCCCGAACAGCGCGCGGCGCGAAAGGCGGCGGCGGAACGGCGAAAAGCCGAGCAGGAAGCGTTTATCGCGTCGCTTACTCCAGCAGACCGCGAGCTGTACTTGACCGAGCAAAAGCTCAGTCGCGCGCGCAACGCGACTATACGTCGGCTCAAACGCATTAACGCCGACAGAAAGTTGCTCGAAAAAATGGATAAATAATTACAGTAATTATAATAGCGTTCGAAAGGGCGCTTTTATAATGCGGAATCGGGATTGCGGAATAGAAATCACGTCTGCGACTTGCGGAATTGCGATAGCCGCAATGCGATCACATAAGCGGCGCGAGCAGGCGGAGTATCGCATATACGGGTTTGACTAACGGATTGACCTTGAAGTTGTCGTAGGTGAGTTCGCGCCCGACGTTTTGCGTGGCTATGAAGTCGGACTTCATTTCGTGAATGACGTCGACGTTGTAGAGAAGCGCGCCGCACTCGTAATGCAGATGGAACGAGCGGTAGTCCATATTGCTCGATCCGATGTATGCGCGGTCGTCGTCGACTATTATCATCTTCGCGTGGATAAAGCCGGGCGAGTAGGTGTACACCTTTACTCCTGCCTTTATGAGCAGAGGAACGAAAGATTTTGTTGTAAGATATACCGCTTTTTTGTCGGGCTTTTTCGGAATGATTATGCGCACGTCCACGCCCGCGCGCGCCGCATTCACAAGCGCGGTTTGTATCTCGTTATCGAGTATAAGGTACGGAGACGTGATGTAAACGTATTTTTTCGCGGTAGAGATAAGATTGATGAAAGCGCGTTCTATGAGATTTTCGTGCTTGTCCGGTCCCGACGCGAGAGGCTGTACGTAACCTGTCGCGGCGGCGGGCGTTGCAGACGGCAACAGGTATTTGTTGTACGCTATAGGCTCGGTAGAGATAGTGTGCCAAAATGACAGGAACATTATCGTAAAACTCCATACCGCGTCGCCCGTAAAGCGCATATGCGTATCCTTCCAATGCCCGAATCGTGATTTTTTGTTAGCGTATTCGTCGGCGATATTGTTTCCGCCCGTATATGCGATCTCGCCGTCGACGACCGTGATTTTGCGGTGCGAACGGTTGTTGAGCCGCATATCGAACGACAGCGTTATTTTATTGAAAGGGCATATCTTAACGCCGCAATTCATAAGGTGTTTTATCGATTTTTTGGGGAGTGTAAACATACTGCCCACGTCGTCGTAAATGAGACGCACGTCCACGCCTGCCGCCGCGCGTTCGATCAGCGCCGACTCTATTTCGTTCCACACCTCGCCCGAATCGATTATGAAATATTCCATAAACACGAATCTTTTCGCCGCGCGTATGTCGCGCACGAGATCGGGGAAAAACAGATCGCCGAGCGGGTAGTATTTTGCGGCGGTATTGCCGTAGACGGGGTACGACGCGGAATTGAGTATGAGATCGGCGCACGAGAATTCGGTAGGGTTGAGTGCGTTGCGTGTTTTGACGAACTCGGCATTCGTCATATTGAGCAGGACCTGTGTCGCGTCCGACGCTCGTTTTAACCGTTTGCGCACTCTGCGCGGAGTGTGCTGTCTGCCTATAAACAGATACATCAAACCGCCGAATGCGGGGAACAGCAGTATGAGGATGCACCACGACAGCTTATAGCTGGGATTTATGTCGCGCGAAACGATGTAGATACAAATGAAAAAGCTGACGGCGTGCAGTACGATCCACACCCACCAATACTGTACTGAAAGATACCATACGCCGAACACTATTATCGCAATGTTGACGAGCAGAGACAGAACCGTTATTCCCGCTTTCTGCGACATTAGTTTTATTAGTTTGCGAAACATTTTACCTCTGTAAATCTTATGTATTTTCAACAATTATATCATATTCTATGTGTCAAACAAGTGTAGATCGATCTCGATTGCGGATCGTCGGCTTGTCGGTTGCGGCAATGCCGATCTTTGCACGCGGTAGATTTTATAATATCCTATTCAATATTTATCCTATTAAATTCTGTTATCCATTGCATATATAATTCACTTGCAAATCGAAAAACGCGCGATTATAATATTTACAAATGAAAGCATCGCTCATTAAGCGCCAATCGGCGCTCGACCTTACGGTCGGAAAGCCGCTCGGTCGAATACTTTTGTTTATGATCCCGTTGCTGATAGGCAACGTATTTCAGCAGTTGTATTCGATGGCGGATACCGTAATCGTGGGACGCACGTTGGGTAAAGCCGCGCTCGGCGGTATAAGTTCGACGGGCGCGATCTCGTTTTTGATAACAGGTTTCGCTTCGGGACTTACGCACGGGTTTTCGATAGTGACAAGTCAGAGGCGAGGCGCGTCGGACGATGAGGGAATGCGGCGCTCGTTTGCGACGGGCATAATGCTAACGGTTGTCATTATCGGCGTATTGACGGTCGTGGCGGTGCTTGTATGCGAACCGTTATTGCGCGCAATGAACACCGCCGACGCATATTATCCGTATGCGGTAGAATACATTTCGACAATATTCGCGGGAATGTTGCTGTCCGCGTTTTACAACCAGTTTGCGTCGACGTTGCGAGCGATAGGCGACTCCGCCGTGCCGCTTTATTTCTTGATAATCGCGAGCTTTATCAATATCGGACTCGACTGTTTGTTTATCATCGTGTTCGGGCTGGGCGTGCGTGGCGCGGCTTTGGCGACGCTCACTTCGCAGGGCATTTCTGCGGTGCTTACGTTCATATATATGTGGGTCAAGTATCCGATATTGAGATTCAAGCCGAGACATTTCAAACCCGATCTCAAAAGTCTCGGCGTACACTTAAAACTCGGATTTCCTATGGGTTTGCAGTTCTCCGTCATATCGCTCGGAATGATATTCGGACAAACGGCACTCAATACGATACCCGAAGCAGTGCCGTCGTACGGTGTTGCTTCAAAGATAGACAACCTCGCTTGTGCGGCGATAAACAGCATAGGCGCGGCGGCGTCTACATACGTCGGGCAGAATTACGGCGCACGCAAATACGACCGAATACGCAGCGGAATGACCAAGCTGTTCGTTTTCTCGCTGTGTGCGGCGGTCGTGTTGGGCGGTATTGTGATAGGGTTGCACCGACCGCTCATAATGCTGTTCATTGCGAAGGACGAGCGCACCGAAGAACTTTACGCTTACGCGCTTAAATATCTGCTATTCAACTCGGGTTTTTACGTTTTGCTTGTCATACTCGTTACATCGAGGAGTTCGTTGCAGGGTATGGGGCGCGGAACGATAACGCTTTTCGCGGCGGCGGCAGAGGTCGCTATGCGAGTCGGTATGTCGCTCATTGCGGAGAAATTCGGAAGCTATACGCTAGTATGTATGTGCAACTGTTCGGCGTGGTTCGGCGCATCGCTCATCCTATTGCCCGGTTTTCTCGTCGTACTCAATAAATATACGCCCATAATCAGGCGCGGAATGCGGCGTATGCGTATGCCCAATCCGTCTGTTGTTCCGATGATGAGCGGCAAGAACGTACGAATATCACGGTAAACAAAACGCTTGCCTTTTGTCTTTAAGTGTAGTATAATAAAAGTATGAAAATCGGGATTTCAACCAATACATTTTTCAATACTACGGCGAATGAGAATATGTTCGACATAATGCACAATATGCGCGTCGACACTACCGAAGTATGTCTCAATACGTTTTCGGAGTACGAAAAGCCGTATGTGGATCAGCTCGCAAAACTTAAAAACGGGGTAAACGTGGTTGCCGTGTCACCGCTGTCTACACAGTTCGAACCGCAATTATTTTCGCCGAGCGTCCGCGTCCGCGCCGATGCGGAATTGATTTTCAAGAAAGTGTGTTATGCGTGTTTCGCGTTCGGTGCGAAGTTCTATACGTTTCGCGGTCCGATCAATTTCAGTCGCTCCAAGAATTACAGCTTTACTCATATGGCTCAACGCTATGCTCAGCTTTGCGACATCGCGTCGATGTACGGCGTCAACCTTTCTATAAAGAATATGTGTTGGTCGTATGCGGCAAAGCCGGACGCTCTGAAAAAGCTGACGGAGATATGCCCGCGACTTTTCGTCACGCTCGATATGTTCAATGCGGAGGGTATGGGTTACGATCTGCGCGAATATCTCGACGTGTGCGCGCCGCAGCGCATAAATCTCATCGAGGTGGCGGACTTCGGCAAAAACGGTTGGTGTCTGCCCGGTCGCGGCAAATACAATTTCGAGCGGTTGTTCAACGAACTCGAACGCCGCAAGATAACCGCGCCCGTGCTTATGTCGGTCAGGAGCGACAGCTATGTCGACTATGTTCAGGTTCGCGACAGCTTCGAGTGGATGTGTTCGGTGTACAATAACGTTAAGTCGTAACACCCAGATCGGTAATTTGGAATTCAATAAAGGAGATATATTATGAATAAGAAAACCATACGCGATATAGACGTAAACGGCAAGCGCGTGCTTGTGCGTTGCGACTTCAACGTGCCGATGAAGGACGGCGTCATCACGGACGAGAATCGTATAATCGGCGCGCTTCCCACTATTAAATATCTGATGGAACACGGCGCGAAAGTCGTGCTTTGCTCGCATATGGGCAAACCCCACTCGATATTCTCGGACGAGGTCAAACTCTCCAAAAAGGACAAGAAAAAGGTAGACGCTCTGCCCGAATCGGAGCGCTCCGCCGCAAAACAGGCGATAATCGACAAGGCCAAAAAGGACGAACCGAAAAAACTCACGCTCGCACCCGTAGCCGCTCGGCTCAACGAACTGCTCGGCGGTAAGGTGACTTTTGCGCACGACGTAGTCGGCAAAGACGCGCAGGCTAAGGTCGCGGCGTGCAAAGCGGGCGAGTGCGTGCTTTTGGAAAACCTGCGCTTCCACCACGAGGAAGAGGGCAAGGAACTCGAATTCTGCAAAAAGCTCGCGGCATATTGCGATATTTATGTAAACGACGCGTTCGGTACCGCGCACCGTTCGCACGCCTCGACGGCGGCTATCGTAGAATACGGCCTCGTCAAGACTGCGGTTTGCGGTTTCCTCATCGAGAAAGAACTTACCGTTATGGCGGATTCGCTCGATCATCCCGTGCATCCGTTTGTCGCTATACTCGGCGGAGCTAAGGTCGCGGATAAGCTCAACGTCATATCCAACCTGCTCGAAAAATGCGATACGCTAATCATCGGCGGCGGAATGGCTTACACGTTCATAAAGGCGCAGGGCGGAAGTGTCGGTACTTCGCTCGTCGACGACGAAAAACTCGACTACTGCAAGGATATGATCGCAAAGGCAAAGGCGGCGGGCAAGGAATTGTTGCTACCCGTCGATACCGTCGTCACGAAGGATTTCCCCGATCCCATCGACGCGCCTATCGAGACGGCTATCGTTCCCACGATGGAGATACCGAGCGACCGTATGGGCTTGGACATCGGCGTGAAGACGCGCGAACTTTTCGCGAGCCGTATCAAGAACGCAAAAACGGTCATTTGGAACGGACCTATGGGCGTGTTCGAAAATCCGACGCTCGCGGCAGGCACGATCGCAGTCGCGGAAGCGCTTGCATCGGCTAAGGGCGCGACGACGATAGTCGGAGGCGGCGACAGCGCGGCGGCTTGCACTCAACTCGGCTTTGCCGACAAGATCACGCACATCTCGACGGGCGGCGGCGCTTCGCTCGAACTGTTCGAGGGCAAGGTGCTTCCGGGCATTGCGTGCTTGGACGAGAAATAAAAAGACAAGTAAACTTTTCGGTTTGTGCGGCGTACCGTTCGGTGCGCCGCATACCGTATTTAAGTGCGGTCGTGATCGGTAATTCGAAGTGAAAAACAAACTCGCGCGAGCGCTTGCAATAACCGCGCTCGTATTTATGGCAATATTCGTAGCGGCATTGACCGCCGCTATAATAGACAAAACGCTGTTGAACGGCGCGGTCACATACGTCGCTGTCGGTACGGGCGTTTTTACGTTTATGATCTTTATCGCGCTCAAAGCGGACGGGCGTGGATTTTCGATAACCAAAATGAACAACGAGATAGAAATGGAAAAGATCGAGCGTGAGCGTGCCGAACGCGAAGCGGCGGAAGATGCGGACGCGGACGGGAACAAAGAAGAGACGGCGGAAGAGAATGCGGGAAACGATGATAAGGAACAAGCCGACGAAAGAGAAGAAAATGAAAAAAAGAAAGAACCCTAATAAGCGCGGTAATGCGTCGGTAAAACGCAGGACTACGCTTTTATAGCTCGGCACGGCAACGCGATTGAACGTCACTTAAACAGTGACGTTTTATTTTTCGGAAATGTATAAAATAAAAAGCACGAACCGATAAACGGCTCGTGCGGAACAACAATCATTCCGTAATCGCATTATGAATCACGCACTGAATATCGGATATGAATAAACTTTATCGGCGGCGAACAGTTTGCCGACTATATAGCTGTTGCACGCCGATTCGTTCGTTATGACCACTCTGTCGCCGACGACGGTAAGATCTTCGCTGAAAGCGGGGAGTCTCAAAGACTTGATCATATTCGACGAATCGAGATAGTACAGCGGAATTGTCTTTGCCGCTATCGATTTGTCGCCTTTGAACGATATTTCCACAACGGCGTCGCCGTCGCGTTTCGGTTCGGAATAATATTCGAGGTCGGAGTCTCGCAGTCCGTATGAGCGCGACAGCATATACGTGCCGTCGTGAACGGCAAAGCCTTGAACGAGACCTGTGACAGAGATCGCGTATTCGGGATAGATGTCTGTTATAGCGCCGTTCTCGTCGAGGTTGTAACACGAAACGATCGCTTTGTGTTCGTCGCCGTTCGGAGTGGTGTAGTAGTGGCGCTCATCCGTTTTATAATTTTGCGCGCGGTAGAACTCGCCGACGTAAATGTGATTGTCGTCGCTGAAACAGTACGACGCGTTTGTATCGACGTACTTAACGCCGACGGCGTTGACTTTCTCTCCGTTCGCGCTCATAAGCTCGGACAGTTTGTATATGCTTAGTTTGCTTCCGTTGGATATGTACACGTAATCTTTGGTGCAGGTTATTCCGCCCGCATGACCTTTGAGGACGTTGCCGTCCTTATCGGCGAGATGAACGCGGGTCGCTTTGTCGTCTTTTACGAGATACAATACCGATATGTTCGACTTGTCGTAACCGGTCAGCAAATAAAGATCCTGTTCTTTGCTGTAACCTATGCCCTGCGGTGCATATCCGCTGTGTATGGCAGGAATAGTGCATACATACCTGCGCAGTTTGTTGCTTTCACTGTAAGCAGTCGCGCGCACGATCGCGAACGTCGCGTAGATTATAAGAAAAATTCCGACGATCGACGCGAGCACAATGCCTATGATCGTAAGCGTCTTTTTTGCGATGCGGTTCATTGAATGTCCACCTTTTCAGCTTTCGAATATTGTAATTATATCCTACTTTGCCGAGTTTGTCAACATTCACGGGCGGATTTATATGCTAACGTTCGTCATCGCGCCGTTTGGATTTTGCCGCTTTGATTATATTGAACACAGACGACGCGACGAAGAGCGCGGCGCAAACACCTGCGCATATCACCGTCGTAATCGAATGGCGGAACAGCACGGACAGCGCTGTCATCGACGCGGCGAGCAGGAGATAGCGCGCTATTTTGTCTTTTCCGAGAGCGTTGGCGAACGCGCCGAACTTGCGCTTGCGCTTTGAATCGTACTTATGCTTAGGAAGCGCGCCGAGCGACGCGTACAGTCTGTAAACGCCGTCGCCGTATACTGTTTTTACCGTGAACCCGTCTATGTCCGGAATTGACGACGGCGGGAGCTTGCAAAATATTACGGCTTTTGTCGCGCCGTAGTGTTTGGTGCGCGAAATTATGCGCGCTGCGGTCTTGTCGTCGAGCTGTCTGTCGAACACCGCGAACGCGGCAGTGTTGCCGACATATACGCCCCGACCGTGAACGACAGGGGAAAGGCCTTTTTCGCTCAGTCCGCGACAGAGCAGGCGGGCGGGCGCGGCGTCGTTTTCGAACATAAAGTCGAAAAACATTCTGTCGGCGCTTGCGGACAGTTTTTGCGCGTTCGATTTTTTGCGCGAACGGAAAGTAAGCATTAATACCGAGCAGAACGTGACGCACGACGCGGCGAACATCGCGAGATCGAGCGTCGTGAAGTATCTGAACACAGCGGTCGCGGCGGCGAATATAAGTACGGCGCCGACGGTCGCGTCGACAAATTTTGCGAATTTGCTTTTCACGCTTGTAATTGTCGACGATATGTGCTAAACTTATACGTATATCTACCGATGAAATCGTGCGTTGCGGAGTGTTTATAATGATAACCGAGAAACTCAAACCGACTAACGTAAACATTATGCGGTGTGCCTCGCGGCTCAAAGCGGGCGGACTTGTCGCGTTTCCCACCGAGACGGTGTACGCGCTCGGCGCTGACGCCACAAACGGGAAAGCGGTAAAAAAGGTGTACGAGGTCAAGGGCAGACCGCTCGACAAGCCGCTAATAGTGGCAGTGTCCAAAAAGCAGGACATAGACAAGGTGGCGAAGAATATTCCGCAAGCCGCGCGGGTGCTTATCGATAAGTTTATGCCGGGTGCGCTCACCCTTCTTCTCGACCGCGCCGACTGTATACCCGACGAGGTGACGGCGGGTACGAATACCGTCGCGGTGCGTATTCCCGACAACGAAACGGCACTCAAATTGATCGAACTTTCGGGTCGACCTATAGTCGTACCGAGTGCCAACACATCCGATAAGCCCAGCCCGACGCTTGCAAGCCACGTTATCGATGACCTCGACGGCAAGATAGAATTCGTACTCGACGGCGGCGCGTCGAAGATAGGTATCGAATCGACGATAGTCGATACGCGCACCGATCCCCCCACCGTATTACGCGGCGGCGGCGTATCGTCCGACGAGATCGAGGCGGTGATAGGCAAGGTCGAGTTCAAGCGCGAGCCGACGTACGCAACGTCGGGGTACGTGCCGCGCGCCGAAGTGCTGTTTTCGGCGATGTACGACGGAATGGCAGATAACATAAACGCGCGCTACGACAAGCTGACGTCGCAAGGCCGCTCGGTCGTTATACTTTGTCTCGACGACAATGCGGAGCACTACGGCCAGCGCAACTTGTACACTGTCGGAAAGACGTATTCAGATTATGCGCACAATATTTTTGCGTTGCTCAGAAAAGCCGATGCGGACAATTTCGACACGGTCATCGCCGAAGGCGTAGAGTCCAAAGGTATAGGCTCGTCGCTTATCAACCGCCTGATAAAAGTGAGCGGCGGACAGATTATATAGTGAAGAGTTAAAAGTGAAGAGTGAAGATGTGGGAGAGAAGAGTGAAGAGTGAAGAGGTATGGGAGAAGAGTTAAGAGTGACGAGATATGGGGGAAGAGGGGAATGACCGTTTGCGGCGGATAAAATAATTCGGAATTCATAATTCCGAATTATTTTCATACATATATCGTATGAGGAAATTATGTTTTCTTTTTGCGGCGGTGATGACCGCAGCGACCGTATGGTGGCTTGCCGGATGTAACGGCGACGGAATGAAAAACGTCAGCGAGCGGCGCAGCGGGTACTATGCCGGCGGCGACGACGTTATGACCGTTACCGCAGTATCGGGCGTCCGCGAACGTAATTATGTAGCCGACGGCACGGCGGGCGAGCTTGTTCCGTATACGTTAATAACGATAGTTCCGTCCGATTTCGACGTCGACGCGATATATACGTACACGGCTAAGGCAAGCGGAAGCAGTTTCGGCGGCACGTTCGTCGTTCATCCGTTTGCCGCATCGTTCTCTGCGGAGTTTTCTGCGGAAACGGTGTGCGAAGAATTTACCGTAACGGTAAACGTCGGCGGACAGTCGCGGGAATACGCGTTGCATTCGCTCGTGACCGACGATATGATCGAGTTCGACGAAGCGGTATCGACGGCTATCGACGTATTGGGCGCGCCGGACGGAAAATATGAGGTGCGCGCGCGGCTGATAAAAAACCCGCTCGGCGGTGACGGGGTGTGTTGGCACGTCGGGTTTTATACGGAAAGCGGCGACACGCATAGCGTGCTTTTGGATGCGGTGACGGCAAAAACGCTTGCCAAGAAGTAATGCATACCGAGTCGTTCAACTCGAATTCTTAATTCGTAAATGCCTTAAAACGCTTGTGTGCGCCGAAAATATGTGCTATAATATGCCAATGATTGATTCGGACGACAAGACTACCGAAGGCGGCGAGCCGATTAATAAAGCAACCGACGCAACGCCCACTGCGCTCGAAACGGGTAGCGAAGCGGGCGAGCTTGTTGCGCTCGGAATAAAAGTCGTGTGCTTAGCGTTGTCCGTAATATTACTGATAATGTCGATTCTGACCGTCGCAATGCCGCTATCGGCAATGCGCGTTTTTAATAAATTGGGAATGAGCGAACGCGCGTTGATTTCCGCCGAGCGTTACGTCGACGGGCGTATGCGCGGATATATATCGGATGACGGTCTGCGCGGCGATTACGCCGATCCCGACGGCAATTACACTGTATTGGGCGGAGCGCAGAGAGTTGTCGACGACGATTTCGTCGAGGCAATAGACCTTTGCATTTCGCTGTCGAACGGACTGATGACGGAGAGCGAAAATGCGGGCGACGGTGCGAGCGCGGTTCACTTTGCCGAAAAACTCGAAAAGTACACGCGCGTTTACGCATCTATGTACAACAACCGCGTTGTGAGCGCAGAAAAAGACGTGTTCAACGTCGCAAATACGCCCGTGCTTGCGGCTCGGCCGTATGTCAGCGACAGATTGCATACCGTATATACGCTCAACTACCGCGCGAGGGTGCGGACGGGCGCGCTCGACAGAATGTTGTTCGATTACGGACGAAACGGCAGGTGCGTGATACTTACCGACGCGTTTTCCAATACGTTCGTCGGTATAGACAAGACTAACGAGACGTTCGCGTGGTTTATAGATTATATCGGTCAGCTCGACGAGTATTTGTTTTATGCGCTCGACCGGTTGGGTATCGATACGATGTCCGAGCTCGATTTTATGCAGCCTACGGAACAGCACCCCGAATGGGGCAGGTATCTCGATATAGAGCTTAGCGGCGACGAGTTCGCGCTGTTCGTAACTCCGTCCGGCGGTTATACCGGCGTGTACGAGAATTTGAGAAACTTCGGCGATTGGGCGCAGTATGCCGTCGATATGAATGCCGTTACTGCGGACGAGAAGCTGACTAAATTACACGCCGTAAATGTAATATCGTCGGTGCATATGAAGTTGTGGTATATGTCGATGTTGCTTTATTATAACAGCAACAGCTACGGCGCGACGGCAAGCAAGATACGCGAAGAGTACAACAATCACACTTGCGAAAACTACGGCAGAGTGGTGTACGCGGGGCAGGATAATTTGATAGAAGGGTTCTACGACACATTCTTCAACGACTACGCTTCGCATTTCAGGGGTTAAAACTTCTACTTATGGAGAAAAACAATATGAACAAAATCGTAAAGGACGGACTCACATTCGACGACGTGCTTCTCATACCCGGAGAATCGCACGTGACGCCAAACGCCGTCGATCTGACGACAAAACTCAGCGACGATATAGTTCTTAATATCCCGCTGGTATCGGCGGCTATGGATACCGTTACCGAATCTCGACTCGCTATCGCGATGGCGCGCGAGGGCGGTATGGGTATCATACATAAAAATATGAGCATCGACGCTCAAGCCGAGCACGTCGACAAGGTCAAGAGAAGCGAGCACGGCGTTATTACCGACCCGTTCTATCTCGAACCGGAACGCAAAGTGACCGACGCGCTCGAACTTATGAAAAAGTATAAGATTTCGGGCGTGCCCATTTGCGAAAATGGCAAACTCGTCGGCATCCTGACCAACCGCGATCTCAAATTCGAGACCGATTTCGAACAGCCTATCGGTAACGTTATGACAAAGAATAATCTCGTGACTGCGCCCGTAGGAACTACGCTCGATCAGGCTAAGACCATACTCGGCAAACACCGTATCGAAAAACTGCCCATTGTCGACAAGAGCGGCAATCTCAAAGGGCTTATAACTATCAAGGACATCGAAAAGGCGATACAGTACCCCAATTCTGCGCGCGACAAGAACGGCAGACTGCTTGTCGGCGCGGCGATAAGCAACGGCACGGGATACCTCGACAGAGCAAAGGCGCTTGTCGACGCGCGCGTCGACTGTCTCGTAATGGACACCGCGCACGGACATAACGTAGACGTTATCAAGGCGACGGGCATCATCAAAGAGAAGTTCCCAAATGTCACGGTCGTTGCCGGCAACGTTGCAACGGCGGCGGCGGCGGAAGCGCTGTATAAAGCGGGCGCGGACGTGGTAAAGGTGGGTATTGGACCGGGTTCTATCTGCACTACGCGCGTCGTGGCGGGTATCGGTGTTCCGCAGATAACCGCCATAATGGACTGTGCGGAGATCGCGGACAAATACAACAGGGCAATTATCGGCGACGGCGGCATCAAGTACAGCGGCGACATCACCAAAGCGATAGCGGCGGGTGCACACGCTATAATGATAGGTTCGCTGTTCGCCGGGACGACTGAAAGTCCGGGCGAACTCGAAATATATCAGGGCAGGAGCTTTAAGACCTATCGCGGAATGGGCAGTCTCGGCGCAATGCCGCTCGGAAGCAAGGACAGATATTTCCAAGAAGGCACCAAAAAATTCGTACCCGAAGGCGTCGAGGGCAGAGTTCCGTATCGCGGCGCGCTCGCAGACATCGTTTACCAACTTATCGGCGGACTGCGCGCGGGTATGGGTTATACGGGTATGCCCACCATCGCAAAGCTCAGAAAAGACGCGCGATTCGTTAAGATAACAGGCGCGGCGCTCATAGAATCGCACCCGCACGACATCTCGATAACCAAAGAAGCGCCCAATTATTCGCCTAAGGCTTAGATACGTTTAGTCGGGGCGCGGAAGTAATTCCGCATTCCCAATCGCATTTTGTTTATGTTAGAAAGATACTCGATACCAATGGACTATACTCGTCGGCGCGTCAAAGTTACGGTGATCGGCTGCGGCAGGTGGGGCACGTTTTTGGCGTGGTACGCTTCCGAGCTGGGTCACACGGTAAAGCTGTACGGCAGGAACGGTTCGTTCGACTATGAACGACTCGTTATGTCGCGCAAAAACGAATATGTCGAACTTCCGGACAGCGTGTCGCTCACTACAGATTTGGTGCGTGCGATTAACGGTTCGGACGTCGTGCTCGTGTCCGTACCGTCGCAAAACTTCCGCGACGTAATGAGCGAGCTTTCGCAAAAGTGCGAGCTTAAAGGCAAGTTCCTTGTCACGTGTATGAAAGGTATCGAGATCAAAACGGGTATGCGGCTCAGCGAGATCGCACTCGAACACGGACTCGAAGATTGGCAGGTCGCAGTATGGGCAGGACCGGGACACGTTCAGGAATTTGTCATAGGCAATCCCAACTGTATGCTTATCGATTCGTATTCGCGCACAACGACGGAGCGGATCGTCGAGCTGTTCAAAAGTCCGCTCATCAGGTTTTATTACGGCAACGATGTGATCGGCACGGAAATAGGCGCGGCGATGAAGAACGTTATGGGCATAGTCGCGGGCTGTCTCGACGGAATGAATTTGCCGTCGCTCAAAGGCGCGCTTATGGCGCGCGGCAGTCGTGAGGTCGCGCGGCTCATAAAGTCGCTCGGCGGCAATCCGTTGTCCGCATACGGGCTTTGCCATCTCGGCGACTACGAAACCACGCTGTTCTCGCCGCACAGTCAAAACAGAATGTGGGGCGAAAATTATGCGCTCGGAAAAAAATACAATAAACTCGCCGAAGGAGTGCATACCGCGCGCGCTATATCTCTTTTGGCGGATGATCTCGGCGTCGATATGCCGATAACGCGCGCCGTTAACTCGATGATCATAGACAAGCTGAAACCGCGCGATGTAATGGAACAGCTTTTCGAGCGCAGTATAAAAGAAGATTTGGTGTAATGCACTGCCGCCGCATAGTCTTGCGGCGGATTTTTTGCGCCGAAAAAATTTTCAAACCTATTGACATTTTCTTTGCGAGTGCTATAATAATAAAGTAAGACGCAACGCATCGGGGTTCGCCGCATACCGCTTTACTGTCGGCACCGTTGCGCTTGTAGAAATCATTCGAATAGGAGAGATGATGAGAAAGACAAAGGTGTTTTTGACCGTCGCGGCAGCGGCGGTGTTTGCGACCGCTACGGCGGGGCTTGTCGCGTGTAACGACAATAACGGCGCAAGCGAAGACGTCGGCGTTTACGCCGTCACGTTCGATGCGAACGGCGGAAATTTCGCGACCGCAGATCCCGTAATACTCAATACGTTAAACGGTAAACTTGCGGAACTGCCGTCGGTAAATCCGTCCCGTACAGACCATACGTTTTCCGGCTGGAATCTCAAAGCCGACGGCACGGGCGCGACGGTCACCGTCGATACGGAGTTTACCGACGCTACAACCGTATACGCCAAATGGACGCCTGTCGGCGGCGGTGAAGTCGAAGAACCCGTCGGGGTATTCGATATAACGTTCGATGCGAACGGCGGCGAACTTGCCGACGGCGTTGTCGGTACTATCGCCACGCTTAACGGAAAACTCACGGCGGCTCTGCCCCAAGTAAAGACACGCGTCGGTTTTGAATTTTCCGGTTGGAATGATAAGCAAGACGGCACGGGTGCGACGGTCACGGCGAACTATTTATTTACGAAAAATATGACGGTATACGCCAAGTGGGAATCGACGGGCAGCGAACAGCCGACGGGCGTTTACACAGTGACGTTCAATCCGAACGGCGGCTCGCTTGCCGCAGGCGCCGTTTCGTCGATGGTCACGGCCGACGGCAGACTTACGGGCGAACTTCCCCAAGTCGACGCCCGCGAACACTTCACGTTCGGCGGTTGGAATCTGAGAGCGGACGGCACGGGTGCGACGGTGAACGCGTCGACGGTGTTTACTGCGAATACCGAAGTGTTTGCCAAGTGGACTGCCGACGGCGGACAGACCGAAGAAGTCGGTCATTACATAATCGGCGGGCGGAAGCTCGAACTTGTCAATAACGGAAAACCCGCGTTCGATACAGCCGAAAAAGAGTTTATGGCGACAGGCGTTACCGTAGCGGCAGGAGAGGCGGTATCGTTTGAGATCGACGGAACTCCGTTGGAATTCAAGATAGATGCGCGCAGTCACGGCGTAAGATACGCAGACAACACGCTTGTAGCAAAAGCGGCGGGTACATTCGATATTTACGTTCGGTACTATGCGGCGACGGCAACCGATCCCGCGATGTGGACGGTCGAAATGAACGACGGAGTCGTCGAGGAGAAGCAGGCGTATTATCTTGTCGGCGGTATGAACGGATGGGAGCTTGACGAAGAGTACAAATTCGTTGCGGATACGCTTGGTGCGGACGAAACGCATTTAAGCAGAAAATACAAGCTCGAAGGCGTAGTTATCGCCGCGAACACGGAATTCAAGATCAAATACAATCCCGGCGAGGGAGAAAACGAGCAGTGGTATGCCGGCTTGGAAAGCGCTTATGTCGATCCGACGGTTGCGACGGGCGGCGGCTACGGCGATTTCGCCGACAATATCACGGTAGTGACTGCGGGTACTTACGACATATATTTGAAGTTCGGCACCGACGGCATACACAGCATATACATCGGAACTGCGGGAAGCGGCGATCACGGCGGCGAAGAAGAGGATACGGGAACGGCGTCATTCTCGGTCGGCGGCGGCGCGGCTGTCGAGCTGACTAACAACACCGCGAACATTCCGTCCGACCATAAAGCCAAGCGCGAGTTTATGAAAGAGGGCATTGCGCTCGAAGCGGACGACATAATCACCTTTACGGTAGATGACAGCGCGCTCACCGTATTCAATCTTGCGGGCGAGTCGCACGGCGTTACCCTTACCGAAGGCGGGCTTAAAGTCCTCGAAACGGGTACATTCAATATTTATATCAGATTCTATAAGGCAGACAACGACGAACCGCGCGACCGTTGGGTCATCGAGATGACGGACGGCAAGGAAGAGGAAGTCGGCGAACTTGTCGAGGGCGGATATTACATTGTCGGCAGTATGAACGGTTGGGCGCCGAAGGAAGCATACTATATCGGCGCGAACGGCGCCACACTGAGGCTGTTCGAAGGTCAGACGTTTAAGATCGCGAAAAATAAGGCGGGCGCGCCCGACTGGATGGCTGTCAACTACGGACACGGCGACGTAACCGTCGGACGCGGTTATGTCGAAAGCGACGGCGGAAATATTAAGATAAAGCAAACCGCAACGTATACCGTAACGATAAACAACGGCAAAGTGGAGATCGCGTCGGACGAAATCGAAGAACCCGAAGTTCCCGTCGTTGCCAGCACGTTCTATCTCAAGGGTACTATAGACGGAGTTGACAAATGGAGCTCCGAAGATTATAATCTAGTCGAAGTGGGCGCAACGGGCGGTGCAAAGAAACAGTATGCCGTCACCGTTACGATCACAACGTCGATAGAATTCAAGATATACAACACCGCTAACGACGCTTGGCTCAATAACATACACGGCGGTTCGGAAGTGCAACCTACGGGAAGCGACAACAAGACGATCACGGGCGCGGGAACGTATACGTTTATTATTCAAGTATGGGACGATGCGGGTACTAATTGCTCCATACTGATAACGAAAGGCGCGTAATAAAGAAGTAAATAATTACAGACTGCAAAAGCCCCGCAAAGCGGGGCTTTTGTCGTATTCGTTTATTCCGGAAAAGTCGCATTGAAAAAGGGCAACGCGTTGCCCTTTTTGATTACAGCTTGCAGTTATCGATGATATAATCGGCGACTTTGGTTTCGTCCAGACGTATCTGGCACATCGTGTCGCGGTCGCGGACGGTAACCGTTCCGGTGTCCTGCGTATCGAAGTCGACGGTCACGCAGAACGGGGTTCCGATCTCGTCCTGTCTGCGATAGCGTTTGCCGATAGATCCGGGCAGGTCGTATGTGCAGGCTATGCCGCGTTTTTTGAGATTGCGGTACAGCGCGTCGGCGCGCTCCGACTGCGCCTTTTGAAGGGGAAGGACCGCCGCTTTGTACGGCGCGATAGCGGGCGCGAAGCGCATAACGGTGCGCGTTTCTTTTTCTAACTGTTCCTCGTCGTATGCGTCGCACAGAATGGCGAGAAGAACGCGCCCTACGCCGAGCGACGGCTCGATGACATACGGAACGTATGTCTCGTTGGTAGCGGGGTCGGTATATTCCAGCTTTTCACCGGAATACTCGGCGTGTTTTTTAAGGTCGTAGTCGGTTCTGTCGGCGATACCCCAAAGCTCGCCCCACCCGAACGGGAAGAGATATTCGAAGTCGCTCGTCGCGTTGGAATAGAAAGAAAGTTCGGCTTTTTCGTGATCGCGTATACGCAGATTTTCCGGTTTGAGTCCGAGCGCGATCAAAAATTCGCGGCAGTAGTTTTTCCAATACTCGAACCATTTGAGATCTTCGCCGGGTTTGCAGAAAAATTCCATTTCCATCTGCTCGAACTCGCGCACGCGGAATATAAAGTTGCCGGGAGTTATCTCGTTTCGGAACGATTTGCCTATCTGGCATATGCCGAACGGCACGCGCGCACGGCTCGACCGCACGACATTCTTGAAGTTTACGAATATGCCCTGCGCCGTTTCGGGACGTAGATAGCAGGTCGCCGCAGAATCCTCGTTGACGCCCTGAAACGTCTTAAACATAAGGTTGAACTTTTTGACGGGCGTAAAATCGGATTTGCCGCAAACGGGGCAGGGTATTTTATGCTCGGCGACGTATGCCGACAGCGCATCGTTGTCCATTTCCGCGACGGCTACGTTCAGTTTATGCTTCGCCGCGTATGCTTCGATAAGGTCGTCGGCACGGCAACGGCTCTTGCACGCTTTGCAGTCCATAAGCGGGTCGGTGAAGGTTGCGAGATGTCCGGACGCTTCCCAAACTTTGGGGTTCATAAGTATAGAGCAGTCGAGACCGAAGTTATTGTCGGACTCGGTGACGAACTTTTGCCACCACGCTTTTTTGATGTTGTTGTACAGCTCCACGCCGACGGGACCGAAGTCCCACGTGTTGGCAAACCCGCCGTATATCTCACTGCCCGCGAATATAAATCCGCGCGACTTGCACAGCGACACCAACTTGTCCATTGTAAGTTTCATAATCACGCTCCGTTATCTGGTTTCGTTATGATTATACGCTATTATCGAATAGAAGTCAATTATTTGATTCGGAATTATAAAAGCCGCAGGCATTATGCCGACGGCTTTATGTAACTTTTCCGTATAGGTAAATAAAATATAATTTACGCGCTTAGCAGCAGCACTTATCCTTGCCGCCGCAGCAGCACATAAGGATGTAGAACAAGAAGATGTCCTTGCAATCGCAGCCGCCCTTTTTGCAGCCGCAGTCATAGCCGCCGCCGCAGCAGCTGCAAAGCAATAACAGCAACAGGATGTCGCAGCAATCTCCTCCGCAACCGTGGAACATAGTGTTTCCCTCCTTTAAGTATTTGATTTGATGTTTCGAATAGTTCACGTTTCGTTCGGTCGGTGTACGCGCCGCGCGGTTCGCGTAGCCGACGGTATCCGGTGTGTTTCTTCGGTGAGATAGGCGCTTATCTATTTTCAGTGTATGGAATTTTCGGCAGTGTGTGATTAAATATTTGCAAAAATTATTCGGGCGTGATATAATACGGCATTATGAGGGATACTCATTTCGGAATGATTTGCATTCCGCGAGATCCCATCTTAATCTTTCACCCAAGCGGCTGTGGGCTATGGCGACGCGCCAAGTCCAACAGAAGGAGACTTAAATGAAAATAAACACGCGTTCGATCACGCTCGCGGCGACGCTGACTGCGCTTTGCGCGGTTTCCGGACTGTTGCCTTACGTGTTCTTCCTGCCCGTTGCGGTAGCGGCAACGACATTGTCCGTCGGAATGACGGCTTTCGTCGGACTTGCGTTCGGTTGTATAAGTCTGGCGTACAGCTTTGTAATGCCGATGTCGCTCGTGTCTATGGCGTTCATTCAAGCGCCGTACATCGCGATAATCCCGCGCATACTCGCCGCGTTGGGCGCATTCGGAATGTTCAGACTGCTGGTGCGTCTGTGTAAACCCAAGAGCAGGGGCGCGCGGTTCGCCGTCGCGTCGGCGGCGTCGGCAGTCGGAAGCCTTCTCAATACCGCGCTCGTCGTAACTATGCTTGTGCTTATAATGCCGAGTATGGAGAGCGAGGGCATCACGATGATAGCGTATGTGCCTACAATGCTTATTTCGGGCGCTATCGAGTGCGTATGTATGGCGCTGCTTGTTCCGCCGATTTCAATGACGTTGGAACGCGTCGTAATAAAGCGGAAAAAGGCGGACGGCGTAAACGCGGAAGCCGTGCCGAACGGCGGACCGATCGAAACGGTCGATCCCGCCGCGCACGCAGGCAGGCAGGCGGAAGCGGCGGAAGATAATGCGACGGAAGCGGCGGAGCCGGATAACGGCAATGCGGCAACCGATACAAGTGCGGGACAAAAGATATGATAATAGTATTCGACATAGGCAATACGAACATCAAGCTCGGCGTGTTCAAAGGCGACGAGTTGATAGAGACGCTTCGGCTCGCGACGGGCAATAAAACCGGCGACGAATTTTGGTTGCTGATCCGCGATATGTTGAGTGTAAAGCGCATACCGATCGGCGACATAGAGGGCGCTATAATCAGTTCGGTCAACCCCGATATTATGTACACGTTCGTGCATATGATAGAGACATATTTCGGGTTCAAGCCGATGACGGTCGGATCGGGGCTTAAAACCGGTCTCAACATCAAGTACGACAACCCCAAAGAACTCGGCGCGGACCGTGTGGCGGACTGCGTGGCGGCGTATCGGTTATACGGCGCGCCGTGCATCGTCATCGACTGCGGAACGGCGACGGCGTTCAACGTCATAGCCGACGGCGGTGAGTTTTTGGGCGGAGCAATATCGTTCGGACTGAAATCGGCGGCGGCGTCTCTGTCCGACGCGGCGGCGCGCCTGCCTAAGGTGGAACTTACCGTTCCGCGTCACGCGATATGCAAGACCACGATAACCAATATGCAGTCGGGCGTTGTGTACGGATATTCGGGTATGATCGCGGCGATGGTGGACAGGCTCAAAAAAGAGGCGAACCTGCCCGACGCGAAAGTTATTGCGACAGGCGGAATTTCCGAGATAGTAAACCGTTGCACGGACGTTATCGACGTAGTGGACAGAACGCTCACTTTGCGCGGACTCAACTTTATATATCGGCTTAATGCGTCGGGCAGAAAATAGACGAAGAGATAAAATCGGAGATATATTATAATGAAAGTAAGAAATATCGCAATAATGGGACTCGGCACGGTGGGCGGCGGGGCTTACGACATTCTCGTCGGCAATCACGACTACATAAAAAGAACGCGCGGAGTGGATATAAGGATAAAAAAGATACTCGATCGCGATTATGCGCCGCTCGAAAAACGCGGAATACCGCGTGAAAAGTTTGCGGAAAGCGTAGAAGAACTTGCGTCGGACAAGGATATAGAGCTTGTCGTCGAGACAATGGGCGGAGTTGAACCTGCCAAGACGTTTATCACGACAATTCTGAAATCGGGAAAGTCCGTCGTGACTGCGAACAAGGAGTTGCTTGCCAAGCATTGGAGCGAACTCGAACCGATCGCCAAAGCGAACAACTGCGGATTGTTCTTCGAGGCGAGTTGCGTCGGCGGCGTTCCCGTGATACGTGCGCTCGGCGAGAGTTTTCAGGGCGATAAAATAACCGCCGTGTACGGAATAATCAACGGAACAACCAACTATATCTTGTCCAAAATGACGAGTGAGGGGTGCGATTACGCTACGGCTCTCGGCGAGGCGCAGGCGCTCGGCTATGCCGAAGCGGACCCGACCAGCGACGTCGACGGTTACGACGCGCAGTACAAACTGTCTATTCTCGGTTCGTTGGCGTTCCATACGTGCTTGCCGTACACGAGTATTCTGCGTGAGGGGATAAGCAAGATCACGGCAAACGATATAAGGAATGCGCGCGATCTCGGTTACATCATAAAACTGCTCGCGATAGGCAAGCGCGACGGAAACAGGGTAGAGGCGAGGGTCCACCCCGCGTTTGTTCCCGCGAAACACCCGCTCGCATCGGTGTCCGGCGCATACAATGCGGTATACCTCAACGGCGACGCGGTCGGAGACCTTATGTTTTTCGGCGCGGGCGCGGGTGCGCGACCTACGGGCAGTGCGATAGTGTCCGACGTGATAAAGGCGCTGAAAGACGGTCCGACATATACCGATTTCGACAATTCGGGCAGACCCGACAAGGATATAGAGCTTGTCGGCGACTTTATGAGCGGATATTACATTTGCATAACGGTGGACGACAAAGCGGGCGTATTGAGCCGCATTTCCACAGTTCTGGGAGATAACGGGGTGAGTATAAAGGCGGCTACGCAGGAGCCTTCGTCGGATGAAAGCGCGACGGTAGTATTCCTTACTCACGCCGCGCGCGAGCATGCCGTAATGCAGTCGCTCAAAACGATAGAAAACCTCGCGTCTGTGAGAAGCGTCGACTCCACCGTAAGAGTATTGGAATGATCGAAACGCGCGTGTCTCGACGCGCAATTACGGTCCGACGGCAACGGGTAAAGCTATTTACGAATTGCAGGATCGTTACCGATTTTTCACATTGCGAATCGTTCGTTACGCATTAAAATAAAGGCTGTAACTCATAATATAAAGGCGGACGGAGCAGAGCGTTTGTCAAACTTCAATATATAAAAACTATTTTATATAATCGGTTGTAAAATGTTTGACAAATTTTTCGCGGGATAGTATACTCTAACGGTATACGTTTATACTCACTTTCGATTAGGAGAAAGTCAACTAAATGAAAAAACTGAGCACAATCAAAAAATGCGGGCTTGCGATGGCGGCTTTCATCGTTTGTATCGCCCTCTTGGTGACGTATTTCGCGTTCATCACACCGACTCGCGTCTCGGCGGCCGAGCCGTCCGGTGACAATACTCTGTTCAAGAAGATTACCGTCGACGACGAGTGTGATTACGGCGACGACATCACCGTTCCCGCAGTGGATGGCACGACGGTCACGTTCACTTTGCCCAACGGAGTAAAAGAGACCCCCGCCGCGACGGCAAACGGTTATACCGTAAAAGCCAATCAGGTCGGTATTTACACCGTCACCTATGCGAACAGCACAATTTCGTATGACTTCAAGGTAAAAGTTACCCTCGACGAAGAGTATTTTCTCAAAGTCGACGGCAACGGTGCGGGAATCCCGACTTATTGGAAGCGCGGCGACGCGTTCGAGCTTCCCGGCGCGAAAGTCGTTTATTACGATGACGACAATATCATTCACGATTACGAGCCTGCGGCTAACGTATCGCTCACTATAACGACTTCGGAAAGCGCCGACACGTTCGCTCCCGGCGATAGCGTCACGCCCGCTCAGAACGGCAAATTCTATGTCACTTATTCGGCAACGGTAGGCGGTGCGGAAGGTAAGAAAGTATTCAACAAGACATTCGCAGTCAACGTTCAGACGACGGTCAACGATACCGTTTCGCCCACGCTGTCCGTTTCGGGCGTCAGCGAGACCGTTTCGGTCAAACGTCCCGTAACGCTTCCCAAAGCGACGGCGACCGACAGCTTCGACGAGAACGTGGAAATTCAAATTAAAGTAACCGATCCCAACGGCGACGATGTTCTGTATACCGACATCGACCGCTACGGCTACGGCTATCAGGCGGACGGCGTCGAGTATAAAAAGGTAGAGTTCGATAACGACCGCGCAATGACGTTCTATCCAATGATAGAAGGCGCATATCACGTTTCGTATATCGCGGTGGACGATTTCGGCAACAAGTCGTCGGAACGCAGATACACGATGAACGCAGGCGATCACGTAGCTCCCGTTTTCCATTCGATCGACGAATATATGATACCCGAAACTTGGGGTCTCAACGTTTACAAAGAGGGTAGCGACGACAGGATCGAATCCAGCGGCAAGATAACTTTCCCCATCCCCGAATTGGTAGACAATAAGGATCATATGCCCGTCGAAAACGACGAGAGCGGCGACCTTATCAAGCTTTACTTCCGCATAACCGACTCCGATTATTCTCGCACCGTTATCTCGTTTACGAACGTTCTTTCGAGCGACGGCAACACGTTTACTGCCGACAGCTATTACGGCGACAACGAGAGCGAGACCAAAGAGACGTTCACCTTCGGTGCCGACGGTTTCGAATTCGACTTCAATAAGTATAAGAGAAAGGACGCGTCCGGCGAGGACGTCGATCTTCCCGGCACGTACACTGTATATTACCGTGCGGAAGATCAGAACGGCAACCGTTCCTCCAAGACATACACCGTTACTCTTCAAGACGTATATGAGGACAAAGAAGCTCCGTCGCGCGCAGACGTTACAGTTCCGTCCTATGTCTCCGTCACGGAAAAGACTATGACTATTCCGTCGCCCTCCGTTCAGGATTCGGCAGACACCCGCGCAAGAGTGGAGTATAAGATCTACTCCGGCGACGATGCGACGAACTTCATCGACGTAGACGGCGGGGAAGTAGCGGATTTTGTCAAGCGCGGCGAAGATTGGTATCTCGTTATCGACAAGGATGTCGAGGGATACGAAAAGTCGCTCAAACTCGCCGATACGATGTACTTCTTCGTAAAGGTTACCGACAAAGTAGGCAACGTAAAGACGAATGCGACCGACGCGGCAGACTACAAGACGGTCGAAGACAAAGTAACAGTTATTTTGACGGCTGTTTCGTCCGAACTTAAAGTCGACGCCGACATTGCCTTTACGGCTGTCGACACGGGTGCAGACGGCGAGGAAAGCGGTCTCGTTTCGGGCAAATATATCAAGGCAGGCGGCTTTACCGTATCCGCAACCGAAGATATGCGCAATTACACCGGATTCGAAGTCGCTGTCAAAGACGGCAACGGCGATCTTCTCAACGTCACTCTCGAAACCGTATCCGAAATAAAAGACGGCAGCACCACTATCTATGTAAAGAACATCACGTTCAAAGCCGGTGCGGCAGGCACGCATACGATGATCGTTCGTGTGTTCGACGTAAACGGACTCAGTTCGGCTTACGGCTACACCGTAGATGTTGCTCCGTCCAAGACGGGTTCGGGCAGTGCGTCGGCAACTACGATCGGCACTACCGGCTCGGTCAACGTTAAATATCAGCTCCACAACGCAACGATCGACAATATCGGCTCGTCGGATAATAAGTACTTCGTTGCGCGTAAGATCAGCGGCAAGCAGTTTGCGCTTATGGGTAGCGAGATCACCGTCAAGGCGCAGGGTTCGTACTCCGTGACCGACGGCTATATCAAAGCTAACGATATTTCGGGCTATGTCGATTTCGCGAATAGCGTTACGCAGTACGGCTCGCCGTATTCGTTCTCGATAACCGACACGGCGGCGCCCGTGCTCGAAATTCAGGGTGTTGTTCCGTCGTATTCGGCGTTGTACAACAAGGACGACAACAATCTCATCACGCTCCCGTCCGTTATCGCTTACACCGAGAACGGTGCGGCTACGGTCAAGGTCGAAGTAACCGATCCGAAGTCGCGCAAAGTGACGACGACTTATGTCGACGCTACCAACGAATATACTTTCAAGGGCGAGCTTGACGGCCGTTACACCGTAGTATATACCGCGTCGTATGCGGACGCAACTCCGGCGACGGCGACGTACTATATCAACGTCGGCGACGTGGTCGGTCCCGAATTTACGCTTACGGGCGGCACTGCGCTCAGATTGAAAGTGGGCGACACATTCGAGTTCGCGCAGATCGAACTCACCGGCGACGACAAAAACAAGACGACGGGTATTACCGTCACCAAGCGTCTCATCGATCCTTCGAGAGAGGAAGTAACCGACGCTACTGTAAGCGGCTCGTATACCAGCCGTTACGACGCAAAGAACAACGGTTCGACGATCACTCTGTCCAAACCCGGCACGTATGAAGTCGAATACACCGTAACCGACGCCGTCGGCAATCCGATGACGGAACGCGTGACCATCACGGTTACGAGCAGCGGTTCGAGCACACCTACGACATTCACTACACTTTCGACGGTGCTTATCATAGTCGCGGTAGTGCTTCTTGCGGGCGTAATCGTATACGTGGTAAGGTTCCGCAAAGTAAAGAGCAAGTAACAGATTATAAGCGGCAGTAAACGCCGCTTATAATTTTGTGCGGACGAAAACGCGGGGATAGCGCCCCGTACGGTTCAAGAAACGGGAATACGTCGGAGTATTTTTGTTTCTTGAACGGCGTCTGCCGTTCGGGCTATACCAATGAAATTGAGGAGCATAGTCGAACGGCGGCAAACACACTCGACAGACGATCGCGGTGCGGCGGAGATATGCGCCTGCCGTGCGCGGATCGATTCGGTATCATAGCTTTATGACACAATATTTAATTTAAGTAGCGATTTGCATAATCATATTCATAACGGCGAAGAAAAACTAATATTAATATAATTATTCATTTCGTACGGAGAAATAATGGACAATGTAAGATATAACATATCGCCTTGCTCGCAAGAGGAGATGCACACGTTTATCTCGAAGATAGACGGCAGTGTTTATACGTTGCGTAACATAGTAATAGCGGACGAACGCTCGCATTATGACAGATATACATTTATTCGCGACGACGTGCGCGTCGCGGTCGTGTACGACACAATGGCGAATGTCATCTCCATAACGTCGTCGGCGGATAACGCGCAGGAACTTCTCGATTTGTTCGGCGCAGACGCGACCAAGACGGTAAAGCGATCGACCGTTCCCGCTCAGGGAGCAACTAAGTCGGACAAAGACCGTACCGTAGAGCAAGGTCGGACGACTCGCGCAAAAATATTCGTATCGTCGGATACCCTCAACCGACGCGGCGCTGTCGACACTTCTACTGTGATAGCAACATCGAAGGGTGCTGAAATTTCCACCGACGAGATCTATCCGCCTCAGCGCGCCAAACGTCTCGCCGAACATATGCAAGAGCGCGAAAAGGCTTACAAGCGCAGTCTCGAACTCGGTGAACGCGCCATACTTCCGCCCGACTCGTCGAGCGCTATGCCCGAATACTATCCCGTAAAAGGTTTTTACGGCGATTTTATTCCCGCCGATGACGGACATCCCGACGCCGGCAGACCGAACGAGCGCAAACCGTATATGCCCGTCCGCGAGAGTAATGATATTGGAACGGGGGCAAAGACCGAGCGTTCCGAGTCCGTCGGAATAACCATTTCGGCAGGTACGGTACAGTCCGGCAAGCCGAGAAAAGCGACGATTTCGTTCGGTGATTGCGACGACGACTTCGACAAGCGTCGCGCTCCGACAGGTATAAATACCAGGCCTGCGGGCGGCACCGGACTTTTTGCCGATATGACGGCAAAGTCGCAACTTCAACAGTCACAGCCGCCGCAACAGCAAGGCGGTAACGGAAGTGTCAATAATACCGCCTCGTCCGGCGACAGCCGTCAGATCGAACAAGCGCAAAAACGCAAGCGCGGCAGACCTCCCAAGACCGACAAACCCTATGTCCCGATCGACGATAACGGCAATCCGATCAAGCGCAAGCGCGGCAGACCGCCAAAAGAGTCGGCTCCCCAAGACGTTCAGCCGCAAACGGCGGAATTCATCGCCCGCAACTTCACAAAAAAAGATATGGCGGCGATGTTTAATTGGCTCAAACGCACAAACAGAACCATAGTTCCCGACTTGACCGAAGCGGACAGCGCGCAGCAGATAATCTCGTATATGGTATCGAACGCCGCAGGCAACAAGGTGCGACTGCGGTTCGCCGCCGTTAAATCGGCGGTGCAGATCACGGGATTGCAGTCGATACTTTTCGAATCGATAAAGTCGCGTATAGAGACGGGCGGTGCGCAGGGCGTGCCCAAGCGCGATAACGTCGCGCCCGTGCAAAACAACGCGAACAATCAAAACGCCGACGCGCGTCAAAAATCAAAACTGCAGAAGGGCGGCGACGGTGCTGATAACGACAAGTTCAAGCCGTTGCAACGCCGCATCCCGATCGCGTTCGAGTATCTGTCAGAGCAGTCAAAAGCGGACTTTGCGTGCGGACTTCACGACTTCTCGCAAAGAAATTTGAGCATTTCCGACTATTCGGTGTTGCTTGTGCCGCCGTTTCGCGCTTTGGAGCGGTTCGTGTTCGACCTGCAACGCTCGGAGGGCATAGTCGTAAAGATGATAGGACAGGCGTTCGACAAGGACGACGACGGCAAGTACATTTTGAAGCGCGGTTATCAACAGCGGATAGGCAGTGTGGTGTACGCCGAAGTTATGGTCTCGCTGTATACGGAATACTTCTCACAGCGCAACTTTTTCGCACATACCGACAACACCGGCGAAAACGTGTCGCGATCGATTTCCGACAAGCAAGTCGCCAAGCAGAAGTTCGAACATCTTCTCGACGTGGTCGAGTATAATGCATCCAAGCTCAAAGAAGTCGGATATAAAATCAACGCCGATGCGTAATGCGCGGTCTTTGTCGTTTCGGTAAACGATTCCGATACGGTGTGCGCAAGGCAGACCGAGCGACAACTTGTATCGTTTGAGCCGCATATGCGGACGGCTGTATCTCAACTATTCAATACACTTTATCACTATTCAAGGAGGCGGGGAGTAAACAAACTCTCGGAGCTATGTCAAAATATATTTTCGTAACGGGCGGGGTCGTATCGGGACTCGGCAAGGGGATAACCGCCGCGAGCATTGCGATGCTCATAAAGGCGCAAGGTTATACGGTAGACATAATCAAGTTCGATCCGTATTTTAACGTCGATTCGTTGTATCTCAGTCCCTATCAGCACGGCGAGGTATTCGTGACGGACGACGGCGGCGAGGGCGATCTTGTTCTGGGGCATTACGAGCGGTTTTTGGATCAGGATCTGTCCGAAAACAGCAATATCACCAGCGGCAAGATATATCTGTCGGTCATAAGCCGTGAGCGCGAAGGCGCATACGACGGCGAATCCGTTCAGGTCGTGCCGCACATAACCAACGAGATAAAGAGCGCGCTTTACAGGCTCAATAATCCCAAGACCGATGTTGTCGTATGCGAGATAGGCGGGGTTGTCGGCGATATAGAAAATCACCCGTACTTGGAAGCGATACGTCAGTGTCGCGGCGAGTTGGGTAAGGGCAACGCCGTGTACATACACGTCACATACGTGCCGATGATCGAGATGAGCGGCGAGCACAAGACAAAACCGACGCAAAACTCTGTTAAAGAAATGCAAAACATCGGCATACAGCCCGACATAATCGTGTGCCGTTCGGACTATCCGCTCGACGATAGCTCCAAAAAGAAGTTGTCAATGTTCTGCAACGTCAGCCGCGACTGCATAATCGAGAGCGTCACGACCGAAAATCTTTACAGGATCCCTCTGCGTTTGCAGGAACAGAACTTCTCCGACATCGCGCTTAAAAAATTGAAGCTCGAACCCCGCGAGCCGAAGCTCGACGCTTGGCGCGATATGTGCGCGCGCGCCGAAAAAGCCGAAGCGTCGAAAAAACATTTGAAGATAGCGCTCGTCGGCAAATACGTCGAAAAGGCGACCGCGTACCGCTCCATAACCGACGCGCTCACTACTGCGGGTCTGTTGAAGAATAAAGCTGTCGCCATTACGCTCGTTTCCAGTGCCGAGATAGAGACCGATCCGAAAAAACTCGACGGTTACGACGGCATAGTTATCGCTCCCGGTTTCGGCGTGCGCGGATTCGAGGGCAAGATCGCTGCGGCACGGTACGCGCGCGAAAACGATGTACCCTGTCTTATGATATGTCTCGGCGCACAAGCGGGTATAGTCGAGTTTGCTCGTAACGTCTGTACAATGACGGGCGCGCAGTCGCAGGAGTTCGACGCCGAAACGCCGTATCCCGTCGTAGGATACGTCGAGCCGAAAATGCTCAAAAAGGGTGCGTTCCCGTCGGCGATTACCGCAGGTACGTATCTCAGCAAAATATACGCGTCGCCGTCCACGCGCGAACGTCACCGTCATCGTTTCGACTTTAACGTCAAGTACGAGCCTATGTTTTTGAAGAACGGTCTGGTGTTTTCCGCGCACTCTCCGACGGGCGTGCCGGAAGCGTTCGAGATCCCCACGAACAAATTTTATATCGGTACGATTTACAATCCCGAATACCGCTCGCGCCTGCTCGGCACACACCCGCTGTTCGAAGAATTCATAAAGGTACTCGGCAATAACAAAAAATAAACAAAAACGGAAAATCGGAAACATTTAAGATATAAAAAATATCTTTCGGATATTTCCTATATACACTAATAAAGCCGCAGGATGCATCGCAATACCCTGCGGCTTTATTAGTGTATTACGAATAGGAATGAACAACGGAATGCGAAAATAGTTGGCAAAAAGTATTGACAAAATATGAACAATGTGTTAACATATATTCTGTATAGGTACGAAAATATGAACAAATTGTAAACAAAGCGGCGTACCGAGCATAGAAATAGCAGTCAGTCGTTACGAAACGAGGTGAAGGATGAAAAACAAAAAAGGCAATGAAAAGACCGCAATAAACGGAAAGAGGTTTTTGATTGTACTTATAAGCGCGCTTATAGCGGTAGCGCTGTGCGTTACCTGTGCGCTTGTCGTCGATACGTCGAAACCTGTCGACGTTGCCAACGGCGCGGGCGGCGAGGTCACGACTTCGACTGCGCACACCAATAAAACGGGCGATCTTACGGGCGTTATCAACAATAACGACACGATCACTTGGACAGGTGTGACGAACTATTCGTTCTATCTGCCTGCGGGTACATACTATCTCGAAGTGTGGGGCGCGCAGGGCGCGAGTACGACAGGCAAGACGGGCGGAAAAGGCGCGTATGTTCACGGAAACCTTACCATCACGGCAAGAACGCTTATGTATGTATTTGTCGGCGGTATGGGTAGCGGTACGTCCGGCGGATATAACGGCGGCGGCGGCGGCGGCGCGGGACGCAAGTCGAACAGCGGCGGCGGCGGCGGCGGTGCGACCGACTTCCGCAGAGGCGGCAACGCTCTGAGTAACAGAATAGTCGTTGCGGGCGGCGGCGGCGGCGCGGGCGGCGCAGGACAGGGCGGTTCCGGTAGCGGAAGCATTTCAAGTGGTTCCGGCGGGACACCCGGCTACGGCGGCGCGGGTGCGGGTAGCGCAGGTGCGAACGGTACAGCCGGCGGCAGTGCAAACGGCGGCGGCGGCGGCGGCGCTCAAACAAGCCGCGGCGGTACGGGCGGAAGCACCAATAATAGTTCTTCGTCCGGCAATGACGGTACATACTATCCCGCAGGCGGCGGCGGTGGCGGCGGCGGCTACTACGGCGGCGGCGGCGGCGCAGGCGGCAGTCGTTACGGCGCCAACAATAACGTTCGCGGTTCTTCGGGCGGTTCGGGCGGTACCGGATCGGGTGGATCGGGCGGCGCGGGTGCGTCGGCGGCGCGAGGATACTATTCGGGCGCGGGCGGCGGCGGCGGCGGCGGTTCGAGCTACTACGGCGGACTTACGAGCGATTCTTCCAGAGGTTGGTCGGCGAACAGCCGTCAGGGTTCCGGTATGGCGCGTATAACCGTAAAATCGGTAAACCAAGCGCCGCTACAAGGTCCCAACTCGTCGACGACAGTTTACGGCACTACGTCTAAGGCGCGTATGCGCAGCGGCGCGGGCATCACGATTAAGCCCACTACGATCGCGCGCGATCCCGAAGGCCAGACGATGTACTTCACGGACGGCAATACGAGCAATCTCGATGCTTGCACGTCCGGGCAGACTGGTCTGTGGTTAAACAGCGCTTGCACCACGCTCGCAACAAACTACATAACTTGGTCCAGAACGTCAAGCGCTATTTCGATAACTGCGATCCATCGTTATCCGAGAGCGGGCGTCGACAACGCTCCCGCAAACGGAAAACTACGATTGTGGACTAGGGTGCGCGACACATACGGAAGCTCGACGTCGCGCGGTTGGTCTACGGTTTACTTCGACCTAAACGTTTCGCAGTCCGATCTGACAATAATAAATACGTCCAACAACACTTCGGGTACCGACGTGACCAACAAGGGAACGTATGTGGAATACACCTACGGGAGCGGTAACAACGCTTATCATTACCGTCTCGGTAGTTCGGATATGACAAGCACCACGTATGACTACCTGACTAACGGACATATATACAACACGGCAAAAGGCAGATCCACAGTATTCGTTCCGGAACCGCTCACTACCAACAGGACGGCGGGCTTTACCATCAATGCCACCGATCTGTACCGCGACGCGGATACCGTACACGACGTAGTAGGTATCAAGTCCGTTGCTACGGATTCGACCAACTCCAAGTATTACACTATCTCGTATAACGCCGATTCTACCACTTACGGCAGTAGCGGCCTTTATAAGTCTATCACGATAAAGCCGACCAGCGTGCGCCCTCCGAATGCGGTGTACGTTACTGTGCAGATAACCGCGCAGTCTTGCGAAAAGAACGGAAGCACTACGGGCAACGGCAGTAAGGCGGTCATAGGCGGCACCAATACGTCGCTGTGGCTTGTGTTCAAGATCGCTAATACGCGTCCTTACTATGCGTCTAGCTCGGTTATAAACACGGGCATAGCGAACGAACCGTCGGCTATAATGAACGTCGGTACGACTAAAGAGATCAGTATATCCTCTTTCTTAAAAGACACCGACGGCAACGTACCTACGTTTGTGACGAGTGCCGGTTCTGTCAAACTCCCTACAAACGAGTTTGCTTCGGTTTCGCGCGAAAACGCCGTGCTCGCTCTTAAAAGCACGTCCAATTATTACGCGAACCACGCCAAGACGGTTTCGACGTCGTGGCAAACGGGCGAGGGTTCTGTCGCTACCGGCTTTGCCGGAAAGGATCGTGTCATAGCGCAGGCGGGCAGTGCGGCGGCGGCTACGGCGTGCGTAACGTACAGCTTCCCCAACTCAAGCACTATAAGGTTCACTGCGCGTGCGGCTACTCAATACCTGTATAATACCGACAACCGAACGGGCGATTTTTACGTGCTCGTGAAAATTCTCGATCCGGGCGACAGCGGCGATACCGGAATTTGGTACCCTATCGCGATCAAGGTCAATTCGTCTACTCCGACCGCGCCTGCGACGACGGCTAACTTTACGCTCGGCTTTACTTCTTCGGGCGACGAAGCGACGCCGCAGGGACAGGCGATCAATATTTCGCCTGTAAGCTATACCGAGAACGGCACTCTTTACGGCGTCGGCGCGCCTGCGTCGGGCAGTGCGACGGACGCGGGTATGCAGGCATATCCTTTCGTTACCGATGCGGATATTTTCTCGTATAATAACGGTCTTACCAACCAATCGTACACGAGCGAACTTAACGAGATAGTTATGCTCGATACCGGCGACAATACCGAAAACAACGAAGCAGGCAAAGCCGCGCGTGCGGCGGCGGCGTTGACGCTTTACGGCACCGAGCCTTTCTTCAAAGTCGAAATAATCGATTTGTGGGCGCGTAAGGAAGTGTTTAATAACCTCGACACCGCACAGCTCAACGCCCTGCATATAACCAACGACGGACAGGATACCAAGAGATTCTACGGCTTGAGAATTACGCCGTTGCGTTCGACGAGCAACTATTATTTCAGAATAGACGTTAAAGTCGTGGATTCGCACGGTACGAAAGCCACCGTTCCGATTGAGATCAACGTCCAGAACAATGCGATCTCTTTGCGTCGCGACAGAAGCGAATACTCCGACACCCGTTTCCAATTCAACAAGACGGACTTCGGCAGTTACGTTTCCAGAGCGTCCAGTTCGACGGGCGACGCGTACATCGTTTACACGATACAGCAGGGCGATCAGCTGTATCTCACGCCTTACGACTTCGCATATGACTTCGATATGCCCGCAGGTCTTAACGAGGACGGCGCGTTCAACACCAACCCGTCCAATGGTGGGTATTCGTCGGCGGCGACGGCTATCACTAAAACGTACCGCGTCAAGCGCACCGCGTCGCCTACGGCGGGCGGTTCTGCGCTTGCGGAAACGGAAGTGACGTTGCAACCGCTCACGTTTGCAAACGAAAGTTCTATCATATCGTCGGCGGGTGCGTATTCGACGTACTTCTCGACGGAAGTGACGAGGGACGATGCTGCCGCAGGCGTGCATTCGATCCGCATTACGGCTAACTCGCGCACGTCTTCCACCAACATAATCCGTTTCACTTTGACGGACGGATTCTCGAGCGTGAGTTTCGCCGCCGTTATCAAGGTGAGCAACACCGCGCCCAAACTGCAGCGCAATACCGATATACTCACGCTTGCGGCAAGCGACGTAAGATATAACAACGACATAATGCCCTCGACGCGCGCGATAACGCTCGACGGTTATGTGGTCGATATCAATAACGATACCGGAATGTTCTTCGAAGCGGGCAGCGCACGTATCGTGGCTTACGACGCAAGCGCGGTCGGCGACGAAGCGGATAAATATTTCACTTCGCTCAATTACGATGCGACGGGCAGGAAATATGTCGGCGCTAACGACGGACAGTATACGCTTTCCGATTATGTCGGCGTGGAGATCCTGCGTATAGGCGGCATCGACCAGATCCGCGTAACTGCCAAATCGTCGACGCAGCTGTTCGACCTTCCGCTTTACGTGGAGTTTACCGTAAACGACGATTACCGCGAGCAACCCGGCGTTGCTACGCTTCGCATACGCGTTCAGGTTCTCAACTCCGATCCCCGTCTTGTTACAGACGAGCTTGCCGAAGAGCAGTTTACTCCCGCAGGATCTACCGAAAAGCAAACTCGGTACGTATGGGATATAAAGTATAACAACGTTGCGGAAAAGAGCTTGACCCGCTATCTCGTCAACAGCAGAGAACTGTACGAGTCGTCGGCTATTCAGGGTTTGCAATCGAACAAACTTCTGTTGTTCGACGAAGCGGACGGAAAGCAGTACACGTTGCTCAATACGTACAACACCGAGTTGTCCGGCACGTTCGTCAATAACTTGGCTGTGCGCTATTCCGCAGGCGGAACGACGGCAACGCCCGACGCGGGCGAGT
Source organism: uncultured Christensenella sp. (assembly GCA_910577435.1). Taxonomy (GTDB): domain Bacteria; phylum Bacillota; class Clostridia; order Christensenellales; family Pumilibacteraceae; genus Anaerocaecibacter. Next base: position 424,540 of record CAJTLV010000001.1, on the reverse strand, counting down.
ATATCCCCGCGGACGCGTTCCAGCTCTCGTCGTATCAAAACGCCGCCGTGCTGTACACCCGTACTTATCAAAACAGCAGCCAAGTAGGCACGATCGACGACGACAGACGCGATCTCGACATAAGGGTGATCTACTACGAGTATACCGGCAGCGGCGCCAACCGCAGGCTTACGGAAGTCACCGATAAAACTAAGGTCACCGAATACTGGGCGATCGCAATAAAGGACAGATCCAACAGTTCGACGGAGATCGGAGTGCCCACGCAGATCGCCATTGCGGTTAAAGACAATCACTATACGCCGACGGGCGCCGCCGAAGCCAACAGCATTCCCGTCTACACCGCAAAGGTGGCGGACGGCGCTATCGTGACAGAAAGCGGAGTTTGCAATACATCCAATCTGACCGTGCTCAATTTCTATCTCAGAAATCAGGCGCCCGGTCTTATGGATATGCATAAACAGTACCGTACCGACGGAAATTCGGAGTCGCAGACTCCCGTTTCGGAGGGCAACTTGCAGTATACGGTAAAACTCGATAACCTGTACGCTTATCAGTTTGCAAACAAAGAGAAGCCTTCGAGTCAGAGCGCCCTGTCGTCTGCCGCTTTCTCCGATGATTTCAGATATCAGTATTACGTCAACGTAAAAGAAGCGGCCGGCGCGGACGATACGGCTACTCTAGTTCCTAAGGCGTATCCGGGCGACGAGGGAAGCGCTTTCCATTACAAAGCGATCGAAGTCCCCGCATCGGGAACGGTCAATATGCCTATAAGCTATATCGCTATGCCCAACGGCTATTCGTCGAGCACGGGTACAGTCGGAACGGGTATACACGTAACGTTTGCGAACGCCGGAGGAAGCAACTCCGCGCTCAAAGACTCCGATTATCTGAACTGGAAGAACAGCTCTGCCGCCGTTGCGCTTATTATGGAAAACGTTTCGCTTTCCGACGGCACGACCAGCTGGTCCGGCTCCGATATAAACGACAACCCGTATATCCAGATCGGCTTCACTTCGGACGACGATATGTTGTCCGGCAAGTACGTCAACAGGTATCGCGGCGTGCTGTCGTCCGACAATCAGTTCGCTCTCGACGACAAGTGGTTGAACGGCAATGTATCCAGCTTCCGTGAAGACAAATTCGGATTTACCTTTGTCAAGCGCTCCGACAATAAGGCAGAGCGCCCGTCCGGCTCGCTTAAATTTACCGTAAAATTAAAGACGTTCGGCTCATCCGGAACGGATACCGTAAATTCCGCGTCTCAGGACGTTTCCGTCGACATCGAAGTGGAGAATTCGGAATTAAGCAGTATCAAGTATAACAATACCGATTTCCCCATTTACGCGTCGATAGACATTAAGACGCATGTCGGTGCGGCGGATACCACAATTGGGCTGTCGCGCGACGGCGGCAGAAACAATATACAGTATTCTGACTCCGATACCAACGACGTTGCACGGTTCTTTATGCCGTCGGCTACAAGCGGCAATATCGGCGCCGTTATGTCGACAGCCGAAATGACCGCAATGATGGGTAATTATTTGTACGGCGGAAGTTACAGCGCATTCTTCGATAATCCGTCGTCGAACCTGTCTTTGGAACAGGTTGCGGCGTTTGTTCCCAACCCCGATTATACCAAATACTTTGCGGTCACGCCGTCCAACGGTTCGTCGTCGTCCGTAACGTTTAAGCCCGTCGCAAAGACTCAGCTCAATATTACCGGCGATATAAGCGATGATGAGCTGTGGAATAATCACCATCTCAAACGGAACACGAACGGCGAATTCTATTATCCGTTCAAGATCGTGTTCTACGACGACATTAATCAGTCGGGCAGTTTCACGCGCGGCAAGTATATGACGGTCATATTCAACGTCTATATCGACAACTCGCCCATATCTTCGTCGCTCGACGAAAAGGAAGGCAATTACTTCAAGACGAGTTTGACGCTCGTCAAGGGCGCCGCCAATACCGTCGACGTATCGACCGTACTTACCGACAGCGATATTCCGCTCAACGCTTCGAAGTCGATGATCGTACAGAGCGAGTGGAGCTTGCTGTCCGCTACGGATAAGTTGACAAAAGACTATCTGGTAATGCCGGCGAAAGGCGACGGTTCGCCCGATTACGAGCGCTACGGCACTACGGCGCAATCGGCGCTCCCGATCGATATAACTTACGCCGAAAATTCGCATACCACCATCAAGTTCGCGGCGACGAGCGCGTTTACCACGCCGTCCACAGGCGTACCGCTTCTCTTTAAGTTCAGAGACTCGGTGGGAACGGAAGTCGGTATCTTGTTCTATATCAATTACGTCAACGAAGCTCCCACGTTCAACGACGATACATACGGCGGTGCGCGCACGCTCAATATCTTTATGAAGACGGGCGACTACTTCACGATATACGCGAGCGACGCGTCCAAGTATGCAACCGACAGAAGAGGCGAGTTCAAGTCGCCCGACGAGTTCGACAGACTCATCGCGGCTACGGGCAGCGACAAGATAAGCTATCCCCAAGCGGACGGCAGTTATGTAAACGCCGAAACAATGCGCGATTCGTTCGAGCTTTTGACGCGTGACGGCTATGACGCGCGCGTTGCGGAATTGAACAGAGTAAACGGCATAATCGGCAATCTCGGCAGTCTTGTTTTGGGCGATGACGACGCGCCCAGTACGTTGCGCTTCATTGCTCCGCGAATAAGCGGCGGCGTTACCGTAGGTTCGTTCAGCGGAACGGGTGCGTTCGACGTTGTGCCCGGTAACTTTGTGGCGAGCGAAGACGCGCTAAAATCGGTAAGCGGCGGAACGCGGCTCACACAGCCTATGAGCGTCACCATCACGGCGCGCGGCGTAGGTACGTCCGTTTACACCGCGACGCTCACCGACGGCAGTAATCAGGTCGACGTCGTACTCAACCTCACCGTTCTTTCCACTCCGCCCTCGATCAAGACGACGGGGCTTCCCGACGGTCTTACCGTAAGTTCCGACCCCGATTTCGATTACGAGATCACGCTCGATTACGGCGCTCACAAAGAGTTCGCGCTCAGCAGCTTTGTAGAGGACGCGGACAGGAACGATTACAGAACTTTCGATATAGCCGATTCTTATGACGGCGAGAAATTCAAAGTCATCAATCCCGAAGGTGTTTCGGCGGTATCGGTCACCCGCACTCAGATTGAAAACGGCGCGACCAACGCGTTCTACATCGAAGCGGTGGACTACATTCCCGAAGAGGGGTTGTATTCGGAAGTTTACTTCCGCGTTACCGACGCACACGACTCGCAATCGGACGAGATTCGAATAAAAGTCAACATTGCGCCTCGCGCTTTGGAAGTCAAGTCCGGCACGTCGTCCGCCGCATTTGCGATAACGCTCGACAGCTATGCCGATTATCTCGCAAACGGTAACGCTTTGACTGTCGATCTCGTAAGCGGTTCCGCAAGCGGTTCGAAGGTGTACTACGATCCCGATGTGAACGCTCCTTCCGCAATGTACGACGTCGCAGTGTATGCGATGTACGCGTTCTCGGAGGGCAACAGAACGCCCGCAACGGTCGAGGACATTCTTTCATCCGAAGACTATCTCGTAGTAGAGCGCACGCAGGCACGTCGCGGTATCGAAGGAAGCAATGCGACGACTAAGCCCGGATCCAACTCCGTAGCTAAATATATCAAGCACTTCTTCGAGATCACCATAGCCGACGACGGCAAGACGATGACGCTCATACCCGTTTCGTCCACCGTTTCCGGCGGAACGTCGCGTCTGCCCGAAGCGCTCAATCTGTACATCGTCGTAGGCAAGGCGTACAAGACCGAAAACGGATACACGATGTCTGCAATCGGCGGCACCGCAGTCGGCTCGGATCACACGGTCGGCGCATATGTCAACGTCGCCGTCGCCAACTCCGCACCCGTTGCCGTGCAAAGCACCGCGCTCAACTTCGGCTATCCTCAGGTAGGCGAGGGCGAGAACGCAACTTCGCGCGATTCCGACTTCTTGTTCTTTGCGGGTTCGGCTGGAGATTCGCTTACTTGGAATCTTTACGACACGGCGAACGAACAGCGCGGCTTGTTCTACGATTACGATATGTGCAATTATAACAAGGCGAGCAATGGCGAGAATGCGGATGCGAATCTTCCCGCAGGCAACGAGACGCTCACTTATGCGGGTAGCAGTATCCTTGCGTCTTACGTTTACACCGACAGCAACGGCGACAGCGTTTCCATCTCGACGACAAGAGACGCTATCGACGGCGGAAGTCACGGTCCCGTTCTTTCCATTACCGAGACGAACGGAAAAGTAACGATAAAGATCAACCGCAAGGTTGCCATCACTCAGCCGTCCGAAGATAACCGTATCTTGCCTTACAGTGATATTCCCGTCGAGATATCCTGTATCGACACTCTCGGCAGACGTCAGGACAATCAGACCAATTACGTTCGCAAGACCGTTATAATAGTCCGTGCACAAAACGATCCGCCCGAATTCAAAGAGGTCACGAGAAACGACTACCGTATCTCTTACAGCGACGAGACCGGCTACGTACTAACTGCGAGCGTCGCTACAGGCAATACGCTCACCGTTAAGTTTGCCGATATTCTCGACGACGCGGACGTCGATATGGATGCGTATTTCCTGTACGCGCCCGATTCGTCCTGCATCAAGGAAAACACCACTACGCTCGGCGCAGGCACTGTCCCGCTGTTCGACTTGGCTCAGAAGAACGAGCGCAACGCGTTCGGAATCATAACTCTCAGTAGGTTGGAGTTTACCTGTACGTCCGTCGCGCGCGGCGAGGTGGCGACAGGCTCGTTGATGCTCTACGATTCCACAAAGCTGGATAACGCGCATACGAGCAAGCTCACCATCCGTTTGACGGTAGGCAATACCGCGCCGACCGCAATCTCTCGCGATCCCGTTGTCATCAACGTAATGGGTATTCCTATCGTCGAGTCCGATTCGGAAGACGAATCGTCGGCGCTTGACAGCGTTGCTCTCACAGAGAACATCATCAAGTATATGACGGACATCAACCCGAACGACGCCGTCAACGCTGCGGAATACAACGCAGGCAAAGACGTAACCGATCCTACGCGTTCCAATACGTATATGTACATCAAGGACATCGAAGTGTACACTACGGATGCGGATATGAGCGACCTCAGACCGGAAATGTTCGGACCCGGTACGGAACTCAAAGAACCCGAAGAGGGCGAAGATCCCCCCGCACCTATCGTCAAAGTGTGCGACGTCGGTTGGGCAGACAGCGATTTCGAAACGCATCAGAGTTTCTCGGTAATGCTTACGCCCGGCGTGTACGGAACACAGCACATAAGACTTTACGTGCGAGATGACGGCTATCTCGACGGCGCTATGAATATGATCAACGACGGTATCGAAACCCCGCTCGACATAACTATCATAGTGTCCAGACCGATCGCCGATATGGATATTAAGACGTTCTCGATGGCTAATCGCGTAACGCGCACGATGACGGCGGAAATTCTTCTCAATTCCGAAGAACAGCCCGATAATGCGAGAGGCTACACGGTCAAGAGTATAACCGCGCCCGAAGGCGGTGCGTTGACGGTATCGTCGTCGTCGGCGGTTCAGGCTTCGGCATACGACGTAAGCGCGTCCGCAGACGAGATAGAGTGGCGGGTGACCGCGAACTACGAAACCGACGTCGCCGAAATGACGGTCGTGTTCGACGCGGGCAATATAGACGTCGAGCAGAAGTTCAACGTCGTGGTAACACGGAACAACGCGCCCGTGATGAAGCCGATCGACAGTATGGGCATATTCACCGAAGGTCAGCTCAATGATCAGCATATGATCGTAATTCGTCCCGACCGTTGGTTCGAAGATCCCGATTTAGGCGACGTTATGCGCTTTAACGACGCGAAAGTAAAGGTCGGCGCATACGCGACGGCGCATATCGAAAACGGCAATATCGTGCTTATCTTCAAGGGACGCGGCACAACGCAACTCACGTTCAATATAACCGACGCAACCGGTAATCTGTACAGTCACACGATCGAGATAGGCTGTACGGATATGGCGGAGCTGTCTACCTGGAACAAGATGGTTGCGGCGATACAGTCCAACGTCCTGATGTATTCGCTCATATTCGCGGGAGTCTTGCTTCTTATCATCCTGCTCATAATCATTCTGGTTATTGTTCATAAACGCAGAAAGATGCGCAGAGAGATCGAGGCGTTGCTCGATTCGGAAGCGGAGCTGGAAGAAGAAATGTTGCGTCTGTCGGCAGGCGGCGGAACACCGCAGTTCCAGTCATTCGGTTATTTGCCTCCGACCACGCAGACGATGAACAACCCCAACCTTATGATAGGCAGTGCCGCAGACAATCCGACGCCCAACAGCTTACAGCTCGGCGCGGGTACAGGTCAGACAGCGGGCGTAGCGCCGGACGGCGGCGCTGCGCAACAGCCTACGCCTCAGCAGAGCAGACCCGGTATGCCGCAACAGCCTCGTCAGAGTATGGGCGCGCAACCCGGTCAGCCCGCTTTCAGGCAGAGCCAGCCCGGTATGCCGCAACAACCGCAACAACCCCGTCAGAATGTAGGTGCGCCCAACGGTCAGCCTGCATTCAGACAGAGTCAGCCCGGTATGCCTCAGAACACGGCTAACCCGTTCCGTCCGAATCAACCCGGCAGCCCGCAACAGCAACCCCGACAAAATCAGGGCGCGCCTAACGGACAGCCGCAGAACCGCGACGGATTTAACCCCAACGATTTCTAAATAAAGAGACGAGCTTGTAAGAGCTCGTTTCTTTTTTGTCGTAAAGTCCGATAGGCGGCGATTCCCATCGCGATAACTGGTTAAAAAGACAAATAATCGAACAGTGCGCGAAGGCACGAAAGTATTGTAATGTCTTGCGCGATCGTAAGTAAAAGTTAACAAGACAAATAATTCGGGCGTTGTATGTGAAAGCGATAAGCCGATATTGAATCGATCATTCCAATCGTGAGTATCGGCTAAACAAGACAAATAAATCAAACTGTGTTTGCTTGACAGGGCGAGGAAAATTTGTTAGAATATTCCAAATGGGTACTTCGGTTAATATCAATAATCAAAGAGAAGTGTGTCGTCGGTATACATTTCTCTTTTTTTAAGAAAGGAGACAATAATGAGAAACGTCGAAAAACTTCATAAAGAGTGGTGCAAGCACGCAACGGAGCCTGCCGTAGCCGCCGAGCTCGTCGGTATGAGCGCCGACGATGTCAAAGAAGCGTTCTATAAAGACCTCGAATTCGGCACTGCCGGACTTCGCGGCATAATCGGCGCGGGCACAAACAGGTTAAACGTATACACGATAGGTCGTGTGACGCAGGGCGTTGCCGACTATCTCAAAGCGCATAAGAAATCTGGCGCGACGGTCGCCGTCAGCTACGATTCGCGCATACTCTCGACCGAGTTCGCGCATTACGCGTCGGCGGTGCTCGCGGCGAACGGGATCAAATCATACATCACGCGCGAGCTTAAACCTACGCCGTATCTGTCGTTTATGGTGCGGCATTTCGGTTGCGACGCGGGCATTATGATAACTGCGAGCCACAATCCCGCAAAGTTCAACGGCTACAAGGTGTACGGGGCCGACGGTTGTCAGGTCACGGACGCGGCGGCAAACGAGATTTACGGTTATATCGAAAAGGTGCAAACCTTCGACGTGGTTGCGTCCGACTTCGACAAAGCAGTCGAGCGCGGCGACATCGAGTATATCGATGTGACGCGCGAATATCTCGACTGCGTGTACGCGCGGTCGGTGGGCAAATCTCGCAAGGTATCGATCGTGTACACGCCGCTCAACGGCACGGGCTGTGACATCGTGCCGCAAATGCTGCGCGAGCGCGGCTTTAACGACGTGACGATCGTTCCCGAACAAGCGCGACCCGACGGCAATTTCCCGACGTGCGCGTACCCCAACCCCGAAAAAGCGGAGGCGCTTCGTCTCGCAGTCGAATTGGGCAAAAAGAACGGCGCGGACATAATAATAGGCACCGACCCCGACGCGGACAGGATAGGCGCGGCGGTAAAGACGGGTAGCGGCGATTACCGCCTTATCACGGGCAACGAGATGGGCGTATTGCTATTGGATTATATATTTTCACATTCCCGATCGCTTCCCGAAAATCCGGTAGCAGTCAAGACGATAGTCACGACCGATCTTGCCCGCGTTGTCGCGGAGAGCTACGGCGCGGAAATGCGCGAGGTACTTACAGGTTTTAAGTACATAGGCGAGACGATAAAAAAACTCGAAGCAAACGGCGAGGGCGATCGGTTCGTGTTTGGGTACGAAGAGAGCTACGGCTATCTTTCGGGCAAGTATGTGCGCGACAAGGACGCTGTCGTGGCGACAATGCTGGTCGCGGAAATGTCTGCCGACTATCTGGCGGAGGGCAAGACGCTCGGCGACGTACTCGACGGTATTTACGCCAAGTACGGAAAATACTTCCACCGCACGGTGTCTTACACCTACGAGGGCGCGGCGGGTGCCGAGAAAATGCGGAGCGTGCTTAATTCGTTCCGTAAAGATCCGCCCGAATCGCTCGACGGCAGTACGGTCGTCGAAAGCATCGACTATCTCACGCAAGACAGGTTCGACCTGCCCAAGTCCGACGTCCTGTCGTACAAGGCGGAGGACGGCAGCAAGGTGATCGTGCGTCCGTCCGGTACCGAACCGCTTATCAAGATATACGTGACGGCGGCACGCGGCGGCGAAGCGCGTATCGACGCCATACTCGAATGCGTCGAAAAATACTTGAAATAAATCCGCATATCGGTAAGTCGATTCCGAATACGGAATCTCGAATCTATGTTTCCCAATCGGCGATAAGGAGATTACTATGGTATACACCAGACAGGAACTGCTAGAATATATCAAAGACAACGAAATACAGTTCGTCAAGCTCGCATTCTGCGATCTATTGGGACGGCAACGCAATATTTTGGTGTTGAGTTCGCAGTTGGACGACGCGTTCGAAAACGGCGTCGCGATCGACAGTTCGGCGGTAACGGGCGTCGGCGGCATAGACTTAAAAATTATGCCCGTATCGGCGCTGTTGTCCGATCTTCCTTGGCGTCCGCATTCGGGCAGGGTGGTCAGCGTATTCTGCAAGATCGCCGATATGTACTGCAAGCCGTATACGTGCGATCCGATGGTGCTTTTGGAACGTCAGGTCGAAAGACTCGAAAAACTCGGTTTCACGGCGCAGGTCGCGACCGAGTGCGAGTTTTACGTGTTCAAGGACGAGGTGGATAACTCCGACGTGTTGGAGCCTATGGACAATGCGGACTATTGCTCGTGCGCGCCGTTCGACAAGTGCGAAAATCTGCGCCGCGACGTAATACTCAGTCTCGAAGATATGGGACTTAAACCCATATCGTCTCACCACGAGCGCGGACCCGGTCAGAACGAGGTCGACTTCGAGGACGCGGACCCGATGTCCGCCGCCCGCAACTTCGTTATGTTCAAGTCGGCGATAAAGAACGTATGCGCCATCAACGGGACCGTCGCGTCGTTTATGCCGCGTCCGCTATCAGACAAATGGGGTAGCGGACTGCACCTGTCGATAACGCTGTCGGGAAAGAATAAGAAAGCCGCGACGGAGGCGTTTGCCGAAGGCGTACTCAGACGGTACAGGGAGATCTCCTGTCTCGCCAACCCGACGCTCAACAGTTATAAACGACTGGGCAAGGGTTATAAGATAGGTTGGTCGCCCGATCGCAAAACGGCAATACGCATATTCGACGACGATATCATTCAATTACGCACGACGGACTCGACAGGCAATATTTTCGCGGTGCTTGCGCTTATTTTCGCCGCAGGTTGCGAGGGTATCAAGAACGGCTATAAACTTCGCGAGCCGGGCGGCTGCGATAACGACAGGCTGTTCGAATCGCTGTTCGATGCGATCGAGTTCGCGCGGTCGAGCGAATGGTTGCACGAGCAGATCCCCGATCAACTCGATAACGTCCTTTCGGCGATAAAGAACAGGGAGACGAGCGCGGCGAAACTCGCGACCGATCGAGAGCTGTTCGACTTTTATGAGGATATTTGATCGATCGGAATGCGTAATTACGCGGCTGATCAGTAAATTCTACGCCAGCTCATCCGAAAAGTAAAGCTACTCGGCGCAATACGTACAAGCGCATATAGTAAATTTCACCGTTTATACAAATACGAAAATCAAAAGGAGGCAAGATTGGACGCTTTGATAGTAGCCGGCACGGTAAAGCAACAGCACGCTTTGTCCGATGTCCTTAATCAAGCTAAATTCGACTGCGTAGTGGCGACTACTGCGGCCGAAGCGCGGCGTAGCGTCCTTTGCCGTATGTTTGATATTTTTGTTATAAACGCGGGTTTGCCCGACGAACTCGGCAACGAGCTTGCTATAGATCTTGCGCGTTCGGGCGACATAGGCGGACTTTACATAGACGATTATACGCGTTCGGACTTGTTTTCCGACGATCTCGGTTCTGTCGGCGTGCTCACGTTGGCTCGCCCCATAACGCGTTCCGGACTGTGCGAAGCGGTGCGAATGATTTCGATAGCCAACGTAAGAGTGCGGTCACTCAAAGAGAAAAACGAGGAGCTTTGCTCCAAACTCGAAGATATGAAATACATTTCGCGCGCGAAGATCGCGCTTATGCGCTCGCTGGGGTACACGGAAGATCAGTCTCACAAATACATCGAAAAGCGGGCAATGGAAATGCGTATGACGCGGCGAAAAGTCGCGATGGATATTATCAAAACTTACGAGGGCATATGATAACTTACGACAAACCGAGAGAGGAATGCGGCGTATTCGGAATAATCTCGCCGCGCGCAGTACCCGCAGTGCCGCTTGCGGCAAGCGCGCTTCTTGCCTTGCAACACAGGGGGCAGGAGAGCGCGGGTATCGCAACTTTTGTCGACGGCAATCTCAAATGCAAAAAGGGTATGGGACTTGTGTCGGAAGTGTTTACGCACGATTATATGGAGTTCGTATCCAATACCAAGATAGCCGTCGGACACGTCAGATATTCGACTACGGGTTCGTGCAATATAGAAAACGCACAGCCTATCGAGACTGTGCATTCCAAAATATCGCTCGCCTTGGCGCATAACGGCAATCTTACGAACTCGATGCAGATAAGAAGGGAACTCGTGCAGTCGGGTATGGTGCTTCACACGACCAACGACACCGAGATCGTCAATATTCTCATAGTGAGAAATATGCTCGCCACAAACGACTTGGAGACGGCTATTGTCAATTCGATGAATATGATAGAGGGCGCGTTCTCGATTGTCATTGCTACGAAAGATAAGCTGATTGCCGTGCGCGACCGCAACGGGTTCAGACCGCTGTGTATGGGAAAACTCGGCGACGCGATCGTTTTCGCATCCGAAAGCTGCGCTCTCGATGCGCTGGGCGCGGAGTTTGTGCGCGACGTCAAACCGGGCGAAGTCGTGTCTTGCGATCTGAAAGGCAATATCTCGACGCGTATGCTCAACAATGCGTCGAAGAGCGGACTGTGCGTGTTCGAGTTCGTGTATTTTGCGCGTCCCGATTCGGTCATCGACGGGATAAGCGTTTACGACGCACGCGTAGAAATGGGCAGAGCGCTGTATAGACAGAAACCGACCGAAGCCGATTACGTGTGCGGCGTACCCGATTCCGGACTGCAAGCCGCGCAGGGTTATTCTTTGGAGTCCGGCATACCGATGGCTCCCGCGTTCGTAAAGAACAAATACATAGGGCGATCGTTCATATTGCCCGATCAAGTGGCGCGCGAACACGCTGTCGACGTCAAACTCAATCCCATTCGGACGACGGTTAAGGGTAAGCGTATAATCCTCATAGACGATTCTATCGTGCGGTCTACGACTAGTATGCGGATAATTAAAATGTTGCGTCGCGCGGGAGCAAAGGAAGTGCATATGCGCATAAGCTCGCCGCCGTTCAAGTATGAATGCTATTTCGGAACCGATATAGACGACCGCGACAAACTTGTAGCCAACCATTACGACGTGAACGGCATTTGCGAAAAGATAGGCGCGGACAGCCTCGAATACCTTTCGGTCGAAAATCTGTGCGCGATCTCACCGTCGACGAGTTTTTGTACGGGTTGCTTCACGGGCGATTATCCTTCGCCGATAACGCCCACACTCAAACACGCATTCGATACGGGAAACAACTGACAGAGGTGAATATGGAAAGATTCCTGATAATGAAAGACGGCACGGTATTTCGCGGCGAGGCGATCGGCGCGGAAGGGACCGTAATAGGCGAGGCGGTGTTTACTACCGCAATGTGCGGGTATTTGCTGACGCTCACCGATCCGAGCTATTACGGACAGATAGTCGCGCAGACATTTCCGATGATAGGCAATTACGGTGCGATCGAGTCGGACGCGGAGAGCGATAAACCCTATCTTTACGGCTATATCGTGCGCGAACTGTGTTCGGAAGGCTCCAACTTCCGCAAGGAGAGCGAGCTGGACGATTACCTCAAACGCAACAATATCGTGGGCATTTCCGGTATCGATACGCGAGCGCTTACAAGAAAGATCCGTTCGTCGGGCGTTATGAACGCTATGATAACCGACAATATAAAAGATATGCCGAGCAAACTCGCGGCGCTTCGCAAATACAGGGTGAAAAACGCAGTCGAGAATACTTCGTGCAAAGAGATAAAACAGCTCAACGAAAAAGACGAAAACCATAGATTGAAAGTCGTGCTGTACGATTTCGGCGCAAAGACGAATATAGAGCGTATGCTCATCAAGTACGGCTGTAACGTAATCCGCGTTCCGTACGATACCACCGCAGAACAAGTGCTTGCAATGAATCCGAACGGAATAATGCTGTCCAACGGCGGCGGCGACCCCGCCGACAATACGGGCATTATAGACGAACTTAAAAAGCTGAACGCGCACAAGATCCCGACGTTCGGAATATGTTTGGGTCACCAGCTTCTCGCGCTTTCTTACGGAGCGCAGACGACAAAACTCAAATACGGACATCGCGGAACGAATCAGCCCGTGCGCGATACGGAGACGGGCAGAACGTACATCACGAGCCAAAATCACGGCTATGCGGTAAAACCGGATAGCGTCGACCCGTCGGTTGCTAAGGTGCGCTTTACAAACGCCAACGACAAGACGGTCGAGGGTTTGGACTATATAGACGCGCCCGCATTCTCGGTGCAGTTCCACCCCGAAGCGTGCGGCGGACCGAAGGATACCGAATTTTTGTTCGAGCGGTTCGTGAAACTTATGGAGGAACAGCGCAATGCCTAAGGATAAGAGCATCAAAAAAGTACTCGTGATAGGTTCCGGACCGATTACGATAGGTCAGGCGGCGGAATTCGATTACGCGGGAACGCAGGCGTGCAGAACGCTTAAAAGCCGCAAGATCGAGGTCGTACTCGTCAATTCAAACCCCGCGACGATAATGACGGATAAGGCGATGGCGGACGCTATTTATATCGAGCCGCTCACCATTCCGACATTGGAACGCATTATAATACAGGAAAAGCCGGACAGTATTCTGCCCGGTCTCGGCGGACAGACGGGTCTCACGCTGTCGATGGAGCTTGCGAAGTCGGGATTTTTGAAAAAGCATAACGTCAGGCTTCTCGGCGTCAAGCCCGAAACGATAGACAAGGCGGAAGACCGCGAGCTGTTCAAAAAGGCGATGCTCGAAATCGATCAGCCGTGCGTGCCGAGCGACGTAGTTACCGACGAACAGGCGGCTGTCGATTTTGCCGAGACGATAGGCTATCCCGTAATAGTTCGCCCCGCATTTACGCTGGGCGGCGCGGGCGGCGGTATCGCGGCTGACGAAGCGGAACTCCGCGAGATAGTTCGCGGCGGTCTCGAAATGTCGCCTATTCACCAGACGCTCATCGAAAAGAGCATTTACGGTTGGAAAGAGATCGAGTTCGAGGTAATGCGCGATTCGGTCGGCAACGTTATAAACGTGTGTTCTATGGAGAACCTCGACCCCGTAGGCATTCATACCGGCGACAGCATAGTCGTAGCGCCGACTATGACGCTGTCCGACAAGGATTTCCAAATGCTGAGAACGGCGGCGCTCGATATAATCACGCACTTGGAGATAGAGGGAGGGTGTAACTGTCAGTTCGCGCTCAATCCCGAAAGCAGCGAGTACGCCGTCATAGAGGTCAATCCGCGCGTGTCGCGCTCGTCGGCGCTCGCGTCTAAGGCGACGGGCTATCCGATAGCGAAAGTGTCGACGCTCATCGCGCTCGGCTACACACTCGACGAGATACAGAATGCGGTTACGGGCAAGACTTGCGCCTGCTTCGAGCCTGCGATCGACTATTGCGTGGTAAAACTGCCCAAATGGCCGTTCGATAAATTCGTTTACGCCAAACGCTCGCTCGGTACGCAGATGAAAGCGACGGGCGAGGTTATGGCGATTGCCACGTGCTTCGAGGCCGGACTTTTGAAAGCCGTGCGCGGCGCGCTCGGGCAGTTCACATTGCACAATCCGCACTATGCCGAACTTAGCGACGAGCAGATCGAAAGAATGCTTATGCCGGCAACCGATTACCGCCTGTTCATTCTGTACGAAGCGATAAAGCGGGGAATTTCGGTAGAGCATATCCACGATGTGACGCTTATAGACGAATGGTTCTTGAAAAAGATAGAAAACCTCGTAAATTACGAGAAGAGCATTGCGGGACGTGCGATAACCAAAGACGAGTATATGATAGGCAAAAAGCTCGGCTATCCCGATAAGGCGTTGGAAGGTATAACGGGCGCGCCGCTTCCTATGCACCGTCGTGCGGTGTTCAAAACTGTCGACACTTGCGCCGCAGAATTCAAAGCCGAAACGCCTTACTTCTATTCGACTTACGACGACGAAAACGAAGCTAAGGAGTATATCGAGGAGCGCAAGACAAAAGCGCGCCGCGTGATAGTTTTCGGATCGGGACCTATCCGCATAGGACAGGGTATAGAGTTCGACTACGCGTCGGTGCATTGCGTATGGGAGCTTAAAGAACTCGGCTATGACGTCGCGATAGTTAACAACAATCCCGAAACTGTGTCGACCGACTTCGATACGGCAGACCGTCTGTACTTCGAGCCGCTCACCGACGAAGACGTAGAAAACGTGATCGCGACCGAAAAGCCCTACGGAGTTGTCGTTGCGTTCGGCGGACAGACAGCTATCAAACTGACAAAGCATTTGAGCGAAATGGGCGTGCGCATACTCGGTACGCCGGCAGATTCGATAGATGCGGCGGAGGATCGCGAGCGGTTCGACGCTTTGCTCGAAGAACTCGGCATTGCGCGTCCGAAAGGTCGCACCGTTAAAAATGCGGAAGAAGCTCTTGTTGCGGGGAACGAACTCGGCTATCCCGTATTGCTTCGTCCGTCGTATGTTCTCGGCGGACAGAATATGATAATCGCGTTTTCCGACGAGGATGTGAAAGAGTATATGTCGATAATACTCGACGAGAATCCCGATAACATCGTATTGATAGACAAGTACGTTATGGGTACGGAGATAGAGGTCGACGCGATATGCGACGGCGAGGACATACTCATTCCCGGCATAATGGAGCATATAGAGCGCGCGGGCGTACACAGCGGCGATTCGATAGCGGTATATCCCGCGCAGAATATTTCTGACAAGAATAAAGAAGAGATAATCGATTACACGAAAAAGTTGGCGACTGCGCTCGATACGAAAGGACTTGTCAACATACAGTACATCATAAGCGACGGCAAGATATACGTCATAGAGGTCAATCCGCGCTCGTCGCGCACGATCCCGTACATTTCCAAAGTGACGGGCGTGCCTATGATAAAGCTCGCTACGATGTGTATGGTCGGTAAAAAGCTGACTAAACTCGGATACGGCACGGGACTGTACCGTTCCGCACCGTATGTTGCGGTCAAAGTGCCTATCTTCTCGTTCGAGAAGCTTACCGACCTCGACACACACTTGGGTCCCGAAATGAAATCAACGGGTGAGGTGCTGGGTATCGGCAAAACGCTGGGCGAGGCGCTGTACAAAGGACTTGTCGCGGCAGGCTATAAAATGAAGCGCACCGGCGGAATACTCCTGTCGGTTCGCGACGCGGACAAGTCGGAGATAGCCAACGTTGCGAAGAACTATTACGAACTCGGCTTTGAACTTTTTGCGACGCGCGGTACCGGCGAAACGATCGCGCGTGCGGGAATGCCCGTCACTATCGTGGAAAAGATAAACGAGGCTAAAGACGAAGCGGTTCAGACGACGTTTACGCTCTTAAATTCGGGCAAGATCGATTATCTCGTGTCTACGTCTACGCGCGGCAGGATCCCTACGCTCGACGACGTTAAACTGCGTCGGCGCGCGGTAATGCTCAATATTCCGTGCCTGACGGCGATCGATACGGCGAACGCACTCAGCTTGGCGTTGAAAAGCAGATACAGCCAATACAACACCGAGTTGGTCGACATCAACGATATGCGTACCGAGCGGCAACGTCTCAACTTCATCAAAATGCACGGATGCGGCAACGATTATATTTACGTCGACTGTCTGACCCGTCCGATCGCAAATATGGAATCTGTCGCGGTGAATCTGTCCGACCGACATACGGGCGTGGGCGGCGACGGAGTGATTTTCATATATCCGTCGGAAACAGCCGACGCAAAAATGCGAATGTTTAACGCCGACGGTTCGGAAGGCAAGATGTGCGGCAACGGCATTCGCTGTGTCGGAAAGTATATATACGATTACGGCAAAACGAACAAACTCGACGTTGCGATCGATACTTTGTCGGGCGTCAAAAAACTCAAACTGTTCGCACGCGACGGCAAGGTGAATTCGGTGAGCGTCGACATGGGCAAGGCGGAAACATCGCCCCGACTCATACCCGTCAATTTGGACGGCGAAGCGGCAGTCGACCGCGAAATAGACGTAAAGGGTTGCAAACGGCGCATAACTTGCACGTCTATGGGAAATCCCCACGCGACTGTTTTCGTGTCGGACGTTCAAAACTACGACGTTTCGGGCGAGGGCAAGGCTATATCGGACGATAAGTCGCTGTTCCCCGAAGGCGTGAACGTGGGGTTTGTGCAGGTGATCGATCGCACGCACTTAAAGGTGCGCGTTTACGAGCGCGGATCGGGCGAAACGCTCGCTTGCGGCACGGGCGCGTGTGCGGCGGTCGTTGCGGCGACGCTTGTCGGTCACTGCGACAGGGACGCCGAGATCTCGGTGCGCGTGCGCGGCGGCGAACTCATCGTTCGCTATGCCGAAGACGGCACCGTGTATATGACCGGCGATGCGCAGGAAGTTTTCAGAGGCACCGTCAAACTGTAAAGCAACTTTCCGATTCCGAATCGAAATGTTGTACGAACCGTGCAGACGGTCAATCGATTAGGCATTTCGCATTCGGAATTCATCACTAAATAACACGGAGAAAAACTCATGGAAAAGTACATTTTCGTAACCGGCGGGGTCGTGTCGGGACTGGGCAAGGGAATAACGGCGGCGAGTCTCGGACTTATCTTAAAGTCCAAAGGCTTAAAGGTGATCGCGCAGAAACTCGATCCGTACATCAACGTAGATCCCGGTACGATGAGTCCGTATCAGCACGGCGAAGTATACGTGACCGAAGACGGGGCGGAGACCGACCTCGATCTCGGTCATTACGAGCGGTTCATCGACGAGAACCTCAATAAGTTTTCCAATCTCACGACCGGCAAGGTTTACGCGACGGTGCTCGACAACGAGCGCAGCGGCGTTTACAACGGCGAGACCGTGCAGGTCATTCCGCACGTCACTAACGAGATAAAGAAGTTCATATACTCGGTCGGCAAAAAGATAAGCGCCGACGTCGTAATAACGGAGATCGGCGGTACTGTGGGCGACATCGAGAGCCTGCCGTTTATCGAGGCGATACGTCAGGTCAGCAACGACGTAGGTCGCGAGAACTGCCTATTCGTTCACGTCACGCTCGCGCCGACTCTTTCGGCTAACGGCGAGATAAAGACAAAGCCGACTCAGCACTCGGTAAAGACCTTGCGCTCGCTCGGTATTTCGCCCAATCTCATAGTGCTTCGCACGAGCAAGCCGATCGACGAGAAACTCAAACACAAGCTCGCGCTGTACTGCAATGTCGAACCCGATTGCGTCATAGAAAATCTGGACGCGGATCTTCTCTACGAAGTGCCGTTACTGCTCTTGAACAGCGGTATCGACGAGATTGTTTCGCGTGAACTGTCTCTGCCGCAGGAAGAACCCAAGCTCGACGCGTGGCGCGAAATGGTGGAAAACGCCAAGCGTAGGGAAGGCTCGGTCACGATAGCGCTTGTCGGAAAATACGTGCAGATGTACGACGCATATCTTTCGGTCGCCGAAGCGCTCACGCACGCGGGCATTGCGAACGGAGTAAAGATCGATCTGAAATGGATCGACGCCGAAAAACTCAACGACAATACCGTTGCGGATATATTGGGTATCGCCGACGGCGTTATAGTACCCGGCGGATTCGGCGATCGCGGTATCGAGGGTATGATAACCGCCGCGAAGTACTGCCGCGAGAACGACAAGCCGTATTTCGGCATATGTTTGGGTATGCAGATCGCGGCTATCGAGTTTGCGCGCAACGTGGTAGGCTATGCCGACGCGACGAGCAGGGAATTCGATCCTACTTCGCAACATAAGGTCATAGACATAATGGAAGACCAGATCGGTTACGAAAATACGGGCGGCACGATGCGGCTCGGCGCGTATGAATGCGTGATAACGCCGAACACTACGCTTGCGCGTTGCTACGGCGAGGGCGTAACTTCGGTTATGGAGCGTCACCGTCACAGATACGAGTTCAACAACTCATTGCGCGAACCTATGTCTGCGGCGGGACTGACGTTCGGCGGGATTTCGCCGAACGGAACGCTTGTAGAATCCGTAGAAGTTACAGATAATCTTTTCCACATCGGCGTGCAATATCATCCCGAATTCAAATCACGTCCCGCAAATCCTCAACCGATATTCCGTGAATTTATCGCCGCGTCAAAGACGTTTAAGTCGAAACGCAAGGCGTAGTTGTTTGAATGTGCAATCCCGATCATTAAGGAGATTACAATGAAAATAAACAGATATATGAAAAATCTGGAAGAGAATTATCTGTTCGCCGAAGTAGCCAAACGTGTCGAGGCATACAAAACGGCGTTTCCCAATGCCGACGTTATAAGTCTGGGCATCGGCGATGTGACACAGCCGTTGCCGCTTAAAATCGTAGACGCCGGCAAGGACGCGTGCAACGATCTCGGCACGCGTATAGGTTTTCACGGCTACGGTCCTTACGAAGGTTATCCCTTTTTGCGCAACGCTGTGGTCGACTACTATAAGCGCATAAAAGTGGATATAGACGCGGACGAGGTGTTTATAACCGACGGCGCGAAGAACGGGATAGGGAATATCCTCGATCTTTTCGACGTGGACAACACCGTACTCATTCCGGATCCCGTATATCCCGCATACGTAGATGCCAACGTGATGGGCGGGCGCAAGATAGTCTATGTCGACGCTACGGCGGAGAACGGATTTTTGGCTATGCCGCCCAAACGCGGACACGCGGATATTATATACATCTGCTCGCCAAACAATCCGACGGGTGCGGCTTATACGACCGAGCAACTCAAAGCGTGGGTCGATTTTGCGCTGGATAACGAAGCCGTAATACTGTATGACGCGGCTTACGAGTCGTTCATCGGTTCGAAGGACGCGGCGCACTCGATATTCCAAGTGACGGGTGCGCGCGACTGTGCGATCGAGCTGTGTTCGTTCTCCAAAATGGCGGGCTTTACGGGCGTCAGGTGCGGATGGACGGTCATACCGATGGCGTCGCCGCTCAACAGACTGTGGCTCAAACGTCAGGCGATCAAGTTTAACGGCACGTCGTATGTCGTGCAGAAAATGGCGGAGCGTGCGTTGCGCGGAGGAATAGAGGACGTTCAAAAGACGGTAGAGATATATAAAAAGAATGCGAAAACGGTTACCGCAAAGTTCGACGCGTTAAAGATACGCTATACGGGCGGCGTGGACGCGCCGTATGTTTGGTTCTACTGCGGGATAGACTCGTGGGAGTTCTTCGACTATCTGCTCAAAAAAGCGCGTATCGTATGTACGCCCGGAAGCGGATTCGGCAAAAACGGCAACGGTTGGGTGCGGTTTACCGCGTTCAATACACCCGAACGCACCGCTGACGCGCTCGCTAGGTTCGAACCGTTCTGGAAAGAGTTTATCGATGTGCGCGAAAAGCTGTTCAAGCTGTTGTAAACGTGAAGAGCGTAATCGAAATTCCAAAAGAAAGATTGACGGCGCCGATAGATTTCGGCAAGGTCATTACGGAAGGTTCCGCATACGGAGTGAAGCTCGGTTATGCGGAATATTCGTTTTTGACGAGCGAGTCCGGGCGATATGTTATGTTCGACGCGTATGCAGCGTCGCACAAGTACGCGCCGTTCGAAACCGAGTGTCCCGCCGTAGCGTACCCGTTCTGTCTCACTTGCCAGTCGGATGACGGCGAGCGTGTGGCGTATTGCGGACTGCGTATGGGGGACGACTTGCCTGCGGTGTGGAAGCCGTGCTTTGCGGGCGAGGCGGCTAAGATCTACGGTAGGCTGGCAGTGGACGGCAATGCGGCGGCAGTGCCTGTTTCGTCGGGGGTTTGCGGCATTGCGTCGGTCGAGGCGTATGAAAAATATTTCGCGCACATAAAGGACGAAATGCACCCGCTTTCGGGATTTATCGTACTCGACGGGCAGACCCATACCGCAGTCGACATTTACGGCGAGCGGTACGCCATATTTTCGACAGGCTGGGGCGACGGGCGGTACAAATGTTATGTAGGTCTGGACGGCGGCGGCAAAGCTGTCGCGCTCATCGTCGATTTCGGAATGATAGAGTATCCGAGCGCCGTAAGCGGCGAAACGGTCGAAGTCGAAGCGGACGTCGATTATGTTTACGACCCGTCAAAGACGGAATACGAAAACCGCATAGCGCAGTGGACGGAGATAATCGAAACGTCGTCCGATCCCAAAGAGAGGCTCAACGCGTATTCGCGTCGGGGGTACGCGTACCATTCCGCCGACGATACGGACAGTGCGCTGGCCGACTATGAGGCGGCTATACGCGAATGCGATAACGTGACGGACAGGGGCGCGCTCGCGCGGGCGTGGTCGGTGTACGATAATGCCGCAGCGCTTTGCAGTCGGCGCGGCGATTATTCGCGCGCGATCGAAATAATGACAGCCGCGATGGAGGTTGCCGACGATTTTTATGCCGGCGCGTTCGTAAGGCTTATCGATCTGTACCGGATTACAAAGCAGTATGACAAGGCGCTTGCCGTCGCGGAAAAGATGTACGCAACGCGCAGGGACGATCCCGTAGCGTGTATGAAGTACGCCGAAGCGTGCGCGGCAAATACCGATTACGAAAGAGCCGCGTCCGCATACGACCGGCTGGCGACCGAGTTTCAGTTGTTTGACAACTATATAGACAAAGCGTCCTGTCTTATCGAACTCGGCAGATACGACGAGGCCGACGCGGCACTCGAAAGTTACCCCGCAAAAGAGATCAACGAGTTGTATTGGTATAATAAGGCGTGTATCGATTACAGAAAGCGCGAGTATTTTACAGCGCTCGAACACGCGCAACTTGCGTATGAGCTGGATAAAACGAGTATGCCCGTACTGTTGTTGATGATAGAGACGGAAACGTTATTGCAGAGTTACCATACGGTCGCGCGGCACGCTGAGGACTGTAAAAAACTGCGTCCCAACAGCGAGTACGGGCATCTGATGTGCGCCGAAGCGCACTTGATAATCGGCAATTTTTTGGAAAGCTCGCGTAATTTTTATAAGCTGTATGTTATGACCGACGACGATAAGTACGCCGCGCTCGCCGCAATGACGGCGGCGAAAACAGGTGACGGAAATCGCGCGTCGACACTTCTTAAAAAACTGCGGCGCAAGCACAGCGAATATTATTTGGGCGCGCTGTACGCCGTATATTCGACGAAGCGCAGTCACGGCAGGGACGTCAAACTGTCCAAAATAGTTTACAGGCTTCGCGCCGATGACGATTTTCTGCTTCAGCTAGCGGTATTTTTGACTAATGCAGGCTCGGTATTGCCCGCATCGCATATTTTGGACATCTTGATAAAAAAGGGCAATCCGCCGTTTGATGTGGTCGCACAGCAGATACGCACGGCTGTCAAACTCCAAGACGGCAAGCTGTTCGATTATTTTCTGCGTTACTACGTCGATAACTTTATAGGCGCGGCAACGCCGGAATGCGAACGCGATCGAATAAAAGAACGTTTTTTGAGCGGCGCGAAAAATACCGAGTGGACGAACATATCATAATTGTCGGCGTTTGTCAATACTTTTACGAAAAATAATGTGAAAAATATTTTTTCGACGGTATTGATTTTTAATGCCGTATTGTATATAATATAGCTGTATCCTGCAGTGTTCGAGATACAGCCTTATTTATAACCTCAATTCACAAAAGGGACGGTGCGTATACCGTAGCAATGTCGGGCCTCAGTAATTTCGGCGCAAGCCGAGCAGGGGATGACAGACCTGCGGATCAGCCGACCCACCTGCCATAAGGCGGGTTTGAATACGGCTTATTCTGCGGCACAGGCGGGATTTTTTATTTGCCGTATTTCTGCGGATGCATTCGCCGCACTATAATTTTCCCATAAGTACGGCGATAGCTCGCGGAATGGCGTCGGGATCGGGGCGTGCGCCTGCGTTTTTGAAATCGAAACAGTCGGCGAAGTCGCGCATTTCGGATTCTATCTTTTTAAGCTCGCGTTTCATCGACGATGTGAGAACCGCGAGGTATCCCGCGATCTTTTTGCCCGCATACTCGCTCGCTTCGTACAGCAATACCGCGTGGTCGAGACAATGCGTTGCCGACGCGAACAATTCGGGGAAATCGGGTTCGTTGGCGTACATCTGCGCTATCGTCATATAATATCTGGGCATAACGTCGTCGAGCGTGGAACATATCACACAGCCGATATGTTCGCGCAGTTTCGCGGCTTTTTTCTTTGCCGATTTTTTATCTGCGGGCTGATCGCCTATGATCTTATTCAATTCCGCCGCGCGCGTTTCGAGCTGTAACGCCAGCCCAAGCTTGTTCTGTCCCGCGTACATGGCGCGAATGTGTTCGCGGCAAAACCCGACGGAGTTGGACGCGACGCGGAAGTCCGGATCCATCACGTTGTCCGACAGATATTGCCCTATGAGTCTGTCCTCGCGCGCCTTGAATATTGCGCACAGCGGACAGCCGTCGGCTTTGTATGCGTCCCAAACGGGCGCAGTCTGAATGTGATATTGCATAATAGGTTATTCTCCGAGCGTTTTACGCATAGCTCGCGCATATATATAATATCACAGATTTCGAATTAAGGCAAGGTTTATGCGGGAAGACTCTTCGGGCGTATATATTGTGTCGCGGCGGTCGGCTAAGCGGTCGTACGGAGGCAGACGGCGTGGCGCGGTGGGTGCGCTTGTCGCCGTACTGTTGTTATTGACCGCAGGGATCTGTGCGCTCGTAATCATTCTGCCGCGCCTCGAACAAACGGGCGGCGAGGCGAGCGCGCCCGCGTTTTCGGGCAAGTCGTATTATATGCTGGCAACGTGCGAGACCGATAACTACGCCGAAGCGACGGCTGCCGCGCAGGACGCGGCGATGCGCGGCGGCGCAGGCTATATTTACAACGACGGTAAGTACCACGTCGTCGCCGCCGTATACTCTCGCGAAGCCGACGCCAAAACGCTCGCGTCGGTCAATCCGGACTCCCATTACTTCGAAGTGCGGCTCGCGCCGTCGACGCTGACCGACGCCGAACGCGATGCGCTCGAATATTTGACAGGCGATTGGTTCGACGCGGTATATACTGCGGCGACGGAATTGGATCGCGGCAATGCGACGGACGCGGCGGCGGACTATGCCGTTATGAAAGCCTGTGCGGAACTTTCGCGCCGTGCCGAGCTTTGCGGCGAGCGTCTGCGGCGCACGCTTTTGTCCGCGTCCGAGTACGATACGGTGCGCACGCGCTCGACGCTTTCGTACATTCGGTATGTCACGGTGCGGGCGATAGAATCGGTCGTGCGCAATACGTAGCGCGGCAATAGTGCGACGCGTGTGTCGGAAATAATAAACAAGATAGAATTGACTTGATAATTGCGCCGATTCGTGATATAATCAGTTATACTTCCGATAAGGACGGTAAACAATGTACGAGATATTGCAAAAGCAGTCGCTTAATCCCACTGTTTCGAAAATGGTGGTGCGCGCGCCGCGCGTGGCAAAGAAAGCGGAAGCGGGACAGTTTATAATATTGCGCGTCGACAATGACGGCGAGCGTATACCGCTTACCGTTGCGGACCATGACAGGACCGCAGGCACGGTGACGATCATTTATCAGATAGTCGGGGCGACTACCCGCAAGCTCGACGAGCTTAACGCGGGCGATTTTATATGCGATTTCGTCGGGCCGCTCGGCAGACCGACCGAACTCGACGGGCTTAAAAAAGTCGCCGTCATCGGCGGCGGGGTCGGTTGTGCGATCGCGCTTCCTACCGCTAAAAAACTGCACGGACTGGGCGCGGAAGTGCATTCGGTCATCGGATTTCGCAATAAGGATCTCGTCATTCTTCACGACGAATTCAAGGCGTACTCGTCTGTATGTCGGCTTGTGACGGACGACGGATCGGCGGGCGAGAAAGGACTTGTCACGGACGCGTTGCAACAGCTTATCGACGCCGGCAACGAGTACGACGAAGTTATCGCGATAGGTCCGCTCGTTATGATGAAGTTCGTATGCGCGCTCACCGAAAAGCGCGGCATTAAAACGGTAGTATCAATGAACCCGATTATGATAGACGGCACGGGAATGTGCGGCGGCTGTCGGCTTACCGTCGGCGGCGAAATGAAATTCGCGTGCGTAGACGGACCGGATTTCGACGGACATAAAGTCGATTTCGACGAGGCGATAGAGCGCGGCAGAATGTACGCCGAATTCGAAAAGCACGCCTATGAAGAAACGTGCAATCTTCTTAATAAGGGAGGCGCGAAAAAATGAATCCGTCAAAGACCAAAAATCCTATGCCCGTACAGGACGCAAAGATACGCGCGAAAAATTTTGACGAAGTGGCGCTCGGATACACCGAAGAACAGGCGCGAAACGAGGCGGAGCGATGCTTGAATTGTAAGAACAAGCCGTGCGTGAGCGGCTGTCCCGTCGGCATAGATATACCTGCGTTCATAAGCAAAATCAAAGAGGGCGACTACGAGGGCGCTTATCAAGAGATAACCGAGTCAAGTTCTTTGCCTGCGGTGTGCGGCAGAGTGTGCCCGCAGGAGACGCAGTGCGAGAGCAAATGCGTGCGCGGAAGAAGCGGAGAACCCGTCGCGATCGGCAGACTGGAACGGTTCGTAGCCGATTGGCATAACGCGCACTCGCAAATCGATACGGCAAAGATAACGCCCAACGGACACAGAGTCGCCGTCGTAGGTTCGGGTCCCGCAGGACTGTCGTGCGCGGGCGAGCTTGCAAACAAGGGTTACGACGTGACTGTTTTCGAGGCGTTACATACGGCGGGCGGCGTTCTTGTATACGGCATTCCCGAATTCCGTCTGCCCAAGTCGATAGTCGCGCGCGAGATCGACGGACTTAAAGCGCGCGGCGTTAAATTCGTGACTAACACCGTCGTGGGACGCTCGGTACTCATCGACGAACTGTTCGATGACGGGTTCGAGGCTGTGTTCGTCGGCAGCGGCGCGGGACTTCCCAACTTTATGAGAGTTAAAGGCGAGGACCTCAAGGGCGTGTATTCGGCTAACGAGTTCCTTACCCGCGTCAATCTTATGAAAGCGTATAAAGCGGGCGCGGCGACGCCTATAAAGCAAAGTAAGAGCGTCGCAGTTGTCGGCGGCGGAAACGTTGCGATGGACGCGGCTCGGTGCGCGTTTCGGCTCGGCGCGGACAAAGTGACTATAGTATACCGTCGCGGCGAGGAAGAACTGCCCGCGCGCAGGGAAGAGATAGAACACGCAAAGGAAGAGGGCGTAGAGTTTATGTTTCTCACCGCGCCGCTCGAAGTGCTCGGCGACGGGCATAAAAACGTCGTCGGTATGCGCTGTCAAAGAATGGAACTCGGCGAACCGGACGCGTCGGGGAGGCGCAGACCGGTGCCGATAAACGGCAGTGAGTTTACGCTCGACGTCGATTGCGTGATAGTCGCTATCGGCACGTCGCCCAATCCGCTCATCAAAGACACGACCGCAGGAATAGAAACTACGCGCTGGGGCGGAATAGTGGTAAACGAAAACGGCGAAACGACGCGCGAAAACGTGTATGCGGGCGGCGACGCGGTCACGGGCGCGGCGACCGTAATACTCGCGATGGGCGCGGGCAAGGACGCGGCAAAAAAAATAGACGCGAAAATCAGAAACTAGCGCTATGTATTTCTAATGCTTAAAAACCCTACTGCTTGCAGTAGGGTTTAATTTTGCCGTATTAAATTTTTGCGATCAGAAATCGGATATACCCAAAAGATAGTCGCTCGACACATCGAATATCTCACATAGCTTTACTACTGTGTCCAAGTTCGGTTCACCCGTATTGTTCTCATAGCGCATATACGACTGTTGTTTCATACCAAGCATTTCCGCTATTTGCCGTTGCGTGAAATTCGCGTTTACTCGCAAATCTTTTAATCTGTCCGAAAATAGTTTCATAAACAATTGATTTCCATTGACATTATACAGCGAATTGCTGTATAATTATTCTTGCACAGCATTTTGCTGTTAAGAGAGGTTTTCGAGAATGTCAGACAATATATCGAAGTGTTTCAAATGCAGAAATTTCGACAGATATTATATAAGGGGAGAAAAACGGTTTAACAGGATCGAATTGGGTTGGTGTTGCGATAAGTGCGAAAGCGTAAACGCCGAAAGCTGTTGCGGAAATTTTGCGGTAAAGTCGCCGTGTAAAAAATCGGAACGAATATTGGCGGCGAGCCTGAGCGGAATACTCACCGAGTTATCTGAGCTTAGAAACATAATTGAGGAAGAGAGAAGTGAAAGGAACGAGATCGAAGAAGTGTGCGAGCTGTAATTGCTGTAAACGTTTGTACAGAAGATACATATACGATTATTGGTGCGACGGTAAATATTTTTGCACGGAGCTTAATGATTTGACGAAGCGCGAAAATGTTTGCGATAAGTGGCGGCGCAGGATTTTCGAGTATGATTTGTCGAATGAAAGATTGAAAACCGCCGAAGAGGATATTGTGTTTCTTATAGAGACTTTGACGTAATAATAACGTACTGTGACCGCATATTTTCGGTTGGTTGTTTAATACGCTTAAACAGCCGATTTTGTCTTTATTCAAAATTTACAACACAATATGTTGTGAAATTTATGGAGTTAGCAACGGCGAACATTGTCGAAATAGCCTTACCACCACTTGAAAATACAAAACGAATATGTTAAAATGATTACATATGTGAAACGTCGCGGATAGCGGCGGGATATATGAACTAACCCAAAGGAGCTTTTAATAATGACCGAAGAAAAGGACAAAGAGTTCGCGCAGGCGCTCGAAAGTCTCAAAGACGTTCCCGGCCCCGTGATGATGGCTATGCAAAAAGCGCAGGATATTTACGGATACCTGCCGCTTGAGGTGCAACTTAAAATTGCCGATTACTTCGGTGTGCCGCTCGCTACCGTGTACGGAATAGCGACGTTCTACTCGCAGTTCAGGCTCGAACAGCCCGGTCAGATCAAGATAGCCGTCTGTCTCGGCACTGCGTGCTACGTAAAGGGCAGCGGCGACGTTATAGACAAGTTTTCGCGCATTCTGGGCGTGGAGGCGGGACATACGACAGCCGACGGCAGATTTACTTTGGAAGCGACGCGTTGCATAGGCTGTTGCGGACTTGCGCCCGTTCTCACCGTGAACGGCGAGGTTTACGGCAAAGTCACCGAAGACAGCGTAGACGAGATACTCGCCAAGTACAATAACGCATAAGTTCGGAAGCGCATTCATCGCGTGATGCGGGCTGCGTGCGCGGCGTCTCGGTTGTGTACGATTGAGTATACGTCTTTCGCTCCACCGCACCTGTTGCCCGCCCGGCGCGCGACTGCGCTTTCAAACGCAACTATGTGACAAGGAGTCAATAATCGTTATATGAAAACACTTAATGAATTACAGGAAATTCGCGACGCCAACAAGGCGGCGATAGAAGAACGCAACGAGGGCGCGGCGGTCACCGCCGGTCAGCCGCGATTGCACGTGTTGGTATGCGGCGGCACCGGTTGCACGTCGGGCAACAGCACGAGCATTTACGATAAGATAAAGGCGGGGCTTGCGGCGGCGAACGTCACCGACGTAAACGTCATTATGACGGGTTGCTTCGGTCTCTGCTCCAAAGGTCCTATCGTCGTAGTATATCCCGACGGTTCGTTCTACACGCACGTAAAGCCGGAAGACGCGGACGAGATCGTTTCGTCGCATCTGATAGGCGGAACGCCCGTCGAGCGCTTGCTTCACGCGGAAAAGGACGCGTCGGGGCAGATGAAGTCGATAAACGATACCGATTTCTACCGCAGTCAGAACCGCGTTGTTTTGCGCAACTGCGGCGTTATCGATCCCGAAAACATCGACGAGTATCTCGCCAAAGACGGGTACAAAGCGTATGAAAAGGCAGTCGGTTCGATGACGCAACAACAGGTCATAGACGAGATCAAGCGCAGCGGCTTGCGCGGCAGAGGCGGCGCGGGTTTCCCGACAGGCAATAAGTGGCAGTTTACACACGACGCGCAGGGCGATATGAAATACGTCGTCTGCAACGCCGACGAGGGCGATCCCGGCGCGTTTATGGACAGATCGCTCCTCGAAGGCGATCCTCACGCAGTCATCGAGGCGATGATGATAGCCGGTTATGCGGTCGGCGCGGAACACGGCGTTATCTACGTGCGCGCTGAGTACCCGATCGCGGTACATCGCTTGGAAGTGGCTATAGGGCAGGCGCGCGAGTACGGTATACTCGGCGACAACTGTCTCGGTCTCGGTCATAAATTCGATTTGGAGCTTCGTCTCGGCGCGGGTGCGTTCGTGTGCGGCGAGGAAACGGCGCTTCTCAATTCGTCGGAGGGAAAGCGCGGCGAGCCGCGTCAGCGTCCGCCGTTCCCTGCGGTCAAGGGTTTGTTCGGCAAGCCGACGCTTATCAACAACGTCGAGACTTACGGCAATATAACTCAGATAATCCTGAACGGTGCGGACTGGTTCGCATCTATAGGTACCGAAAAGAGCAAGGGTACGAAAGTATTCGCGCTCGGAGGCAAGCTGGAAAATGTCGGTCTCGTCGAGATCCCTATGGGTACGACGCTCCGCACCATAGTCGAGGACATAGGCGGCGGTTGCCCCAACGGCAAGAAGTTCAAAGCCGCGCAGACGGGCGGCCCGTCGGGCGGTTGCATTCCCGCAAGCCTTATAGACACGCCCATCGATTACGACAGCCTTATGGCTATCGGCTCGATGATGGGCAGCGGCGGTCTTATAGTTATGGACGAAAATAACTGTATGGTCGATATTGCGAAATTCTTCCTCGAATTCACCGTCGACGAATCGTGCGGAAAATGCACTCCTTGCCGTATCGGAAACAAGCGGCTTTTGGAAATGCTCGACAAGGTAACTAAGGGCGAAGCGACGCTCGAAGACCTCGACAAGATGGAAGAGCTTTGTTACTACATAAAAGAAAACTCTCTGTGCGGTCTCGGTCAGACCGCGCCGAACCCCGTTCTGTCCACGCTCCGTTATTTCCGCGACGAGTACGAAGCGCACTGCAATGGCAAATGCCCCGCAGGCGTGTGCAAAGCGCTCGTCAGCTACAAGGTCGATCCGGATAAGTGTATCGGTTGCACTATCTGCGCGCGTAACTGTCCGGTGAACGCCATAAGCGGCACGGTCAAACAGCCGCACGTCATCGACTCGAAGAAATGTATCAAGTGCGGCGTGTGTGCGTCGAAGTGTCCTAAGGGCGCTATTTCGAAATAACGACGTTATTTGCATCTCTCGATTAAGTATCTACGAGAAATAATAGGAGAAACTAATATATATGAAAAATATCAATCTTACAGTAAACGGCGTAGCCGTGACCGTTCCCGAAGGTACGCGCATTCTCGACGCGGCGATCAAGGCGGGTTTCAAGGTCCCCACGCTTTGCTATATGAAAGATCTGTGCAATGAGAGTTCGTGCCGCGTATGCGTCGTCGAGATCAAGGGCAACCGCAAACTGATGACGGCGTGTTCTACGGTAGTGTCGGAGGGTATGGAAGTTTTGACCAACACGCCCAAAGTCCGCGCCGCGCGCAAGATCACGCTCGAACTTATGCTCAGCAATCACCACAAAGAATGTCTCAGCTGTGTCAGAAGCGGCAAGTGCGAACTCCAAAACCTTGCCACCGAGTACGGTTGCGACGCGAAGAAGTACGACGGAGAAATGAACTCGTACGACGTCGACGACGCAACGCCCTATCTCGTCCGCGACAACAATAAATGCATTCTTTGCCGCCGTTGCGTAGCGGCGTGCAATAAAGTGCAGTCGGTCGGCGTTATCGACGCGGGCAATCGCGGATTTGCGACGCGCATTGCAAGCCCGTTCGACAAGTCGCTCGGCGAAGTGCCGTGCGTCGCGTGCGGACAGTGCATTAACGTCTGCCCGACGGGTGCGCTACGCGAAAAAGATAGTGTCAAGGAAGTCGAGAAACTTCTCGCCGACAAGACAAAGACGGTCATCGTCGGCACTGCGCCGTCGGTACGCGCCGCGCTCGGAGAAGAGTTCGGCTATCCCATCGGCACGGATACCGAAGGCAAGATGGTCGCCGCGCTCAAAACTATCGGTTTCGACAAGGTGTTCGACGTCGATATGGCGGCGGATATGACGATAATGGAAGAAGGTACGGAGTTCATTTCGCGTCTCAACGATCCCAACGCGACGCTCCCGATGATAACCTCGTGCAGTGCGGGCTGGATACGGTTTATAGAGTTCAACTTCCCCGAACTGTTGCCCAATCTGTCGACTTGCAAGTCGCCTCAGCAGATGTTCGGCGCGATAATGAAAACGTACTACGCCAAAAAGACGGGCGTCGATCCCAAAGATCTTGCGGTCGTAACGATTATGCCTTGCATAGCCAAGAAGTTCGAGCTTTCACGCGATGACGAGAGCGCGGCGGGCGTTCCCGACATAGACGCATCGCTCACCACACGCGAGCTTGCGCGTATGATCAAGAACTACGGTATCGACTTTAAGTCGCTCGATCCCAAGACGGCGTTCGACGATCCGATCGGCAAGGGCAGTACCGCAGGTCTCATATTCGGCGCAACGGGCGGCGTTATGGAAGCGGCGCTTCGCACGGTCGCCGAAGTCGTGACGGGCGACAAACTCGACAATATCGACTTTAAGTCGGTGCGCGGCACGAAAGGTATCAAGGAAGCGACGATCTCGCTCAACGGCAAAAAAATTAATATCGCCGTCGCGAGCGGACTTGCCAACGCGCGCAAGATAATGGAAGACGTCAAAGCGGGCAAGAGCAAGTATCACTTCATCGAGATTATGGCGTGTCCGGGCGGTTGCGTCAACGGCGGCGGTCAGCCGATAGTCGATTCCGCGACCCGCAATCTCGTCGACGTCGCCAAGACGCGTGCGGCTGTGCTGTATAAGAAAGATAAGAAAGACAGTCTCAGAAAGTCGCACGACAATCCGGTAGTGAAGGTTCTGTACGACGAATACTTCGAAAAACCGGGTAGCCACGTCGCGCACGAGACGCTCCACACGAGCTATGTCGCACGCAAGAAATATTGATTCTAGAAATAAGTAAATAACAAAAAGAAAGTCGGAAGGCAAACTTCCCATAGGGAATTAAAAACCGGACGATGATAAAAAGCTCTCGAACAAAATGTTCTAGAGCTTTTGACTTCATTTGAAATAGACATAATATCCCCGTTGCATTTCGAATTAATGTTTCCGTCAGTCGCTTATATCGTCAAATAAAGGGTCGTCGAAAAAATCTTTTAATTTAAGACCTAGCGTATCTATAAGTTGATATACTGTATCTACCTTTACGGTTTTGACTCCGGTTAAATCGGGATGTATTATTTTCCAAACGGTTGAACGTGGCATACCTGCTTGTTTAGCCAATTCGTATTCCGTAAAATTTTCTCTTGCTTTTATCAAATTATCCAACCTAAGCCCTATGGCTTCGATCAACCTCATAATACCCTCCGTTTCCAACGGTAAACGTTTTACCGAAAGTATAATGCGTTAAAACAAATATTTGTTTCCAAACGGAAACGTTTGACTCGAATGATTACCCGTTGTAAACTACTCATAGTTTTCTGCATTCGGGGGTAAATTGTCGTAAAGTTTTATGTGCTGTTAAAATCCTATTTGCTTTATGACCGATTTAAGTGTTTCGGCAGAGCTTTTTAGCGCGGACAGTTCGCCGTCGGACAGAACTACGTCGGGCACGTCGCCGATACCGTCCGCGCCGACGAGGGCGGGAACAGAGATATACAGTCCGTCGAGACCGTAATGCCCGTCGACGAGCGTGCTGACGGGAAGTATCGCGCGTTCGTCACGCACTATACTTTCGCATATGCGGCGCGTCGCGACTGCGATCCCGTAGTATGTCGCGCGCTTGCGTTCTATAATGTCGTATGCCGAGTTTTTTACGAGACTTTCTATCTTTTGTCTGTTCTCGGCATGGCGCGTATAGCCTTTGTATGTGCAGTAGTCGCCGAGCGCGACCCCGCCGACCGTAGCGCCCGACCACGCGGCAAGCTCGCTGTCGCCGTGTTCGCCGATTATGACCGCGTGGACGCTGCTCGGCGCAACGTTCAGCCGTCTGCTCAGAATAAACCTGAGCCGCGCCGAATCGAGTACCGTACCGCTTCCGAACACTCGCGCCTTATCGAATCCCGACAGCCTGTATGTCGCGTAAGACAGAATATCGACGGGATTGCTTACGACAAGAAGTAGTCCGTGCGTGTTGTACTGCGTTATCTTCGGTATCACGGTTTTGAACACCTCGACGTTTTTCGCTATGCAGTCCAGCCGAGTTTCACCCTCTTTTTGCGGTACGCCCGCCGTAATTATGATAATGCCGCACGCCGCAAGGTCGGGGTAGTCGCCCGCGCGAATATCGACCGGCTTGACATAGGGCAGGCAGTGCGACAGATCCATCGCTTCTCCTATCGCTCGGTCGCGGTCGACGTCGATGAGTATCAAATCGGTAAAAAGTCCGCTCTCCATAAGCGCGAACGCCGTAGTCGAACCCACCATCCCGCATCCGATTATAGCGGCTTTTCGTATATCCATAGTTTTTGCTCCGTTGTGATATTTTATATTAGTTTGTCACGGATCAGTAAAAACAATGCGGAATGCGTGCATCCTACGCGCGCGCCGTGCCTATAAACGTATGATTATTATTGCCGAATCAAATTTCCAGACCGTTTTCTATGAGCGACGAAATGCATTCGCAAAGTCGTTCTATGGTGCAGGGACGCGATTCGAGCCAGCGCGAGTATGTGCCGAAAAGTCCGCTCATAATGAACGATATCGCATTGGATACGTATGTTTCGTCGCTTTCGGGGTGCGCCTTCATATATCTGTGCGTGAACCTGTCGGTAAGTTCGCTTTCGATCCGCGCGTAAAACCCTGTTTTATTATTCATCAAAAACTTGACGAATCCCGTATTTTCGTCGAGTATTTCGGTAACGGAGGTGAGCATATAAGTCATATTCCCTTTAAGTCCGTCGATAGGCATATCGGCGAGGGCGATAACCGTATTTGCCGCGTCCTGCTGTATTGCTTCGAGTACCGAGTACGCATCGATGAAGTGGAGATAGAACGTGGAGCGGTTGATATCCGCACGTTCGGCTATGTCCTTAGTCGTTATTTTACTTATGTCCTTTTCGCCGAGCAGTTCTATAAGCGCGCGTTTTATCGCATCGCGCGTCTTTCTTTGCCGTCTGTCCATAGTTTTCTCTTCCATAGGTTTTTCTCCGAAAATCTCTTGACCGCGTTATCAAACGCTTGATTTTTTTCAGAAAATAGTATAATATAATTACGTTGAATTGTCAACAGATGTCGAACAAAAATTAAAATTTTCGGAGCGTGCGAATGCGGGCGATCGCAAAATTCATAGTACAAAAGAGGGCGTTGTTTTTTATAATTTTCGCGGCGCTTATTGTGTATTGCGGAGTATGCATACCCAAAGTCGAGGTGGAGTACGACATATCCACATTTTTGCCTGCCAAAACGGACACAAAACTCGCGCTCGACATTATGGAAGACGAGTTTGTTACATACGGCACGACGACTGTAATGATTAAGAACATTACCTACGGAAACGCCGAAAAACTGCATTCGGAAATCAAGAACATAGATGGGGTAAAGAGTTTTTCGTTTGACGACGGCGAGGACTGTTATAAGGACGCTTGCGCGAAATTTTCGATAACGTTCGTCGGCGACGATGAGGACGAGCGCGCCGTTGCGGCGTATGATTGCGTAGTGAAATTGCTGGATGAAAGCGGGTACGAGTATGTCGTTCCCGCGCCGTTTATCGATGATTACGCGGATACTCTTGCGAGCGAAATGGTCATTATACTGGCGATCGCAGCGGCTGTGATAATTCTCGTACTGCTTTTTACATCGAAGAGTTTTGCCGAGATCATAGCTTTTCCGCTCGTGTTTATCGTTGCGGCGGTGCTCAATATGGGTACCAACTATTGGCTGGGCACGATATCGTTCGTGTCGAATACGGTGTGTATAGTCTTACAGCTTGCGCTCGCCATAGACTATTCGATAATACTCTGTCACAGATTCACCGAAGAAAAGGACAAAACTCCGACCGATCCTGAGGGCGCGTTGATCACGGCGTTGTCGAAGGCTATACCCGAGATAGCGTCGAGCTCGCTCACGACCGTGTCGGGACTTGTCGCCTTGATGTTTATGCAACTTCGGCTCGGTTACGATCTCGGAATGGTATTGGCAAAGAGTATAATTTGGTCGCTGTTTACCGTATTTTTATTAATGCCGGGAATACTGATGTCTCTCAGTAAGTTGATGGACAAATCGCGCCATCGCAATTTCGTACCCAAAATAAGATTTTGGGGTAAGGGCATAACGAAGGCGAGATACGTTTTAATACCGATTTTCGTCGTACTGTTCGGCGTGGGCGCTGCGCTGTCGCAACAGGTTACTTATGTTTACAGTTCGAATGCGATAGACACGTCTCGTCCGACCGAGACGAAAATAGCGCAGGACGAATGCGCCGACGTTTTCGGCTACGACAATATGTTTGTCATTCTGGTTCCGAAAGGCGATTACGAAAGGGAGCGGTACGTGCTCGATACGGTGGAGAGCGATCCGCTTATAGACAGCGCGCTCGGAATATCGAACATCGAGATAAAAGACGGTTACTACCTGTCGGACAGCATTTCGTATCGCGATTTCAACGATATGACGGAAATCGGCTTGTCACGTTCGCTCAACGTGTTCCGCGCTTACGCAATCCTAAACGAAGACTATTGGGCAGTGCAGTCGTCGCGAATAGAGGACTATCGCGTGACGATAATCGAAATGCTCGATTTCGTGTTCGACCACGACGATTGGCTCGCATTGGACGGCAAGGATAAAGAAGACTTCGACGAACTTAAAGACACGCTCAAAGACGGCGAGGCGCAGTTGATAGGAGAGACGTACTCGCGGCTTATATTCAACATAGCCGCACCCGTCGAGTCGGCGGAGACTTTCGCGCTGATCGAGCGGTTAAAGCCGACGGTCAAGGAGATATATCCTACCGCGATATTCGCCGGCGAGAGTATGAGTTCTTACGACCTAAACGAATCTTTTTCCGCAGACAACATACTTATCACGACGCTGACGGTAGCGTTCATATACGTTATACTCGCGTTCACTTTCCGGTCTTGGGGCATTCCGCTTGTGCTCGTTTTCGTCATACAGGGCGCTATATTTATGAATTTCTCCATACCTGTTTTGGCAGGTAACAATCTGTTCTTTTTTACGTATTTGATAGTCAGCGCCATACAGATGGGCGCGACGATAGATTACGCGATACTCTTAACAAACAGGTTCAGAGAACTCAAAGCGACTATGAGCAAGCGCGACGCGATGACGGAAGCCGTGTCCGGCGCGTTCCCGACGGTGTTCACATCCGGCTCGATAATGTGCGTCGCGGGGTTCTTGATCGGCTGTATCACTTCCGACCCGTTGATCGCGTCTATAGGAATGTGTCTCGGCGAAGGAACGCTCATATCTATAATCTGCGTAATGACGTTCCTGCCCGCACTTCTGTATACTCTCGATCCGCTTTTGGAAAAGACGGTTTTCAAAAAGAAAAATAAAAAACCGAAAGAGAAAAAGGTAAACAGTCTCGCAAATATTTTGAACGCCGTCTACGGCGTGCGCGAGGACGTTGCGAGATTGCAGACGGCACAGGCTCGATCTGATTGCGACGAAAATCATTTTATGACGGCTGACGTGCAGATCGAGCAAAACTGCGACTGTGAAGCGGCGGACGGCGAAAAGCACGAAGCACAAGCGATCGATACGGAAACGACGGGCGGGGAGGACGTAAAATGAGTGTAAAAAAAGAGGTATATGCAAGGGCGGCGGCAATCGTCGTTGCGGTCGTAACGGCGCTTACAGCGTGTTTTGCGACGTTTACGGCGGCAAAAGCGGCGACGCCCAACTATTACATTTGCTATGAGAGCGACAATTATAGAGTGCGCGCAGTCAACAAAATGGACGAATACGACGGTGTTTTTACGATAAGTCCGACGCTGTCGCAGGGCGCGAAATTCCTGATCTCGGACGGAGAGGGCGCACTGTTCGGTAATTCTAAGGGCGAGCCGATAACTGTCACCGAAAGCGGTACGCGCCGCTACACAGTGACGTTCGATCGGTCGGTTACGCCTGCCGTAAGCTATACCGACTATTCTCCGGAAGCTGTGGAACTGAAAGTTTCGGCGAACGGCGACGAGCGCACCGAAACGATGTTTTACCGTTCGGTGAACGCGCTGTTCGACGAGTATGTCGCGACGGTGGGCGCACTGCAAAAGGACGACGTAATAACCGTTATTTGCGGCGGCGTCGAGTACGGCGTGAGCGGACGCGGAGAAGCGGGCTATTCGGTGCCGCTAGACGGTGATTACAGATTTGCGTTTACGAGAGACGAGGATAACCTGTACGACGACAAGTACATATCGGCAGAGGACGTCCCCGAACTGTATGTGCTTTGCGAGGCTAACGGATACGCCGTTTCGGACGAATATAAACTCACTCGCAACGAGGACGCGGCTGTCGTAGAATACGAGTTTATAGGGTTGAACGTTTCCGAAAAGGACTGCAAAGTGAAATACTCGGTATACGACGCGACGAGCGAAGAAACGTACAAACCGAGCGAAAACGGCGAGATATACGTATACGATAAAGGCGAATACCGCGTGCGGTACACGCCCGATGTTCCGCTCCGCACCGACGGGGGAAAGAATTATTATACGGCGCTTGCTCGCGTCGAAAATTATTACGACGGGTATTTCGTGCTCGGCGACTTCAACGATTTCGAGTTCGTTGACGACGATACGTTTGCGGAAAGTTACCGGCTTATAAAAGACGACGGAGTTACCGATTACGACGAATACAAACTCACTCTGCAAATAACCGACGAAATGCTCGAAACATACGACGGCGTTGTCGAGTTTTATATTTCCGACGGCACTAATATTTACCGTATACCGTTGACGAATAAAAACATAAGCATAGAGCGCGCGGGCGAGTACGAGCTGTATTTTTCGCCCACGCATAATTACGGCAGGGGGTACAATTACCGTTACGACCGCGTCGCAGACGAAATAGCGCGCGAAACAGTGTACATATCGACGGCAGACGAATTGATCGATTTTTTGGCGCGGTGCGTAAGCCCCGAATTTTCGCTCAATAAGTGCGTAATGATAACGCGCGATATCGATCTTTCGGGTAAGACCGTCACGCCCGCCGCGACGTTCGCGGGAGAACTTGACGGACTTTTCAACAGTGTTAGCGGCATATCGATTTCGACGGACGTCGGCGCGTATCTGTTCGGTACGGTTACTGCCGACGGAACCGTAATGCGGTTATCCGTCGAGTACGATTTCGACGGCGGCGACTATGTGTCGCTCGTGCGTTACAATTACGGCAGGATAGAAAAAGTGACTGCGTCGGGTACTGCGGACGGGAATAGTTTTGTAGGCGGCATTGCTGCGGCTAACTATTCGGGCGGCGAAATAACGGACTGCACGAGCCGCGTTACGGTCAACGGAACGCTCAATGTCGGCGGCATAGTCGGGTTCAACGCAGGCAATGTCGATAACTGCGTCAATACGGGCGCGGTCGACAATAAAATATTTCCGTCGTCCGATGTGCGCGGAATGCTTAACGTCGGCGGTATTGCGGGATATTCTGCGGGCAATATTTTCGGGTGCGGGAATACCGGTGATGTCGGTGTCGATCAGGCGCGGTATTTCGGCGGTATCGTCGGTCTTTGCAGCGGCGGACTGTACTTCTGTAAGAACGACGGCGCTGTCGGCGCGGAAAACTACGCGGGCGGCATAGTCGGGTATTACGGCAGATTCGACAGCAACGGCGGAAACGGTCCGTCGGCGAGCGGGCAGTTAAGTGCCGAGATACAGGCGTGGTTGGACAGTTACTTCGGAAGCGGCGACGGCAATTTCGAAGAGGTCGAAGATAACGGAGTTCGTGAGATCTATTATTGCGTCAATAACGCTTCGGTAACAGCCGAACAGTATGCGGGCGGTATTGCGGGCAATGCGGGCGCGGGCGGTCTCGATATTATCGGTTGTGCGTCGAGCGGCGATATAACGGCTAAGACGGCTTTTGCGGGCGGTATCGCAGGCATTCTCGGCGCGTCCAACGTGTATGAGTGCGCGACGGTCGGCAACGTTATAGCCCAAAAAGGCGGCTATGTCGGCGGCATTGCGGGGCAGTCTGCGGGGAGCATTCGTTACTGTGCGTCCGCGTGCTATGCGGAAGGCGAAACGAGCTATATCGGCGGCATTGCTGGCGACGCCGCGACGGTGGAAAACTGCGTCGCGCATACGTTCGTAAGCGTAGGCGACGGCGAGCATTTCGGTGCGGTCGCGGGTGCGGCGAGAGTGTATGCGAACAACTTCTATGCGAAGAACGACGCGAGCGCCGCGAAAGGTATCGACGGCGTGATATACGGCTCGGAGAACGGCTACGGCGCGCAGGAGCTGAACGAGACCGACATTACGAGCGCGGGAATGCTGTCGGCGGAGCTGTACGGGCTGAGCGCCGAGCACTGGCTGGCGGGAGAAACGGAGTCGCGCTACCCCGTGCCGCGCGCGTTTACCGACGTTGTAAAACCCGAACAGTACGGCGACAGCGCCAAGTTCGAAAGCGCGTTCGAGGCAGGCGGCGGGATCGCGGACAGCGTCAAAACCGTCGGCGAAAGCGTAGGACTCAAATGCGTGACCGTAGTGTTTTATAAGTGGAATTTCGGTTCGGATAAGTACGAAAGACTGCAAGGCTTTTATATCGCGCAGGGCGGCGGCGTGACCGCGCCCGAAGTTCCGCAAGAGGACGGGTATTTTACGTGGTGGGATACGGCGGATTTTACGCGCTTCGAAGCCGACGCGTCCGTGTATATGCAATACGACAAATATAAAACGTCGCTCGCGAGCGACGACACGAACCGACCGCTCGTTATCGTGACGGGCAGGTTCTATTCGGATACGGCGCTCGAAGTGGAGTATAACGGCGAGTATATGTCGTTAAAACTTTCGCGTGGCGGCGTGAATGCGGAACAACCCGACGAAACGATCAAAGTTCGCTACCGATCGAACGGAGAAAAGCATCCGATCGTCAAGATAATTTCGGGCGGCGAGATAACCGAACCGAACTTCGAAGTCGACGGCGGATATTTCATTTTCGATCTGCCGCGCGGCTCGCAGTTCTGTGTGACCGAGCGTTCGGCGGGCGATAATTTGGGACTTATACTCGGCTTGTCGATACCTCTGTCCGTATCGGTTACCGCACTCGCTTTCGCCGTTCCGCTTACAGTATTGCGCGTGCGAAAGAATAAGAAGAATAAAACAAAGGACGATAATGCCGACTGATCGATAATATGGGTTCGAAACGCCTGTGCAAATTGTACTGTACGGGCGTTTTTGTTATGTTCAAAAGGTTGATTTAATCGTTAGTTTGTGGTAGAATATTATTCGGTGGATGAGAACGGGTTAAAAGCCAATCTTTGCGCGGCGGTCGAGCGCATCGAACGCGCGTCGGCTAAAACGGGCAGTCGTGTTACGCTCGTTGCGGCGACTAAGACCGTGCCTGCCGACGTGATCGATTCGGTTATCGGTATGGGCGTGTCGCGGGTCGGCGAAAATCGTGTGCAGGAGTATCTCGCGAAGCGCGATTTCGTGTCGTGTGCCGAATGGCATTTTATCGGCACATTGCAACGCAACAAGGCGAAGTACCTTGTCGGAAACGTCGCGCTCATTCAGTCCGTTTCGTCGGTAGAACTGGCGAGGGAAATAGATCGGCTTGCCGCACTTCGCGGCGTGGTGCAGGACGTTCTCGTCGAGGTCAATATCGGCAGCGAAATCGACAAGACGGGCGCGCCCGTCGATACGCTCGACTGTCTTGTCGACAGCGTGCGATCGCTCGACGGATTGCGCCTTCGCGGACTTATGGCTGTTCCGCCTAAGGGTGCGGATCGTTCCGTTTACGAGCGGCTGTATAAGATGTACTCGGATTATTCGGGCGGGGCGTTCGACACGCTGTCCGTCGGAATGAGCGGCGACTACGAGCTCGCGATCTCTTGCGGCAGTAATATGGTGCGGCTGGGTACTGCGATATTCGGAAAGAGAAGTTAAGAGGAGGGCATTATGCCGGACGAAAGTTTAGACGCATTTTTGCGGCGCGGAACGAACTATAACGGTTTCGAGCCTGAGGATTACGACGAGACGCACGTAAACGGACGGTACGTCGGGAGCGGCGCGCGTCAGGATACCGGTTATACGACGCTTTCTTCCGTTGCCCAAGTGCAAAACCGCAATGCCGAGCCTGTGCGCGGTTATCACGTCGATAACATCGAGCGCGAGCTTAACAACCGTCCCAACTTCGTCGGTTGCGAGCCGCCCAAGCCCGTACCGGACAAAGTTCAGCCTACGCTCAAACAGGATAACTTCATTTCGCCGCGCACGTATCAAAACATTCTTCTGTACTCGCCGAGATCGGCGGCGGACGTAGAGGCGCTGATCGACTTTCTGCGCCGTCGCGAACCCGCGATAGTCAATCTCGATCCTATATGCGATTCGCCCGACGCACAGCGCGTTCTCGACTTTACTTCGGGGGCTGTGTATGCGCTCGGCGGCGCGATCGAGGAGATAGGCGGCAACCGTTTTCTGGTCGTTCCCGACGGCATAGAAATTTCCAAATCCGACAAAGAATAGTAACTTAACGCAAAACGAGAGAAGCCGACACATAAATCATTCGGAGCCGTTGTGGAAGAAAATAATCCCGACAACACGCCGCAGACCGAGCCGCGCTCGGCGGGCGAGATAATCAAGAAGTACGCCAAGCGCGTTTGGTCGTACCTAAAAGTCGCCAAGATGGAGTATATCGTTATGGTATCTCTGTTCGCGCTCGATTTGATTTCCAAAGCGATAATCAATGCGACGATAGATGTGGGCGAGTCCGTAACGGTCATACCGAAATTTCTTGTTTTTTATAATACGCACAATTATAACGCCGCGTTCGGCAGTGAGTTTATACGCAATATTCTCGGTTCGATGGGGTCGAGAATAATGTTCAGTATATTCGCCGTCGTCGCATCCGTCGTGTTCGTGCTGATACTGATACGCGCTAAAGGCGGCAATAAGCTGTTCCGAATATCGCTTGCTATGCTCACAGCCGGTGCGATGGGTAACTGTATCGATCGTATGTTTCTCGGTTATGTGCGGGATTTCGTGCAGATCGTTTATTACGGGTTCGAGATCGGCGGCAGTACCTCGTTCTACATATTCAATATAGCGGACGCGGAGCTTGTCATAGGCGTTATTCTCGTAATAATCTACTTTATATTTTTGTATCACGACAAGCCGAAAGAAGAACACGCCAAACCCGTGCCTGCCAATGAAAGCGCGGACGTAACGGTTTCGAACGGCGCTACCGTCGAAGATACGGACGGCGACGCAAATCCAGCAGCCGACGAAAGCGTATCCGACGAGCAGCGGCGGACTGACGCCGAACTGACTGCGGACGGCGAGGATATAGGCGGCGAACCGCAAGAACTCGAATCGAAAATATCGGATGAAATCAAAAAAGAAGGAGACGACGCGTGACCAGCCTGTACTGCACCGAAGGCGGAGCGCGTCTCGACGTGTTCCTTACGGACGAGACCGAATTTACCCGCTCGCATATCAAAAAACTGATAGAGAGCGGCAGAGTTACCGTTTGCGGCGTCACTGCCGACAAAGCGGGGCGTATAGTCAAAACGGGCGACGAAGTGGCGTTCGAGGACGAGATCGAGGGCGCGGAGATAGCGGCGCAGGATATTCCGCTAGATACGGTTTACGACGACGAATATATTGCGGTCATAGATAAACAGCGCGGGCTTGTCGTGCATCCCGGTGCGGGTAATCGGTCCGGAACGCTCGTAAACGCGCTCAAATTCAAGTACGGCGACAGGCTGTCGTGCGCGTTCGGCGCGGTTAGGGCGGGTATTGTTCATAGACTCGATAAAGACACAACGGGACTTATCGTGATCGCGAAAACTGACGGTGCGCACGCGCGGCTTGCCGAGCAGTTCGCCGCACGCACGGTGAAAAAATTTTACCGCGCGATTCTAGACGGAAACTTAAAGGACGAACGCGGCATTATCGACGCGCCGATAGGCAGAGACAGAAAGAACAGGCTGAAAATGGCTGTCGTACCGGACGGTCGGCACGCCGTCACCGAATACGAAGTTTTGGAGCGGTTCAAGCGCAACTGCTATGTCGAGTTCGAACTTCTCACGGGTCGCACGCACCAAATACGTGTTCACGCCGCGCATTTGGGGCGGCCGGTATCTTGCGACGCGCTGTACGGCGGGAGCGACAGGCTGGGCGCAGTCGGACAGCTTTTGCATTCGCGGCACTTGGAGTTCGACCACCCGATAACGGGCGAGCGGCTTGAATTCACGGCGGACGAGCCGTCCGATTTCGCGGCGGCGCTCGCGTTCTTGCGCGAGAAAGAGCGGTTATAGACCGGTCCGTTCCGAATATTATCGAGGAGATTTTATGAAACGCAAAGACTTGCTCGGCATAAAGGATCTGTCCAAATCCGAGCTTAATGAAATCTTGCAATCGGCAAACGCTATGCGAGAAACGATTGACCGCCGCGAGCGGTTGACGACGCTTGCCGGCAAGCAGATAGCGACGCTGTTTTTCGAAAACTCGACGCGCACGCGCAATTCGTTCGATATGGCGGCGAAAAAAACGGGCGCGCAGTCTACGGGAATGAGTGCGTCTACGTCGTCCGTGCAAAAGGGCGAGACTCTGATCGACACGGGCAAAACGCTCGACGCGATAGGTTTCGACGCGATAGTCATTCGGCATCCTGCGTCCGGCGCGCCGCGCGTGCTTGCCGAAAACGTCAAGGCGAGCGTAGTGAACGCGGGCGACGGAATGAACGAACATCCGACTCAGGCGCTTCTCGACGTTCTCACCGCCAAGCGGCATTTCGGCGATATAGCCGGACTTAAAATCGTCATCGTCGGCGACATAAAGCATTCGCGGGTAGCGCGCAGTGACGTTTTGGCGTTTACCAAGCTCGGCGCGGAAGTCACCGTTTGTGCGCCGTATACGCTTATGCCCGTCGGTTTTGACGGTATGGGGGCGAAAGTCGAGACCGATTTCGACAAGGCTATAGAGGGCGCGAACGTCGTTATGGCGTTGCGGCTACAGCTAGAACGTATGGATCAGGCGTACTTCCCGTCGATAGCTGAGTATCATAAATATTACGGCGTAACTTCCAAGCGTATGTTGCGCGCGGCAGACGATGCCGTGATTATGCATCCCGCGCCAATTAATCGCGGCGCGGAAGTTTCGGGCGAAGCGGCGGACGGGGAGAACAGTCTCATATACGAACAGCCGACCAACGGCGTTGCGGTGCGTATGGCAGTTCTCGATTATTTATTGGGGGGCGCAAAATGATACTGTTAAAAGACGCTACGGTAGTAAATGCCGACGGAATAAAAGAGACGGACGTGCTCATTGACGGCGGGATAATAGCTAAGGTCGGCGACGGATTGGACAGTTACGGCGCCGAAGTTATAGATTGCTACGGCAAACTCGTGTTTCCCGGTTTTATAGATATGCACTGTCATTTGCGCGAACCTGGTCAGACGCACAAAGAAGATATAGCGTCGGGCGCGGCGGCGGCAATCGCAGGGGGATATACTGCGGTTTGCTGTATGCCGAATACGACCCCGTCCGTAGACAGTCCGGAGCTTGTTCGGTACGTCAGGGAACGCTCTGCCGATGTG
This sequence comes from uncultured Christensenella sp., assembly GCA_910577435.1. GTDB lineage: Bacteria > Bacillota > Clostridia > Christensenellales > Pumilibacteraceae > Anaerocaecibacter. The sequence goes on along the minus strand of CAJTLV010000001.1, from coordinate 379,836 downwards.
AGCGGTGCGGAAGTCTATCCGATAGGCGCGATAACGCGCGGACAGGGCGGCAAGGAACTGTGCGAGTTCGGCGCTATGAAAGAGGCGGGCGCGGTCGCAGTGTCCGACGACGGATTGCCCGTTACGGACGGTGCGGTAATGCTTAATGCGCTCAAATACGCAAATACTTTCGGTATGCTCGTCATATCGCACAGCGAGGATAAATCGATCAGCGGACACGGCGTAGTCAACGACGGCGAGAATGCAACAGTAGCCGGACTTCGCGGTATTCCGCGCGCGGCGGAAAGCGCGGCTGTCGCGCGCGAAGTAATGCTTGCCGAAGAGTGCGGCGCGCGCATCCACATCGCGCACGTTTCGACGGCGAATTCAATAGATGTTATCCGCAGTGCTAAAAAGCGCGGCGTTCGTGTGACTTGCGAAACCTGTCCGCATTACTTTTCGGCAACAGACGACGAAATACTTTCGTACAACACAAATGCCAAGATCAATCCGCCGCTACGCGCGCAGGCGGACGTAGACGCGGTGATCGCGGGAATAGTCGACGGCACGATAGACGCGATCGCGACCGACCACGCGCCGCACCACCGCGACGAAAAGAACAGGGAATTCGATTATGCTCCGTTCGGCACCGTCGGGTTGGAAACTGCGTTTTCCGTCGCGTATACGTATCTCGTTCAGCCCGAAATAATTACATTGCCCGATCTGTGCCGACTTATGTCCGCCGCTCCGGCGAAGATACTCGGACTTGACGGCGGCAAGATCGCAGAGGGGTGCAGAGCGGATATTACCGTTGTCGACCCCGACGACGAGTACACCGTAGACGTGCAGACATTCCGCTCCAAAGGCAAGAACAGCCTGTTCGACGGTTGGCGGCTCAAAGGCAGGATCGTGCGAGTATTCGTCGCGGGTGAAGAGAAAGTGGTTTGATGATTCGTAGTGCGGGATCGAAAGACCGCCGATGCGAAAACAAATAGTATATCTAAACAGAAAACAGCTATTCGGAGTAAATATGAAAAACATCACAGACATTCTCATAGACAAAATCGAAGCTATGAAAAATCCGACGGTGGCGGGTCTCGATACCCGCATCGATTATCTGCCCGAAAACTTGCGCAAGTTCGCAAATTCGGGCGAGGATATTTCAAAAGCGCTCATCGAATACAACTGCTCGCTTATCGATGCGCTGTACGACATTGTTCCCGCCGTCAAGATACAGTCGGCGTATTACGAGATGTATGCGCATTTCGGCGTGTACGCGTTTTATTCGACTGCGGCATATGCCGTAAGTCGCGGTATGAGCGTTATGGCGGACGTCAAGCGCAACGACATCGGCGCGACTGCGGAAGCGTATGCGGCGGCGTATCTCGGCCCGACGGGGTTCGATTACGTGACGGTCAATCCCTATCCCGGTTTCGACGGTATCAAGCCGTTTACCGACAAGTGCCGCGAAAATAACAAGGGTATTTTCGTACTCGCGCGTATGTCAAATCCGTCGGCGGCACAGATACAAAATCTCAAACTCGAAAACGGCGAGACCCTGTACAGCCATATCGGCGAGCTTATTCGGGAATGGGGCAAGGATCAGATCGGCGAGTACGGTTACAGTTCGGTCGGCGCTGTCGTCGGAGCTACTTCTCCCGAAGAGGCGAAGATACTGCGCGAGCGGTATAAATCTGTGTTTTTCCTTGTGCCGGGCTACGGCGCGCAGGGCGGTAAAGGCGAGGGCGCGGCTGCGGCGTTCGACGCGAAGGGGCGCGGCGCGATAGTCAATAATTCGCGTGGAATAATCGCCGCGCATATGACCGACAAGTATAAAGGAATGACTCCCGCTCAAGCCGCGCGCGCCGCCGCTACGGATATGCAACAGGACTTGGAGCGCGCGCTCAAAACGCGCAACGGATAATTATAATAAAGTTCGGCGCAAGCGGTCCGTTGACTTGCGTTACTCATTGAGAATTACCGATTCGAGGAAAATATGAACGCCGTAAAGACAGAACTTACGATAAAATCGATCAAAGAATACGCGAACAAAACTTTCCGCGTCGAGTGTGAGAGCAGTGAAAAACTGCCGCATATTTCGGCGGGGCAGTTCGCGCATTTGAAAGTGCCGAATAAGGATCTGCGCAGACCTATCTGCGTATACGATAACACCGAGAATACGGTGTCGTTCGTTATAGCAAACGTAGGAAGCGGGACTGCGGCATTTACATCTCAAAAGGCGGGCGCAAAGTTCGACGCTCTATTACCGCTCGGCAACGGATTTCCTATTATGCCGGACATCACGAACGTCGCGCTTCTCGGCGGCGGAACGGGCTGTGCGCCGTTGCTTAAAATCGCAAAGGACAACCCGTCGCTCAACTGCACTGCGATTTTGGGCTTTCCGAACGCCGCCGCGCGAGAGATCTACGGCGACGATTTCGATAATGCGTGCCGGCGCGTGTGCTATTGCACGGACGACGGCAGTCTCGGCTATCACGGTTACCCGACGGATCTGCTCACGGAGATCGCGCCCGAAGTGCTGTATGTGTGCGGCGCTCCGGGAATGATGAAAACGGCGCAGGCGTTCTGCAAAAATCGCGGCACGCTCGGCTTTGCCAGCGTCGAACAGCGTATGGGTTGCGGCGTTGGCGCTTGCCTTGTTTGCACGGTGCGCATCGTGCGCGCAGGCAAAGATATAAACGCGCGCGCGTGCGCCGACGGTCCCGTGTTTGCGATAGAGGAGCTTGTATTATGAGTAATTTGAAAACGACGGTCGCGGGCGTAGAATTCAAAAATCCGATAATCGCCGCGTCGGGAACGTTCGGATTCGGTAGGGAATACAACAAGTTTTACGACGTAGGAAAGTTGGGCGGCATATGTTCGAAAGGCCTTACGTTAGAGCCTCGACTCGGCAACGATCCCGTGCGTATCGCCGAAACGCCGTCGGGAATACTCAACAGCGTCGGACTTCAAAATCCTGGCGTCGAAGCGTTCATTCGCGACGAACTGCCTTTTATGCGGTCGCTGGGCACGGTCGTTATAGCGAACGCGGCGGGGTCGAGCGAGGCGGACTACGTCCGCATTGCGGAGATACTGTCCGAGACCGACGTGGATATGATAGAACTGAATATTTCCTGTCCCAACGTCAAGGCGGGCGGAATGGCGTTCGGCGTCGAACCCGACGGGGTGCTTGCGGTTACGCGCGCAGTAAGAAAGGTGTGTAAAAAGCCGCTTATCATAAAACTCACGCCCAATGTGAGCAACATCGCGGCGAACGCGCTTGCGGCGCAGAACGGCGGCGCGGACGCGATAAGCCTTATAAACACCGTTGCGGCGATGGCGGTGAATTATAAAACGCGCAAGCCGATTTTGAAGGCCGGTCACGGCGGACTGAGCGGTGCGGCGGTAAAGCCGATCGCGCTCAGGATGGTTCACGAATGCTATAAAGCGGTGAATATCCCGATAATCGGGATGGGCGGAATTATGCGAGGCGAGGACGTTTGCGAGTTTATGCTTTGCGGCGCGGCGGCCGTTCAGGTGGGCAGTGCGAACATTTTCGACCCGTTTGCGTCGCTATCGATAGTAAATGAGTTGACAAATATTGCGGAAAGTGATAAGATTGACAGGATAACATCTCTTATCGGAGGGCTTAACGTTGAATAAAGTAATGGAATTATTCGAAAAGTCCGGCGGAGTATTGCACGGGCATTTCATTTTGACGTCGGGCTTGCACGCCGATACATATATGCAGTGCGCCAAGCTGTTCGAACACGGCGAAATATCGGAAACTCTTTGCCGCGAGCTTGCGCCCAAGCTCAAAGCCTATAACGCCGACGTCGTAGTTTCGCCCGCTGTCGGCGCTATAATATTCGGGTACGAACTCGGAAAGCAACTCGGCATTCCCAATATGTTCGCCGAACGCGAAAAGGACGGCAACTTCGCGCTCCGTCGCGGGTTTGAGCTTAAAAAGGGAAGCAAAGTGATCATCGCGGAAAACGTAGTGACAACGGGCGGTTCGGTAAAAGAGGTGATCGACCTCGTTCGTTCGCTCGGCTCGGACGTTGTAGCCGTTGCGGAGGTCGTCGATCGGAGCGGCGGCAAGGTCGACTTCGGCGTGCCTAACGAAAGTCTGCTTCAAATCGATGTAAAGACTTATAAACCCGAAGAGTGTCCGATGTGCAAAGCGGGTACGGCGGCAGTCAAGCCGGGTTCGAAAGGACTTAAATAAACTGCGGTTGGTTTGAATATAATTTCATTACGGAGGTAATAATATGGCGACAAAGAGAAGTTCTCGCAGAACGACGAGAACCACGCGGACGCACTACACATACACTGCGCCGTACTGGATGCTTCAACTGTCTTTTTGGCTGGTGGTTATCGTCGGGCTTATAATGATCACATTCGGTATACTCAATGCGTTAAACAGCACATTCGGCACGGATTGGCATTGGACATGGTTCGAGAGTACGCTCAGCTACGTAAAAAGCATTTGCTTTACGATCGCGATGATCATACCCGTATGCCTGTCCTGCAAGATAGCGCACCACTACGGCAGAACTTGGTTCATCATTTGGATCATCTGCTTGATACTCGTTGTTGTAGGTATCGTAACCAGCTTGCTGTAAGCCACGTCAAAGAATAATAATAAAATCGGGTAGTTTTATGGAACGCACACGCAAAAAACAAAACGCATTTGTACGGTATTTTACACCGTTCGGACTAAAACAGGTCTGCGACTTCGTTATGATCGCAGGATTTATACTGCTTATCGTAGGACTTTGCACCAACGAGGGCGTATTACTTGCCGGATTCATTTGTTATGCGGCGGCGGCTGTAGCTTCGATCACGCTGTGCATTATCAAGATAATCAAGACGAAGAACCGTCGCGACCCCGCGCGCAAAAACGCGATCATAAATGCGTCGATTATGGGTGTGTTGTTCGCACTCGCGCTGTTCGGTTTGATCTGGACTGTCGTTGCTTAATCGGATTCGACCGTCGCGTGATAAGCGGCGGTTTTTGTTTTCGGAATATGTCGTATAGATCTGGAAGAGAAATATGATAAAAAAATACAGGAAAGACGGCGACGTGTCGTATGCGCTCGGCGCTACCGTCGTTATGGAACTTATGAAACGCCGCCCGCAAGACGTGCGCGCGGTGTACATATCCCCAAAGTCAAACGTGGTAGCGGTAATCGAGAAAGCGCGAGAGATCGGCGCCGAGATCATAGAGAGCGAAAAGGCGTTCAATATTTTAAGTCCCAAAGAGAACTGTTTCGCCATCGCCGAATTCGGAAAATTCGACGCGAAGATAAGCGGAGACAGACACCACGTCGTACTCGTCAACCCGTCTAATGCCGGCAATCTCGGCACCGTCGTGCGCGACGTGGCGGCATTCGACTGCGCCGATCTGGCTATCATACGTCCTGCCGTCGATCCATTCGACCCCAAGACGGTGCGGGCGAGTATGGGAACCGTGTTCGACATAAACTTCGAGCTGTTCGACAGTTTCGATGCGTATGTAAAAAGATTCGACAACGAGATAGTTCCGTTTATGCTCGGCGGCAGTCCGTTTCGTGAAAAGTCGTTCACTGCCGAAAGCGGCGCGAAAAAGTATTCGCTCGTGTTCGGCAACGAGGCGACGGGGCTTCCGCAGGAGTTCGAGCGTTTCGGCGCTGTGCGTATAGAACAGTCGAAAAACGTCGACAGTCTCAATCTGTCGACCGCCGTCGCGGTTGGTCTGTATAAATTGTATACAAGCCGATCGGGGAATACCCATTCCGTATTATCGACCGCCGAGCACAGTGAATTAGCATAAATGCGGAACATTATGACAGACTGAGACGAATATAAAAATCGGCGATTCGAAATTAAATTTTCGGTTTGACGAACACCGTTTTATATTCTTTATATTCTACTTTTCCTCCGCCGTGCGGGTATACGTACTTGATAAGCGTATAGTCAACGGCGACGTTATCGGAACCGCGTGCCTGCGAAAAGTATGCGGCTATCTCTGCGGCGCGCGTTATCTGTTCGTCGGTAGGCGACGGGGTTTTGAGTACGGCGTGACTGCCGTGCGCATCTTTTACGTGCAGCCAAGTATCGGTACGCGCCGCTCCGCGTGTTATGCGGTCGTTCTGGGCGTGGTTTTTGCCTACGAAAAGAGTCGCTCCGAATATGTCGGCGGAGTACGGTTCGGACGGCGTCGGCGCGGTTTTTTTCTTTTTGTTTTCGGGTTTCATCAACCCGAGTTTTTCGAGTTCCGCGCGCACTTCGCAAAGTTCCGGTTCGGTTGTGCAAAGTTCGAGTTCTGCGGATATTCCGTCCAGACGATAGAGCATATCTTCCGCCGCGTTCAGCGCCGCTTGCGCATATGTCGCCGCTTTTTTCTTTTTATTGTACGCCTTAAAATATGCCGCCGCGTTTTGTGCGGCAGATTTGAGCGGGTCGAGCTTTACCGTAGTCGGCTTGCCTTCGTCGTACCAATTTTCCGCCGTGACGGACGAGTCGCCGCGATTTATTCTGTAAATGTTTGCCGTTATAAGCTCGCCGAACACTCTGTCCGTTTCGCAACGTTCGCTTTCTTCCAGCGTCGCCGATGCATCGGCGCGTCGCTTTCTGTTTTTATTGATTGCCGACTTGACCGCCGCTTTCAGAGGTTTTAACCGCAAAGCAAGCTCCGCCGCGTCGAACAGCGCCGAATAGTACGCGTCCATAGCGGCGTTGAGCGTGGCGTATGCGCATTCGTTGCCGCCGCAACTCGCGTAACGCTCGGTGAAAAAATCGAGAGGCTTTCCGTCGTCGTCGAACGTCGCGACGGGCGCGAGCGGAGCTGAATAGAGTGCTCGCGCGGCAAGGATAAACTTGTCGGTAACGTCGTCCGACGGCATAACGTCGTCGCCGATATTAAGTCTGAAAAACAGTTCGTCGACGGTTGTCGAACCGAGACCCGCAACGCATTTATTTATTGCGTGTTGCGCGGAGCAACCGTTCATTTTCGTTACCGCCGCTTTAAGGCCGTCTCCGTCGAATACGCCGATGCGCCCCGTCGGATTGGGGAGCGTGTAGGGCAGACCGACGAGTACGGCGCGTTTTCCGGGTGCTTCCGCACTGACCCTGCGCAGACAGTTGCCGATGATCCCGTTTTCTATGAATATTATATTCGCGCATTTCCCCGTAAGCTCGACGGCGAGAGAGTAGCGCACACGCTCGCGAAGCTCGTCTAGCGCGGACAGTTCGAACGTAATTATCCGTTCCGTTTTGTCCGCCGCGATCTCGATGACGACGGCACCGGTCAGGCGCTTGCGAAAGTACATAAGAACGCCTGTCGCCACGTCGGGATTAGAGTATTTGCGCGTCGTGACATGCGCGCGCGGCAACGACGGATTGCAGGATAGAATCAGTCGGAAATTGCCGTGTCCGCTCGTATGAACGGATAGCAACAGCGTCTCTTTGTCCGGCATATTTACTTTGTCTATGCGCCCGCCGACGAGCGTTTCGAGCTCTTTCGCCGCGCGGTAGATTGTGAGTGCGTCCTTAGGCATATATTTATTGTATCACATTGCGGCGGGAATGTAAACAGTACAAGCGTCCGCATAATGTTTTTCAGCTTACTTCTTTCCCAAAAGAAGTAATTAAAAAGATTGACAAGGCGTTTAGTAAGTGATAGAATAATATGGTTAATCTATATTCGGAACGCCTGTAATCGCGGCGTCCCACTCGGAGGAATAAATGAAATCCACATTCGATAAGAAAGCAACCGAAGCGACGTTTAAGATCGCGCTCGACAATGCGGAATGGGAGGCGGAGATCAACGACGCTTACAACCGCACCAAAAAGCGTTATAAAATACCCGGTTTCCGTCCCGGCAAAGCGTCGCGCAAGTATATAGAAATGCATTACGGTGCGGGCGTATTCTTCGACGCCGCAGTCGACGCTTGCATCAATCGGATATACGGCGAGGAAATGGATAAGCATTCCGAGCTTCGCGTATTCGGACAGCCCGACGTTGCGTTCGATAAACCGGAAGACGGCTACGCTTTCGCGTTCACGCTCACGGTTTCGCTCTATCCCGACGCAAAGCTGGGCGAATATAAAGGTATTAAACTTCGCAAGATTGAGTATAATGTAAGCGACGGCGATTTGACCGACCGTATCGATCAGGATCTCAAACACGCCGCACGCCTCGTCACCGTCGACCGTGCGGCGAAAAACGGCGACACCGTGACCATCGACTTTGTCGGTACAGTCGACGGCGTCGAATTTGAGGGAGGTAAGGCGGAAGGTCACGAGCTTAAACTCGGCAGTAACTCGTTTATTCCCGGCTTCGAGGATCAGCTCATAGGCGTAAAAGCGGGCGATGAGCGCGACGTTAAAGTCAAGTTCCCCGAAGACTATCACGCCGAAAACTTAAAGGGCAAGGACGCTGTTTTCCACGTGACCGCTCACGAGGTGCGCGTCGAGGAAGTTCCCGCGCTCGACGACGAGTTTGTCAAGTCGCATACCAAGTACGAGACAGTCGACGCGTACAAGACGGGACTCAAAGCCGATCTCGAAAAAGCGGCGGCGGACCGTCAGCGCAACGAGCGTATCGACGCGGTCGTAGCGGCTGTCGTAGACCGTGCGGAGTGCGAGATACCCGCCAAGATAGTCGACGCGGAAATCGACAGAATGTTCCACGAAATGGAGCACAACCTGTCGCATTACGGTATCGGCGTCGACGACTATCTCAAATACAACAAGTCGTCTGTGGCGCAGTTCAGATCGGAGCGCCGCGAATCCGCCGAGCGTAACGTAAAGACTCGCGAGGTAATGCGCGCGATAATAGACGCGGAAAAGCTCGAAGTGACCGACGAGGAAGTGCAGAAGAAGTTTGATTCGGACGAAGCGTTCCGCAAGCAATGCGAGCACGAGGAACATCATCACGGCGCGTCGGCTGTTGCCGTTGCGAAGAACGATCTGCTTCTCGACAAATTCTTCGATCTGCTTTTGTCGAACAACGAGTTCATACTCGACGAGGATAGTAAAGACGTTGCCGATAAGCCTGCGAAAAAGACTGCGGCAAAGAAGTCCGATACAACTGAAAAGTCCGAAACGGCGAAAGCGCCTGCGGCTAAAAAAACCGCAACGAAAAAGGCGGATGCGGCAGATAAAACGGCTTCCGAGAAGAAACCCGCAGCCAAAAAGACGACTGCGAAAAAGACGGAAGAAAGTGCCGATAAATAATCCGAGTAAAATTCGGAAATCGATCGGTATTAAAGTTGTGGAGATGTGATATGAAAAAGGATATTATTGTTAACGATCTCGTACCTATGGTCGTGGAACAGACCAATCGCGGTGAGCGTTCGTATGACATTTTTTCGCGTATGCTCGAAGATCGTGTCGTGTTCCTCACCGGTGAGATTACGGACGTAACCGCCGATCTTGTCGTTGCACAGCTTATGTATTTGGAAAGCAAGGGCGAGGGAAAGGACATTTCGCTGTATATCAACAGTCCGGGCGGATCTATTTCGGCGGGTATGGCGATATACGATACGATGAATTATATCAAGTGCGACGTCGAAACGATATGCGTCGGTATGGCTGCGTCGATGGGTGCATTCCTGTTGTCGAGCGGTGCGCGCGGCAAGCGATTCGCACTGCCAAACAGTGAAATTATGATACATCAGCCGCTTGGCGGCGCGCAGGGTCAGGCGAGTGACATCGCCATTACCGCAGAGCATATTCTGCGCATTAAGAAGCGTATGAATACGATACTCGCGCGCAACTGCAATCAGCCGTTGGAGCGTATAGAGCGCGATACGGATCGCGACAACTATATGTTTGCCGAAGAGGCAAAAGCATACGGAATTATCGACGGCATAGTCACCAAGCGCGCGTAACGCGTGTGTTTCGTCGAATCGGCGATTTCGAGCGCGCGGCTTGCCGCAACGGTTCGGAGCAAGCATAATTAAAAGATTTCGGAGATTTATTTTTAATGGCAAAAAAGACTGTATATACCGATCAGCCGCACTGTTCGTTCTGCGGCAAACCCGAAGAGAAAGTGGAGCATTTGATTGCCGCGCCGGGTGATAACGTATATATCTGCAACGAGTGCGTCGCTATTTGCAGGCAACAGCTGGAAGAGCAAACGTCGGCGCCTGTCGGAGATTCGGTAGCGCTTATGCCGCCCGAACAGATGAAAGCGGAACTTGATAAGTACATCATCGGTCAGGACGAAGCTAAACGCGTACTGTCCGTCGCGGTGTATAACCACTATAAAAGGGTCAATTACAATCTGAAAAATACCGTCAAGGGCAGAAACCGAGACGACGAGCGTACTGCGGCGGAACGCGGTATGAGTACGGATGTGGAACTGAACAAGAGCAACATTCTTATGTTCGGTCCGTCCGGTTGCGGCAAAACACTGCTTGCGCAAACTCTGTCAAAGATATTGAACGTGCCGTTCGCTATGGTCGACGCGACGACGCTCACCGAAGCGGGTTATGTCGGCGAGGACGTGGAGAATATTCTGTTGCGGCTCATAAAGAACGCCGACTACGACATCGCCGCCGCCGAGCGCGGGATCATTTATATAGACGAGGTAGACAAGATCGCGAGAAAGAGCGAGAACGTCTCGATCACTCGCGACGTATCCGGCGAAGGCGTTCAGCAGTCTCTGCTCAAAATCATAGAGAGTACGGTATCGAGCATACCGCCCAACGGCGGACGCAAGCACCCCCAACAGGAATTTATCCATATGGATACGACAAACGTTCTGTTTATACTCGGCGGTGCGTTTGTGGGTTTGGACAAAATCGTTTCGGACAGACTGGGCAAAACGCGTATCGGCTTCGGCGGCGAACTGCACAGCGACAAATCTGCCGACGAGGTGTTGCCTAAGGTGCAACCGCAAGATCTCATCAAGTTCGGACTTATTCCGGAGCTTGTGGGGCGTGTGCCGGTAACCGTAGCGCTTAAAGATCTTAAATCGGAAGATCTTGTGCGCGTATTGACCGAGCCGAAGAACGCCATAGTAAAGCAGTACGTCAAACTGTTGGAACTTGACGACGTGAGCTTGAAGTTCGATGAAACGGCGCTTGCCGCGATAGCCGACAAAGCGATAGAACTGCACACGGGCGCTCGCGGATTGAGGACTATCGTCGAGAACGCAATGCTCGATATTATGTACACCGTTCCGTCCGATAAGTCGATAAAGGAGATAGTCGTAACGTCGGACACGATCAAAGAAGGCAAGCCGCCGAAAGTCGTAAAGGACGCGGCATAGTCACATACGAAATGTAAATATAAGAAGCGATGGCAAAACGGCTGTCGCTTTTTACTTGCCGCAGGCTTGCATTATCTAGAAAAATAATGTATACTTAGAAAAACGAACGGGAAAAACGGAGGTAGTATGCCGCCCAAACTCTACGGAACCGAACATATAGTGTATATAGTATTGTTTTTCGTCGTTGCGACGGCGGTCGTACTCGTGACGCAGTTTGCGCTCAAAACCGATAAGAGCAAAACCGTAATGATAAAAAGCGTCGCGTGCGTGTTGCTGGTAATGACGCTGTACAACCGCATTGCTTTGGCGGTGTGGCACGATAATGCCGTATGGCTGTTGCCCAACTCGTACTGCGGAATGTCGAGCCTGTTACTGTCGGTCTGCGTATTGCTGGGCAAGCCTAAGAACAGAATGTACGATTTTCTGTTCTGGTTGGAGAGCGTCGGCGGTATCGCCTGTGTGTTTTATCCGTATTTTTTGGGGCAGGGCGACAGCATATTCTTTTCGCCTACGATTTCCGGTTTGCTTCACCATTCTTTCGGTTTTATACTGTGCGTATTGCTCGTTCAGTGTAAATGGTTTTCGCCGTCGCTCAAACAATGGAAGATGTTTCCGATAGGAATGTGCGCGTATACAGTGTACGGTCTGTTTCTGCTCGACGTATGCAAAATGCCCGAAGCTATGCAGATCGACGCGCCGCTCGTTGCAGGCACGCCACTTAAATGGTGGTTCGTAATTCTAGTCGGTTCGGCGATACTTTTTGCATATTTGTTCTGTCTCGAAAAATTCAGAAAGAGAAAGACGAAAAAAGCGAAAGTTCAAGAAGCCAAAGAAGAGTGTGTTTCGAAAGATGAAACGAATTGACTTGCGCCGACGGACGGAGCGAAAGACGGAATAGAGTGTTCTTTTCGTGTTTGTGTATAATCATTCTCGATGGCGCGGCGCGGTTCGATTCGGGGT
>CAJTLV010000001.1:245332-367537 GCA_910577435.1 uncultured Christensenella sp. | reverse complement strand
TTCTTTTCGTGTTTGTGTATAATCATTCTCGATGGCGCGGCGCGGTTCGATTCGGGGCGGTAATAAAATACCCCCACATCTAACGATGTGGGGGTATTTTGGCACCGCCACCGGGAATCGAACCCGGGTCTTCGGCGTGAGAGGCCAACGTCCTAACCTCTAGACTATAGCGGCAAATCCGTAGTCAATTATATCATATGGATTTGCATAAATCAACCGTTTTGAACATAATAAACGAATAAATTTTATTCGGCGGCGTGACCGCAAGCGGTTTCTGGCGGAACACGGCGCACTGTAAACATTTCTAAAAAATAATTGTCGAAATTATCAAACGGTATTGAAATCTTTCATACGTTATGTTATAATGTCATCATAAATAATCGGAGGCATAAATATTAATGCTTAAAAAATGTGTTGCAATGCTGCTTGCGGGCGGACAGGGAACACGGCTTTACGCGCTTACGACGGGGCTTGCCAAACCGGCGGTTTCGTTCGGGTCGAAATACCGTATCATAGATTTCCCGTTGTCCAACTGCACTAATTCGAATATCGACACCGTAGGCGTACTGACGCAGTATCAGCCGATGGTGCTTAACGACTATCTCGGCAACGGCGAGCCGTGGAACCTCGACCGTTCGCACGGCGGGCTTCACGTGCTTCCGCCGTACCTTGCAAAGAGCGGCGGCGAGTGGTATAAGGGTACCGCGAATGCGATTTATCAGAATACCGCTTTTCTTAACGCTTACGAAGCGGAAAACGTTCTCATCCTGTCCGGCGACCATATTTATAAAATGGATTATTCGAAGATGCTCGAATTCCACACCGAAAAGAACGCCGACTGCACGATAGCCGTATTCGACGTGCCTTTGGAAGAAGCGCCGCGCTTCGGCATATTGTCCTATAATGCGGATAACCGTATCGAAGAGTTTGCCGAAAAACCCAAAAAGCCGAAGAGCAATCACGCGTCGATGGGTATTTATATTTTCCGCGAAGAGGTACTGCTCGAAGAACTTTCCGCCGAAGAGCGCAATCCCAACACTTCCTACGATTTCGGCAAGGACGTTATTCCTGCGATGATTAAGAGCGGCAGGCGTATGTTTGCGTATCCGTTTTCGGGATATTGGAAGGATGTGGGAACATTGCGGTCGCTGTGGGAGGCGAATATGGACATTCTGTCGGGCGCGCTCGACCTGTCCGACGGGTTCAAGATCTATTCGCGTAATCAGGCATATCCGCCGTCGTTTATGGGCGACGGGTCGTGCGTCGAGAATACCGTTCTCACTGCCGGATGCGAGGTGTACGGCGAAGTGAAAAACTCCGTACTCGGCGAGGGCGTCATAATAATGCCCGGCGCAAAAGTGGTCGATTCCGTCATAATGCGCGATACCGTCATCGGAAAGGACTCGGTCGTGAGCTATTCCATTATCGACGAGGGCGCGATAATCGGCGACCGCTGTAAGATAGGCGGCTCGACCGAGCAGGATAAAGATCCGACGCTTATCGGCAGGGGCAAGAATATAAAGACGGGCACTGTCGTCGGCGCACAGGAGGTTGTCGAATAATGCGTACAATGGGACTTATTTTTTCGAGTATAAACGAGCGCAACGTGCCGGAGCTTACGGCGGAGCGGTCAATAGCGTCCGTGCCGTTCGGAGGACGCTATCGGCTTATCGACTTCATCCTGTCCGATATGGTCGGCGCGAACGTATCGACGGTCGGTATAATAACCAAATACAATTTCCAGTCGCTTATGGATCACGTCGGAAGCGGCAAATACTGGGATCTTGCGCGCAAAAACGGCGGCATAGTGTTTCTTCCTCCCTACGGCGGGGATTCGCGTATGCTGTATATGTCGCGGTTCGACGCGATAAGGAGCGTACTCAAATTCCTTAAAAACCGCACCGAAGACGTCGTGATAATGAGCGACTGCGACTTTGCGGCCGGGTTCGATATGAACAAGGCGATAGATTTCTTCATCGATAAGAAGTCGGATATAACGCTGTTGTACCGCGACAAGTTGCCCGACGCCGACGAGGAAAAACACCGCTCTGCGATAGTGACGGACGGCAATTCCCGCGTGACGGGTATCGTTCCCGCCGACAGGGAAAAGGGCGTGAACAAGCTGTTTACAGGTATGCTTATAGTGCGCCGCGACTTTTTGATACGCCTCATCGAGCGCTGTTCTTCGGCGGGAATGAAGAGTTTTTCGGGCGACGTTCTGCCGTTTGCGGTGCGTGAATACCGCGTGTCGGCATATGGAATAGACGGGTTTTTCGCGTCGATCGAGTCGCTTTCGGCGTACTTCAAGTATTCGATGGAACTTTTGCATAAACCCGTGCGTGATTCGCTGTTCCGCTCTATAGAGGTGTATACAAAGGTGCGCGACTCCGTGCCTTGCCATATGGGAAGAGACGCTAAGGTTGCGCGTTCGATAATAGCGGACGGTTGCGTTATAGAGGGCACGGTCGAAAACTCGATACTGTTTCGCGGCGTACACGTAGGCAAAGGCGCGGTCGTGAAAAACTCGATAGTGTTCCAAGACTCGGATATAGGCGAACGCTGTTCGCTCGATTTCTGTCTTGCGGATAAAAAAGTGACGATAAAGTCGGGTAAAACTCTGTCCGGATGTCGCGATCTGCCGTATTTTATACCCAAAGACACCGTGTTATAATGCGGAATTACGTATCGCCTGCGGCGGACAAAAAAATTCGGAAATAAATTCGAGAGGTCACTATGCCTAAAACCACGACAAAAAAATCGAAAGCGACAAATGTAAAATCGGTCGATAAGACAAAAGTTCTGTTCGCTACGGCGGAAGCGTTTCCGTTTGCCGGAACGGGCGGACTGGGCGAGGTTGCCGGATCTCTGCCCAAAGCTCTGAACAAATCGGGTGCGGATGTGCGCGTCATAATGCCGTTGTACGGTGCGATCGCCGAGAAATACCGTCAAAAGATGACGCAGATATTCGTTACGCGCGTAAACGTCGGTTGGAGAAACCAGTATTGCGGCGTGTTCAAACTCGAAAACGACGGGGTGATCACGTATTTCGTCGATAACGAATATTATTTCAAGCGCGACAAAATATACGGCGAGTTCGACGACGGCGAGCGGTTTGCGTTCTTTTCGCGTTCCGTACTGGAAGTTTTGCCTGCGCTCGACTTTAAGCCGAATATCATACACTGCAACGACCACGCGACGGCGCTTATCCCCACGTACTTTGCGACGGAATACAAGCACGCTTTCGGCTATGAGGGGATAAAGACCGTATTCACCGTACACAATCTCGAATATCAGGGTTGCTATCCGTCGTTTATACTCGGCGACGTATTCGGTATAGCGGAACACAATCGCGGAATAGTCGATTTCAACGGCGAGATAAACAGTATCAAGGGCGCTATCGAAACTGCGGACATAGTCAGTACGGTGTCGCCGACGTATGCGCGCGAAATACTCGTACCCGACAGATCGTTCGGACTGAGCGGAATACTGTATCGCAACAAAGATAAGCTCGTCGGCATACTCAACGGCATAAACACAGAAGAATACGACCCGGCACGAAGCAAAGCTATCGCCGAAAATTACAGTGTTTCGGATATGGGCGGAAAACGCGCGTGTAAAACGGCGCTGAAAAGCGAATGCGGCTTTGTGGGCGATAAGCCGATAGTAGCTGTCATTTCGCGGCTTGCCGGACACAAGGGCCTCGATCTGCTTAAAGGCGCGTTGGAGCGCAATGACTGTATTTTCGACGGCATAGATCTCGTGGTGCTCGGCACAGGCGAGCATTATCTCGAAAACTTCTTCAAGGGTCAGGCGGCTTGGCGCGGCAACGTCGCGACGTTCCTAACGTACAACAAGGACCTGGCACAGCGCATTTACGCGGGCGCGGATATGTTCCTTATGCCGTCGGGTTCCGAACCTTGCGGACTGTCTCAAATGATAGCCTGTCGTTACGGCACGGTACCCGTAGTGCGAAGAACGGGCGGGCTTGCCGATTCGATAAGAGATTGCGACGAGAGCGAGACGGGTAACGGCTTTGTGTTTGACGGATACGACGTTGATTCGTTATGCGGTACGATAGCCCGCGCGACAAAGCTGTACGGCACGCCCGAATGGAATGCGCTTGTTAAGCGCGCAATGTTATGCGATTTCGGTTGGGAAGCGTCTGCACGCGAATATATCAAAATGTATGAAAAGTTGATCGGCGATTAAAATTGTGCGATCGTTGCGGTTCGGCACAGACTTACCGATCGTTTTATTTTGCGCAGATGTCGCAGTGCGTCGCGCATCGCCGATTCGAATAAGATAATGCGTAATTTGTCGAAAACGCTTGACAAACGATTGGATTATACCATAAAATATTATAACCGTACGTAGTCATTGCGGTTTGACAAGGAGAGTGTAAATGTCAAAGAAGAGCGACATAAAAAAGAGAATAACCGAGAGCGAAACGGAAATAGAAGAACTCGAAAAAAAGCGTAACCGTTCGCAGTCGGCGCTTTTGGAGAGTTTTCTGAATAAGACCGAACCCGACGAGCGCGACGTGGAATACTTTCGTATTTATACGCAGCTTATCGAAGTGGAACGCAAAAATCTGCGCATACTTCGAGAAGAATTGGATAAGGTGTAATATAAATTTTCGTTTATACTGCAACAGTGTTTGACTTTTCGAATCCTATAACTTTTTGTGTGGATATATTCGCGGATTATTTGTGAATATTAACAAAATTATCTGAATTTGTTTGACAATAGATCGGCAAAAATAATATACTATTATTAAAGGGGAGATTATTTGATTGAGAAACAAATAATCTTTTTATTTTGCAGTTTATTTACGGAGATAAAGTATGGTAACTGAAAAAATAAGCTGTCGCGGAAAGTCTTTAATTGCGATAACCGTTATTTCGGCGCTTTTACTTGCTTTGTCGGGCGCGGTTTTGCGTTTCGGCGGTTTTGCGATAGCGGAGAATGAACCGAAAAATACGTCGCAATATGCGAGTATCGATGCGAAAACGGACGCGGGTTTCAGGGTGTATGCCAATACGACGGGCGCGGAGATCAAAGATCATTTGATCGTCACGGGCGTTCCCATATCTTCCGTCGAGGGCGGGAATGCACCGCAAATTCTCGACAAGACAGAGTACACCGTTAAACACGACGGCGCCGAGCTTGCCGACGACTATACTTTTTCCGAAGAGGCGGGCGGCACGCTGTCGCTTACCGTCGAACTCGATGCCGATGCGACGGTTTCCGCGAGTATAGATATTTCGGTCACCGCCGCGACGCTGTATACAACGATACGCGTGACGGTAAGGTCGGGCGCGGAATTTACTACGGATCTTACCGCCGCTCAGCTCAACAGCAGTACGTATTTTACGGTAGAAGGCTCGAAAGACGGAACGGCTTTCGAGACGATTTCCGATCATACGCTTTTGTCTGTATCGATCGAGGGCGGACATCTCGTACCCAATCAGGGCAATAGCGTGACGTTTACATATCTTCCCACAGGCGCGCGGGACACGGCGAGCATTTCCGGCTCATCCATAACGGCGGCGGCGATCGAGTCGGCGACCGTATACGTAAACCCCGCGTATTCGCTATATAACGGCAGTTATTACAGAACGCCCGACGGCTATGCCGCATTCGTAAAGGGTATGACCGTCGCAGGCTTTATGAAAGGGCTTGTCATTGAGGTAACATACCCCAACTCGAAGTATACGCTCGCTCTCGCTCTTGCGGGCAACGGAAACACGTTTACCGCAGAGACGGGCGAGACGGTCACCGTTACCGTCGACGATCCCAACGGTACGTCTACCGGCGTATCGGCGACGGTCGAGGATATAACGCATACCTCCGTTTCGGCGGCGCTTTCGTCTCCGTTATATTTGGAGGATCAAAAGATCGTCGGGCTTGCCGTAAAGAATCTGGACGAGTATTTGTCATATTTCGACGCTTTTACATCATCGACCGTTATTTACGAGACGGATATCGAGGGCGCGATTTTTCCGGTTTACAACGACGGAAGCGAGGGTGGATATTTATCGGCTGGCGACTATGTTATCGAGGGCAATCTCGCACCTAACGGCAAACAAATATTAGATGGATTCGCCGCGCTTAACGAGGGAAAAGAATATTTCTACGACGCGTCGATTTATGTCGTGCTTTCTGCCGACAGTTCGGTGCGTGCGGCGATCGATATCGTAGACGTAAAATTCGAAGAACCCGACAGTATGGGGAATATTAGCGGGGCATTCGCCAGACAGACTGCATTCGCCGAGTTCGTATTGTCGGGACTTACAATCGACTTCAATTACAGCACGGGTTCGGCTTCCGTTCCGCTCGACAGCATATCCAATTTATGTTCCCTCCAATATTTCGACGTGAACGGCGAACCGATGGATCATCTGTCGGTCAAGGTCAATAAGATCTCGTTGACGGTTCAAGTCAACGGCGTATCGCGAAAGAAAGAGCAGAATAACATAATAAGAAACGGCAGAAATACGCTTATTTCGGCGACCGACGTAGAACTCCCGATATTCGACAGGTCGATAATGGTATTCGATCCGAGAGGGACTTACCGCACTATCGAATTTTCCAACGACAGTATTAAAGACAGCGCTACCGTAACCGTTGCGCGAAAATCGGAGTCGGGCGCGTCGGTCGAAATTGCCGATGCATACGATAAAGCCGAAGGCAAGATCAAATTCCCGCTGAGCGGCGAATATACCGTTACGGTTAAATTGGAGACGAACGGAGATTTTCAGTGGGTATCCGATCCGCTTCGTGTCGATAACTACACTCTTGTTTACACTGTTCAGGTCGATAAAGCGACAATAAACTTGTCGCTCGCTTATTCCGACGGCGCGGATAGGGTGTACGGAACGCTCGTCGAACCTGCGAATTCCGTCACCGCCAAGAACGTGGGTACGGGAGCCGCCGTCGACGTATTCGATACCGTGCAGACGGGTGACAGAGAACACAATCCCGTCTATAAGTTCTATTATTACGACGCGGCGAGTTCCGCCGCATCCGCGACTGCGACAGCACCCAGAGACGTCGGCAGTTATTACGTGTTTGTCAAAACGGACGCTACCGATTATTATAACGCGGCGCAGTCCGATCCGATACTTTTCGACATAACCAAAAAACTCATTTCTACGGCTGTTCTCGATTCGCCCGTGTTTGATAAGGATAAGACTTACAGCGCGTCCCGTTTCATCGATCCAAACGAATTTGTCGCCGCTTACGGCGATTCGGCGGTAAACGTCATAGGCGCGACCGCCGTCAAGACGGTGACGGATGTCGATGCGAGCGTTCCTGCCGACGAGCGGGAAACGCTGTATCACGCGGGTACATATACGGTAGATATAACGATAAACGGCGGATATTATAGGAATTACGGCTGGGAGGATTCGACGACGGATACGGTGGAAGTCGAATTCGTTATACGGAAACGCGCCGTACATATATACGTAACTGCGGCGACAGATCTCGTTTACGGCAATGCCGCGAACGATCCCAAGCCGATTCCTGCGAATACGGACGGTTACATCGATTTCGGCACAGCCTACTATTATGAAAACTACGGCGGTAGCGGCGCGCCTGAGAGCGGACTGCTGACCGATCCGGACTTTACCGCGCTCGACGCGGGTAAGTATGCCGTATACTATAAGGATATTACGGCGAACACCGCAAACCGCGTTTATGCGAGCGATATAGCGATAAGCGGCGACGCTTACGTTGCGTTCGACATCGCGCGCAAGAAGATAACAAAGATCGGCTTCCCGACGAGCCGAACGTTTACATACGACGGCACGGCAAAAACTTTCACCCTCGATAATTGGGATCCGTCGTATGCGGCGATCCTAGAAGTGACGGTGAACGGCGTGCTTGCGGACGGAGTAACGGCGGCGGTCGGCTGTTCGTTCGATTACTCGACGGGAGCGGTGTATGTTCGCGACGCGGGTACGTACACCGTAAACATAGCATTCAAGTCTGATATAAACAATCACGAATGGAACGGAGTGTGGAGCGGACAGGATAGCGATCTCCGAGCCGATTTGAATTCGGACGACGACGGCAAAACGTATGAAGTGGAGCAAGCCGTAGTCACGATTAATTTCGGCACGCTCGGCTTCGATTTCGACGAGAACAAGGGGCAGGGCCCCGATCCGACGGTAAGCGTAAACGAGATGGGCGTAACGCTGACTGTCACCGCCGAATACTTTGCGGACGAAAACAAAACCGCGATCGACGCGGACAAAATAAAAAACGGCAAGCCGTTCGCGGCGGACACGTATTACGTGTTTGTCAAGGATCTCGTGTGCGCGAATAACGCCGACGGCGCGGATTATTCGCTTGCGGTCAACTATAAACTTCCCGATAAGGTCAGCGAAAGATTCAATATTCTTTCTGCGGCGCTTACCGCGCTTACATTCGATAACGGCACGCTCGCGCACAGCGCGGTGTACAAGGGCTGTGAGTTCACGCTTGCCGAACTGATTTCGAATTGGTTGACCAATGCGGGCGGCACGCCGCAAAAGACGGAACAGCTCGATATAGTCGGCGTGACTTCGGCAAACAACGGCTCAACTATGCGCAATGTCGATACCTACGCTATTTCCGTTAAGCCCGCTCCTAACTATAAGTGGGCGGTCGGCGACGAAGACGCTACCGTAACTCTCACTCTCACCGTCACAAAAGCCGTGATCGGAATCGCGTGGGAGAATTCTTACGACTTCACATATTCGGGCGGCGACAAGACTGTGGCCCCGACGCTTACCGTTGTAGCGGGTTCGGGCGACGTTGTGACCGCAGACGTAAAGTATAAAGCAAGAGGCGAGAGCGGATCCGTTCCGTCGGGCGCAGACGTCGAGCCGAATAATGCGGGCAGATATTTCGCTTATGTTTATAAGCTTAAAGGCGCGGCGGAGAATAACTATTCGATTCCGACCGACGGCACGCAATATAAGGATTTCGTAATCAAAAAGGCGATAATAAGTCCCATATCGTATACCGTGTCGACATCGAATCCGACGTTCGGCGACGGCGGAAAAGTTACGTTTGAATCTGCTACTGCGGGCTGGGCGAGCCTCGTTACGGCGAGTGTATCGCGCGTTCTCGACAGTGCGTGGCTCAACGGCGCGGCGCCTGTAAATCATCTTAACGTTTCGGGATACGCGAACGGCGTATTCGCTTACGGCGACGCAGGAATTTACTCGGCGGTGTTTACGATAGACGATAGCGCTAACTATTGCTATAACGCGTCCGAGCGGGAGGATTTCGACAATACGGGCAAATACGCTTTGACGCTTAATGATTTCGTCAAGGTCGAGCGTATGCAGTTGACCGCTCCGAAGCTCGGTAATCGGCGGGCGATGGAATACAATAATGTTACCGCGTTCGACTTCGGTACTTCTGTAGACGGCGTGAACGTCACCGTTCGGTACGGCAGGGGCAATAAATCGAGCGACGGCGGAAAATATACGGACGAAGCGAATAGCATTTTGCACGGCTTGGGTACGGTACCGCTTTCCGAGCGCGGCAAATATTACGTCGTGTTCAAGATAGACGGCGATCCGTATAATTACTTATGGAAGATAGACGGCAATGACGCATACGGCAGCGGCTATATCGACGGTCTGGGCACAGTCGTTTACGGCGAGACCGCGTCCGAAGTTTATTTGCACTATGCCATTATCAATAAGAGTCTCGACATTATGTTCTCGGTAAGCGCTGCGGGCGGATATAAATTCGGCGACAACGGAGAGGGCGGAAGTGTAACGCTCGAAAATCTGGTGGTTATGTCGGGCGCGGACGTCGGCACGATAGACGCCGAAAAATCGAAGAACGGATTCGAGATCGTTTACGAATTCAAAAAGACGGGTGCGGGCAACAGCGCGAGTTCGGTCGGAACCGTCGTAAAGACGTGGAACGGAACGGATTGGACGTATAAAGCGAGCGAAGGACTTGTGAACAATCTTGTTTGGGATAGCGGCGATTATCTGGTGTCCGTCGAGCTTGTGTTCGGCAAGGCGGACGGCGCGGAGGACGCGGATTTCCAAGATCTCGGATTCAGGGATATGGCGTTTGTCGTCAGACAGCTCGAACTCGAAGTGTTGTGGTCTGTTGCCGACGGAGACAGTGCCGTGACGGGCGGCGGAACGTCGTTCTCGTCCGTTTACGACGGAAAGGAACACGCTCTTACCGCGACCGTAGCGAATATGCCCAAGAGATATGACGGCGATACGGCGACAGTAGGCGTCACCGTCGGGAATGCCGTCGACGGCGAGGCTGTCGGCGACGCTAAAACGTATACGATCGTTGTGACGGCTATCACGGGCGACGACAGAGGCAATTTCATAATCCCGACAGGCGGATTGAGCGCGACGCTCGATATTTCGCCGCGCCGGGTCTTTGTTGCGGGCAACAACGTTGCAGCACACGTTTACGGCGATGCGCTCGGCGAACACGAACTCGGTTGGAGCTATGTAGGCGACAGCGCTACGGACGGAGATAAGCGGTTTATCGACGAAGACAATGTAAGCGTTATGTTGTCCGTAGTAAAAAGCGACGATTCGACCGTCGACGTTCAGACTGCGGTCGTCGGCGGTTATTATGTCAAGCCGACGGTTTCGGATACCAACTATCAAGTGACGGCGACCGACGGCAGTTTTGCGATAGTATCGCGCGAGATCACGATCGCCCTTCGCGGCAACGGAAAGAATACGTACGGCGTTGCGCCAGACCTGTATACCGCAGACGTGTTTGCGGCGACGCTTACCGACGGATCGGGGGACGCGATAGTCAACGATGACGACCCTAAAGCGATATTTGCGCTCGGTCTCGACGGAGTTTCCGATCTTTCCGACATCGCTATTTCCGCAGGTGTATATACGGTCACGGCATCGGCGGGCGGCAATGCGAATTACAGCGTGAAATTTGCAAACGTCGGTTCCGCGACATACGAAATAAAAAATGCCGATATAACGAACGAAGTCGTAAATGTTTACGGCGGCGCGGACGGCGCGGAGTATGACGCGGATTGGCATTCCGTGCTTCTCGATACAAGTACCGCGACGGTCGTCAACGGCACGGCGGTAAATCCGCTCACGTGGTTTATTGATGAGGGCGAAGGTTTCGTAGAGTACGATCCCGAAGCCCACAAAGTCAAAGACGTATCGACGGCAGGCTATAAGTACAACTTTAAGATCACCGCACCCAATCATAACGATCTTATTATAGGCGGGCAATCCGATCCGACAGATTTTGTTGTCAGGATAAATAAAGCCACGCTTAAAGTGTCGGTCAATTTGTCGGTTACATACGGCGAACAAAACCCCGCCGACGCGAACTACTTGATGACCGTCGAGGAGTTCACCAAAGAGGGCGGCATTTATTCTGTCACCAAGTTCAAAAAAGGCGACGATATTACCAATATCGGAGCGTCGCCGATAGCCGGAGAAAAGATGTATTCCGTGCCGAACTATACTTCGACGAGCAATGTGAACGCGGACGGATACGCGATCGAGTTCAATAAGAACAGCGTTATTTCCACCAACTATTTGTTCGAAAGCGTCGACGGTGTTCTTACCGTCAAACCGTTCGAGTTCGATGTGTCGATAGACGATAAGTCTTCGCAATACTATGCGGACGGAGATTATAAAACTCTTTCGGCTACGTATACGGTCAAGTCGGTGTCGACATACGACGGCACGGTTCTTGCCTCGCCGAACGGAGTGAATCTCGACGCTTTGTACGATTTGCATTGCGAAGTTACGAGCGACGGCGGCAAAGTTACCGATCCCGTCAAGGCGGGCGGCTATGCGATAACAGGCGCGCTTAAAGCAGAGTACGCCGTAAATTACAGAGCGACATTCTCGGACGGCGTTTATACCGTAACGCCTGCGGAATTGGTTTCGGTCACGGCGGGCGGTTACTCCGAGTTCTACGACGAGGACAGACATCGGCTCGCTACGGCAAATGCCGTCACCGTAGACGGCTCAACCGTCGAGTACGAATATTTCGTGTCGGAGACGCGAATCGCGGATATAGCAGGCAAGGACGACGATGGCGCGATAGCTTGGATAGACAATGTTCCTCAGTCCGTCGACGTGTGGGCGAAGAAGTATATCTATATCCGTTACACCGAGAGCAATCACGCTACGGTTTACAGAGAAGTCGAGTCGGAAATCAAAAAGGCGGTCTCCAATCCGTTTAAGTCTGTTTTCGGTTTTGCCAACGGCTCCGTCAAAGACGACGCGGTGGGAGCAAACGACGTTGCGGCTTGGACTTACGGCAAGGTCTCGGACGGCAACCCGAACGGCTACGATCCCGAAAACGGCAGCAAGGTAACCGAACCGAGCGCTACGTTCAAGCGCGTTAGCGACGGTGTGGATCAATACATAGACGTTACGCTCAAAATCGGCGCGACTGTTTTGGGCAACGTCGAGCTTACGGCGGGCAATACGGTCGGGGCGCTGATACAGAGCATATTCGATGCGGGTAAGTTCGGCGCCGGTAACGACTATTCCGTAACCGTATATATGGCGGGTACGGGCAATTATCCCGAAATTAACATTACTTATTACTTCCGCATAGCGAAGAAAGATCTTACCGTGACTGCGAATAGTGTAAGCGTCGTATACGGCGAGGACATTGCGGCGAGCGCATACGCCGACGCGGCAAAGACGAGTCTCGGCTACACCGTGACGGGTTACGTCAATAACGGAGTCGCCGACGATACGTGGGAGACGGCAGTCGGCACTGCCGCGCCTAAATTTACCACCTCATACGCTAAGGGCAAAGAGAGCGGAGCGGTAGGCAATTACGCACTCTCGCTCGATGCGAGCGGTGTGACTTCCGATAATTACGATATAATTTACGTCTATAAGATCGAGGACGGAGTTTTCTTAGACGTAACGGAGCGTACCGTCACGATAAAGATAGACGACAAAACCAACAGTTACAACCTGCGCGACGATAATCCCGCCGCGCCCGCGACGCTTTCGTTCGGCACTGTTGCGGTAGCCGGGTCGTACACGTTCTTCGACGATAAAGACGATGTGATAAAGCTGAGGACGGACGCGCTCGCCAACGGTAATCCGTCGATCAAGACCAACAACGTGCGTGTCGACGGCGACGGCAACGTTATACCGTATCCGATTTACGCTACGTTCGGAACTTACGGCGACGGCGTAAGCTACGGCAAAAACTATTCTATCAAGTTTGTCGGTTGCAGCTATACCGAGAGCGTATACGGCAGTGTGACAGATACGGACGCTGTGCGCGACGGCGGCGTTCTCGGCGCGGGATCGTTTACGATTACGCCTGCGACGCTATCGATGGACGTCAAAGCGCCGAGTCAAGTTTACGACGGCACGAAAAAAGAATGGCAGATAAAAGCGACGGGCGATGATACCGTTCAGTTCAACATAGTGTATAAGCAGGGCGAAACCGTTCTCGACGAAGCACCCGTAAACGTCGGTTCGTATTCCGTGACATACTCGTCTAAGGACACCAACTACATAGTAGGCGGCACTACGACTCAGACATTCCCGATAACACAAGGTACGCTTACCGTGTCGGTAAGCAATGCGACCGTGCAATACGGTACGGAGCTTCCCGCAGACGGACACAAGATGGAAGTCGGCGACGAGGTGCTTTTCACGGGCGTGGCGGCAGGCTATAAATTTTCTGCCGACGGACAGTTTACTACGGGTGACGATATAGCGGAGAAGATAATAGCACGCGAAACGGATAAAGGTACGCTCGATCTTTCCGCATTGTTGTTCTCTTACGGCAGTTATACCGTAAGATCCGCGCCCGCCGAAAACGCGTATAAAATGTCCGTCAATTGTGCCGACATTCCGTCGCATAACTACAATATAGTTATGACGACAGATTCGTCCAAGTGCAACCTCTCTGTCATAAAGCGCAACGTGACGGTCACCGTTCACGGCTATAACAGCGACGGAACGGCGCACGACTATGAAGCGTTCGGCATATATAACGGACGGAACCATTCGTCGGATATAAGAGACAGCCTGTCGGACAGCTCGATTCTTAACGGCTATTTCACTGCGCCGACGGGTTGGGCGGGTCAGTCGGGCAACGACCTTACCGATCTCAATCTTTCGCTTTCGATAAGCGCCGTCGACAATGCGTTCGACATCGGTTATTACAGACTCGTTCCGTCGTATTCGACCAACAATTATAACGTTACGTTCAAGCATAACGACGACGGCGCGGGCGCGTACTATGAAATAAGACAGAAAAAGCTCACCGTGTACGCGCAGGGGCTGCAGAACGGCGTGTATGCGGATACGTTCGCATTCACTTACGGCGAGATCGAGAACTTTATCATCGCGTTCGACGGATTCGAGAACAGCGAGAACTTCCACACTCTCGTGTCGGTAGGTAAGGCGGGCGGTGATTACGGATTCGATACCGATTACGAAGCGTGGGAGAGCGGAGTAGGCACAAACATTTACGGCGTAAAGGTTTACGGCAAGACCGACGGCGACGCGCGCAGGGCGCTGTGGTTCAAAAACTACGAAATAGTATACAGGCAGGACGTAAGATTTTCGGTCGTTCCGCGCGTAGTTACGGCTTCGACGACAGACCGCGTATACACGGAGGACATTGTCGGCGGAATTATAAATTACCACGACGGCGAATATGGCGCGACGCTCAATGCGGTAATAGCGTTCGGCAATATCCCTGCGGATAAGCAGGAAACATATGCGCCCGTTTACAACGACACTTACAAAGGCGCAGGCACAACGCCCAATAAAGTGGGGCAGTATGCCGTAACGGTAGAGCTTGCGGCAAGCGGAAACTATAAGTTCGCAGACGGTTACACTTGGACTTACGGCAATTACAATATAACGCCCAAGCCCGTCAGCATTTCGTGGAACAAGTCGTCCGTAAATCTCGACGACGGCGATACGGAACGAATCGTAGTCGGATACGTCAAAGACATTATGGAGTTCGGCAATCGCGGCTTTATCCACAGTTACAACGACCTGAACACGACCGTACCTTCGGCGAACTATGTCCAGAGCAATAACGGACTGACTTTTACCGTTTACGCAAACGGAACCTATACGGCGCACATCAAACTGAACGATGCGGCGATCCGCAATTATTACTTCTCCAACGCGAACAACGACGACGGATCGGTAGAACTGTATCTCGTAGCCACTTCGGATACGGTCGATCTCAAAATTTCGATAGTAGGTTGGAAGTACGGCGACACGGAAAATTACCCTTCGGCAACCGTAAACGGCGTGACGAGCGGCGAAATAGTATACTATTATGCGCCCAGCGGTTGCGACTATGCGGCTATCGATAACAAGTTCAAAGGCAACAGCTTTACGGACAGTTCGTGGCTTGCCGAACTCGATCTGTCAAACTTCGTATCGAGAACGAATTGGCGGGCGAATGCGGGTACGCACGTTGTTTACGGCGAATACAGAGCTACGGGTCAGCGCGCTTACTTCGTGTTCGAGATCGAACAGAAAGAGGTCGGCGCGCCTACGTTCACAGTCGACGGCTCCAACGATACTTACACGGGCGGTCAGCTGGTACTCGAAATCGAACTTGACGGAAACGAAGTATTCGTAACTGCGGACGGCCTTACGATGCAGAATGCTCGGAACGGCATTTTCCTGTACGCTACGAATGCAAAGACGTATAGGATCGAGTTCACACTTGCGTCGTCCGATTATAAATGGAGCGCGAGCGCAGGCGCCGTAGACGGTGTCGTCGCAAAAACGTGGACGGTCAAACAGGCGAACGGCAAGATATCGTCGCTCACCGTCGGGGATATAACATACGGCGACATTGTTTCTCCGTCTGCGAAAGCCGAGTTCGGCGCGGACGTTATGTTCGTCTTTAAGGCTGTCACAGAGGCGGAGAGCGACGAAAACGCGGTCGAACCGGCCGACGCGATCGGCGGATGGTCGGGAAGCGCGGTAAATTACAGTGAATACGGATATTGGGTAAAAGCGATTTCTGACGGTACGGATAATTATACTTCCGATATAAAATACGCCAAGTTCTTTATCGCCAAGAAAGAGGTACGAGTGACGGCACGCGGCGGATTCGTGTACGGAAATACGTTCTCGGCAACGGGCGGCTATAACAGCTATGTGTTCACGTCGTCCGACTTTACACGGGGCGATACGTCGTCGGTGATACACGTTAGCGATTCAATCCGCTACGAGCTCGACACTAAGGTTGTGCAGTTGCCTTACGGCACTTACGGTATAACGCTCAAAACGGATACGAACGGCTATGTGATCGGTATGACCGCAGATAACTACGCGGTAAAAGCCGTAAAGGGTACGTTTACCGTTTCAAAGCGTCCGCTTGCCGTGACCGTCGGCAACGCCGAGTCGTACTACTCGCTTGCGCCCGATCTTTCGGGAGTAGCGCTTAGCGCAGACTCGCTCGCGTTTGCCGATACGGTAGATATGCTCGGTATAAATCTTTCCACGACCGCAACCGACAGAAGCAATGTCGATACGTATCTGATCAACATTGCGAGCCATACCTCGCAAAATTACGATATAACCTTTACTCCGGGTCTGTTCACCGTCAAAGCTCTGCCGATTATGGTAAATATCAAGGCGGGCGGCGGTGAGTACGGCGGGATCGTTACCGAACCCGAAATAGGCTCGCCGAGTTCCGTAGTGTCGGGCGTCGATATGGTTAGAATACTCGGCGAACTGTCGCTCACGTTCAGATACGTCGGCACTTCGTTCGGAAACGTGGCGTGGAACAGTGAACAAATGCCCGTACTCGCGGGGCGGTATACTGCGCGCGTCACGGGCGTCGGAAGCAATTTTACGCTTTCCGGCTCGCAGTCCGAAGTCGATTTCATCATCGAGAAAAAGACGATAGAGCAAAGTCGCATATCCGTTAAAAATGCGGTTTACGACAAAAGCAATCATCTGCCAGAAATAATCGACGACGTATACGGCGATCGATACTACACGGTAGGCAGCGGAATATATATCGTTGCCGCCACACATCAAGTGTTCCTTACGCTTGTCGATCCCTATAACACAACGTGGGATGGCATAAGCTACGACACGTGCTCGATACCGTTTGTCATAGAAAAAGCGGACAACGAGATCATAGGCGGTATTATTATGCGCGGCTGGACATACGGCGACGACGCGGTATTGCCGCAGGCGACTACCGTATACGGAACCGAAACGCAGTATAATTGGCGCTACTACGACAGCGCGGGTAAACTTCTCGGCGGCGTACCTGCGGCGGCGGGCGATTATTTTGTAGCGCTGTACGTCCCCGAAGGCGACAATTATAAGGCGCTTGACGAAACGCGCGTAACGTTCACGATAGCGCGGCGTACTGTTGCCGCACCCGTACTCGTTGTTGTGGATTCGGGCGACGAAAAGAACGACGTGTATACCGGCGGCGAATTGTACTCGGCAGTTATCGGGTTCAACAACGCGGTTATGAGTATGCATTACGACGGCAGTTCCAAAGTGAGCGGCGACAATATAACTCTGATAGCTGTCAATGCCGGAACGTACACCGTTACATTCGCACTCCTCGACGGCGATAACTACGTTTGGGATGGATTCGACGGCGACGTGGTTCGTACTTGGACGATCGCGCGCAAAAAAATATCGAAGCCGACCGACAATAATGGTCCGTTCATTGTAAGCGGCAAGCCTATCGAATATATTCCGAACGGGTACGATGGGGATACGATGCAGATAGACGGCAATGTTTACGGCTACGGCGGCGAGTTCACAGCAACGGTAACTCTCCGCGATCCGTCCAACTACGAATGGGAGGACGGCACGCAAGAGCCTGTCGAGCTTACTTGGAAGATAGTGGGCGTGAATGTTGTGTTCAACACTGTCGTCGGCGTTATTTCCGGTCTGGCTGTTGTCTCGCTCGGTTTTGCGGCGGCGCAGATAATTTTGCACAGGCGCAAAAAGAGGCTTGTAGAGCAGGCTATGAACGCTATGGATGCAGAGGTGTGATATGACGGGCACGACTTTGATTTCTACAAGCATATTCTCCGCAGGGCAGACAGCGACGATAATAATTGTTTCGATAGTGTTAGCGCTGTTTATTGCGCTGAACATCGTCATTTGGTATTTTTATCGAAAACACTACGAGCGCAGACTGTGTTCGAAACAGCTCGAAGAAAAACGCGCGGAGCTGAATAAAAGGCTCGCGGCGCTCAAAGCGGGCACTCTCGACCTTTCGTCTGCCGCAGCGCTTGACGCCGTCGCCGTCGATGACGAAGAACCCGATCGGGAAGAAGAGACGGACGACGATGACTCGGACGACGATGACTCGGACGACGATGACGACGACGAGGAAGGCGAAAGCCGCATTCAAGCGAACGCGCCGGCAGACGGCGATGTCGGCGATTTTTCGGGCAGGGAGATACTCGCGGTCGCGGCGCTCAAAGACGAGGCGCGCGAAAAGCTCGGCTTGGCGGGAAGCGAGTATTACAGGAAACGTTATTACGTCCGTTATACGTACGGATTCGAGGGCAAACTGCGCACGGCGGACGACGAGGTCAAAAAGCGCTATAAGGAATTTATCGACGACGTAGGGCTGTACAAAGGCGTAAAGATCGCAAGCGGTTTTAAGCAACAGCGAATCTATAAAGGACGCAAAACTCTCGCTATCGTATTGTTCAAGGGCAAGACGCTGTGCGTAGCGTTCGCACTAGATCCGGCCGAATATGCGAATACAAAATATCGCGGTATAGACAAGTCGGACAAAAAGCGCTTCAAAAACACGCCGATGCTATTCAAACTCACTTCCGCACGGCGGCTGGAATACGCAAAGTATTTGTTCGTTCAGCTTGCCGACGCGAACACGCTTATCACGAACATCAAACCTACGCGCATCGAGTACGACTTGAAAGAACTTAAACGCGACGACCTGTTTCTGGGCAATATGCTGCGCATTGCCATTCTCGGCGAAGCACCCGACGCGGACGACGAAGAACTCGACTCTCTGCGCAAAGCGGCGCTCGCGGAAGTTGCGGCAACCCACGCGGACGAAACCGACGATGTAGACGAACCGGACGAAGAGGAGATCGATCCCGACGACGCCGACGACGAAATGAGCGTTATCGTCGGCACGGTAGGCGACGGCGCACCTGTCGGCGAGAAGCAGGTCGTGTTTAACAGGAGTTTTACGGCGCGGATCATACTCGCCGACGACGACGTTAAAGCGCGGTATTCGGAGCTTAAAAACGAACTTCTGTCATACAAGGGCGTGCGCAGTCGCATAAGTTGGAAGAAAGAGGCGTTCCGTCTCGGAAGAAAGACCGTCGCAGTGTTTACCGTTCGCGGCAAGTCGCTGTATCTGTATTTGAACGCCGATCCGAAAAAATTCGACGGCACAAAGTATAAGGTCGACGATTTCTCGAAGAGAAGTCCCAAGACCAAAACGCGTGTGCTGTACCGTATCAAGAGCGATCGGCGCAAGAAGTATGCGAAAGATATCATCGCTACGGTAATGGCGGATTTCAACACCCATAAGACCGAAAGGCAAGCTATGAATTATATGATGCCCAAGCAGACGATGGAAACTCTCGTCGACAGCGGACTCGTTCGCGTTTCGCGTGCGGTTGTAAAGTCGGATCTAAATAATAAATGACAGATCGAAAATGGCGCTCGATGAGCGCCTTTTTCGCCGTAAAATATAGCGTAGGGCGCGATATTCCTTTACATTGCGGTTTAATGTTGTTATAATAGATAATAATAAGAATAATAAATAAGGAGTCAAAATGAAAAACGCAAACGTTACTCATAAAATAACACAAGGTATGTACGTTCTTACTGCGGGCAACGGCGGCTGTGTCGTCGACGCCGTAGCGCAGGTGAGCGGCGGCGATAACCCGCTCGTTTCGGTCGCGGTTATGAAGAAAAACCTGACTAACGAGTTGGTTAAAAAGAACGGAAAGTTCGCGCTTTCGGTGCTGGGTATGAACGTCGACCCTCAGATAATCAAAGACTTCGGGTTCAGATCGGGACGCGACGCGGATAAATATGCGGGCGCCGATCTCGGAGAGGCGGCGGGCGTAAAGTACATTAACGGCGCGATAGCCTATATGGTTTGCGAAGTCGTCGATACAGTCGAGAACGACACGCACACGCTGTTTATCGGCAGAACGATCGAAGGCGACATTTTGAAGGACGAAAGCCCGATGTCATACGGTTATTATCAGGAGCATAAGAACGACCTTATGCAGGTGAAAACGGAAATGGGAAAAACCGCGTGGGTATGTACGATTTGCGGTTATGTATACTACGGTGAAACTTTGCCGGACAACTATGTTTGTCCGATATGCGGTGTCGGTCCGGAACTGTTCGAAATTCAAAAGTAAACGGTTAAAACAATAAAACCCCGAAGCGTGAGTTTCGGGGTTTTATGCTGTTGAAATTCGTATGGCGAATATTCTCGTTCACTGCCGCTTGCTTTTCTTTTTTGGCAGGGGAGTGATACGTTCCGCAATCTCGATTACCTTATCGGTAAGCTCGGCGTTTTCGACGTCGAGAATATAGTGTTCTTTTGCTCCGCCGTATGGAATGCCGCGATCCGAATTTTTCATCAGGTCGGAAAGCTCGTCGAGTTTTTTAACGTATACCGTATTGTCGCACACCAAAAGTATCGGCTTGTCGTTGACGTAAACCATATATTCGCCGAACATCTTTTTGTAACGAACGTTTGCGTAGCCGTGAATCTGCTCGCAGACAAACTGTATAAAATCTACCGTAGTTGCCATAAATAATTCTCCTTGTTTTTCGGCGTATCGAGCGGTTCGTAACCGCAGACGCAATGAATAAATAAGTTTACATATCTTTACCGAATAGTTCGCCGATAACAGCGCATACAAGCAAGAGAATTATAAATAACATTATGATCTCTTCGGTCGGTTTTTCTCTTTTTGTCTTGCGCTTCCGCTTGGTTTTTTAGCGTTTTGCGTTTTTGCAGCTTATATATATATGGAAAACGGCAAATAAAACCGCGAAAGCAATCAGCGGAATATTAGCCAAAACGATGCCGCTGAACAGAAATACGCACGACGGCAATATCGACAGCGCCAGCGCCTTAGCCAAGCCGTCGGCGTTCCAAAACACGATCCAAAATACGGTATAGGCGAGAAGAAACGCGCCGTTTACCGATAGATAGACGATAAGCGCGTGATCGAACCAAAAGTTAAAATACGTGTACGGGATATTGAAGATCATCAAAGCAAGACAGCCGTACCGCCCGATCTGCTCCGCAACTTCCACAGCTTTGTTTTTGCATCGGTCGGCGGGATCGTCTTTATGCCCGATGTAGTATACAATGTTCGGGGTCATAATGATCGCCATAATTATGAGCCCGTAATAATTGAACCAACTCATAAGCGTATTATATCACAGTCGACGCGCTGTTTCAAGTGTATTGTCATATAAAACCCATATGTCCGATTGCTTCGTCGGAGGGCGGGCAGGGGAATGCGGGAAGTTATGCAATAAAAAACTTCGGCATTGGAAGCGATACCGAAGTTTTTATATATCAGCTATTTTCGATTAAGTTTCCGCTCTTGCTTATAGTGCCGTCGGTACAGGTGATTGTGTAATAACTTGTATTGGTATTCCAATTATCGCCTTTGCTTATGGCATTCCACTGTGACAGCGTGCCGTTAAACGTTATGCTCGTCAAGCCACTGCAATCGTAGAATGCATATTCTCCTATACTCGTTACGCTGTTCGGTATGGTTATGCTCGTCAAGTTACGGCAATCGAAGAATGCCCAATCCCCAATACGCGTTACGCTGTCGGGTATCTCTATGCTCGTCAAGCCACTGCAACCGGAGAATGCACTATTCCCTATACTCGTCACGCTGTTTGGTATAGTTATGCTCGTCAAGCCGCTACAACCGTAGAATGCATATTGCCCGATACTCGTTACGCTGTCGGGTATCTCTATGCTCGTCAAGCCACTGCAACGGTAGAATGCCCATTCTCCTATACTCGTCACGCTGTCGGGTATCTCTATGCTCGTCAAGCCACTGCAATAGTAGAACGCACCATCTCTAATACTAGTTGCGCCATCCGGTATTACAAGCTTACCAGACAGTTCTTTTCCATCAATGATCAAGGTTTTATTACTACTGCTATAACGCATAAGATTAGATAATCCGTCTATTTCACACCAACTTTTTATGTCTCCCATATATGTAATAGTTGTCAAGTTACTACAATTGTAGAATGCGCTATTCCCGATGCTCTTTACGCTGTTCGGTATAGTTATGCTCGTCAAGCTACTGCAACCGTAGAATGCACTATCCCCAATACTCTTTACGCTGTTCGATATAGTTATGCTCGTCAAGTTACGGCAACCGTAGAATGCACTATTCTCGATACTCGTTACGCTGTCGGGGATAGTTATGCTTGTCAAGCCGCTGCAATAGGCGAATGCATAATCTCCGATACTCGTTACGCTGTGGGGGATAGTTATGCTCGTCAAGCCACTGCAATTGTAGAATGCGTTACTCCCAATGCCTATGGTATCAGAACGTAATGTTACGGCAGTAACGGAATTGTCGAAGACTATTGACCATTTATCTACATATCGTACACCGTTTTCAGTTTGTATGAGATTATCGCAACCCTCAAATGCACTACCCCCAATACTCATTACGCTGTTCGGGATCTCTATACTAGTCAAGCCACTGCAACCATTGAATGCATTATACCCAATACTCATTACGCTGTTCGGTATAGTTATGCTCGTTAAGTTACGGCAACCGTAGAATGCCCCATCTCTAATACTAGTCGCGCCATCCGGTATTACAAGCTTACCTGACAGTTCTTTCCCATCAATGATCAATGTTTTATTTCTACTGCCGTAATACATAAGATTAGATAATCCGTCTGTTTCGCACCAACTTTTTATATCTCCCATATATGTAATGCTTGATAAATTACTGCAACCATTGAATGCATCATACCCTATACTCGTTACGCTGTTCGGGATCTCTATACTCGTCAAGTTACTGCAACCGGAGAATGCCCCATCTCTAATACTAGTCGCGCCATCCGGTATTACAAGCTTACCCGACAGTTCTTTCCCATCAATGATCAATGTTTTATTTCTACTGCCGTAATACATAAGATTAGATAATCCGACTATTTCGCACCAACTTTTTATATCTCCCATATATGTAATGCTTGATAAATTACTGCAACCATTGAATGCACCATACCCTATACTCGTTACGCTGTTTGGAATAGTTATGCTCGTCAAGCCACTGCAATAGTCGAATGCCTCTTCTCCTATACTCGTCACGCTGTTCGGTATAGTTATGCTCGTCAAGCCACCGCAACCTCTGAATGTACTATCCCCAATACTCGTCACGCTGTTCGGGATCTCTATGCTCGTCAAACCACTGCAATAGTAGAATGCCCAGTCCCCTATACTCGTTACGCTGTTCGGAATAGTTATGCTCGTCAAGCCACTGCAACGGTAGAATGCCCGTTGTCCTATACTAGTTACGCTGTTCGGAATAACGATGCTCGTTAAGTATTTGCAACCTCCAAACGCGAGCTCTCCGATACTTGTTATATCGTTGTGTATTATGATCTTCTCAATAGAAACATTAAAATCACAAAAAATATTGGAACCGAAAGATTGACCTCCATAATAATATCCACGCAACTTAGTCACCGGTTTATTGTTAAACCGTCGGGGAATGGTTAATTCGGTATCCGTAACATTGTAATCTATTTGATGCAATGTATATGATTCACCGTCGTCGTTGAGGCTGAAACGGAAGCGTATATCTTTATCTCTGAGCCGACCGCAACCTTGACACATATAGCCGCATTCGTTATACCAATCGTCAATAAAATTATGTTGGGTATATCCGAGACTTTGCGGCTCTTTTGCCATTACATTGCATATTCTGCACATACGGCCTTCGGTAAAGCCTTCTATTACGCACGTTGCTGTGACGGCGGGTATGATTTCGTGCGGATGATCGGGGAGCGGAAGCGGCGTGCTGCCGTATTTCTTAAAGTATGATGCTTTATATTTATATTTTCCTGTCTCGTAATCTATTTCTAAATAGTCATCAACGGGCGTTGACTCGTTCAGGTCCAAAACGCCTAAGCTTTCATTCATATCGATCGCATTTATATCTCGGAATACTTTTCCGCACTTCCCACACCAATAAATATCCACGATATATCCCGCATTCGCGCAAGTGGAATCTTGTACGGCAACAATATGTTCCGTATCTCTATACTCGCATTTTTCGTGGTCGTTGCCTATTATAGGGTCGTCGGGCATAGGGGGATCGGGTTTTTCGATTGTGCCTTCCGTAAAAGTCATCGTTATCGAAATATCGCCATCAAGCATAAATACCGTGATGGATTTGGCGGAAACCGTTATCTTTAATTCAACATCGCCTATGGTTGCGGATACGTTTGCTTTGTCTTGCGTATAAGTACCTATATCGTCATAATACCATAACGGATTGTACATTTCGAATGTTCCGTCTCCGTTGAATGTAATTTCACGATTGCTCATTAGCACGGTGTATCTTTCCTTAATGCTTTCTATGTATTCTGCATCATAATCTTCACCAAAGGCGTAATCGACTTTATTAACGTAATCGAAAACGTAAGTTCGTCCCGCTACAATTGTGTATGAGCCGTCTTGGTTTGTATCGTGACCGCTATCATTGCCTCCGCCATTACACGCAACAAAAGCGAGAGCGCAGGCAAGCACGCACAGAATCGCCGAGAGAGTAGTCAACAACTTTTTCTTCATAAAAACCTCCGTAAATAAAAAAGTGCGCCGGTCGAAGCCAACGCACGAAAAACGCAAACTCCGACTGTCGCCAAACAAGTTTATATGCAGTACGGGAAATCGCAACCACATAAATGGAATTTGCATTTTTGCCAAATCCGAAAATGGTTGCATTAAAAAACTTAATTTATTCAATTAAAAAACCCGTACTCCTTATTAGGGCATATAACTTGTTTGGCATAACTAATATAACACATCGCAAAGTAAAAATCAATGCTTTCGAGCAACAATTTTAAGCGGGCGCTTGTTGCGTTACTGATAGATTCGGTAAAAACGCCAAACAAAAAACCCAAAACGCAATTCGTTTCGGGTTTTAGGTGGTGGGGCAGTAGTAACCTAAAACGAATTATTTAAGATAAATTGATATTTATTTATGTCGTGGATATTCCGGCATTAAGTCAATCAATCTTGCTATACGCCCTTCTTTGTCTAATAGAATTTCTATATTTTCCACATCGCCGCTTAAATGCATCATAAATTCTCTGCAAATACCGCAAGACGGAATGATATTTCCATCTTTATATACCGAAACCACTTTTGTAATCTCACTTTCGCCATACGTGAGCATTGTAGATAAAGCATTTCTTTCCGCGCACATACCTATAGAGCCGTCTGTATCAATGCAAATACCCTTATAAATATTACCTTTTTTCGTGAGTACGGCAGATGCTACGCTACCTACCCACATTTTATTTGAAACATCATGTGGATTCAAAACGCTTAGGGCTTCTTCATATAACATTTTCCATTCTTTGTCCATTGTTTTGTACTCCTAAATAAAATACTGTTATCGCTTTATTAAGCAAATACATTATATCACAAACGAACACCGTTTTCAAGCCCCCAACGCAACAAAAAGACCGAACGACTAAACCGAAACGCCGAGCGCCCAAAGGAATCGCTTTGCAATTGTTGGTTATTTTTTGTTTCGGCAAAAGTTAAAAAGAAAAAACCTTAAACGATATTCGTTTAAGGTTTTTATGGTGGAACGGTAGTAACCTAAAACGAATAATTTAATACATTTATTAAAGATAACGCTTAATTGTCCTATCACTCCAGATATGCACTTCGATATATCGTTCGGGTCCGAACTCACCATTCTTATTCCAATCTTGTGGTAACCCGTATTTTTTGATAATCTCCAAAATTTCATCGTATAGGTAAAGCTTTTTTCTATATTCCTTTCCGTCATTTATGCGCGAGCTG
This sequence comes from uncultured Christensenella sp., assembly GCA_910577435.1. GTDB lineage: Bacteria > Bacillota > Clostridia > Christensenellales > Pumilibacteraceae > Anaerocaecibacter. The sequence goes on along the minus strand of CAJTLV010000001.1, from coordinate 341,458 downwards.
AATGTCGGGTGGGAATCTCCGTATGTGAATGACAATGTAGATAAATCAAATTCTTCTATGGGTATTTTTATAAACGCGCAGTCATCATACCAAGACGATAACCAATTACATTTATCTACTACCATATAATGCGGCGAATTTCTTTCTATCTTTCCGCCCTTTTTCAAAAATTCATTCCGCAAAATATTTTCATAGTACAGCCTATTTTCCATATAGTCATCTTGGCGTTTTGCACAAAATGATTTGGGATTTGTTATTCTTCTTTGGGCAATAATAGCTTTGGCTTGTTCAATCGGTATGTCGGACAAGCTCATAAACGGCTTATAGTTTTTATCGAAATAGTGATATAAATCCATAGTATTGTCATTATAACAGACTTACGTTAATTTTGCAAGAAAACTGTTTGGCACTTTGACGGGCGCTTGATAATAACAAGCGCGGCGCTACGCGCCGCGATCAAGCGCCCGCCGAAACAAAAAGAAACGACCGACAGACCGCAACGCCGAGCGACCAAAGGCGTCGCCGCTGAACCGCTTGGCGATCGCCTTTGTGAATTCGCTCGGCGGCGTTCTTGCGGCTGTTTGTCGTGTTCGGTATTTTTTCGATTGTTTCATTATGGCGGCTATTGCATTACGACGTCTTATGACGAATTCCACTATCTCGGTTTATAAGTGAAAGGCTTTATCAATTTTTTCTCAAAAGAACCCCCGTATTTTGCAAAAAAGTGTCCTTGGTTAAGTGTAGGGGGTAAAAATATTTTCAAGAAATTTTAGCCGTTATGGGGTGAAATTTTATATTAGTTATTGAGGGGCGTGTACTTTAACCGTTTTTAGACCTATGAATATTAGAGAATACAAAAAATCTCTCAAAAATTGGTTGTAAAAACCTACATTTTTGACCTATGAGTTATGAGTGACAAATATTTTTACAAAACACCCGAACTAACTTAAATTTTTGACCTATGTATATTAGAGAGTATTTTACTCTCTCGATATAAAAAATCTACAAGGAGGTTAATTTAATGCTCAATACAAAGCTCGACGTCGTTGTTGTCGGAACGCCCGACATAACGAAGCTGTCGGACGGCGAACAAAGTACATTCTTTGAAACGCTGTTCGCAAGAGTTTTGGAATTGGCAAAGAAAGACGATTAAGTCCGTTAAGGGCAAAACACAACTTAATATAGAGATAGCTGAAATAAATAGTTTATAAAATCGTATAGGTATTGCCGCAGGTCGAGCATAGTGCGTCCGAATAGAAAAGGAGCGTTGCCGCAAGGAAAGATGAGCAAGTACAAAATAAAGCAAAAGCTACTGTTTTGTATTTGCCCATTTTTCTTTGCACAATTTTCAAAACACCAACCACCAAAAAATAAGGAGAACACTATGTCATACAAAAATTGCAAAATCTACTTCGACGGCAGTAATTATATAGCCATACCGAGCGAAAACTTTTCGCACGGTAAAAAGCCGTTGAAATCACCGAGAAAAGAACAGCCCCACAAAGCCGAGTTTGAATCGGCTTACCAAGCAAGTCAAGCGTTACCGAAAAAGGAACGCAAGGACTATATAACCGAGCAAATAAAGAACGAGTTTAATTCGCCCGAACAAGCAAAGCAATATGTCGAACAACAAACCGAGCGCAAGAAAACAAACGCCGTAAAACGTCGCGTCAGAGTATTCCGTAAAGTGCATTTGCAAGAGTGGAATTACTTTGTGACTTTTACATACGACGGGAATAAACTCGACGAAAACACTTTCAAGAAAAAGCTGATGAACACGCTCAAACACCTTGTAAGTCGCAAGCATTGGAAATACATAGGCGTGTGGGAACGAAGCCCCGAAAAGCAAAGACTTCATTTTCACGGTATTTTCTACATACCCGAAAACGGAATGATTGGTGAGTTAATAAAAACGACCGATTATGATACGGTGTCGCACCGCAAGCAAACGACATACCAAAACACACATTTTCTAAAACATTTCGGACGAAACGACTTTAAGGCGTTAATGCCTTATGACATTGAACGTTCCGTTAGGTACATACTCAAATACATAGAAAAAAGCGGCGAAAGATTATGCTACGGCGGTAAACTACCGACATATATCGTTAGCAGTATTCTCGATGATGATGTACTTTGTCCGTACGGAATAGCAGATAAAAAGCTATTATTATTCGACGATTTTACTTGTATAGACGATGACGGCGTAGTTATGGGCAAGGCTTCGCCGGAAGTTATTAAGAAAATGTCCAAAAGCAATTAAATCGTTTTGTCTTTCGCGGTGGGAGCGTAAACGATTTCGACTGCGCCGTCAAGGGAAAAAATTTTGCAAAGAACAGTAAAGTAAAAGACACTGACGCAAATTTTTTTCTTGATCCTTGACGGCGACGAGAGAACAGTATGGTTTAAGTAATTAACAGCCGAAACCGTTTGTTTCGCTCCCGTCGAAAGACAAAAATAACAAACAATCTAAAAGGAGATTTCTCAAATGAAAACAGCAGTAATATATGCTCGATATTCGAGTGACAGCCAAACCGAGCAAAGTATTGACGGACAACTCCGAGTATGTACGGAATACGCCAAGAACAACGACATACTCATACTCGACACTTACATAGACCGCGCTATGACGGGTACGAACGATAATCGCCCCGATTTTCAGCGTATGATAAAAGACAGTGCGAAAAGAGCGTTCGACATTGTACTCGTTTACAAGTTTGACCGCTTTTCTCGTAACAAATACGAAACGGCTATGCACAAGAAAACGCTTAAAGACAACGGCGTTAAAGTCGTATCGGCTACCGAGTATATTCCCGACAGCCCCGAAGCTATTATACTCGAAAGTATGTTAGAGGGTTATGCCGAGTATTACAGCGTAGAGCTTTCGCAAAAGATACGTCGCGGCAATAACGAGAGCCGTAGAAAAGGCAACCTTACAGGCGGTAAACTGCCGTACGGTTACAAGAACGTTGACAAGAAAGCCGTAATCATACCCGAACAAGCCGAAGTTATACGGTATATCTATGACCGCTATTCAATCGGCGCATTTGTAAAAGACATAATAGCCGAATTGACAAGTAAAGGTATTTTGTATAACGGCAAGCCTTTCGCTCAAAATACGATATACAACATATTAAAGAACGAACGTTATTCGGGTATATATAGATTTAACGGTGAAGTGTTCGACAATATCTATCCGCAAATCGTAGATACCGAAACGTTTAACAAAGTCCGTGAAAAAGTAAACGCCAATAAGTTCGGCAAACGCAGTGAAGAAGTAACGTATTTACTCAAAGACAAAATCGTGTGCGGTTATTGTGGTAAAAGCATAATCGGCGAAAACGGCACGGCACGCAACGGCGAGCGGAAGTATTATTACAAATGTTGCGGTCGCAAAAAGAAAACTACCGATTGCAACAAGCAAGCAGTACGCAAAGAAGTATTGGAAAAAATCGTGCTCGATTGCGTAATAGAGCAAATACAAAAGACGAATAACCTTGACTATATTGTAAATTGCTTAATGCAAGAACAGCAAAGACAGTCGCAAGCAAACGTGGTATTGAATTTATTACTTAAAGAACAGCGCACTACCGAAAATTCTATAAACAATATAATGACCGCTATTGAAAACGGCGGTACTACAAATACGGCTATGAAGCGCATTAGAGAACTCGAAGTTCGTCAAGCTGAATTGGAACGGCAAATACTCATCGAGAAAAGCAAAACCGCAGTACAGCTTACCGAAACGCAAATACGCGAGTTTTACTTGCAAGCGTTGGCGTTAGAACCGAAACTACTCATCAACTATCTCGTAAAGCAAATTGTGTTATTTGACGATAGAATTGAGATACAATTCAATAGCCCTATAATGGAAAGTCCCGACAGTCGGGGCTTTTTATTATGCGAGAAATCCGTTAAGCTCGCTTACAAAGTGCCGCATAGAGCCGAGATAACCAAACTTGAATTTGAGATAGAACTGTATGTATGAGATACTTACAACGGTTATTTATTCCACGTTCCGCTTGACGTGAGCCTCGCAGGAGCGTGTTGTAAGGCAATAAAGGGCGAAACGCTGCAACCCGACCGATTGACATCAGTCGGGTTTTGGTTTGCCTTTGGCTTTGGTAGCCTAACACGCCCCTTTCTCACGTCAAGCGGCTTTCGCGGCATAAACCGCCGTTGAGTGTGATATTGAGAGAATGCGCAACACGACAGCGTTTGAGCCGTTAAGGACTATTCTACGGCATTACACGGCATAGCAACAAACGAATAACGGCAAAGAAAAAACCTAACCCGAACACTTGATTTGTGGTTCGTTTTAGGTTTTGACTGGTGGAGATAAGCGGGTTCGAACCGCTGACCTCTTGAATGCCATTCAAGCGCTCTACCAACTGAGCTATACCCCCAAAAGGCTTATATAGTTTAGCACGGGCGGGGGAGTTTGTCAACTGTTTATTGCCGTTAGCGCAAATCTTTTATGTTGCGTTTATCGAAGTATCAGTGCGCCGGATAATACCGTTCGCGTTTTTGATTCGGTGTGGAATTGACATCGAGCGCGGTATGCTGTATAATGTATATATGAATGTTAACGATGTCGTCGAACTTGATATTTTGTCCTGCGGAATGGACGGAGATGGTGTTGCGCGCTGTGACGGTAAGGTCGTGTTCGTGCCGTACACGCTGAGCGGCGAGCGGGTGCGCGCCGTCGTCAAGTCCGTAAAAAAGAATTATGCGACGGCGTCCGTAATTAAGGTTCTGTCGCCGTCGCCGTCGCGCGTGGAACCGGACTGCCCGCACTATTATAAATGCGGCGGGTGCGATACCCGACATTTGTCCGAAGATTACCGTCGCGCCGCATTGCTCGGCGAGCTGGAAAATAACCTGAAAAAAATAGCGAAGCTGTCTGTCGCTCCGATCGAGTTTATCTCTTCGCCGTTGTCGCGCCGAAACAAGATCACTATGCCGTTCGGTTATAAAGACGGCGCCGTCGTACTCGGAATGTATCGCAAAAACACGCACGTGGTAGAACCCGTCGACTGTCTGTTTTCGAGCGAAGCTGTGCGTGACGCGGTGCGGACTGTATGCGCGTTCGCAAACGAATATCGGCTTCCCGTATATGACGGACGCACCGGCAAAGGACTGCTGCGGCACTTGGCATTGCGCGAGTCGGGCGGGAGACTGTCGGTCGCTCTTGTAGTCGCGGCAGACGGTTTCGAGGGCGAGAACGTGCTTGCGGAGCGTTTGCCGGGTTATTGCGATTTCTTTATCTGTCCCAATACGGTTAAAAACAATGTGATAATGGGAAACTCCGTGAGACTTGTCAAGGGCAACGAACGATTGAAAGTCGATGTGCTCGGCGTGAGCGCAGAGCTGTCGCCGCTTTCGTTTTTTCAAGTGAACGACGAGATACGCGACAGGCTGTACACCGATGCGATAGGTGAGATAAGCGCGCCGACGCTTGTCGATCTGTACAGCGGGATAGGCATAACGAGCAATCTCGCGGCAAAGAAATGCGATCGGGTATTCGGCGTGGAATGTGTTCCGCAGGCGGTCATCGATGCAGACCGCACCGCCGAGATGAACGGCAACGGAAATAAGATCAAAAACATTTGCGGCAATGTAGAGGACGTTTTGCCGACGCTTGGAATACAAGGCGAAGTCGATGTTCTGGTCGATCCGCCGCGCAAGGGTTGCGGCGCGTCGGTGATGACCGAGATCGCAAAATTACAGCCGAATAAGCTGATCTACATATCTTGCAATCACGCGACGATGAGTCGCGATCTTCGAATATTTCTCGATGCCGTCGGCGGATATTCGCCCGTATACTGTCGTGTATACGATATGTTTCCTTGCACGCATCATGTCGAGGCTATGATCGTTCTGTCGCGCGCGGAGGCGGTTTGACGGAGGGGTGCTGGTTTTGAATTACACGAAATTTGTCGAATATCTTTTCGGTTGTCTATTGACATACATATAAAAATATGTTAGAATCTCGGTAATATCGCCAATCGAAATTACGGGGAGCCATATGGACGAAGTAAGAATCATCGAAATTAAAAAAAGTGTGTTCGAGGACAATGACCGCGACGCCGATTTACTGCGCGACGAATTGAAGAAGAAAGGTGTTTTTCTGCTTAATCTTATGTCGTCGCCGGGCAGCGGAAAGACGACTACGCTTATTCGAACTATCAACGCGCTTAAAGACAAGATAAATATAGCCGTTTTGGAAGCCGATATAGATTCCGATGTCGACGCAAAGAAGATTTACGCCGCGACGGGTGTGCAGTCCGTTCAGTTGCATACGGGCGGAATGTGCCATCTCGATGCTGAAATGACAAGACAGGGACTTGACGGATTAGATCTCGAAAGCGTCGATCTTGCGATACTCGAAAACGTCGGCAATCTCGTTTGTCCCGCAGAGTTCGATACGGGCGCGACGGATAACTGTATGATCCTGTCCGTTCCCGAAGGACACGACAAGCCGTTGAAATATCCGCTTATGTTCTCTATCTGCGATTTGGTGCTTATAAATAAAATCGACGTAGCGCCTTACTTCGACTTCGATTTCGACAAGTGCGAGGAGTACATCAAGATGCGCAATCCCGCCGCACGTGTAATTAGGATATGTGCCAAGACGGGCGAGGGAATAGACGAATTTTCGAAATGGATTTTAAGCCGCATAAAAATTGCGAAAGGAGTGTGACGACAATGCCCGAAATGAGCAATAAATACGTACCCGCTCATATGCACGACAAAGACCCGAATCCCAAACTGTTGAAGTTTGTGCGCAGGGTCACCGACAGACTGCCCGGAAAAATTCACGGAATAAAAACGGAAGATCCCGAATATTGGGGTTTTGCGTGTATTTTCGAGGACGAACTTACGCCCGACGAGCGTGAAAACTCGCTCGATCTTCTCCTCAAAATGGAGACGAGAAAGAAATATCCATACGGCGTATTGAAAAAAATGTCCGAGCTCGACGATGAGACGTTCGACGCCGTTGTGGATAAATTGTCGTTTTTGGGAATGCTCGAATACGATTACGGCGACAAATACACGAAAGACGGGCCGATCCCGAACACTACGTACAACCGCGAAGACAGACATTATTGGGTGCCTCTGTTCGTTCCCGGTTCGGCGGAATACACCAATATGAATACCAAGCTGATGGATAAACATCCGGAGCTTGCTATGTTCTTCGAGCGTATGACGTTCCTGCCTTTGGAACACGTGACCGCGATGGTGCCTCCCGGCGGTGCGGGCATCGGTATGCACGTCATTCCCGTCGAAAAGGCTATATCTATGGAAAATACGACTATGGATATAGAGCATATTTCGTATTGGCTTAAAAAGTACGAGGGGCATATAGGCGCGTCTATCTGTTCGTGCCGTTACGGCAGAAAGCAGCTCGACGAAGGCTGTGCGGACGATTACAGGGATTGGTGCATAGGCGTCGGAGATATGGCGGACTATTGCCGCGAAACGGGCAGAGGACGGGATATTACATACGACGAAGCTATGGAGATCCTCAAACGCGCCGAAGACAACGGGTTTGTCCATCAGGTGACCAACATCGACGGTGAAAACAAGATATTCGCCATTTGCAACTGCAACGTCAAGATCTGTAATGCGTTGCGCACTTCGCAACTTTTCAATACGCCGAATATGTCGGCGTCGGCGTACCGTGCGCACGTAGACAAAGAGAAGTGCGTCGCGTGCGGCGGGTGTGTGGAATATTGTCCTGCCGGCGCTTTGAAACTCGGTCAAAAACTTTGCAAAGCCGACGGCAGTGAAGTGAAATATCCCAAACAGCCTTTGCCCGATAAAATCAAATGGGGCAAGCATATGTGGGACGAGGACTACCGCGACAAGAACAGGATCAACTGTCACGAAACGGGAACGTCGCCGTGTAAGACGGCGTGTCCCGCGCATATCGCCGTTCAGGGATACTTGAAAAAGGCGTCGCAGGGCAAGTACAGAGAAGCGCTTGCCGTCATTAAAAAGGAAAATCCGTTCCCCGCTGTTTGCGGCAGGATATGCAACCGTCGTTGCGAGGACGCGTGTACTCGCGGCACCGTAGACCGCGCGGTTTCGATCGATGCGGTGAAAAAGTTTATTGCGGAGCAGGACCTTCACGCCGAGCACAGGTACGTTCCCGATATAATTGTAGCGTCCAATATGGGGCGTTGGCAAGAAAAAATAGCGATCATAGGCGGCGGCCCCGCAGGACTTTCGTGCGCATACTATCTTGCGCAGATGGGGTACTATCCCACCGTATTCGAAAAGAACGAAAAGGCGGGCGGAATGCTGACTTACGGCATACCTTCGTATAAGCTTGAAAAGGACGTTATCGACGCGGAGATAGACATTATGAAAGAGATGGGCGTCGATATACGGCTAAAAACCGAAGTGGGCAAGGACATTACGCTCGACGAACTTCGCAGTCAAGGGTATAAGGCGTTCTATGTGGCGATAGGTTGTCAGGGCGGTAAGATCCCCGATATATCGGGAGCGCACTCCGACGGAGTGACGACAGCTGTCGAATATCTCAGGTCTGCGAATACTGGTAAATCCAAATTTAACGGCGATGTCGTGGTCGTGGGCGGCGGCAACGTCGCTATCGATGCGGCGCGCGTTTCTGCGCGAAGCGGCGCTAAGAGCGTTACTATGCTGTGTCTCGAAACCGAAGACATTATGCCCGCGAGCAAGGAAGAGGTCGACGAGGCGAGAGAGGACGGCGTCGTTATAAACTGCGGATGGGGTCCTCAAAAAATTATCGTAGAAAACGGTAAAGCGAAGTCCGTAGTGTTCAAGAAGTGCGTGAGCGTTTACGGCGAAAACGGAAAGTTCAACCCGGTATACGACGATAACGATACGATCAATGTTGACGTTGACAGGGTCATATTTGCAATAGGTCAGTCTGTCGAATGGGGCGAGCTGTTAAAGGACAGTAAGGTCGAGTTCGGGCGCGGCAACGGACCGATAGCCGATCCGCTTACATATCAAACGGCGCAGGAAGACATATTCGTGGGCGGAGACGTTTATACCGGTCCCAAATTCGCTATCGACGCAATAGCGCAGGGTCACGAGGCGGCGGAATCTCTGCACCGTTACGTCCAGCACGGGCATATGACGATAGGCAGAAACCGCCGCGACTTCATTGCGATCGATACGGACGATATACGCGTGGAAAGCTACGACAATTCGTCGCGGCAGGAAGCGGCGGGCGAGCAATCGAAATCGTTCAAGGACACTCACGGCACGCTTACCGAAGAACAGGTCAAAATCGAAACGTCACGCTGTTTGGGTTGCGGCACGACCGTAGTGGACTCGAACAGATGCATCGGTTGCGGCATTTGTACGACTAAATGCAAGTTCGACGCGATAACGCTCCACAGAGACGTGCCCGAAGCCAGCAATATGGTAGTTGCCGAAGATAAGTTCAAGCACATCTTGCCTAATATGGTCAAGCGCGGAACAAAGATACTTTTCTCGCCGAAGAGCAAAGCCGATAAGGCGTTTGTCAAAGCCCGCAAAAAGGCGGCAAAAGCGCAGGAGAAAAAAGGCTGATGCACGAACTCGGGGTCGTGTTCCACTGCATTAAACAGGTAAACGAAATAGCCGCCGAAAACAATGTAAAAAAAATCAATTCGGTGACGGTCGAGATCGGCGAGGTGTCTACCGTGATACCTTACTACTTCGAGGACTGTTGGAATTGGGCGGTCAAAAAAGAAACGGTGCTGAAAGACGCGAAAATCATCATCGAAAAAATACCCGCCGTTACTCACTGCGAAAACTGCGGCAAAGACTATTCGACGGTAGAGTACGGCAAGACCTGCCCGCACTGCGGAAGCGGACACACCTTTCTTTTGACGGGTAATGAGATAAATATTAAGCAGATAGAAGCGGTCGATACCGTAGAATAAAAAACAAGCGTCCGAATAAGGGTGTATTTCATAGGGATTAAAGCAAGGACGATAATCAGTCCTTGCTTTTTTAATACGGTTATGCTATAATGAAACTGCGATAAATAGTAATTTAGCGGAGGAATTGAAATGTTTTGGAAAAAATCAAAAGATAATGCTTGGTATAACAAAGCACAAAAGGCGTATAGAAAAGAAAAATTGCCTGCCCCGTATGCCGCGCTTTTTGATTACTGTTCGTTTATGAATGAAACACAAATAATGGGAGGCAGAGGTCATTTTGATTTTTTCTCGATGGCTAAGTTTGATAATCGGCTTGAAGATAGAATAAAGGATTTGCGTTCTATTCTGCCGGAAGGGTTGCTTAGAAACTTTAATGTAGCATACGATAAATATCTTTCTCTCGGAGAAGACCCGGAATATGAGATTTTAATAAACGCTTTTGACGAATTTGACAGGTATGCGTTCGATTGTTATGAAGAGCTGAGAAAAATTCTTAAAGATTACGTCACAGAAATGATAGAAAAACATTATTTATAAATTTCAATTTATCTTTATAATCTTTTATAAAGTATAGCGCACTATACTTCGCAAGCGAAGATAGTGCGCTATTTCTTTGTCCACAAGGAAATCCCTATAACAGATACCCTTAGGGCGCTTGTTTTATGATAGAGAAGTTAAGTATTATCGCGGTGATAAAATTTACGGCTTGCTTCTGCCGAGTACGAAGTCGACGGTTACGTTCAATTTTTCGGCAATGCGAATTACGCTGTCGACGGTAGGCCTTTTCGTGCCGTTTTTCCAATAAACCATAGTCGAGTGGGATATTCCCGTCAGCTTTTCCAACCTGTATTGCGAGATCCCGCATTGCGTCAAAAGCTCGGAAAAGCGAGTATCGAACGGCGGGCATTTTTCAAAGTCGCGCGAATAGTTTTCGTTTTCGAGACCGAGCAGAAAATCGGTACTGCATACGAAAAAATCGGCAAGCGTCACGAGCATTTCTACGGTCGGCTCGTGAGTGCCTTGCAAATACCTGTAAATAGTATTATACCCGCAATCGAGTTTTTTGTGCAGTGTGTGACCGTTCAACCCTGCCTCGAACATCAGCTCGGAAAGCCGTTCGGCAAATATCGACAGCTTCATACAAACAAAGACCTCTTTCTACAAATTATTATGGTCTTTATCGGATAAAAAAACCTGTGTTTATCCGTTAAAGACCGTAGGTTCGGCATAACCGTTACGGAAGTCAATGCCGAATAATATGAATTATATTTAATTGAAGTAATTTAATGACAATCGATTGAATTTATTTTTCAGTCGGTTGTCTTTTTTATGAAAAGCATTGAAAAAGATATTTACATTGTGCTATAATTTATGTATCACGTGATACGGAGAACGAATATGACGAAAGAGAAACTTTACGAGTTTGTAAAAAAGTGTAAGACGGTTTATTTAATATAAGCTATTGAAAATTGTTTGCGCTTATGATATAATTTGAGTATGCGATATACGGAGAAGATAATGGATAGCATTGAAAACGTCAGCTTAGCTGTGCCGTCTAGGGACGATCTGTGGTTTCGCGAAAGTATGCTCGCCGACGAAGATACAATGTCGTATAATCACGCTTGGGGCGGGACAATCCCGTTCCCGAAAGATAGGTGGGACGACTGGTATGATTATTGGGTAGTCAATAACGAGAACGAGCGCTTTTACGCATTTATGGTAGATTCGGACACACGTGAATTCATCGGAGAAATAGCTTACCATCTCGACCGTTCTGTCGGCAGGTATATGGCAAATGTAATTGTTATGTCCGAGTTTCGCGGAAAAGGGTATGGGCGGATAGGATTGGAGCTACTGTGCCGCGTCGCAAAGCGCAACGGAGTGAAAGTGCTTTATGACGATATAGCGATTGACAACGGCGCGATAAAACTGTTTTTGAATAGCGGTTTTGTAGAGGAATACCGCACCGACGAAATAATAATGCTCAAAAAAGAGCTGTAATAAAAACTTGCGGAGAAGAGATATGACCAAAGAGAAGATTTTTGAATTTATCAAAAAGTGTAAGACGGCGTTCATCTCGTCGGTAGACGGCGACGGGTTTCCCGTGACGCGGGCAATGCTCGCACCGAGAAAGATAGACGGCAACGATATTTATTTTTCGACCAACACGTCGTCGCGCAAGGTCAAACAGTTCCTCGACAACAACAAAGCGTGCGTGTATTTTTACGAGCGCGGCAGGTTCAAGTACACGGGCGTAACTATAAAGGGTACTGTCGAGGTGTGTACCGATCAGCCGACCAAAGACGAGATATGGAAGTTCGGCGATACGATGTTTTATCGCAAGGGGGTTACCGATCCCGATTACGCCGTGCTCAAATTCACGGGAACGGAAGCCGAATGCTACTGCGACCTTAAAGTTGAGACGATAAAGCTGTAAGCGATCTGGAATAGGCAGATATGGACATAGAAGAATTTTTGAAACTCGTTTGCGATGAGTTAAAAGAATACACATCTAAAGCCGATAAACTGTGCAAGCTGCTCAGACTCGATTTCAGCGGTGGAAAGTTGCCCGACTATTCTGACGAGAACATTCAGCAATTATATCTTTTGCGGTATGCTTTCGCGTACATATTCGAGTATACTGAAATGTACAAAACGCTTTTAGAGACGATCCCGCCAAGCAAGAGTATTTCCGTTACATCGCTCGGCTGCGGCGCAATGCTTGATTATGCCGCGCTTAGAATGGCGCTCAAAAAGACTGACAATGTCGGCACGGTTGTAGATTATATGGGTATGGACACGGTCTTTTGGAAGTATTCGATGCCGGTACACAGCGGTGACAGCGTTTGCACACGACAGGATAATGCCGCCGTTTATATGAACGAGATAGAAAATCTTTCATCGGATATTTATATCTTCCCGCATTCTATCAGCGATTTTACTCAAGACGATTTTGATTCGATGTGCAACGCATTTGCGACGAAGCACATATTGAAAGAAAGGATACATATATTATTCTCGCTCCGCGCCGATAAAAAGAGTAACGAGATGGACGATAAACGGTGCCGGCGAATAATCGAAGCGGTGGAGAGTAACTCGCATAAACTTAAAACCGATTACAATGTGAACGCCGACGACCCGAAATATAATAAGGCTATTATTTCGATAGACGGCGAATTCTGTTATCCCGACGACGTTTTATATTTTGTGAAACATTTGTTTCATAGGTGCAACGAGCATAAAAATTGCGCAGAGGACTATTGTAACGATACGATCAACCGCAGTCCTGTGCTGTACGCCAAGCATATGCGTACTTATATAAAAACTTTCGAAAGGAGGGAGCCGCTGTGATACTTAGCGTCAGCAGACGCACGGATATTCCGTGTTATTATTCTGATTGGTTTATAAATCGAATAAAGGCGGGTTATTTGTGCGTGCGCAATCCTTTCAATGCCGATCGGATAAGCCGAATATCTCTTTCGCCCGACGTCATAGACTGCATAGTGTTTTGGACGAAGAATCCCGCGAATATGATAGACAGGCTGGACGAACTTAAAGGTTACGAATATTATTTTCAATTCACGCTGACCGGTTACGGTAAGGACGTCGAACCCAATCTTCCGGACAAGAAAAGCGTGCTTGTGCCGACGTTCCGCAAACTGTCGGAGCGCATAGGCAAGAGACGCGTCGTTTGGCGGTACGACCCCATATTGTTTAACGACCGATACACGCCCGAATATCATATCCGCGCGTTCGGCGAGCTTTGCGAATTGCTCTGCGGATATACCGACAGGATAGTTATCAGCTTTGTAGATCTTTACGCAAAGACGAAGAAGAACACCGAGAGCCTGTGCCTAAAAGCGGCGAGCGAAAACGATATGACAAGTCTTGCCGCAGAATTGTCGCGTATAGCCGATGTGCACGGTCTCGAAATATACACGTGCGCCGAGAGCGTGGATCTTTCGTCGGTCGGGATAGAACACGGAAGTTGCATCGACAAACGGCTTATAGAGGAACTTACCGGATTCACTCTTAAATGTGCTAAGGACAAAAACCAACGCGGCGAGTGCGGCTGTTTCGAAAGCATAGACGTCGGCGCGTATAACACCTGCAAGAACGGTTGCAAGTATTGTTATGCTAATTTCAACGATAAACTCGTCGATCGGCACGTTTCCGAATACGACCCGTTGTCGCCCATACTCTGCGGAAAGATAAGCGTGGGCGAAGAAGTGACGGATAGAAAGATCGAGTCTTTCAGAGAGCGGCAAATGAGTTTTTTGAAATGACGCGTATGCGCGTGTGATCTCTCGGCGCATAAAAGGCGTACGCAATCCCCAAAATAAACGGGTTATGAAAGTGAGATCGAAAGGCGTGGTCGGAACAAAGGCGGCGGTTGCGGCACTGCTTGCCGTGCAGATGTACGTTACCGTAATATTGCATTATGTCGGAATGTTCGACAGGGCGTTCGAAATGACGTTTCTGTCCAATGTTTTGACGGCGACGGTGTTTGCCGTTGCGGCAGTTAAACTGATCGTTACGGGCAGGGATATACATTCCGTACTGTATCTGGACGTTACTGTACTGTTGCTTGTCGTACTCGGCATTTGCGCTACGTTTGCGCCGACGGCGACTTTCGTTTCGACGGGACTGTTCCTTCACTTGATAAATCCGCTGTTCGTAGCGGCGTTCTATGTCGCGTTTTGCGACGGAAGCGGGATAGGCAGGGCGGGGCTTGCTTCGACGGTGGTGTTTCCCGCAATGTACTACCTGTTTATGATAATCTACGGGCGCGTTACGGGCGGATATGTGTATATCTATTTCGACCCGAACGGATTCGGCGCGGCGGAACTTATAGGCATAGGCTTTCTTGCCGCGACGGCGACGCTGAGCGTTGCATACGGCGCGGTCGCTTTGTGCGGGCTGTTGCGACGCGGCGGGCACGACAAAAAGACGTTAAATTACGGGCGCAGATAGCGCTCGCATAATCATTTCGGGGTGGGGGTATTTATATGAACAACGATCGCGAGCTTAATTGCTGTTTTACGCGCAACGGAAACCGGTTTCGATACCGCGTGGGCGCGATAATCATCGAGGACGGATGCGTGCTGCTCGCCGCCAACGAAACTTGCAGCTATTACTATTCGGTCGGCGGCGGAGTGCATATGGGCGAGTTCGCCGAACAGGCGGCGGAACGCGAGGCTTTGGAAGAAACGGGCGTGCCGTATACGGTCGACAGGCTGGCATTCGTACACGAAAATTTCTTCACCGACGACGAGAGCAGTCTGAAAGGACTGAACTGCCACGAAATATCGTTCTATTACATAATGAAACCGCGCGGTACCAAAAACATACCGAACATAGTGGGCGAATGCGATGACGGCAAAGAACACGTCGAGTTTGTGCCGTTGGACAAACTGAAAGAACTAAGGGTGTTTCCCGAATTTTTCAAGGACAGACTGGAAAGTTTACCGCAGTCGGTCGAGCATATCGTGACTAAGGAAAATTAAAAATCCGCATTCGTTTGACATATTTCGTTTTTAGTTATACAATAAAGCAAAGGCAATACTTACGAGGTAGTTATGGACGTTTACGAAAAGTCGCTAGAAAAACACCGCGAATGGGCGGGCAAGCTCGAAATCAAACTTCGCGCGCCGATAGAGTCGCTTGAAGATCTGGCGCTGTGCTACACGCCCGGCGTGTCGCGTGCCTGTACGGAGATAGCCGCCGACAAATCTAAGGTGTACGAGCTTACCCGTCGGCACAATACCGTCGCCGTAATATCGGACGGAACGGCGGTGCTCGGTTTGGGAGACATCGGACCGGAAGCGGCAATGCCCGTTATGGAAGGGAAGTGCGCGCTGTTCAAAGCGTTTGCGAATATCGACGCTACGCCGTTATGCCTCGCCACAAAAGACCCCGACGAGATAGTCGATATTATTGCCGCGCTGTCGCCGAGTTACGGCGGGATCAATCTCGAAGACATTTCGGCGCCGCGCTGTTTCGACATAGAAAAGCGGCTTAAAGAGCGGTGCGATATTCCCGTATTCCACGACGATCAGCACGGTACGGCGATAGTTGCGGGCGCGGCGCTCATCAACGCCTTGCGTGTGGTCGGTAAGGACATAAAGGACGTAAGGATCGTTATAAACGGCGCAGGGAGCGCAGGCATTGCCATAGCCAAGTTTTTCATCGATCTCGGCGCGGGCGATATCGTGTGCGTCGACCGTTGCGGAATACTGCATAGCGGCGAGAATTATTCCAACCCGGCGCATACCGAAATTTCGCGCGTAACCAACAAAACGCATATGCACGGAACGCTCGCCGACGCGATGAAAGGCGCAGACGTATTCTTGGGCGTGTCAGCGCCGAAGATCGTTTCGCGCGAGATGATAGCGAGTATGGCGAAAGCCCCGATAGTATTTCCGCTCGCCAATCCCGTACCGGAGATCACGCGTGCCGAAGCGATCGAAGCGGGTGCGGCTGTTGTCGGAACGGGCGCGTCCAATCAGCCCAACCAGATAAATAACGTGCTTATGTTTCCCGGAATTTTCAGAGGCGCGCTCGATTGCCGTGCGAGCGATATAAACATCGAAATGCAACGCGCGGCGGCGTTTGCACTCGCGGCGCTCGTATCGGAAAGTGAGTTGAAAGCCGACTATATCCTGCCGTCGCCGCTTGACAAGCGCGTTGTCGGCGCGGTCGCAAAGGCTGTGGCTAAGGCGGCGCGGGAGAGCGGCGTCGCGCGCAAATAAGAAGTAATTGCAATACGGAGCCTTTCGGCTCCGTTTTCGTTTGGAATTACGCGTCGACCGCGCCTTGCGAGGCTTGACAAAACCCGTCGAATTTTATATAATACATAACAATACGGGTTGGCGCTCGATTCACTTAAGATGAAAATACTTTACGATCATAACGGAGAATTTTATGCAATACGTACTGTTCAATCCGCTCGCGAATAACGGCGCAGGCGAAAAAGCGGCTCACGATTATCTCGACGCGCTTGTCGGCGGCGACGTAGAATTCAAGGATGTTACGACGATAGACGATCTCGGTGCGGAGATCGCCGCTTTGACGGAACAGGATAGGCTGATAATTGCGGGCGGAGACGGAACGATCAACCGTTTTATTAATGCGCTTGGCGATAGTGAACCCAAGTGCGTCATCGACTATATCCCGACCGGTTCGGGAAACGATTTCAAAAACGACGTGGGTGGAGATAAGTTGGTACGGCTTAACGGTTATATCAAAAATCTGCCCGAAGTGACAGTGAACGGCAATACGTACAAGTTTATCAACGGCATAGGCTACGGCATCGACGGATACTGCTGCGAGGTGGGCGACGAACTTAAAAAGAAGTCGAACAAGCCGATCAACTATACGTCCATAGCGATCAAAGGTTTGCTTTTCCATTTCAAACGTCCGAATGCGGTAGTTACCGTAGACGGCGAAACGCACGAATTCAAAAAGGTGTGGCTTGCGCCGACGATGAAAGGTCGGTTTTACGGCGGCGGAATGATGGTCGCGCCATCGCAGGACAGAAACGCCGAAGACGGCAAACTGACTTGCGTCGTTCTGCACGGTTCGGGAAGGCTCAAAACACTTACGGTGTTCCCGACGATATTCAAGGGCGAACACGTCAAACATACCGAGATGTTCACGATTATGTCGGGATATGAATTCAACGTTAAGTTCGATCGCCCGACTGCGTTGCAGATCGACGGCGAAACAATACTCGGCGTAACGGAGTATTCGGTAAGAGTAAAATAATAATTCGGAATCGATAGACCGCTTCGCGGATTAAGTTGCGGGAATGCGGAATAATTCGACAACAAACAATAAATCGTATAAAAGCCGACTAGTCAAGCGCTTGTAATTTCACGTCGAATGTGCTAAACTATAAGGGTAATATGGAAAACAAGGCAATAACAAGTTCGGAAGAGGGGCTTATACCTCAGCAGGCAAAAACATATAAAATGATCGCGTTTCGCGGTAAAGTTGTTTTTCCGGGTCAGGCGGTGCATTTCGATCTCGTTCGCGACAAGTCGTATGCCGCGATTAGCCACGCGGTGGAGTCGGGCGAGAGCGTGTTTTTGGTTGCGCAGAAGCGTGCGACGATGGTCAATCCCGCGCCGCAGGACATTTACCGCGTGGGCGTTTTGGCAACTATAAAGCAGGTCCAGCGCCTGCCGGGAGACGCAATGCGCGTCGTGTTCATTGCGGGACGCAGAATGCAGATAGACAGTTACGTGTCGCTCACGCCGTATTTCGAAGTGACGCTCAAAGAGTACGAATACGAGCAGGACGATCCCGTATACTTCGAAGCGGTCAAGCGTCGGCTCGACGAGCAGTTCAAGGAATACCGCCGTATCGATACCAAGATGCCGGGCGACGTGCTCAGCACGCTGTCGGTCGACGACGGCGAGCGGTTTGTCGCGACGATAGCGAATTATATCTTTACCGACGACGCGGAAAAGCAGACGGTGTTGCAGACCAAAACGCTGTCGGCGCAGTACGAGCAGATACTGACCGTGTTGACGCGCGAGACAGAGATCCGCGCAATAGAAAAGCGAATAACAGCTAAGGTCAGACAGAGCATCGATAAGAATCAAAAGGAATATTACGTGCGCGAACAGATACGCGCGCTCAAACAGGAAATCGGCGAGGACGCCGACGAGATAGACGAGCTTCGCGGTAAACTGCGCGCGCTCAAAGAGAGTATTCCCGACTATGCATACGAAAAAGCGGAGAAAGAAATTTCCCGTCTCGAAAAGATGAACCCGTCTACGCCCGAAGCCACCGTTTCGCGGTCGTATATCGAACTTATACTCGAAATGCCGTGGGACAAATCGACTAAGGACGAGATTTCGCTCGATCGCGCGCGCAAAGTGCTCAACGAGGACCATTACGGTCTCGAAAAGGTCAAAGAACGCATACTCGAATATCTCGCGGTTTATAAACTGACAAACAATCTGAAATCGCCTATACTGTGCTTTGTCGGACCTCCCGGCGTAGGTAAAACGTCTATAGTGCGTTCGATCGCGCGCGCGGCAGGCAAAGAACTTGTGTCGATGTCGCTCGGCGGAATTCGCGACGAAGCGGAAATTCGCGGTCATCGCAGGACGTACGTCGCGGCGCTGCCGGGAAGGATAATAAGCGGTATCCGTCAGGCGGGAGTCAACAACCCCGTATTTCTCCTCGACGAAATCGACAAGATGACGGCGGATATGCACGGCGATCCCGCGAGTGCTCTTCTCGAAGTTCTCGATCCCAATCAGAACTATAATTTCAAAGACAACTATCTCGATATGCCGTATGACCTGAGCAGCGTAATGTTCGTCACAACGGCAAACTCGCTCGACCCGCTTCCGCCCGCGCTTCTCGACAGGTTGGAAGTGATCGAGCTGTCGGGTTACACCTATGAGGAAAAACTGCAAATATCGAAGCGGTATTTGAAGCCGAAAGAGATGGAAGCGAACGGTCTCGGAAATATCAAAGTCGATATGAGCGATTCCGTGATAATGAACGTGATTTCGAGCTACACCCGCGAAAGCGGCGTGCGCAATCTGGAACGCGAAATAGCGACTATTATGCGCAAAATAGCGTTGCGAATAGTCGAACAGAACGAGCAGCCGACTTCATTCAAGGTCACCAAAAAGGAAGTTGCGGAATTTCTCGGTCCGCCGAAGTATAAGGAAAACGCAATCGCGGATACCGACGAGATCGGCACGGCGACCGGACTCGCGTGGACGAGTGTAGGCGGCGTTACGCTCAACATCGAGGCGGTGATAATTCCCGGCGGAAAGGGCGAAATAAAGCTGACGGGCAGTCTCGGCGACGTGATGAAAGAATCGTGTTTGGCGGCGCTGTCGCTTGTGCGTTCGCGTGCGGATGAGTACGGCATTGACCGCGACGAGTTCGTGAACAACGACATCCACCTGCATTTTCCCGAAGGCGCTACGCCCAAAGACGGACCGAGCGCTGGCATAACGATAGCCACCGCGCTGATGTCGGCGTTTTCTAAACGTCCCGTCGCGCACGATGTGACGATGACGGGCGAGGTGACTTTGCGCGGCAGAGTTCTCGCCATAGGCGGACTGAAAGAAAAATCGCTTGCCGCATTCCGCGCGGGATTCAAGCGGCTCATCATTCCGAAAGAGAATGAAAAAGACCTTGCGGATGTTCCCGAAGAGGTCAAGAAAAAACTCGAAATCATACTTGTCGACGACATCGATAAAGTGTTTTCGGCAGTGCTTGTAAAATGACAGTCAAGTCCGCGCGGTTCATAAAGAGCATAGCCGACGGCAATGCGGAGAGTTTTTCGCCGCAAGTGTGCGTCGCGGGGCGGTCGAATTGCGGCAAGTCATCGCTACTCAATATGCTTATGAACGCCAAGCTGTGCAAGACCTCGCAAACGCCGGGACGCACGCAGCTTATTAACGTGTTCGAAGTCGAAGCGGACGAACGGTTTTATTTCATCGATTTACCCGGCTACGGATTCAACGCCGCGCAGAAGAGCAGGGCGGACGCGTGGTCGACGCGCATAGACGAGTATTTCAGAACGTGTACTAAGATAGCTCAAGTGCTGTGCCTAATGGACATTCGCCGCGATCCGTCCGACCTCGACAAGACGCTTATAAACTACTTGCGCGACTTGGAGTTGCCGTTCACGGTAGTTCTCACCAAAAGCGACAAACTCAAACGTTCTCAGCAGTATAATGCGAAAATGAAGATCGCCGCCGCGCTCGGTCTTGCGCGCGACAACCTTATCGTCACAAGCTCGCTCGACAGATCGGGGCGTGACGAGCTTCTGACCAGAATAGAAGAAGTGATAGACAATTCGTAACATTTATCGTAAATTAATCTATATTCAAAAACGCAACTGTTTGACGGTTGCGTTTTGTTTTGCTTGATTCGGTCGTTCTATTTATTCATTTTGAGTCGTATGTGCAAGCCGTCGGATCGGATGACGGGATTTTGAGCGAAGGGGATTGGCTGGATTCGCTGAACGGGAAAGACGGAAACGGGATAGCGCGGGTGGAAATAAAATGCGGGGATATTACCGTTTATTTCGATGACGGAACGTCGCAAGTGACTGAGAATGCGATTCCGATGGCAGGACACGATTGGGATGACGGTACCGTGACGACCGAACCGTATTGTATAACCGCAGGGATAAAGACCTTTCGTTGCAGAGACTGCTCGCGTCGTACAAAGAGCCGACGGACGCGAACGGCATACATAAGTACGGAGAGTTTTCGCACGATGAACTTCATCATCTGCGTCAATGCGCGATATGCGGCGAAATCGAAGACGGAGAACATATTTTCGATGACGACGGGCAGTCGGATAACGTCGATCGCATCCTCGAATGCGAGTGCGGATATAGCATACTGCTGGGTGAATACCGCGCGTACAAGGTCGAGTTCGAATGTACCGACGGTGTTTCCGTTTCGGTTTACGCTACGCAGGACTATACGACAGAACGGCAGGTAGGGTCTGTCGCTTAACATATCGGGTCGTGTGGATTCGATTTCGTTGTTGCTGTCGACGGATACCGAACATAACATCTCGATGTAAAAACGATTCACTTATTCCGTTTTTCCCGCATAGATATTATAGATAATATCGGAGGGGAGTATGGCAGTAAAAAAAGCGGGTTGCGACGGCGGGTTCGACGGGCTGTGTTGCAGAATGGTGATAGAGACCAAGCGCGTGTTCGACGGGTGCGCGCTCACCGACGAAAACATTACGCTCACATTGACTACTGAATCTCAAATTCCGCAAGGGAGCGAATTTGCTTCGGCGCGGGCGGTGTCTAGCGAGTTTACGATATTTTCGATAGTCGACTGCGGCGACGGATGCAGCAGAGTTTCGGGCGAGGTCGTGACGAAGTTTGCGGTCGTGTACTGTTTGGGCGGCGTGCCGTACACCGTTGCCGCTACGCATAAAGTTCAGCGAGAAACGTTGTTGCGGTTGCCGTCGTCGGCGATAGTGCCGTACACGATAGAAGTTCAGTCGGTTATGAACGTGGGAAGCGGCGCCGTTTTAAGCGCGAATGCCGTGTCGGTAAGCGGGTGCTTGCTTCAAATAATAAAGGTGACCGCGCCGGTAGACATACTTGTTCCGACATACGGATACTGTAAATATCCGCCTTGCACCGGCAGTGCGTGCAGTGGGTTCGGCGGGCGCGTATTTCCCGCATACGACGGCGACGATGCTTAATACGGTGTGCTCGTCGGCTTGACAAATTTGCGCTTATTCATTATAATATCGGTATGGATATTTACGCGATTTCCGACCTGCATCTGTCGATAAACAACCCTAAGCCGATGAACATATTCGGCGCGGTGTGGGACAATTATCTCGGCGACATCGAACGCTCGCTGGCAAACGTTCGGTCGGACGATCTCGTTCTTTTGGCGGGCGACCACAGTTGGGCTATGACGCTTGACGCCGCCGCGCCCGATCTCGATTACATCGGCGGACTGAAAGGACGTAAAGTGCTTATTCGCGGCAATCACGATTATTGGTGGAAGGGGATAAGCGCCGTTCGCGCCGCACTGCCGAGCGGGGTTTTCGCGGTGCAGAACGATTGCGTAAAGTTAGACGACGTTATAATCTGCGGCAGTCGCGGATGGAGCGTCGACGATAAGAGCGAGGACGGAAAGCGGCTTTTCGCGCGCGAACTTTTGCGCATAGAGATGTCGCTCGACAGTATGGAGAAAATGCGCGCGGACGGCGATCGCGTTGTGTTTATGATACACTATCCGCCGTTCAATGCCAGATTCGAGGACAGCGAAGTGACGGAGCTGATGAACAAGCACAATGTCGACGCCGTTGTTTACGGGCATATTCACGGCAAGGATTGCCGCGCGAAAAAACTCGTGCGCAAATCGGGTATACCGTACTATCTCACGTCGTGCGATCAGGTACGAAACACCGCAGTCAAGATAGAGTTTTGAAAAGCGACCGTAAAACAGAGCATCGAAACGGTGTCTGTTATAGCGATTCTCGTGAACAAGCAAATAGCGCACTACTTCATTTACGAAGTATAGTGCGCTATACTTTTTGCGCTCGGGACGATAATCGAAATTTATATGTGTATTTTTTCTTGATATATTTAATTTTCTTCCGGAATGCCTTAAGTGATTTTATATTGTTAAATTATACTCCGTTAAATTACTGTTTATCATAGAAAAAGTATTGCAAAATAAAAACCGCAAAAAGTTTTCGTTTTAATCGGAAACAAGCGTGTATCCGGCAGTGACAAGTGCGGACATTACGCTCTTGCCGTGTTGCGGACCGGATACCTCGCACGTTATATGCAGTATCGTCTCGTTGAGCGACAGTCCCGCATTTACTCGGTCGTACTGAACGGCTATTATATTCGCGCCGCCGTCGGCAAGTATTGCGCTTACGCTTTGGAGCGATCCCGGTTTGTCCGGGAGAACTACGGACAGTCTGATTTGCCGTCCGCGACTGACGAGACCTTTTTCGATTATCTTGTGTATAAAGCTGACGTCGACATTGCCGCCCGAAAGCAAGCATACCGTCTTTTTTCCGTGCAGAACGGGGTAGCGGTCGCACAACACTGCGGCAAGCCCCGCCGCGCCGGCAGGCTCTACGATGGACTTCGCGCGTTCGATAAGCGAGATGAGAGTTGCCGCGATCTCGTCATCCGTCACCGTGAGTATGCCGTCGGCATACTCGTTTATATATTTCATAGTTATGTTTCCGGGACGTTTGACGGCGATACCGTCGGCTATCGTGTATATCTTTTCGAGTTCTTTCGGTTTGCCGCCGAACGATTGCGCGATAGCCGCCGCGCCCGCAGCCTGAACGCCGTACACTTTGATTGCGGGATTGACGTTCTTGACTGCGAACGCCACGCCTGCAAGCAGTCCGCCGCCGCCCGCAGGAACGACGATATTGTCTATATCCGATATATCGTCCAAAATTTCGAGTCCGACCGTGCCTTGACCCGCGATTATGTCTTCGTCGTCGAACGGGGGAATGAATACCCCGTGTGCGTTTTCACAGTCTGAAATCGCTCGCTTCTGCGCGTCGTCGAATACGTCGCCGTGCAGAATAACGTCGGCGCCGTAACCCTCCGTCGCCGAAATTTTCGCTATCGGGGTGGACAGCGGCATATATATGGACGAACGCAATCCTTTGCGTGTCGCCGCAAACGCCACTCCTTGCGCGTGATTTCCGGCCGAGCAACTGAATACTCGCGCTTCCTTCGCAATATCGAGCTTTCCCAATTTGTTGAGCGCTCCGCGCACTTTGAATGACCCTGTTTTTTGCAGGTTTTCGCACTTTAAGAGAACAAGTCCGCCCGACTGACGCGAAAAGGTCTCCGACTGTTCGAGCGGAGTATGGTGAATAGTTCCCGCGAGCCGCGCCCGCGCTTCCGTAATGTCTTTGAGTTTCATAACAGCCTAAGTATAATATAATCGTGTCGCCGCGTCAAGTTAGTCGAATAAAAATGCTGGATATTTAATATCGGGTGTGGTCTAAACCGAAAAACCGTACAAAAAAATTTCAACTTTTTGCTAAGAAAGTGGCTGAAAAGGGTTGATTGTGGTTGCGATATGTGCTATAATATTTCAACAGGGTCGAAAGTGGCGGATCATATCCGTCTATCGAACCGAGAGGAGAGAGATGTTTACAGGGACTTACCGTCATCAGATAGACGACAAGGGTCGGTTCAGGATACCGGTGCCTTTGCGTAAGGGGTTGGGGGACAACCCTATGATGATCGTGGGGTTCGAAGACTGTATAATGATCTATCCCCAAGAGGACTACGAGCGTATCGTCAACGAGCGATTCAAGAGCGAGGACATACTCAATACCGAAGTGTCCAAGATAATGAGACTTATCTATTCGAGATCGCAGGCGGTCGAGATGGACAGTCAGGGCAGAATACTTCTGAACAGCGAGCTTGCCGACAGGGTAGGCATCAAGAAGAATCTCGTGACGATGGGCGTAGGCAACCGCGTCGAGGTTTGGGCGGAGGAGGTGCTCGAAGGCGAGCACGATATCGAAGCCGAAGCCAAAGAGGCGTTCAAAACGGTTGCTCAGACAAACAAGTAATCTTTTTTATAATAACACTATCGTCGGGCGGTTGTCAAGTGTATCACATTCCGATAATGAAAAACGAAGTAGTCGATGCGCTTTGCGTAAGAGAGGGAGCGACCTATCTGGATGCGACGCTCGGCGGCGGCGGTCATACGGGAGCGATACTCGCGGCGGGCGGAAAAGTAGTCGCCATCGACCGCGACGACGACGCGATAAACTATTGCAAGTCGCATTTGTCGGGCGACGTTACGTACATTAAAGGTATATATGAGAATGCGGCGGCACTTTTGTCCGACAACGGTATAGAGAGCATAGCCGGTGCGGTAATGGACTTGGGCGTATCCAGTCATCAGCTGGACGATCCGACGCGCGGGTTCGCGTACAGTCACGACGGCGCGCTCGATATGCGGATGGACAGGACGCAAAAGTTTTCGGCATACGACGTTGTCAATACTTACGACGGCGGGCGGCTGGCCGATATATTCCGTCGTTACGGAGAGGAACAGTTTGCGGGACGGATAGCGTCCGCAATAGTCAAGCGGCGCGAAAAGTCGGATATAAAAACTACGTTCGAGCTCAGCGAGATCATCTGCGGCGCGACGCCGCACAGGAAGGGCAGTCACCCCGCAAAAAAGACCTTTCAGGCGATCCGCATAGAAGTCAACGGCGAGCTTAAAGGTTTGTACGACGCCCTCTGCGGCATATTCTCGTTAATAGAGCGCGGCGGACGGCTTGCCGTAATCACGTTCCACTCGCTTGAAGACAGGATAGTGAAAGCCGCGTTTAAGGATTTTGCAACGGACTGCATTTGTCCGAAACAGTTTCCCGTATGCGTGTGCGATCACAGAGCGACGGGGAAGATAATAGCAAGACTCACTCCGTCGAAGGACGAAATGATACAAAACACGCGCAGTACAAGCAGTACGCTGCGCATTATCGAAAAACTTTGAGGATGGTGAAGGTAATGGTTACCACAAAACGCCAAAGATTAACGGAAAGCGGCGGATTCGCGGACGAAACCGCTATGACAAACACGACGGGTTCGATGCTCGGCGTTCCCGACGGCGCAGGTCCTGCGACCGACGAATCGCCTTTCCGGTCGATATTTATGGACATCGCCAAGCCGCAGAACGATACGGATGACGGTTTGCGCACGCAAATTTCCGCGCCGCCGTCGGAGCCTCAAATTTATACGACGCGTGAGGTAGTTCCGTCCGACAGAACAATGCATCCCGACGCGCCCGCTCGTGAGCGCATCGAAATTCCGGCGCGCTCCAAAAAGACGCGTAAGGTTTCTATGCACAGCGTTATGCCGTCGCAGAGAACGCTCGACGCGGCAAAGGACACGGGCGCAGAAGTCGAAGAGACGCGTCGCGCTGAACGTCACGGCATTCGCGGCAACATCACGCCCAAAGAAAAAGTTATGTTGCTCATATATGTTATCATCGCCGCAGTATTGGCAGTCGCCGTCATAGCGACGGGCGTATCCATAGCAAGCTCTTCCGCTAAGGCAAGCTCGCTTGCAAGCGAAGTGGCACGCAAACAGACGGTTATCTCCGTGCAGGAAGCCGACATCGCCGAGCTTACCGACATCGAGACTATTCGCCGTCGCGCCATAGAGGAGATGGGTATGATCTATGCGGACGAGACCGAAACGGTATTCACTACCGTGATCGACAAGGTAGAGTATCCTCATCCGACACCGCATACAAACTCATTCGACGGCTTCTGTAAGTGGGTGTCATCGATAATAGCGTAAAACGCAAAGCGCCGAAAGGCGCTTTTTTAATGCCGCATCAGAAAAAACGGAATGCGGAATCGAACGACTGCGCGAACGGTTCTGTTTATTTTCGTTTTCGGTTTGACTGTCCGAGCATAAACGGTTTTGTAACATAGTCTACGGCATTCCGTAAAGCGGAGCGGCATATAATAGTGCGTAACCGAAAGGAGTGTCATATGAAATCGAGTGCTACCGTAATGCGAAAGAGGATCCTTGTTGCGTTTATTGCGCTTATCGTCGTGTTTTCGGCGCTCGGCGGCAGACTTTTTTACATACAGATCATAGACGGGGCGGAGCTTAGAAGCAAGGCGGGTGAACAGTGGTACCGCGATCTTCCGCTTAAAGCGGCGCGCGGCAAGATACTCGACGCCAACGGCGTAGTTATCGCGGACAGCAAGGACGTGTTCACTCTGTATGCCCGACCTAACGCCGTCGTGGACAAAGCGTCTGTGGCGGGCGAGATAGCGGAAGCGCTCGGCGAAACTTACGAGACCGTTTTCGATAAGCTGTCGAAGTCGGTGGGCGAAGTTACCGTAAAGCGCAAGATAGACGCCGATACGGCTTACGCTTTGCGCGAAAAGGATATAGCCGGACTTTATTTTACGCTCGATACACAGCGCAATTATCCGTTCGGCAGCTCGATGTCGCAGATCGTCGGCTTCACAAATATAGATAATATAGGTCAGTCCGGTATCGAAAGCTATTACGACAAATATCTTACCGGAGTGGATGGGTACGCATATACGTCTACGGATATAGCGGGGCGTGAAACGGACGATACCGCGACGCGTTACGTTCCCAGTATTCCCGGCTGTGACGTGACTCTGTCGATCGACAGCAATATCCAAGCGTTTGCGGACAGCGCCGTGCATACTGCCGCCGCCGAGTTTTCGGCGCGGGCGGCGCAAATGATAGTGATGGACGTAAAGACTGGCGGAATACTCGCTATGGCGAAAAGTCCGGCTTTCGATCTCAACGATCCGCCGCGCAACGATCTGGATTTGCTCAACGAGCTGTCCAGGAATACGCTTGTCGTCGATATGTACGAGCCGGGTTCGACATTCAAAATATTCACGACGGCGGCGGCGATAGAGGCGGGCGTAGTGACCGATAACGATTCGTTCTTTTGTGCGGGATCTCGCACCGTCGACGGTCAGCGTATTCGATGCTGGCGGTCGATAGGTCATGGCAGTCAACATCTCGCGGAGGGCGTTAAAAATTCGTGCAACTGCGTGTTTATGGATCTTGCGTTGCGTCTCGGTACGTCGCGGTTTTACGACGCGCTCGAAACGTTCGGTCTCGGCGCAAAGACGGGGATAGACTTTGCGGGCGAGAGCAGCGGTATGCTGATGAAAGAGGAAAACGTCAAGACCGTCGATCTTGCGCGTATCGGGTTCGGTCAGGCTGTTGCCGTCACGCCGCTGCAACTGATCACGGGCGTGTGTTCGATAGTCAACGGAGGAACGCTCTATCGACCTTATCTCGTTGCGTCCGTAGATTCTTACGACGGCAAAAATCTCGCGACGCGCGATCCGATTGCGGTGCGCCGCACGGTAAGCGAGGCGACTTCGGCCAGAATGCGCGAGTATCTGCGCGGCGTAGTGGAGAGCGGCGGCGGAAGTAAAGCGGGCGTCGCCGGTTACGCGATAGGCGGCAAGACGGGCACGGCGCAGAAGTATGCGGGCGGCGGAGGTATCGCGCAGGGCAAGTATATATCGTCGTTTATCGGATTTGCGCCCGCAGACGATCCCAAGTACGCCGTGCTTATGATAGTCGACGAGCCGCAGGGGTATATGTATTACGGCAGTCTGGTTGCCGCGCCGTATGCGGGCGACGTGTTCGAAAAGATATTCGATTATGCGAACATAGCGCCGAGCGAGGACGTCGGCGTAGAATATACGTTTATGCCGGACGTTATCGGAATGACGGCACAGGAAGCGGTAGCCGCACTCGAAAAACAGGGACTGGGCGTGGAGCTTATAGGCGATGGCAAAATAATCGCGCAAACGCCTATTCCGAACGCGCGCGTAAAAGTCGCCGACACCGTACTCATAAGAAGCGAATAGCGAAAAAAATGTCGGCACATTTGGATTAGTCGCGAAATTTGCAATTGTTTGCGAAAGAGACGCCGCGCGGCGATTTACGGGTTACAATGGGCATATAATAAATCACAGAGGTAATTATGCTGCTTAGCGAACTTGGATTTTCCGTAACCGCCGATGAGGACGTAGAGATTGCCGGACTTGCGTGCGACAGCTCTAAGGTAAAACAGGGTTATCTTTTTTTCTGTCTAGTCGGCAGGGAAAACGACGGTCATACATTTGCCGCAGAAGCCGTGTCGCGCGGCGCGGCGGCGCTTGTAGTCGAGCGCCGACTTCCGATAGACGTCGTACAGGCGGAGACGGACGACTCGCGCGCGGCGCTCAGCAGGGCGGCGGCGGCGTTTTTCGGCAACCCGTCCAAGCGGCTCAAAACGGTAGGAATAACCGGTACCAACGGAAAAACAACGACCACGTATATCGTTAAAAGCATAATCGAGGCGGCCGGGCACTCGTGCGGGCTTATAGGAACCAACGCGGTCGAGTACGCCGGTAATAAGATGCCGTCGGTACTCACAACCCCCGATCCGATCGATCTGCAAAAAATATTCGCGGATATGGTCGCGGCGGGCGTAGAATACGTCGTAATGGAAGTGTCGGCGCACGCGCTCGCGCTTAAAAAGGTGGACGGGGTTATGTTCGAGGTTGCGGCGCTCACAAATTTTTCGCGCGATCATCTCGATTTTTTCGGCGATATGGAGACATATGCGGCGGCTAAGAGGGCATTCTATACGCCCGAACACGCGCGTATAGCAGTTTTGAATACCGATGACGAACTGGGCGTGGATATAGGTCGCAATATCAAAATGCCTGTGGTGACTTACGGAGTGGACAATCCGTCGGACGTGTTCGGAATCGATCTTAATATGAGCGCATACGGATTGAGTTACGTCATAAATATGTCTGACAAGGTGGGCAATATAAAGTTCAATCTTACTGGCAGATTCAATATGTACAATACGCTGTGCGCGGCGGCGATAGCTTCGGCGCTGGATATGCCGTTTGCGGCTGTGATTTCGGGCATTCGCGACGTGAAAAAAGTGGACGGCAGATTCAATATCATAAATACCGCGAAGTGTTCGGTGATAATCGATTTCGCGCACACGGACGACGGCATAGCGAACATTCTTCGCGCGATACGCGAGTTCGCTCCCGCGCGCATAATCACGGTGTTCGGTTGCGGCGGGAACAGAGACAAGACGAAGCGCGCGGTAATGGGCAAGATCGTGGCGACGCTCAGCGACTATTGTTTTGTGACTAGCGATAATCCCAGATTCGAGCCGCCGTTAGATATAATTTTGCAGATAGAGCGAGGGATCAAAGAAATAGACAAAACAAACTACCGCTTGGTCGTCGACAGAAAGGACGCGATACGTGCGGCTTTGGAGATGGCGGAACGCGACGACATTGTGCTTATCGCAGGCAAGGGCGCGGAACAATACAATGACGTTATGGGCAGAAAACAGCCGTATAACGACGAGCGGTATGTGATGGAGATAGCGGGGGAATTCGGGTTTTGATAAACGTACTGTGCGGATTTTTGACCGCATTCGCAGTGGCGATGCTGTTGCTGCCGCTTAACATAAAGCTCGTAAGACGGCTCAAAGCGGGACAGCCCATACTGTCGTATGTGGACAACCATAAAGCAAAGCAGGGTACGCCGACGATGGGCGGCGTGTCGATCGTGCTTGCGCTTATTCCCGCACTGTTTTTCACTCGGCACGGCGACAAGACGACGCTCATTATTTTGACGGTTACGGTTGGATACGCGCTCATCGGGTTCATAGACGATTTCATAAAGGTGCGGTTCAAGCATAATAAAGGTT
Source organism: uncultured Christensenella sp. (assembly GCA_910577435.1). Lineage (GTDB taxonomy): Bacteria > Bacillota > Clostridia > Christensenellales > Pumilibacteraceae > Anaerocaecibacter. Next base: position 310,746 of record CAJTLV010000001.1, on the reverse strand, counting down.
TGTCGGCAGTTCAAAAGATAGTATTTCAGGTGTTTCTCGCCGTAATTGTGTCTGTGTATGCGTACTACTCGCCGTCGGTTGGGTCTACCGTGTATGCTCCGTTCGCACCCGTGCCGTTGGAACTCGGCAGGTTTGCGCCGGTATATTTCATATTCGTATTTCTTGCGTTTACGAATTCCGTCAATCTGACGGACGGACTTGACGGATTGGCAGGTTCGGTGACTGCGGCAAACTCGCTGTTTTTGTGCGCGATACTCGGTATCGCGCTCGCTTCTGGCGTGTTGGAAGGGGACGGCGTTATAAATATGATAATACTGTGCGCGGCGCTCGGCGGCGCGCTTTGCGCGTTTTTGTGTTACAATACACACCCCGCAAAAATATTTATGGGCGATACGGGTTCGCTCGCGCTCGGCGGTTTTTTGGCGTGCGTCGCGGTGCTGTGCAAGATGTCGCTGAGTATGTTGCTCGTGGGAGTGATGTATATATTTTCCAGTCTGTCCGTAATAATACAGGTAATAGCGTTCAAAACAACGGGCAAGCGCGTATTTCTTATGGCTCCGCTCCATCACCATTTCGAACGCAAAGGCATTTTCGAAGGTAAGATAGCGGTTATTTATACGCTTGTCACATTGGTGTGCGGCATTGTGACCGTAGCGCTTATGCTGACGTTCTATTAATTCCCGATTATTTTCTCGCGTCTAATTCCGCACCGAAATTCATATTATATCGTATGAAGATTTTCGGCGGAAAGAGGTTTTTGATATACGGCGACGGCGCGTCCGGACGTGCGGCGCGTGCGGCGATCAGACGTCGCGGCGGCAAGGCGAAGATATATTCGGATCTGGGCGGAAGGTTTGTCGAGCCGAGCGGTGAATACGATACTGCGATTATAAGTCCGGGCGTTGCGCCGACGCATCCCGTTTATGAATTTTGCAGGACGCGCGGAATACGCATAACGGGCGAGGCGGCGCTCGGTTTTTCGCTTGCCGACTGTGATATTGTCGGAGTGACGGGTACTAACGGAAAAACGACTACGGTGCGTTTGCTCGCGTCTATGCTCGGCGGAACTGCGTGCGGCAATATCGGCTATCCGATAACGTCGGCTGTCGACAAGAACGCGGCAGGTCCGCTCGTGTGCGAGCTATCCAGCTTTCAACTGTATAATGCCGACGGCATTGCGCCCAAAATCGCGGTGATAACAAACGTCGATCTCGATCATATAGATTGGCACGGGAGCGCAGAAGAGTATTATAAATGCAAGTGTAATATCGCATCAAATATGCGGGACGGGTATCTCATACTCGGCGAGAACGTGCCTATCAAGGCGCTTTCGACATTATCTACGGGTGCGACAGTGTTGCACTGCTCCAAATCGAAGGTCACGGGCGGCGCGTATTTGCGCGACGGGTATTTCTGCTTCGACGGAAAGCGCGTCTGCGCGGTTGATTATTGCAGGCTTGCCGGCGAACATAATATAGATAACGCGCTGTGCGCCGTCGCCGCCGCGAAGTGTATGGGCGCGGATAACCGTAAAATTCTCGGTGCGCTGTGTTCTGCGGAACCCGCGCCGCACAGACTGAGCCGCGTCGGCGTTTTCGGCGGAAAGGAATGGATAGACGACTCTAAAAGCACTAATGTGTCGTCCTGTCTCGCCGCCGTGAGTATGGTAGCGGAAAGCGGCAGGTCGATATGTCTTATAGTGGGCGGCCGCGACAAAAAACTCGATTTCGACAGCCTGTTCGGTGCGCTCGACTCAAGAGTTACGACCGTGATAGCGATGGGCGAGAGCGCGCAGATACTGCGCGACAGCGGCGTAAAGCTGGGTAGGCGCGTGACTGTGGTCGACGGGCTTGCCGCCGCAGTGACCGCCGCCGCATCGAGCGGTGCGGAAGTGGTATTGTTGTCGCCTGCGTGCGCGTCGTTCGACGAGTTCAAAAACTATGCCGAACGCGGCGAGGTATTTAAAGCGTTGGCGGGGAACATAGACAAAAAATGAAAAAGCGTGTGCAAAAACGCGGCTCCGTACCGTTCCGATCGACGGGCAAGTCGGATATACCGCTCATAGCTGCTACGGCGGCGCTCGTATGTTTCGGTATATTAATGGTATATTCGGCGGGTTCGTACACCGGTAAGCGCATATACGGAACGGAATTCTATTATGTGTACAAGCAGTTGGTCGGCGCGGTACTCGGCGGATTGTGCCTCGTGTTGATGTCGCGCATAGACTATCACATACTTAAAAAATTGCGGTATGTTATACTCGGCGTTTCGATCGTGTTGCTCGCGATAGTATTTATACCGGGCGTAGGTATAGAGAACTACGGCGCTAGGCGGTGGATAAACCTGCCGTTTTTCACGATACAAGCGAGCGAGGTGAGCAAGTTCGGTTTTATAGTGTTTTCGTCGGCGTACATAGGCGGACACGAGGACAAGATAACTACGTTTCGCGGTATATTGCCCGTAGTTGCGGTCGGCGCGGTTAATTGCATACTCATCATTCTCGAACCGAATATGTCGGTTACCGTATGTATGGCGCTTCTTATGATAGTTATGCTGTTTTTGGGCGGAGCCAAACTCAAACATTTATTGATGATAATATTGCCGTTGATAGCGGCGGCGGTCGTGCTTATACTTGCCGAACCGTACAGGTTCGCGCGGCTGATGGCGTTTATCGATCCGTGGGAAAACCCGCTGTCGGAGGGGTATCAGCTGATACAGTCGTATTACGGACTGGGCGCAGGCGGATTGTTCGGCGTAGGATTGTTTAACTCGCGACAAAAATATCTGTTCTTGCCTTTTGCCGAAAGCGACTTCATATTCAGCATAATAGGCGAGGAACTCGGACTGCTCGGCTGTCTTGCGCTAATGAGCGTGTACATCGTGGTGATTCGCCGTGCGCTCAAGATATCGCTGGGCGCGCCGGACAGGTTCGGATCGCTGTTGTGCTCGGGCATCGCTGCGATAATAGCCATACAGGTAATGGTGAATATCGCCGTCGTGACTGGCAGTATTCCGCCTACGGGTCTGCCGCTCCCGTTTATAAGCAGCGGCAGTTCCGGACTTATAGTTTTTATGGCAAGTATAGGCGTGTTGGATAGTGTGAAGCGCCGCAGTCATAAGAGCGTCGAACTTTTGTTCGAGCGCCCGATAAAAACAAAACGGATCAAACCGAAAAAGAATACGGCAGGCGCGGCGGCGTAGTTTGGGGAAAAACGCTTGATTTTAATTGGCGCACGCGGTATAATAAAGCAGTGAAATTCGTTGCGCCGACATTTGCATACTTGAAAAAGAGCGGGTGGTTGCCCTTGCTCGTTATGCTCGTTCCCGCGACAGTCGCATGTTTTATTTACTCGCCGTATGACGAGCTTACGTTTATCGCTTCGTTCGATTATAAAGCGTATATTTCGATTGGCAGGACATTCAATTTAATGTTCGGCGAATCGTGGAAATTCGTATGGCCTGTGGTAGTAATAGGCGTGTTTCAAGTCGTGGCGTCGTCGCTTGCGATGTCGGCAATCGACAGGCATTTTCGAACGGGCAAGTTGTCTCTCCGTTCGCCGGCGCGACTGCTCAATTATTCGATCTTTCCGCTTGCGGTGTGCGTTGCGATTATGTGCGTAACGGCTATCGTACTGCGGTTTGTGCTGTTCGGGCTGGTGGGCCTCGTTCAGGTCTCGTTCAAAGCTATGGGCGTGAACGAGAGCGTCGCGTTCGCAGTGATATGCGTACTCGCGGTCGCTGTTTTCATAGTACACGTGCTTGTCATTACGCCGATGCTGTTCTGGCAGCCCGCAATGTTTATTTACGGTTATAAGTTTAGGGATGCGGCGGCTTCGTCGATTAAATTGATGTCCGGAAAAAAGCTGTACAGGGGTATTTTGTTTCCGTTGCTCATTGTCGCGACTGTGCAGCTGATATTTGCATTTTTGAATCTTCATCAGTCGGTGACGTATATCGTCGGGTTTGTTACGTTCCTGATAACCAACGTGTATGTAGTCGTATACGTTATCGTTTCGTTTTATACGATAAGCGATCTCGACCGCCGCGATCTGATGCCGTACCGTGTTCCGCTTCCCGTGATCTCGGCAAAAGCGGACGACGACGGGGTAAAGAGCGAAAAGGGTAAAGCCAAAAAACAATCGGCGCAAAAATCGGATGCGGATACGCCGGTTTCGGACGACGCGGATCGATCGACGGTACCTGCGGATAAAAAACCGCGCGGTAAATCGGCGGGATCGAAGTCGTCCGGCAAACCGTCCGTAAAGCGTTCCGACGGAAAACAGTCGGGCAAAAAATCGGATAAACCGTCGACGGAAGAGTTAAACGACACAAAACCGATCGAGCCTACAGTCAAAAAATCGAACCCGAAAAAATCGGGCGACAATAAAAAACCGTCTAAGAAATCGGGCGCGAAAAGGTCGAAGAAAGCCGATTCGAGCGCGACCGACGATGCGGCGGTCGTGACCGAAGCGAAAGAGGAGGGCGGAGATGTCGTTTAAGAACGCGCTCAAAAATCTCGTCGCACACTTCGGCACGGTGTGGTCGTTGTTGCTGTTTATACTCCTGTTCGCGGCGCTCATAACGGGCTTGAGCCTTCCGTTCGTTATGCCTATAGCGCGTGAGTTTGCGGACGCGGGTGTATTTAATTTGTTGCGTCAGGCTTTTTCCGCGCTTTTGGGCGACGGCGGTTGGAACGCGATGTGGGATAAACTGTATGAAACTTACGACGCGATTGTCGGCGTTTTTACGGAAAACGATTGGATGGCGACACTTACCACATCGTTCCTGATAGTGGTTGTAGTACTCGCGTTTCGGTTCTTTCTCGGATTGTACGAGATACCGATAACGACGGTGCTTGACGGTCAGATGTCGTGCAATGCGCATTACGGATTGGGCGGTAAATTCTTTTCTACACTGCCCGTAGCGGCGAGATATTCGTTTGCGAAAATGCTGTTTACTATATTGTTCGATGTAGTGACGGGCGCGATAATAAACGGGTTATATATGCTGATAGGCGTGAGCGTGGCGTTGCCGTTTGTCATTATGCTCGTCGGACTCGTGCTGTACTCGCTCCGATTTTCGATAGTATCGTGCTGGGCGCCGATCGTAGTAAGCGAGGGCGGCAAGGTGGCTAAGAGCTTTTTCGCGGCGGCAAAGCTGTGCTTTAAGAAATTCGCTTCGATCTATTCGACATATTTCGTATCATTGCTTCTTATAGTCGCGCTCGGCTTGTTTATCTCCGTTTTTACTCTCGGCGTGGGACTTGTTATCGTGTTTCCGTTCTGTGCGACGTATATCAGTCACTTGAACATAACGGTATTCTATAATAAAACGGGACGCAGATATTATGTCGACGGCTCGGTATTTACTCCGCCGCTCGTCAGTCTGTAATCCGCAGAAAAACACAATAAAAAAACCGCCGTAGAGGCGGTTTTTTGTATCAGACTTTTCTCGTTCGTATCACATTGTCGCAAGAGGCTATAGCATTAAGAAGCTTATTGTCTACGTCCACGTCGAAGTCTATGATTGTGTATGCGTAATCGCCGCGCGCTTGAGAAACGAAGTTCTCGATGTTCTTTCCGTCGGCGGAAATCACGTCGGTTATCGATTTGAACACGTTCTTTACGTTCCTGTGGATCACGGTTACGCGGCTCTTGCCCGTTTTCGGTCCGAAACAGGCGGGGAAGTTGACGGAGTTTCTGATGTTTCCGTTCTCGATAAAGTCCACCAGCTCGCGTGCCGCCATTACCGCACAGTTGTCCTCTGCCTCTTCGGTGGACGCGCCGAGATGAGGCATAACCGTAATTCCGTTCACGCCGATGAGTTCGGGCGCGGCAAAATCGGTTATGTATGCGCCGATCTTACGCGATTTTACGGCATCGATCACGTCGGCGTTATTGCACAGCTCGCCGCGCGACAGATTGATTATCTTTACGCCGTCTTTCATTTTGGCGATCGATTTTTTATTTATAAGTTCGCGTGTGCCGTCGACAAGCGGAACGTGCAGCGTTATGTAGTCCGCTTGCTCGAAAATGCTGTCGAGATTGTCTATCTTTGTGATGTTGTGATTCAGTTTCCATGCCGAGTCTATCGAAATGTACGGGTCGTAGCCCAGAACGTCCATTCCCAACCGCACGGCGTTATTGCCGACTTGAACGCCTATCGCGCCCAGCCCCACAACGCCGAGCGTCTTGCCCATTATTTCGTGTCCTGCAAACTTCTTTTTTCCTTTTTCGACTTGTTTGCCGACGTCGGTTCCGCTTAGCGTCTTTACCCATTCCACTCCGCCGATAATGTCGCGGGAGGCGAGGAGCAGGGCGGATATGGCAAGTTCTTTAACTGCGTTTGCGTTAGCGCCGGGCGTATTGAATACTACTACGCCGCGCTCCGCGTACTCCGCTACGGGAATATTATTGGTGCCTGCGCCCGCCCGTGCGACGGCTATGACGCTTTCCGGAAGTTCGTAGTCGTGCATAGAGAACGACCGCAACATTACGGCTGTCGGTTCGGCGGATTTGTCGGTCAGTTTGTAATCTTTGCCCAGAGCATTTTCGGCGCAGGGCGAGATTTCGTTGAGCTTTAATATTTCGGTCATTATTGTCTCCTTATTCGATGAGTATCGATCGTCGAATTTATTTACCCGTTGTTTTTTGCGAATTCGTCCATAAAAGCTATGAGCGCGTCGACGCCTTCTTCGGGCATCGCGTTATATATGGACGCGCGCATACCGCCGACAAGACGGTGACCTTTTATCGAAACGAGACCGCGCGTCGCGGCTTGTTTTACGAACATATCATCCAGCTCCTTGTCGGGCGACACGAACGGCACGTTCATAAGCGAACGGCACGATTTTTCGACCGAGTTGGAGTAGAAGTCGGAAGCGTCGATATAATCGTACAGCTTTTTCGCCTTGCGCTCGTTGATCTTTTGAACGGCCGGAATGCCGCCGCGCTCTTTGAGATATTGCAGTACCTCAGCCACGACATACGTGGAAAAGCAGGGCGGCGTGTTGTACAGGCTCTTGTTTTTGACCTGATCCGCGTAGCGCAACATCACGGGGCATTTCGGGTCGGCGCGGTTTGTCAGATCGTGTTTCACGATCACCACAGTGACGCCGGCGGGGCCTATATTTTTCTGCGCGCCGGCATAGATTAGAGAGAAGTCCTTTACGTTTATTTCTTCGCTGAGTATCATCGACGACATATCCGCGACGAGCGGTATTTTGCCGGTGTCGGGCGCTGCGGTAAAGCGGGTGCCGAATATCGTGTTGTTGTAGCAAATATGCACGTAGTCGGCGTCCGATCGGAACGATTTTTCGGATAGCTTCGGTATATACGTAAAGTTTTTGTCCTGCGACGAAGCCGCGATCTTTGCGTCCACGAATCGCGCACCTTCCTCGAATGCCTTTTGGGAAAAGTTTCCCGATATTACATAGTCGGCTTTGCGGCTCCCCGTGCCGATGTTGAGCGGAACTGCGGAAAACTGATTGGTCGCTCCGCCCTGAACAAACAGCACGTCGTAGTCGTCGGGAATGTTCATAAGCTCGCGCAAAAGCGCTTCCGCGCGGGCGTTGATTTCCTCATACGGCTTGGAGCGGTGGCTCATTTCCATAACCGACATACCGACTCCGCGATAATCGACGATGTCGCGTTGAACGCGCTCCAACACTTCGAGCGGAAGCATACTCGGTCCTGCGGAAAAATTATAAACTCGCATATTTCTACCTTCTTTTCTGTATTTTATTCAGTTTAACATAATCGGTGTGTAATTGCAAACGTTTAATGCGCAATTCGGGATCGAAGTATTGACGTGCGGCGAACATCCGCTCGCCGGACCGGTGTCCTATCGTAAATTGCGCGCCGATAACGGCGGATTGAAACAAACGGCACGATAATTCGAAATTTTACAAATAAAGGCGATTTTATAACGGATATACATATTAAAATGTGAATAAAGTATGAATAAAGCACAAAAAATTGCCGTTTTTTTGATACGCAAACATTGACAACGGCAAATAAAAGTATTATACTATTTGAGTGTATAGTGTCGAATAGTGTATATATTCGGCGGTACGCAATAATCGTATTGTAAGAATTTACGGTCATCGAGGTACGTTTCGGTATGAAATCGCATGGAAAACTGAATAAATTTAAAACTTGGATCGTATCGGTTCCGATATGTTTGGCGTTGTTGATTGCGTCCGTTTTTTCGATATGCGGACGGTCGGATAATTTCGTAAACGCAGAGGAGGCGTCCGAGACGGGCGTTCGTTTCGTTCAGATAGCTACGGGAGAGGATTTCGCCATAGGCTTGACTTACGACGGTGATCTGTACGGTTGGAGTTTGCTGGAGGAACAGGCGAGTACGGTAGGCGATCAGAGTGCGACGACGTTGGGACGTTATTATCCCACCACACCCAAGAAAATAAGCGTAACTTTCAGAAGGGGACCGGGCGAGGCTCCCGGTCAGCCTATAGTATGGGGAGACAGTTCCAATCAATACATAGCTACTACGGACGACGAGATCGTTCAGATCGCGGCAACGCGCACAACGGCGGCGTTCATAACGCGCAGAGGACATATATATACTTGGGGCAACGACGTCGACAATAAGGATATGAACCACGACGTAGACCATCCGCTGTTGCTCCGTCCGTGTTCGGAGGGCTATGACGGAAGTCGGTACGAGCCGTTTATAGTCAACTATAATTATTATACTCCGTCCGATAACGCGAATACCGGTCTTTTGCGCAGTCGGCCGTTTAACAATTTCAGAAATATGTCTCTTGCCGCAGGCGAGAACAACTATATATTCGTTTATTATTACGGCACTTGCTATAACACGTTTGTATGGGGATCCGCGCTGTACGGCGTGCTCAATATGATGGGGCAGAACACCTATAACGTGGCAACCACCGCCGACGCAAACAACATTCGTCACGTATACCATATCGACGCGTTTACGGGCGACGGGACGGTAAAGGCCGTTGCCGGCGGTTACACCGTAGGGTATAACCATACGGGTGTTTCCGCTAGCGGCGATACGGATTACGCGACGAGGACATCGCTCGCGTTAAAAGGCAAAAACTTCATAGTTTCGGAAGGTACGATCTCTTCGAGCGACAGCGACGGCACATCTGTTTTGTCGGTCAGTCAGACTGTTCAAGCGAGTGCCAACGGCGCGGGCTTGAAAAATACCGCCGATATCTTATATGCGCAAGACGGCAGCCAATACAGAATGAACGGTGCCGTTATAGGCGGCGTCAACGGGTCTGCCGACGACGGCGAAGTATATACGGCAAACAATTATTCGGGTACTTATTACGGCAGACAGGATAAAGGTTCCGTCGGAACAGGCGGCGCGACGCTCGTATATAACAGTTCGAGAGGCGATGCGCTCGGTGTGTTCGGCTCGCAGAGCGACGCCGATGCAGACCGTCTCGAAGGCAGTGCGTATTTCGTTTATAATGCGGTATCGCTCGGAAACGATATAGGCTATGGCATTTCGGGCGGCACGCTTTATTCGTGGGGCGACAACGCTTACGGACAGGGCGGCAATAACAATGCTTCGTCTGTAAAATCTTCGTCTACTCCTACTGTCGTCGGTGGGTTGTCTAATATTGTATCGGTAGCGGCGGGCAAGCAGAAGTCTCCCGAGTCGGTCAAGCCTTTCCGATATGCAAAGACGTTGACGACCGACGGCGGCATTCAATTCAACGCAGGCGACGATACGGTAGAAAATTATTCCGTGTTCAATGACCCCGATTATATAACCGGTGCGATCGACGAAGCCGGCAAGCTGCATGTGTGGAGCAACAACAAACCCGACAGAACCGAAATCAAGTTCGGCGGAACGGAAAACAGAAACGCGTTTGCCGCCGTATATTCGGGTTACGGAAACAACCTGTTCGCTATAACCAAATTCGGCAAAGCCGTTCGTATCGAATATAAAGACGGCGAATATAAGCAAACCGTTTACGACAGATTTTTAACGACGGCAGGTACGCCCGTCGTCGGGTGGACCGTTTCGGCAAACGACGCCAATATAAACGAAGTCGAATTCAAATCGCCCACGCCGGCTACAAAGGACGAACCCAATCCTTCGCTCGGCAGTATGACTTTCTTTGTGAACGTCGGCAACGCCGTGCAACCCGTCGAGAACACGACAAGCGTTCTTCTCAACGGCGGAAATTCGCCTGCGACAGCCGTCTATAAGGGCGAGCGCAAGTCTCTCGTAACGTCTAATAACGCGGGCGACGTGTACCGCATTCTCGATCCGAGCAAAGACACGAAGATAATATACGTAGATACTACGGCTACGGGAAATCGCGCGCGTCAACTTACCGAATCTCAGCTTACACCCGTGTTTTATCTCGACAACGTAAAAATGACGGACACGCAACGCGATAATATGTTCGCCTACGATTTTGTGTACAGCGACGATCTCAATGACGTCGGCATCAAAATAACCCCTCGTCGGTCGACGCTCGGTTTGAAGGTTACCGTCGAATTTTACGTCGCTCGTTACGATTGCAGTTCGCATTTCCAAGTAAACGGCGGCAAGCCCGAAGACGAAGCGACATATTTCGATTATCAAAAGAGTTACGTGCGTTTCTTTGTGGCGAACACTGCGGCGTATCAAATTTACGACGATTTCCGCGCCAATGCGGACGGGGAAGAGCGTATGGGCAATTCCAATATACCTCTGCTCGATCCCAATAACGAATACAACAACCGCTATTCGATTGCGGTTCAGGACGTTTCAAACGGCGCGCTCAAGCTTCTTCAATATTTGACGAAAGACAATACTCTTACGAAGAGCAGCGACGCATACAAGGCGATTGTAAGGCGAATGCGTCTTTCGGATGTCGCGTTCCCTTCGAGTACCAAAGTAGCCGACGGCAATCTCAATTACTATCTCGGCGCCGATGTGGCGAAGTACAACGACGAGTACCAAGTCTTATTCGCCGATCGCGATGCGGACATTTTGAGACTGTATAACGGTGCGGTTACACTCAACACGTCGGGCACAGCCAATTCGAACGCAGTCAGCGTTTCTTACAATCCCATCACAGTGTCGGTCGAAATCAGCGGCTTGACATTCGACTCCGAGCGCATTGCGCATATCTCCACCGACTTTTTGAACCTATACGGTCTTTACGGCATCAATGTTGCCGTCGGCAAAAATGCGACGACCGTTACTTTCGCATATGATACGGTACGGTTCACCGCGCGGGCGCAGACCAACGAGGGAACGGGCATAGAATATTCTTCCAACAGCGTATCGTCGTATAAAACGGTCAGAACCGCGCCGTACTTGCAACTCGAAGCGCGCGTCATTGAAAATTCGACGTTCAGATACGTAGAACAGAACGGAAACCTTGTGCTTACCGTCGACAGCACCGCCGCTCCCGCTCCCAAACTTTGGGACAGAAACGTAGCGTCTGTATTCTCCCAGCCTTCGGTACGTCTAAGAACCAAGTATTCGAAAGACGGTAAAGCTATTTACGGCGATGCCGCCAACGAGGACAGTTCGGTCATCAGAAATAAATATACGGAGAATTTGACCGGAATTGCGGTAGGCGACGTACGCATATTGGAGATTTCGGATTACATAGGTATCAACGACGATAACAGGGGATACGTAGGCAATAACATCTCGTTCGCTTACAACAACGGTCGAGACTATTCGGGCTTTAACAGTCAGTTCCCCGATGAGCTGAACAGCGCGAATACCGTCGTAACGCTTACCGGTACTCAGCTTCGCATTGCTCCGACAACGCGGCAAAATCTGTATATAACGGTTGTTATTCAGCGTTTCCATAACAGCACCGCTACATTCGGCGACGATGAGAAGATATATCTCACGTTTAATGTCGAAGATATCGCCGGCTTCACTTTGGAAGAACAAACTTCCGCGCAAAAAGAATTTACGATTTCGTCGAGTTCGATAATAGACGTTCTCGGCAACGTCTATAACGAGGCTGCTATCAACGCCAGACTTATAAGCGAAAATCTCGCGACTAGATACCAAAACAACATTGTTATTTCCGATTATATATCGACCAACACTTCCGTGCTTGTCGTATCGGCAGGCACCACGACGACTTCCGTCAGAGTAACGCCCGTATCGTCGGGAACTGCGGTCGTACAGTTTAAGGTGACGGTTTTCGGTGAGAGCTTGCTGATTACGCTCGGCTTTAACGTTTCGGGTCTCACTTCGATAAACGACGACATAACGTTGAGCGATGTGTCCTACGTGTATGTAAGCAATCTTCTCGAAGAGTTGAATAAAGCCAACTATTTCGATTCCGCCATCGGCAATTACGGAATACTCAGCGGAGATCTGGGCGACGTGTTGCCCAACGCCGTGTATTTCACTGATGCGGCGGGCGAACCTATCGCAGGACTTCCCAGCTATGTGCGCAGTGTCCGCTTCGTGGATTCTGGCGCGAGACTGCGCTTGCGTATAGAGCTTAATTCGGACGCTTTGGATACGACCGGAGTGTACTATATGTACACGAGATTCGTCAACACGTCCGGTTACGGTTTCTCTACTTACGAAGAGTACAGAGCGGCGGGATTGCCTATTCTCGAAACGCGTCAGCGTTTGATTTCCACAAAGCGCTTCGTACACGAAGCCGATGACGAGAACAGGCTTTATACTGTTTATATCGACTTCAAAAATCCCAAGCCGCAGACGGACGATGCAAGCGATTGGTATACGACCGGCACCAGCCTCAGTTCGGACAAAGACGAAGAACGGTTTGTCGCGCATATTCCCGTTCGCAAACTTCTCGAACTTATCGGCGAGGAGTCGCCCGAAGAGTATAAAGCAGTCGTTATAAAATCGGACACCAAGACATCCGATTATATGTACTACGGCACCGATTCCACCGATCAGTACATCGAGATAACCCCGCGTCTCAAAACGCCCGATAAAGACGGCACTGAGGGCGGCGAGCCTGTTACCATAAACGTTTCGGTAACTCCGCGGAACTTTAACAGCAGCGGTATCAATCAGATACTTTCTTTCCGTATTTCTATCGACGGAATATCGACAACGCTCGAAAAGAGCGACTACACGCTTATCTGGCTCGTAGCGTTTTTTGCGTCGTTCGGCGTGCTGTTTATTGTGTTCCTCATCAGAATGATAATATACTGGCGCAAGCGTGCGCAACAGCGCGCAATTATCAAGCGCAATCAAGAGCTTATTAAACTGCGCGACCGCGTGCATAACAAGACGACTTCGGCAACGCGCGAGCAGATCGTCAAAACCAAGCTCAAGATGGAAGATCCGAAGTACGCCAAAATGTTCGGCGATATGAAACGCGACAGGGCGGGAGATTCGGGCGTAACTTTGGAAAGCGCCGATTTCTCGACTTCGGTGCTTGACGGAAAGGACAAAAAATCGAAGAAAAAGAAGAAAGGCGGCAAAAAGTCTATTGCCGAGCTTAAGGCCGAGCTGGAGGCGAAGAAGGCGGCTGTTCTCGCGGCGCAGAACGGCGAGCCTATGACGGTGAACTCCGTCGGATTCGGACCTATTGACGGTCAGCCGTTCGGCGATCCGATGCCTATGGACGGTCAGCCGTTCGGCGCGGATGACGGCTTTATTTCGCCCGATCAAGGCTTCGGCACACCTGTCGATACGTTTGATGCGCAACCGATCGACGGCGAGGCGATTATCTTCGATGCGCCCGACATTGACAACGGGTCGGCGATGTAAGGGGTGATCGAAATGCAAAGAGTACAATTAAAGAAAAGAAACATAATTTCGATAGCCGTTATTGTTGTTTTGGCGGTAGTCGCCGCGCTCGTTTGCGCGCTGTCTCCGCGAGCCGCGAGTGCGGAAGGCAACGACGCGGGTAGCAGTACGATAAAGACGCATATGACGATAAATCTCAACCTGAACGGCAGAGATTCGCGTTACGATACGTCCGTACTTGACAGCAATATCAATGTTTTCGGCACGAATAACGATTTGAATTTGCGCGTTCGTACTATTAACAGAAACGCGATCGTCGATTCGTATGTGGCTAACGAGACGAGCGTTACGGGCATCAATTCGTCCGATTACAAAATTTTCGCAGTCCAAAACACCAGCACCGCCGTAAGCGTAACTCCCACTAACGGCGACGAAAGGGAGGGGTATTCGGATATAATCGTCACTGCGCTCAAAGTCACTACTGCGCGCGGCGGACGCTTTTCCGTTCTTCTCAAAAATGTGTCGACTGGCGCGGAGATAACGGCTTACTGCTCGGCAAACGTTTCTAACACATTCGTACATCTCGGCAGTACGGGCGGCGCGTGGACGTCCATCGCCGGCAATGACAAAAAGATTTTGGTCGGCGGCGTTCTTAATGCCTCTTACGTAGAGGAAGATAGCGTTACTCACGTCGACGGAAAGCATACCGAGATTATGCAGGTGTATAACAACACACAGCTGACGATCAGCTTGGATAAATACCTGCAAAACCGCGCGCTTTACTGCAAGGCGAACGGAAATGACGTCGATTACTCCACGCCCATCGTAATGGGTACAACCGACAAAAAGTGGGGCATATCGTCGGTATCCAACTTCCGCATTACGAGCGTATCGTTTGCGGATATGGCAAACGCTTTTTCCACTGCGGTGTGCAGCGATCCGACTTCGTCGACGCGCATACCCCCGTCGGCGACTGTCGACGTCAAGATCACTTCGTCGGCTATCACAAGTTGCAACAAATATACGGGACTTCCCGAATCGGAAAAGATAAAGAAATTTTGGAGCGAGACGCACAATGTTTCGGTCACGTTCCAGGAGATAACGGGCAATACATCTTATACCATAATAATCCCGACGGTATTTTATCCCAACAAGCCGCTCAATAAGCAGATTTCTGCGGAGCTCTTGCGTCTCGACGTTACCGCGCCGTACACACGCGATTTGAAAACGCTCAAATTTACAAAGAACAGCGACGGCTCGGACGCCGCCGACACCGAAGTGACCGGTTACAATTCGGTAATCATCCGTGCAGACGATCTTATCGAATATTCATATCCCGGTAACGGCGACGGCGAGAGCGATCCCGATAACTGGGGACGCTCGTTGTGTTTCAGCTTTACCGACGACGACAAGCAGGCTTGGCTCACCAGCAACGATTACAGCATTGAAATACCGGAGGGCGAGGACGCATACCGTCCGTTCAAGATAAGGATCACCGCAAAATCCAACGGTAACTTCACGCTCAACTTCAACGTGCAGTATTTTACTGCGAAGGGCGACGATAATATCGCAATAAAACCCGCGTCCGTTTCGATAACGGGTTACGGTTCGTATACCGTCGTAATCGATTCCATTGCCGGCAAGAAAAAGGTCACATATAACATTTTCTCGGCAAACTCGCCGTTCTACGAGCTGCTTAACGACGGTTATCAGTTGACTGATATTCAGTCGAATACAGAGTATCTCGACGCAAAACTTCATTCCGACAACACCGTCACCCTCACGCCGATGGTCGACAAGATCGACGGTCAGGCTGTGACTACGGTGTGGATGGAGTTCACAAACAGCGACGGAAGAACGATATATCTGACGTCGCGCGAGTTCAATATCGATATTAACGCGGGAAGTTTCTGGCGTCAGTTCGAGGATTGGCAGGCAATACTTATCATTATAGGCATTTGCATAGGCGGTATAGCGATTATACTGTTCATCGTGTGGATGTTTATTCGCGCCATATCCAAGCGCAGACAAGAAGAAAATTCGACTATGGCGCCCGTTTCGTCGTACATCATCAAGCTCAACTCGACGATTGCGGCAACTCAGGCACAACAGCGTATGGCTGCATCGCAGGCCATTTCTCAGGCGAGCGGACAGATGTTGCTCGGCGCGGGAGCTACTTCCACTGTCGCACCCGATCCCAATATGCTTGCATTGGGCGCAGGGGCAGGCGATACGACGCCTCCGCCTACAATGTCGACGCCCGGTTCCGCTCCCGCAATGTCGACGCCCGGAAGCGAACCCGGCGAAGATATCGAAGCGCTCATCGCGAAATACATCACCGATGAGGAATTGTTGGAACGCATATTCACCGAGAAGTACGAGCCGAAAGGTATGGTTCGCCGCACGTTCTTCAAGTCGAAAGAATTGCAGGCGCGCGAACTCGAAAAGGAGAAGAAGCGCATAATCGAACGCTACAATTCGCCTATGCCTATGGACGAGGCGATAATGAGCGAAAGCGAGGTGCAGAAAGCGGAAGCTATGTCGACGCCGAGCGCGCCGCGTATGTCCGAACCCGCGCCGCAAGCCGAAGCGTTTATACTCAACTTCGATCCCGATTCGCCGTTGTATACCCCGGAACAGGAACCCGCTCCCGACGAGTTTGCCGCAGAGCGTATCGAAGACCTTTCGCCGGAAGAAAGCAATTTCAAAGACCTCGAAAAACGTTACGCGATCGTACTCAAAGAACTTGAAGAACTCGGTCGCAGACTCGATAACGTTCAGTCCGAGCTCGACAAGAATACCGGCGCCGCAGACGAATTGCGCGAGCGTATCGCCAATGCGGAAGCGGCTGACGAGCAGTTCGGCAAGGACATCGAAGAACTCGAATTCAGCCTTGCGTCTGTCAAGCAGAAGGATAAGGACAGAATCAAACGAGATATCGGCATTAAAGAAGAGAAGAAAGCGCGGAACCTCGACGAACTTGCGGCTCTTCGCGCCGAACTCGAAACGTTGCTCAACGGCGGCGATTCGCTTAGCGGGATCAAGTCCAAACTCGACGATACTAAGGTTCAAAAGGACGGGGAAGAACAGGATCTGTCCAAGCAACTCGAAAAGGCAAGAGCAGAGTTCGAGGCTTATCAGATTCGTTTGGCTAAGGTCAAGGCGCGTCAGGAACTCGACGCAAAGGTGGAGGTCTTGTCCCCGTTGCTTGTCGACGTCAATACTACAGACTTCGAGTTGAAGCAGTTGGAAAGAGCAATGGCGCAGCTCGAAAAAGAGCGCGACGCGCTCAAGTCGGATGTCGCGGCGGCAAAATCGCAGATACTCGGCGCGAACGATTTCGACATCATCAACGATCTCAATACGCGTATTTCGGATGCGAACGCACGTTTGTCGGAGATCGAGAAAGAGGTCACCAAGTCGACCAAGCGCAAATCCGAGCTCACTATCGAGTTCAACGCGCAACGCCGTAAGGCAAACGATTATGTCGAAAAGAACGAGATTCCGTTGGAAGAAGTTATCACCGCAGAAGATCTCGTTATCGGCAATATAGAGCTTGACCACTTGAAAGGCGAGCGTGAGATCGATCGTGCGGCTGCGGAACAACGCGTTGCCGAAGCCCATGCGCTTTACGATGACTTGTCCGCGTCGTCTGCCGACGTTACGATGGTCGCTATGGATATCGCCGCAGGGCTCAAAGATATCGAGGACGCGATTGCGGAAGCGCAAGCCGAACTCGATGCTATCAATGCTCAAATGGAAACGGCGGGCGACGACGAGAAACTTATGCTTATGGTCGATCAAGGCGATAAGTCCGATAAGATCGAGGAACTAAAAGAGAAACTCAAACAGGCAAATGTCGAAGGTACGAAGCGCAAAATGGAAGCGCAGAGCGAGTACGACGGCAAGCTCGAAGAAGCGAAGACCGCGCTCGACGAAGCCAACGAGGAATTCAAGTCCGCGTGCGCGCGCTACGACGCTCTTGTAGACAATACCAATCCCATCGACCTTATTACTTCTGGCAGCGGCGTAATCAGCCAAGACCAAAAGAAGATCGAGGCAGAGAATTACAAGAAACAGCTCGAAAAACAAAAGGCGGAAGCGGAACAGGCTCGCCTTGTGGCGCAGATGGCTGAGGAAGCCGCCGAAAAGGCGCGTCAGGACGCTGCCCGCGAAGCCGAAGATGCGAAAGCCGAAGCGGAACGCAAGGCGCAAGAGGCAATAGCCGAAGCCGAAGCCGCGCGGTTGGAAGCGGAAGAAAAAGCGCGGTTGGAGGCCGAGTCCGCCGAGAACGCGCGTCGCGAAGCAGAAGAGATGGCGGAAAATGCGCGTCGCGAGGCCGAAGAGGCTGCCGAAAATGCCCGTCGCGAAGCGGAAGAAGCCGCCGAGAACGCACGTCGCGAGGCCGAAGAAGCGGCAGAGAACGCACGTCGCGAAGCGGAAGAAGCCGCCGAAAATGCACGTCGCGAGGCGGAGGAGTCTGCCGAGAACGCACGTCGCGAGGCCGAAGAAGCGGCACTCGCCGAAGCCGAAGAGGCAAAGCGCAAGGCTCAGGAAGAACTTGACGAAATGCGCCGCCGTGCCGAAGAAGAGGCGGAACGCGTCCGCCGCGAGGAGACTGAGCGCCAATTGGCAGAGGCGGAACGCGAACGTGTCGAAGCGGAACGCAGAGAAGCGATCGCCAAGAAAGTTGCGGCGCGCAAGGAGCGCATAATCAACTTCCGCGACAGAATGAAAGACGTGAAGGGCGAAGAGGACGCCAAGAACCTTCGCGAACAGCTGTATACGTTCCAACTCAGCTTCGACGAGGACGAACGCGGTTCTTCCGAACTTATGGATTTCTACAACAAGACGATGGACGACATTCAGCATGCCGGCGAGATCGCTACGCTCAAAGCCGAGAACGCGAAAAAGCCGAAGCGCGTCGTCAAAAAAGTTACCGAGCGCGTCAACCGCATTCCGAAGAAGAAAGCGGGAGCGAGACGACCGGGCGCGCGTCGTCCCGGCGCGAGACCGTCCGGTTCGCGTGCAGGCGCCCGTCCTGCGGCGCGCGGTGCACGTCCTGCGGGCGCGAGTAGACCTGCCGCAAGGCCGTCGTCCGGCGCACGTCCTACCGGCGCGCGCAGACCTGCGCCCAGACCGCCCGCAAAGAGATAGTAATAATAGCGGCACAGGTGCAGATACTATAACTGCACACGTGTGCGCTCGGTTACATCGCGGGGCAGTACAGTTAAGATCGGCGTGAGCCGCAACATAATCGAACAATACAAAATGCGAGGAACATTTTATGGAAAACGAAGACAAGTTCTCTCTTACGCTTGACGGAGACGACGAAATCGTCGAAGAGGAAGTCATTGAGCGCGACGAGGAGTATGAAGACGACTCCGAAGACGAGGAATACGATGATTACGATGAAGAAGACGATTACGACGATGGATATGACGACTATGACGAAGAAGAGGAAGAATACGATGACGGTTACAACGACGATTATTACGACGACCGTCTGAATAAGGTTCTCGACGAAATAGCCGAAATAAAGCGCGGTATGGCCGCGCCGTCGACTGTCGTTCAGCAGCAGCCGATGCCCCCTATGTCTCCGCCGCCGCAATACGTGTATCAGCCTTCCGCTCCGCCCGCCGGCAGCGAGGTTGTTATGTACAACGAGATTTCGCGTCTGCGCGACGAGCTTGCAAAAAACCAAAGCAGTCTCGAAATGCAGAAAGAAATCGCTCGCATTAAAGATGATATGGCGCGCGATCAAAAATTCGCCGAATCACAGTACAATGCCGAGATCAAGCGTTTACAAGATAAGATCGAGGATTTACTAAAAAACGCATCAAGCCCTCAAGGTGAGCTGCCTCCTGCACAGTCGCAGGAACGGCTCGGCGTTGAGGGCGGTAAGCAACTCGATTTCGAGAAATTGCTTTCTATAAACGAGGCTGTTTTGCGTGCAACGCGGGACGGCGATGTTCGCGTTCAGAATGAAATTGCGCAATTGAAGAAAAAGGTCGAAGAGCTCCCTTCGCCGGACGAATTCGGCAAGGCCGTTGCCGAGCTTAAACGCGTTGCCGGCAATGCCGATAATGAAACCGTTACCAAACTTGCAGACGAGGTCAAGGCTCTCAGTGCGGCACTCGGAGAAAAGAACATCTCCGTTCAGCCTCACACTCAAGTGATTACCGTTGCGGGCGGTGACGCAAACGGTACTGTCAACTTGGACGTAAGCGAGCTTTTGCGTCAACTTTACGATATTAAGAACGCAATCGGATCGTCTTCTGAGGCGGCAGTAAAACGTACTCAGCTTTTACTCGAATTGCTCGGCGATTACAGAAAGCTCGATTTCGACATACACGCGCAAAACGTTACGCTGAAAGACAAGCTTTCCGCAGTTTACGGTTTCGGCAAGAAGCTTAACGAGAGCAACGAGCCGGATACGATCGATCTCATCGACGCCACCAATAAACTCATCGGCGACATTGCGGATACGCCGCTTTCGCGTTCGGTGTTTGCCGATTTGGTTTCTTACGGTTCCGAGACGGGCGCTGTTCAGATAGCGCCGTCTATGCGGGACGGAATGGAACACTATTTCGGTGTTAGCGAAAAACTCATTTCCGCTTCGGCTGACAAGATCACAGAGTTTTTGCCCGATCTCGTAGCGGCGAAGAACTCGCTCGAAGGCAATCGCAAGGAAAAAGAAAATGCCGACGCGGTAGGCGAGATCACGACTGCGCTACTCGAAGAAAAGCGCAATGACAAGGCGATAGCGGAGCTTGTTTCGCATATATGCGCACTTAAGATAAGCGACATTATATCGCTTCCGCTCATAGACAAGCCCAACAATTACAAGCCGTCCAATCCTATGGCAGAAGACAGCTTGTTTGTCAAACTGTCCGAGCTTAAAGCCGCTATCGAACAGAACGCCGCAAAACAGGCGGAAGAGAAAGTTGCCGAAGAAAAAGCGCACGAAGAAAAGCCTGTCGAAGAAAATTCCGAAAAGCAAGAAAAGACGGGGGAAGCGCCGGCACCAAAAGCCGAAGAGGCGCATACCGAGAGCGACAGTTCCGCTTCCGTCGCGGCTGTTCTCGACGCTGTGGACGGATTGCGCGCAAGTCTCGAAACCGCTACTTCTCAACCCGATATTTCGGCGGCGCTCGAAGAGTTGCGTTCCGATTATCTCGAAATTTCCGAAAAGCTCATAGCGATCAGCGAGAAGATTGCCGAGCCTGTTACCGTCGTGCCGACGAAGACAGAAACGCCGTCCGAGACCGTGACATCCGTGTTCTCGGATGACGACAGACAGAAGATGATCGACGATCTCGACTACATACACGGTAAGCTCGACGATTACGGCGCTTTTATAACGCAGATCGGTGATTTGCGCAATGACATTCTCAATATTTCGAATACGATAGACTTTACGGAACAGTTTAACAGTCAACTTACCGAGATCACGGCACAATTCGACAAACTGTATGAGGATCTGTCTAACGTAATTATCGAAACGGAAGCTAACATAATCAACCGCATCGGTGAGAGCGCGGGCGATACCGGCGCTTTTGCCGACACGCTCGAACTCGCGAAAGCGGATATTCTCGCGGACAATCAAATAACGCGCGACGATCTGCAAACGACGCGAGACTTGGTCGTGTCGATGAACGATATTATCGACGCGATGAAGATCGATATACTTGCGGATACCCAGACGATCAAAGATTCGTTGCTTCTTGTCGGCGATAACGCCGCGCTCGGTGACGCGATAGAACAGCTTCGTGCCGATTTGTCGTCATTTGCCGACCTTACTGCGGCAAACGTCGACGCTTCGACGGCGGACAGGCAACGCATAATCGACGACATCGCATATCTCCGCGAGCAGGCGGAGCAGGCGGCAGCAGAGCGCGAACAGGTGGAATCGGTTCGCGATGAAATTCCCGCCGACGCGCCCGAAATCGAAAAGATTTATGCGTATCTCGACGAAATAACGGCGCGCATATCCGCTTTATCGACTGTTTCCGACGACGTTGCTTCCGCAAAGGACGGCGTGTCGGCGGCGATAGACGGCATTAACAATGTAAACAACGGAGTAGCTAATATTGCGGGCGGCGTAGACGAGACGCTCGGTCTGGTGCGCCCGCTTTCCGACGACATCGTCGGCGTGCGCGAGGATGTCGCGGCGGTCCGCGAAGACCTTGCCGGTGCGCGCGACGCAAGTGTTGCCGCGCTCGATGCGCTTGCTCCCATAAGCGAACAGCTCAATGCCATTATCGACAGGCTTGACGCAGCGGCTGCGTCGGACGTTGAATCGGATGAAGACAGGCAGACTGCGGGCGCTTACGGCGAAGAGATAGAAGAGATTCGCGACGGAATAAATACCGTTCTCGATACTCTTCCTCTTATGCCGCAGAACGACGATCTGATTGCCGCGCGCGATAACACGTATTCCATTCTGGACACTCTGACCGTTATGTCTCAGAACGACGATATTGCGGTTATGCGCGACAATGTTGCTGCGATACTTGAATCGGTCAATGCGCTTGCGGACAGTATTCACGGCGAATCTAACGGCGACGGGGATACATTGTTCGACGCTGTTGCGGGCATCCGCGCAGATACGGATGCTTTGCTCGGATCCATTCCCGAAAGTTTAGCCGAAGATATTACGGTCGTTCGCGACAATACCGGCGCGATTTTGGACAGCGTAGCGTCGCTCACGCAGGCGCAAGATGACATAGCATATATTCGTCAAAAGCTGGACGGCGGCGACGTCGGAGCACAAGAGGACGACGGCATTGCGGCGCTTGCGGGCGACATCGGTGCGGTCATCGAAAAACTCGAAGCGTTCGAACAAACGGCAAATTCCAACAAGCAGGATATAATAGACGCTGTTGCGGGCATTCGCGAAGAAATCCATATCAACGAGCTCGACGGAACCATTTCCGCCGCAGGAATAGACGATGAGACGCGTGACACGCTCGTTACCGAAATTTCGGAAATCCGTGAACGTCTCGCGTCGATAGAGAGCGTTACGCAGAGCATTACAGATTACAACGCTACGGCGCTCGACGGTATCAACGCACAGCTTGCCGACTTACAGGCGGCGCTTGCGGAGAATAACGGTGTTAGCGGCGAGCAGGCAAGCTCCGACATTGCGGAGAGCATAGAGCAGATAAAGATAATGCTTCAGCCTACCGAAATGCTCAACGGTCTCGTTGCGGATGTTGAGGATATTCGCGCACGCTTGGACGGCGAAGATGTCGATTACGCGGACGGCGATATTGCCGAAACGTCAAGTGAAAGCCTGCAAGCGATCATCGATGAGCTTTCGGTCATCAAAGAGCGAATCGACGCAGAATCCGAGTATGATACGGTAGCCGAAATACTGTCGCTCCGCGACGATATAAAAGCGTCGCGTATAGTCGATCAGAATGAGGTTTCCGGCGAACTTGAAGCTATCAAGAACGAACTCGCGGCGATATCGTCCGGTAATCTTCTCGACGAAGTGCGTGCGCTTCGCGAAGACGTAGCCGCGATTTCCGTCGGCGGAGAACCCGTTCCTACGGACGGCGAGATCAATCTCGTACTCAATGAGATCGTATCGCTTCGCGACGAAGTGTTTGCGCTCAAGGACGAGGTACTCAACGTAACGGCGGTGCAAGAAGAGTCGGGAGATCCGACGGAAACCGTCGATTCCACCGACAACATCAATATAATTCTCGACGAATTGACGGCGCTCCGTGCCGATCAGGGCGCGATCACCGACAATATCGACGAGTTGAAGGACATTATAAGCCGTAGAACGACGCTCGCAGGCGAAGCTGCCGACGCTACGGAAACCGCATCCGGCGAGCTTAACGTCGTTCTCAACGAGATAATCGACATTAAGAACGGTATAGAACATGTCGACGAACTTATTCCCGTCGAGAGATTGGATGCGATAACCGCTCAGGTCGACGAGCTTCGCGCTATGATAGAGAGTTTGGGCGGCGTTGCTCAGTCCGAAGAACCCGGCGCTGGTATTGCGGAACTCAAAGAAGCGATAGACAATATGGCTTCCGAGCTTTCTGCGGTCGACGTTGCGGAGTTTGCAGACAGGCTCGACGAGATAAACGACGCTATCGCCGAACTTCGCATCGCACAGCCTACCGTCACGGAAGGCGGCGAGTCGGTTGCTCCTATTGCCGACGATGCGGTATCCGGACTGTATGCCGAGATCGACGAGATAAAAACGGCTATCAGCGCGCTGGCGCCCGTAGACGTATCCGGTGAGATCGCCGAACTGCGTGCGGAACTCCAAGCGCTTCGCGCCGAAAACGAACAGCTCAGACAGAACAATTCGGTCGATTTGGCGGGCGAGATAGCTTCCTTGCGCGATGCGGTACACGATATGATGCTTGCTTCCGCGCCTACGCAGACCGAGAACGGCGATACGTCGTATGCCGCGCTCATAGAAGAGATACGCGAGCTTAAAGATCAGATCGCAACTGTCGGAACGCAACAGCCTCAGCCTGCCGTGTTGGACGACGGTATGATGCGCGGAATTCGCGACGCTCTCGCGGCGCACGTGGATACGGCGTTGCCTTTGTCCGAAGAACTCGGCGAAATCCGCGACGAGATCGCACAGCTTCGTTCGCTGACTACAGTTACGGCGGAAAGCGGCAACTCTGCGGAAGTCGCGGCTATGCGAGACGAGATCGCGGAAATTCGCCAGATGCTTACGTCGCCGGAAAACCTGTACGGTCTTGCGGAGGACGTTACGACGATACGTGCGGACGTACAGACGCTCAAAGACGAACCCGATCTCGGCGTTATCAACGAGATATTGGCACTGCGCGACGAGTTCCAAGCGTTGCGTGAGCAGATAGAGGACGTCAAGCGTATAGCGGGAGAAACCGACCGCGCCGCCGACGACGCGATACTTGCGGAAGTTCAGTCGCTTCGCGATCAATTGTTCGCGATCAGTATGGCCAACGTCAACGACGCTCGTTCGGGCGAAACCAATTACGAAAGCTACAATAACATCATTCTCGACGAAATATCGTCGTTGCACGACCAGATCGACGCGGCGGGTTCGTCCGAAGAGATTCGCGCGCTGTCCGACGAACTTGCACAGATCCGTGCCGTTCTCGACGACCGCGACGGTATGTACGACGCTCTTGCGGAGCGTGTGACGAAACTCGGCGCCGACGCGACGAACACCAAGATTTTGGAAGAGTTGGATTCGTTGCGCACGGAGCTTGCAAATCAGCGCGATGCAGATCTTACGACACTTAACTTTATGTCTGAAATGGCGCACCTGTTGGAGCGTCAAAACAGCTACATCGCACAGAATACGGGAACGAAGATCGCCGGCGAGATAGAGAGCTTGAAAGCGGAACTTGCGTCGACCGATTCCGTAGCGGAAGAAGTGGCGAAACTGCGCGAAATGATTTCCCGTCCCGGTGTGACGACTTCGGATAACGATGCGATATTGAGCGAACTTGCGGATCTGCGCGAAGAACTCGGCAGAGAAAAGCCCAGCAAAGAGAACGAGCTTATCCTAGACGAGATAGCGCGTCTGCGCAACGAGGTGACCGCGCTCGCCGAACACAGAAGCGAAAGCGACGTCGCGGCGTCCGACGATGAACTGTCCGATTCGCTGTCCGATCTTAAAAATCAGTTGAACGAGATCGCCGGCATTGTAGAGCCGGAGAAAAAGCCCGCCGCAAAGACTGCGACTAAGAAACGTTCTACTTCCAAGTCGGGAACTTCCAAGTCCGGTTCCAAATCGGGGTCGAAATCGGGTAGCAAGAAAAAGTCTGCAAGCGGCAACCGCAGTAAAAAGCCGGCGACAAAGCGAAATGAAACTGCGGCGACGGATACTGCGTCCGTGACCGCGCATACGGTGCAACTCGGTGTAGCAGACGACGATATTGCAAAGAGAATAAGCGCCGAAGTCGAGAAAATGACTGCCGTCGACGATCTTGCGCTCAATCCTCGTCTGCACGCGGACGATGTAGCCGATCAACTTGACAAACTCGCGCAACAAGTAGCCAACAAACTCGTCATTGATCAACTCGTCGAACAGCTTGCCGAGAACGGCGTAACGGACGAGCGTGTGGAAGAGATATTGCGCGAATTGCCCGAAGAACTTACGACGGTCGCGATCGACGAAAGTTCGGAGCGTGTACGTCAGCTTGCCAATAAGCTCGTTGTCAATAAGCTTCGCGACAGGCTCATCGGTTCGGACGACGACGAAGAGTAAAACAGACTAATCGCATAATGTAAACAAACGCCCGCAAGCGTAGAATGCTTGCGGGCGTTTTTACGTCGGTAACCGAACGGCATACGCACACATATACTAAAAAAGAAGCGGATGGTGGCGTATGGATAAATTCATTATTGACGGTGGAGTCCCGCTGAGCGGCGAGATAGAAGTACAAACGGCAAAGAATGCGGCATTGCCTATTATAGCCGCGTGTATACTTACGGAAGATCCGGTTATCATCGAGAATTGCCCGCGACTGCGCGATATAGACGCAATGCTGGACATAATGCGGCATCTGGGTTGTTCTGCGGAGTTCGTCGGCAATGATTTGCACGTTTGTTGCAGAAATATCTCGCTAAACGTCATAAATTCCGATCTGACGGGCAAACTTCGTTCGTCTATATTTATTCTCGGTTCGATTCTTTCGCGGTGTCGGCGTGCTTACATAAGCCATCCCGGCGGGTGCGAGATAGGATTGAGGCCGATAGATTTACATATTTCCGGACTTAAAAGTCTCGCCGTCGGCATTGCCGACGAGTACGGCGTTATATGTTGCGACGGGTCGAAGATGCGCGGCGGCGTGATAAATCTCGATTTCGCGTCGGTCGGCGCTACCGAAAATCTGATGATGGCAGGCGCATTGCTCGACGGAGATACTGTGATAGTCAACGCCGCGCGCGAGCCGGAGATAGTCGATCTCGCGGATTTTATAAACGCGATGGGCGGCAAGGTAGTGGGTGCGGGCGAGTCGGTCATACGCGTTACTGGCGTTAAACGTCTGCACGGATGCAGTTACCGACCTATTCCCGACAGAATTTGCGCCGCAACATTCTTCGCCGCAGTTGCCGCGACGGGCGGGGAGATCGCCGTTAAAAACGTGGTACCCGAACACGTTTTCGGTATTACCGAGCGTTTGAAAAAAATGGGCGTCAAACTATACATAGGACACGGCGGAACGGTGCGCGTCGTTGCGGAAGGCAGACCGCGCCCGTTGCACAAACTGGAAACGAACGTGTACCCCGCGTTCCCTACGGACGCTCAGCCTCAGTTCTGCGCGGTACTGTCGCGTGCTACGGGCAGTTCGATAGTAGTGGAGAACTTGTTCGAAAACCGATTCGGATATACGGCGGAGCTGTCAAAAATGGGAGCGGCAATAACGGTTAAGGACAGGGTGGCGGTCGTTCGCGGAGTACCAGTTCTTCACGGCGCTGTACTTGGCGCATTGGATCTTCGCGGCGGTGCGGCGCTTGTCATAGCCGCGCTGTCGGCGGAGGGGCGATCGGTCATTACCGGCGTAGAACATATTGACAGAGGTTATGAATACATAGAGCGCACGCTCGCATCGGTCGGCGCTAAAATACGCAGAGTGGATCATACGTAAGCATAATCGACAGTGCTTTTGTTTGTCTGATAAAACACGTTTGTATAAACACTTGATTTTTAACCCGACGTTTGCTATAATGATATACGTATGAGAAACAAAAGGCTGATAATTCTATTATCCGTTGTCGCCGTACTCGTGGTTTTCATAATCGCAGGGTGCGCGACTTTTCTCGTTCGCGATGTGGAAGCATACGGTTATTATGAAAACGCGCCCGATTACGACGGCAAAGTCATAGAGGCATCGGGAATCAAAAAGAACAGTTCGATGTTCTTCATAAAGGACAGCGCTGTCAAGAACAGGATAGAGAATGCGTATTATAACGTCGAAGTGATAAATATAGAGCGCAAGTTCCCCGACAGAGTTTCGATCAATTACATAGTACACGACAATGCGTTTCAGTATTTATCGGGCAATACCTATTATCAATGTTATTCGTCGGGACGAATAGGCAGTTCTTCCGACGTCGAACAGTTCGGATTTTTCACGATCAAACCGTCGTCGGCCGTAGCGACGACGCTCGGCGCGTATTTTCAGAACAGCGACGGATATGACAGAGTGCTGACCGGGAAATTTATCGAGTATATGCGTTCGACGGGCAAGAGCGATTGGCAGATCGCGGACAGTGTGCGTTTTGTCGATTTTACAAGGTCGGGATATGTCTTTATCAAGACGGTCGCAGGTTGCGGCGTTGAAGTGCGCGGCACGGGCGAAGAGTTTTCAGAGCTTTTGGACAAGGGTTGGAGCGCATTTATGAAGTCCGACTCGCTCGGCATTTCGCAGGTTTCGGGTGTGATTCGTGTCGGAGTCGGCGCGGACGGAAATCCGACCGTCGTGTATTCGCCCGAAGACGGATATTACGAGAAATACTACGGCGTTTCCGCATAACGGTGTTTTTGTTACGGATCGGATATTTTATATCCGTCACTTGACAATTATTGCGGTCGATTGTATAATAAACGGTATAAAGTGCGTTTGCGCATTACGAGGTTGTGTTTTGAAACAAAGCGTTGCGATAATGGACTTCGGCACGAGCAAGATAACGGTCTTGATCGGCAGTCGCGGGATCAATAACTCGATATGTATCGATGGTATCGGCGTGAGTGAATATTTCGGCTTTTCGGGCGGCGAGTGGCATACCAACGCCGGTCTGTCGGCCTCAGTCGAACGCGCGATAAGCGCGGCGGAATCTTACGCACGAACCAAGATTACGCGTCTATACGTCGGCGTACCCGGTGATTTTCTTTTATGCCGCGTAAATGAAGAGGCTATATCGCTGGGTAGAAAACGACGCATACAGGAGCGTGACGTAGAGGCGTTGCATAAGCACGCCAACGTATTCGGCGATGACGAAAACTATAAGGTCATCAACATCCAGCCGATATATTATAAGCTCGACGACGAGCGCAAGCTGATCCTGCCGGTAGGTATGGCTTCGACGCGGCTTGCGGGCAGTATCTCGTTTATGCTCGCCGACATCAAGAATTTCATCGAACCCGTCGAAGCGGCGCTCGAAGACACCAACGTTACCGACGTGGATTTTGTCGCATCGCCGCTCGCCGAAATGTTGTTCCTGTTCGATGACTTCCGCAGGGACAGGGGCGTTATGTTTGCGGACGCGGGCGCATTCGGCACTACGTTCGTTATCGGGCGCGGCGACGGTATTTGCAGACAGTATTTTTTTCCGTGGGGCGGCGACCGCATAACTTTGGCGCTGTCCGAAAATCTGGACATATCTATGCGCGAGGCGGACAAGCTCAAACGTCAGGTTTCGCTTACAGTCGAGCCGAACTATATTCCGCCCGACGACGAGCAGGGATTTATGCAGACGGAGTATACTGTCGATTGCGATTACGACAAGCACGTGTACTCGGTAAAGGAAGTGAACGAAATAGTCAAGACCGAGATACTCAGGTTTGCACGGTATGTCGAAAAAACACTCAAAGTGTGCGATTACGCCCTTCCCGAAACGAGCGTGCTTGCGGTGACGGGCGGAGGACTGAGCATTCGCGGCGCGACCGATTATTTGGGTAAGTGTCTCAACCGCGAGGTAGAGCTTGTAAGACCGAGCCTCCCGCTGTTCGATAAACCCTATTTATCGTCGTCGCTTGCCGTTATGGATATGGTACTGTCCGGCGAGTCCGCGTATAACGGACCGGCCGGCAAGTTCAGACGGTTGTTCGCCAAACGCTGAATATTTAATTTCGGACAATTACAAGGAGAATTACTATGATATTCGATAACACGCGCTCTGCGGCGGGGCAGACCGCCAAAAAGGACGACAAGCGCGTCAAAACGGCAATTATAGGCGTGGGCGGCGGCGGAAGCAACGCCGTCGACAATATGATAAACGCCGGCGTTAAAGTCGATATGTTTATGGCAATAAACACCGACTATCAGGCATTGCGCGTTTCCAAAGCGGAAAAGCGCATTCAGATAGGTTCCGGATTGACCGACGGGTTCGGCGCAGGTGCAAACTTCGAGGTGGGCAGACAGGCGGCCGAAGCGTGCAAAAACACGCTGTCGATGCTTATCAAGGATATGAACCTCGTGTTTATCACCGCAGGTATGGGCGGCGGTACGGGTACGGGCGCCGCTCCGGTCATTGCCGAGATAGCGCACGAGCTGGGCATACTTACGATTGCGTTCGTAACGACTCCGTTCAAGTTCGAAGGCGCTGTTCGCGAACGCAATGCGCAGATAGGTATTGCAAACCTCCGCAAGTTTGTGGACGCAATAATAGTCATACCCAACGAGCGGCTCGCAAGCGTCGCAAAGGATATGAATATGACTACGCAGAGCGCGTTCCAATACGCCGACGACGTTCTTCGACAGGGCGTTCAGGCGACGACCGATCTTATCGCCAATCCCGGCAGAGTGAACGTGGATTTTGCGGATATACGCACAATATTGACGAAGGGCGGCGATACGATAATGGGCATCGGTCGCGCGGGCGGATCCAACCGCGCTATCGAGGCTGTTAAAAAAGCTGTCAATAACGCGGTGCTGGGCACTTCTATAGAGGGTGCGACGCGCGCTATTATAAACGTCGAGGGCAAAGAAGTCAAGATGGACGAGATCGCAAACGCAGTCGAGCTGATTCGCGGCGTATGCGCAAAAGATGCAAATATAATATTCGGCACGGCGTTCGTTCCCGAACTCAAGGACGAGATACAGGTTACCGTTATTGCAACCGGCTTTAATAAGCAGGGTGTGGAGAATCCCGCTTCCGCGCAGGAAACGCCGTCGCCGTTTCAGTCCGCACCGACGCAACAAGCCGTCGATCGGCAACCGCAAGTTCCGCAGCAACCGGTGCCGCCGAGACAACCGCTTTTGTTCGACGAACCGCAACAGCCGATCCGTGAAAATCAACCCGTCAGACAACAGCCTGTTCAGGAAACGCCAAAGCCGCGTCCCAATCCCAACAACGGGCGCATCGACATCGACGATCCGAGTGAACTAAGTTGGTGGGAACGCATCAACCGCCGCAGATAACGTAAAAACACAAAACCGCCTACGGGCGGTTTTTCTATTCGTAAAATATTATGTTATCAATCGATATTGCCAAAATCGTCGGTAAAACCGTAAAAACCGATATTTGACAAGCGCGTACAGGTATTGACAAAAACAATAAAAAACTCTCAAAATCAAACGATTTGTTCTATTCGCGATATGCGGACAAACTCGGCGACATCTGCTACAATATCGGTATGTACATCGAGTTTGTCATTCTGGATAATTTTGTGCTTACATACCTCGCGGGAGCTATCGCGACAGCGCTGTGCCATAAGCGTGCAAACGTATGGCGGTTGATTGCGTCTGCGACTGCGGGTACTGTCGTCGCAGTGTTCTATCCACTTATGAAAATCGGCGTGACGGCGCAAATAGCCGTCAAAGCGGCGCTATGGGTGATTTTAAGCTGTATTTTATTCATCAAAACGCCGCGCCCCATATTGTCCGCTTTACTTTTTCTGTGCTGTACGTTCGCGCTTGGCGGAGCGAGTTATGCATTCGGACTCGTGATATACTCGTCGGCAGGCGGCGCAGAGGAATTCAGCCGCAAATGTCCGCTGTTTATAGTGCTCGGCGCGGGCACGGTCGTGTATTTTTGCGCTCGGTACGCGATTAAACGAATGCGAATACTTCGTGCGCGCGCTCCCTACGAGTACGGAACGGACATAGAGGTGTTCGGTAAAAGACTTACGTTTTCGGCGTTTTTGGATACGGGGAACTGCGTGTTCGACGATAAGACGGGTTTGCCGCTCGTCATTACGGATTGCGAGCGATTTATGAAAAAACTCGACGGGGAAAGTTCGCGCGAATTTTTGAAAAACCTCGATAGATTCAGACGGATAACGGTGCGTACTGCGGCGGGAAGCAGTAAGGCATACGTCATCAAACCGACTAAAATAACGGTCTATTCGGCTGCCGGACAACATACAATAAATGCAATGGTAGGACTTGTCGGCGGACATTCTTTCTCCGCAGACCACGAAATGCTGTTGAATCCCGCTGCGGTCGCGGAGGAAGTATGAAGATAATCGAGATTATAGAAAAGATCAAGCGTGCGATTGCGGCAGTCGACGGCGACACGTGCGCGCTCGAATACATAACGTCGGGCGAGGGACTTCCGCACCCGTTGGAGCCGCAGGAAGAGGCGGACGCGCTCGCAAGGCTCAAAACCGATCCGCAAGTGAAGACGTTGCTGATAGAACACAATCTCAGGCTTGTTGTGTATATTGCGCGCAAGTTCGACAATACCGGCGTTGATGTGGAAGATCTCATTTCCATCGGCACGGTAGGACTTATAAAGGCGGTCAATTCATTTGATACCGACAAGAACATCAAGCTCGCCACTTATGCGTCGCGCTGTATAGAAAACGAAATATTGATGCACCTTCGGCGCGTGTCGAGATTGCGCGCCGAAGTTTCGCTGGACGAGCCGTTGAATATAGATTACGAGGGCAATGAGCTTGTAATGGCGGATATTCTCGGCACAGACCCCGATACCGTAGGCAAAGAACTTGAAAACGAGGCGGAACAGCGTCTGCTCGCCGAAGCACTCGGACGGTTGAACAGTCGCGAACGCGTTATTATGCAAATGCGATTCGGTTTGGGCGGAACAAGCGAAAAAACGCAGAAAGAAGTCGCAGACATTCTCGGTATCTCTCAATCGTACATTTCGCGGCTCGAAAAAAAGATAATTTACAGGCTTAAAAAAGATATAACGAAAGCGTTGCAAGTGTGACGGCGCAATATAAACAAAGCACGTATCGCATTACAGTAGTTCCCATAGGGAAGTATAAAAATTTTGCGGAATTCAGTTAATCAGGCGTGGCATTAAGCCGCGTCTTTTCATTGTTTTTTCTTTGTGGACGAATTAGGCTACAAGAGACCGATTGACATAACGATACTTGCAAACACGGTAAAATAGTGATATAATTAAAGTATAGAACACCTGCGTCATTTAGGAAGAAAAGTCGGTGGCGAAATAGCAAGGAATATCTATGGACGTAAAAGATATAGGTATAAAAAAGAATAGAATTCTAATATCTGCGCTGTTGATATTGGTTGCTCTTGTTTTCGTCATTACCTTCATTTTTATGTGGTGGGATTATCACAGTCAAGATCACTATAAGTATTTGAGTGAAAATGCGATCGAAGTTGAAACTACAATAGTTTCTTACGGCTATGATTATTCGTCGAGCAATAAGAATACTAAAAATTGGGTTACTATTTATGAATATAATAGTGAATGGGGAACTGTTTATAAAGGAAGAGCGGCTGTCCATTCCAATGAAAGTACGGCAAAAGCGGAAGTAGGAGAAAAGATAAAAATATATATTGATCCCAATAGTGATTGGTGTGGCAAACGCTTGCCGTCATTTAATTATGAACGGGCATTGAGAGTTGCGATAATTTGGAGTTTTCCTGTTCCCATTGCGTTGTACTTGCTTATATATCGTTGTATCTACCGCAACGTAATGAATAGGAAAATCAAGAAGAAAGTTTACGGCAGCACATATAACAACGACAGAATTATTCAAACACCGCAAGCGAATACCGTTACGCAAGGCGAAGTAACAAATGTTGTGAAATGGGTAGTTTGCTACGTTAAGGTTAAGTACCGAGACGAGAACGGCGCAACGAGAGAGAAATGGGCGCGGTCTTGGTTCACGCACAAGGAAGCGAAATACTTACAGCAAAAGAAAACGATAAATATAGCACCATACAAAAACACTTTTGGCATTTTGGAAGAAATTCCCGTAAAACCCCAAAACGCTCTCGAATAGTTTGTTCAAGAGCGTTTTGCCATCGCATAAAAGCACGATTATGAAATTCAGTTTTTTGATTCCCTATTCGTTAGCTTTTGCGAATTATACGACTTTATTGTGGATCGCCGCTATCGCGGTCTTTTCGAGACGGCTGACCTGCGCTTGGGATATTCCTATTTCTTTCGATACTTCCATCTGCGTTTTGCCTTCGTAGAACCGCATCATCAATATTTTGCGCTCGCGTTCGCTCAGCTTGGATACAGCTTCGTCGACGTCGATGCGCGTCAGTCTGTTTTCGTCCGAAGTGTCCGTTATTTGATCCATAACGAGCACGGTATCGTCACCGTCGTGATAAACGGGATCGAACAGCGAGACGGGATCGGATATACCGTCGAGCGCGTACACGACGCTCGAAACGGGCAGATTGAGCGCGGCGGCGATGTCCTCTACCGTCGCGGCGTCGCCCGTATCGTGTTCGATCTGCTGTCGCGCCTGCAATGCGTGATATGCCGTGTCGCGCACCGATCGCGAAACGCGAAGCGGCGAACAGTCGCGCAAAAACCTGCGAATTTCTCCTATTATCATCGGCACGGCGTATGTGGAAAAACGCAGATTGTACGACACGTTAAAGTTTTCCATAGCTTTGATAAGTCCGATGCATCCGACCTGAAATATATCGTCGGCGCTTTGCTTTTTGCCTGCAAATCTCTGCGTAACGGAAAGCACCAGTCTGAGATTAGCCATAATGAATTTATCGC
Source organism: uncultured Christensenella sp. (assembly GCA_910577435.1). Classification (GTDB taxonomy): domain Bacteria; phylum Bacillota; class Clostridia; order Christensenellales; family Pumilibacteraceae; genus Anaerocaecibacter. The sequence goes on along the minus strand of CAJTLV010000001.1, from coordinate 276,384 downwards.
GGGCGGTTTCGTCGCCGTTTTGCGCTTTTTTGATCAGTTCCATCATTTCGTCGTGTTTGAGTTTAGGCAGGGTGGACGTGTCCAACCCGCAAATATCCACGCGTGTGTTCATCGGTTGTACCTCTCTTGTATGGTAACATTAAGTTTGGCGCTTTTTTTCGGTCGTTATACGCCGCGAATACGCGTGTGTCGGCACAAACCGAAAATAAAAAGTCGAAAATCGTTAACCGAATCGAGATCGCGCGCATATATAGAGTTTATGGACAGCGATTTATCGTTTTGCGAGCTCAGACGGCTCGAAGTTATCAACGGCAGCGACGGACGCAGACTCGGTCATATCATAGATATGATATTTTCGACCGACGGCAGAGTTAAGGGCGTTATCCTGCCTTACGGCAAGCGCGGCGTATTTTCCAAGTCACAGGATCTTTTTGTTCCGTTCGCGTGTTTGCAGAAGATAGGAGAAGACGTTATACTCGTCGAGATAAACGATCTTCCGTGCGGATCGCCCACCTGTGTTCCGTCGGCGCGACCCGAACGCCTGCCGCCCCCGAAGCCGCCGAAACCGCCCAAGAAATCGGACGGAGGGCGCGACGATTGCGACGGCAAGTGCGAAAAGTGTATGCTGTTCGATTGCTCGCAAAGATGGAACGAAGGGTAATTCCGATCAAATATAACCGTGCGGCGCATAAGCGTCGCACTTTTATTATGCGATACATCTGGGCGCAGGCAAAGCGTAAAGTTATGTTCGGATATACAAATCAATTTGTTGCCAAACCGCAAGTTTTATGATATAATATATTTCATAATCGAGGCGGACAGGCACTGCCGCGCGCCTACGAAAATACGCATAAAGACAGAGGAAACGCATATTATGAAATGTATATATTGCGGCAATGCGGAAAGCAAGGTGGTCGATTCGCGCTCGACTGACGACGGTAACAGCATACGCCGTCGCCGCGAGTGTTTGCAGTGCGGCAAGCGGTTCACGACTTACGAAGTCATCGAGTCCACGCCCGTGTTGGTCGTTAAAAACGACGGCACTCGTCAGCCGTTCGATCCGCTCAAAATAAAAAGCGGCGTGATAAAGTCGTGTGAAAAGCGCCCCGTAGCTATTCGTGACATCGACGCGCTCGTGACGTCTGTCGAAAAGCAGGTGTACAATTCGCTCGAACAGGAAGTGCCGTCGCGCAAGATAGGCGAGCTTGTTATGGAGCGGCTCAAAGAACTCGACCCGATAGCTTATGTGCGATTCGCGTCGGTGTACCGCGACTTCCGCGACGTGACTACGTTTATAGAATTTATCAACGAATTCAAATGATCGAGGTTGTATGACGCTTTTCGATTTCGACGGACGTAAAGGCAAAGTGACTGCGGTCGGCGGCGGCGGGGATACGCACCGACGGTTGGTCGATATGGGACTTATAGACGCCGAGTTCGGCGTTCGGGCGCGAAAAAAAGCGGGTATTCTAGTCGATTACGGCGATTTCTGTGCCGTGACGGGCGAAGATACCGCACGCCTGATTTACGTCGTCGAAGGGTGAGTATGCAAATCGCGTTATGCGGCAATCCAAATGTGGGGAAAACGACCCTGTTCAACAGGTTGACTAATTCCGACGCGCCCGTAGGAAATTGGCACGGCGTGACTGTCGACGCGCGCAGAAAGCATATCGTAGGATGCCGCGACGTTACGGTAGTCGATCTGCCGGGAACGTATTCGCTTACGCCGCGTTCGGCGGAAGAGAGCATAACGCGCGACGGCGTGTTGTTCGGAGATTTCGACGTGATAGTCTGCGTCGCCGAAGTGAATAATCTACGCCGCAATCTATATCTTTTGACGCAGGTTGCGGAAGCGGGGAAAAAGATCGTTCTTGCAGTGAATATGATGGACGAGGCGCGCGGCAAAGTGGACTTGGATCTCTTGTCGGCACGGTTGGGAATCCCCGTCGTCGGCACTTCCGAGCGCGCCGCAAACCCTCGCGCGGAGATATTGAAAGCGGCGAAGCGTGCCGCAGTACCCGATTTGAGTTATGCGAACGATGCGAGGATCGCAGCGGAACAAAAGCGATTGAGCGGACGAGCGAGTTTTATGTCGAGCGGCTATGCACCTTTGTTTGCCGCAACAAAAGTACTGGAATGCGACGACGACGTAATGAATAGGTTGGGCGTAAGACCGGCAAAGCAAGTAAGTTCGGCTTGCGTCGACTGCGGACGGTGCGATTCCGATCGCGACATTCCGGCTCGACTTCGGTACGGATATATCGACGGCGTGCTGAGAGGCGTCGCGGAAAAAAAGAGGGGCGTTACAGCTACCGAAAAGATCGACCGCATATTAGTCGGTAGGGCGGCTCTTCCCGTGTTTTTGCTCGTAATGGCGGCGGTATTCGTAATAACGTTCGAGGTGGGCAAACCTTTATCGGATTTAATAGGAAGATTGCCCGCGCTTGCCGCACAGCCTGTCGGCAAAGCCGATATGCCCGATTGGGTAAAATCGCTTATAACCGACGGATTGCTTGCGGGAGTGTGCGGCGTGTTGGCGTTTTTGCCGCAGGTAGTTTTGCTGTTTCTGTTGACGTCGCTTTTGCAGGACAGCGGATATATGAGTAGAGTCGCGTTTGTGACCGACGGCTTTTTCAGGCGATTCGGACTCGGCGGCAGGGCGGCATTTTCGATAATTCTCGGACTCGGTTGTTCGCAGGTCGCCGTTTTGTCTACCCGCGCGATAGCGGAGCCTGCTACGCGGTTGCGCGCCGCATTTATTGCGCCGTATATGCCGTGCAGTGCACGGCTTGCGGTATTCACCGCGATAGCGGCGTATTTCGGATTGCCTTCGGTCGTCGTGGCGGCTATGTACGTACTCGCGTTTTTTGTGTCGCTCGGCGTGCTTGCGGCGACGCGAAAACTGTTCGGCGGCGGGGCGTCGGACGAACTGTTGATGGAAATGCCGCCGTACAGGTTGCCGTCGGCACGTCGCGTCGCAAGGTCGGTGCTGAGCGACACGTGGTCGTTTGTCGTGCGCGTCGGCTCCGTCGTTCTCGGCGTGAGCGTGATAATGTGGGTGCTTTCCTCTTTTTCGATAGGATACGGCTTTACGGGCGGAGGCGATAAGAGTATAATGAGTACGTTTGCCGGTTTCGTCGCGCCCGTATTTACGCCGTTGGGATTCGGGAATTGGCGCGCAGTAACGGCACTTATATCCGGCATCGCGGCGAAAGAGACTTTGATATCGGTCATCGCCGCGCTTGGCGGGCTCGGCGAGGTGTTCGGGTCGACTGCGGCGGCGGTCTCGTTTATGATCTTTTCCTGCCTGTATGTGCCGTGCGTGGCGACGCTTGCGGCGCTCGCTAAGGAGTGCGGCGTTAAATACGCGCTTTTATCGGCGGTTGTTCATACCGTCACCGCATATCTCGCGTCGCTCGTATTCTATCGCTCGGCGGTGCTGTATCGAACAAACCTCGAAGTTTTTATAATTTTATGGTCGTGTGCGGTTGCGGTTGGTGCCGTTGCCGTGATAATATTAAAGTGTGTGGCGGTCAAGAGACGGCGCGCACAAAAACGTATGGGATAAATTATGGGCAAGAAAGTACGGTTCACAGTCGAAAAACAAACGGGCGCGGCGGCATTCCTCGCAAGCAACGTGCAAGGATTATCGCGCTCGAAAGCCGATATTTTGATCAAGAGCGGCGAAGTGCGCGTCGACGGGAAAAGGATAAAGACGAACGTTAATCTCGATACCGGCGCCGTCGTGACTGCATTCGTGCCGGACGGACTTGTGAGAGATATTGCCGTCAACAGAATATACGAGGACGAAAATATCGTCGTGTTCGACAAACCCAAGCGTATGCGTTACGATGCGCCCGCAATGTCCGAAGGACTTTTCGCGGTGCATAGGCTGGACACCAACACGAGCGGACTTATCTGTTTCGCCAAAACCGAAGAAGTAAAGAACGCGTTGACGCTCGCGTTCAAAGACCGCCGCACGCGCAAGGTGTATGAGGCGGTAGTGCGTCCCGCGCCGACTGAAGATCGCGCCGAGCTTGTCGCTTATACGGCGATGACATCCGAAAACGTAGCGGTCGTGTCTGCAACGCGGAAGTCAGAAAACTACAAGACGATGGTGACTGAATACGAGGTGATCGAACGCGTCGGCGACGTCGCTCTCTTGCGGGTTTTTCCGCACACGGGAAGAACGCATCAGATACGTGCGCATCTCGCTTATATAGGTTGTCCGATAGTCGGCGATCCGAAGTACGGAAAGTACGGTCGCGACGGCGATCCCGATACTCAAATGCTCGCGGCCGTCGAACTGTCATTCTGCGGACTCAGCGGCGGGCTTGAGTATCTGAACGGCAAGGTGTTTAAGGTCGAGAGCGGGTTTGTATTATAAAACGAATTTATCGAGTCTTTTCGCTTGGATAAATCTGTCATCGGTGTTACAATAGGCGTGGAACGGCCGACGTTTCCGCGTATGCGCGCAATAATACGAAGAACAAAGGAGCGGTTATGGACATAGGACTATTATCGGCGGCGATGGAAAACTTTACCGAAATCACACCGACGCGCAGTCTCAACTTGCTGTATATAATTCTGGACTCAGTTTTTATAGTGTTCTTTATGGCACTGCTTATATGGAAAAAACGGTATCAGACCGCCGCATTCGCTCTTTTCGGCGGCGTGTTGTACACTATAGTCGATTTCGGCGGATTTTATCTGATAAGTCACACCAGGCAGATATTCATAGACGGCGAGCTTGCGAATACGGGCGAAACTTTCGCGGTGCTTTTATGGATGTCTATGAGTTACGGCATAACCAACTTTGCATTCATATGGGTGCTTGTGGCAAAGGACAAGCTGAGCAAATATTGGATATTCGCGATTGTAGTGTGGTGGCTGATCTGTCCGTCTGTATCGGAGCTTGGAGGAGAAGCTACAATAGTCACTCAGCGCACGACCGGCGCGTATCACGGCTGGATGGGCGTAGTGATGATAGTCGGATATTTCATTTTGCTTTTACTCCTTTTGCGCAAGGAAGATAAACCGTTCGTAAGCATTCTTCGCCTGTTTGCGATAGGATTCTTCGTTCAGTTCGGTTGGGAGTTCTCATTGCTCATAAACGGAATACGCCCTATGAACGGGATGAGCATTCGGACGTTACTCGTCAATTCCTGTCTGGAAACCAATCTCGGAATGCCGATAATATTCCTAATATTTCGGTTATTGCGTAAGTTCCGCAACGAGGATTTTACGAAAGCGGGTAAGAATAGTGCGGAAGAGAATGCGGAACGGTCGACCGGAGGATTCGGCGAGAAAGTAAAGACTTTTTTCGGTTGTAAAAATAATGCGGACGGTGCGTCCGAAAACACCGTCGCCGATAAAACGATCGTTGACGGCGGGGGAGAAAACGACGATTAAGTTTTCGCGGCTTTCAACCGCGTAATTACGGAGCCATAAATGCGGATTAACTTATTGACAAAACCCGCATAATATAGTAAAATATGTTTCTGATGAGTATTAGGGACGTAAAATCCGAAGCTCGGCGCAAACTGCCGCTCAATATGCATCAAGCGATCGTTATATATACGATCGAGTTTGCGATCATAGTTACGGTCATCGCTCTTATTGTGATGGCGGTGCTGTGCTTTGAGCATATAAACACGGTTGCGGCTATCTGTATGATATGTTACGGTATTATAGTCGGACTTATCGCGGTAGTGGGAAGCGGAATGATAGAGTATTCTATGGTCGACTACTACATCGCATCGTATAAGTGCAAGCCTTACAATATCAGGCGGCTGGGCGAGACGCTCGCTCGGAGCGGCGTGGTAAAGGTATTGCAGGTCAATTTATTGCGTACGTTTATAGGGTTTTTACTGCTGTTGTGTTTGATCGTACCGGGAGTGATATATCTCGCCGGCACTTCTATGGCAAACCATCTGCTTATAGCCAACCCCAAGATGAAAGCGACGACGGCGCTCAAAGCGTCGCGCAAGGTGATGAGCGGCAAGCTCGGTCTGTATATGGGGCTTCACGCAACGTTTATAGGCTGGGGGTTGTTGTGCGTACTGACGCTCGGATTGGGATTCATATTCCTTACACCATATATAAACCTATCCAAAACGGTATACTATAAACGCAACCTTCAAGGCGATAAAGCCGTGTACAACACCGTACCTCAACCCGTAAGCCCCATCGCGTATGCTCAGCAGGCTTATGCGGTACCGGGAACGCAGCCTCAGTCCGCCGCACAGCCTCAGGGCGTTAATGCGCAACCCGCAGAGCCGATGATCCTGCCTATCGACGCGCTCGGCGAAGAGGATTTCGCCGATATGAACGAGGCGATGCGCGATTTCGGCGGCAATGCGCAACCGACCGTTGCCGAAGTGCCGTTATCTCCCGTCAACCCGTCGCGATCGGCGGAAACGGAGAACGTCGTATCCGTTCGACCCGAACCGATCGTTCAGCCGGAACAACCTGCGATGTCCGACGAGATAGGCGCGCGAGCGGTCGACGGATCGGATTTTGTGGAGATCGTATCGCCGCTCACTACGCGCGAGGTCGATGCCGCAGACGTACTTAATAAAAAGATCAACGAGATGTTTGCTCCGCAAAGCGCACAGCAAAAGTCGGGACTCGATTATATGACGGGCGGTTTGAAGTCGAATGCAAATGATTTTATGACCGCAGAGGTCGAAGCCGCCGTCGTAGCGGAGCCCGTTCCGTCGCCTGCGGACAATATCATAGCGGCAGAGCCTGCCGTCGGCGAATCGGTGCAATCGGCACAGCTCGGCGGATTCGACAACTTTATGAAAGACTTCGATATTCCGATGCAGAGCGGAGCATTCGAACCGCTCACTCGTTCGTCTAAGGCTAACCGCGACGACGGTATGCCGTCGAACGGTTCGGTTGTTTCACCAACCCGGAAGCCGACAGAAGTAAAAAACGGCGCAGACATTCGTTCTTCGCGCAGAGCCGACGCCGTAACGCCCAATAATTCTGACGCGGAAAGTCGAAGGGATAAAATACGCCGCGAACGCGAAGAACGGCTAAATCAAATACGCAACGGAAAAAAGTAGGTTCAACTTGAAACAGCGGAAAAGAACGTATTCGCTCACGGCTAAAGAGCGCAAACAAAAACGTATAGCGGCACAGCGCGGCGGCGGTAAGTCTGTCGCCGATAATAATGTCGACCGCAGTTCTGCGGAAGCGGCAATGGTCGCGGAGCAGAAAAAATCCAAACGTTCGGCGGCGTTTGTCGGCGCCGTCGTGTGCGTGGCGGTCGTTTTGGTGCTTGTCGCATTGCTCGTCCCCGTTATCGCGTATCTTGTCAATCCGTATCGCGGATACAAAAACGTAATAGCGCGATTTAATCTGTCCAACGGTATGGTACTCGAATACGTAGTGGAAGAGGCGGAATACGATACTGCGGCGACAAACTTTATATTTCTCGCCAAGAACGGATATTTCGACAACACGGTGTTTTTCGACGCGCAGAGCGGATGGTTGAGATTCGGCGGGTACGAGGATCAGCCGCTGGCGTCGGCTACGTCATCAAGCGATTATTCGCGCACAAAGCATCATTCGCAGAACGAAAGCTATTGCAGTAAGTTCGACGCGCTCAAAAACAGCAGGTTTGAAAACGTCCGCGATAAGTTTACGTACTATCTCAGAGCGGACGCCAACGGCACAAAGACGGCGCTGTTGGAGCAGAAGGGCGTTCTTGCGTTTTTGTACGATAAGACGCATACCGAGTTTCAGCTTTCTTACGACGATCAACCTACCGATCTCGTGAACGTCATCAGCAGCAGCGGCGTTATGTCGACGGAGACGCTTCGTGCGACGCGTGTGGGACACGCGCTCAACGACAAGACGATAGAAAACATCGAGATCATAGCTTCCACTAAGGAGATAAACGACAAGATTTCGAGCGGATACAGATGGGAACCGCCGTCACCGACTATTTATATCGAAAGCGTTAAGGTGTACAATCTAGACGGAAAGAAGTGGCGTAACTTCGATTTTATCGAGTATATGAAAGGCAACGACAGTTCGGGCGTGCGCAGACTGAGCGGTTGGAGCAGTATACTGTAATGTGATACGAGAGCAGGCGAAAGCCTGCTTTTTGTTTTAACCGAGCGGAGTGTGGCAATAATAAAGTTATATGATAATCGGACTTATACTTTTAGGCTCGGTCGCGGTGCTGTTGTTTTTCGGCATTGCCGAGCGTGTGTTCAAGAGCTTCGGCGTGGCGTATTGGTTGGCGTTCGTAATGGTGGGCGTGCTTATAGGTTGCGCGTTCATCCCGTCTTTTCGGATAGGTGCGGTGACGGTAAACGTCGCTGGATTTATAGCTCCGGCGTGCTTTGCCGCAGTGTTCTTTATCATTGCGCACAGAACGCGCGAGCATTACCGCGCGCTCGTGGCGCTCAGCGCCGTTGCCGCGTCGTATGTGGCGGTGCGGCTTTTGGTCGAACCTATCGCAAGCACGGTGGTGACGGCTATAGTGGTCGGGTTTTTGTGCGGCGCGATAGGCTTTCTCGTGGGCAAGACGAAACTTGCGGCGCTTGCGGCGATATTCGCCGGTTTTCCGGTCGGCGAGGGAATAAGCACCGCCGTCGGCGCGTTTCTGCCGAGCGTGGAAATGCGTCTGGGTTCTCCCGGAATGTTCGACGCGCTCATCATTGCCGCCGTGTTTTCGGTCGCGCTGTTCGAGGTGATAGCGGCGATCAAGCGTACAATGAACGCACGTCGCACCGCCGCGCTCGCAGAGACCGCCGAAGAGTTCGATCCCGACGAGTACAAGAGATATTTCGACGAGTAACGGTTGATTGAAACGCAGGCGAGACCGCGTAAGTAATTCGATTCCGAATATCGCATTATTCATTTTACATTTTCCGTACAATGTGTTATCATATTCGTATGAAACCGACGGTAGCCATAGTCGGACGCCCTAACGTGGGCAAGTCCACACTTATGAACAGAATAAGCGGCAGACGCGTATCCATTGTAGACGATATGCCCGGTGTGACGCGCGACAGACTGTATGCCGACTGCGAGTGGTGCGGTAAAATTTTTACGCTCATCGATACGGGCGGCATCGACGACGGCGACGACGATATAACGCGTTCAGTAAAAAGACAGGCGATAGACGCAGTCGAACTGTGCGATGTGGTGCTTCTTATCACGGACGTGAAACAAGGTGTTCTGTCCGGCGACCGCGAGATAGCGGAAACGCTTAGACGCAGTAATAAACCCGTAGTTCTCGCCGTGAATAAAGCCGATTCGGCGTCGCGCGATCTTGTTTACGATTTTTATTCGCTCGGACTGGGTGAGCCGTATTTGATTTCTGCGGAACACGGCAGCGGCGTAGGCGATCTTCTCGACGGAATATGCTCGCACTTCGATATCGTCGAGACCGACGGGACAAGCGCGTTGTCGGTAGCGGTAGTGGGTAAGCCCAATGTCGGCAAATCTTCGCTTGTGAACAAACTGGCGGGATACGAACGTGCGATAGTGAGTAACGTCGCTGGTACGACGCGCGACGCGATAGACACGCCCGTGTCCGTCGGCGGGAAGGATTTCGTCATTATCGATACGGCCGGTATGCGCCGCAAACGCGACATAGAGAGCAATTCCGTCGAGAGGTATTCGGTACTGCGCTCGATAGCCGCGATAAAGCGTGCCGACGTGGTACTCGTTATGATCGACGCGACGAGCGGCGTTACCGAACAGGACGAAAAGATAGCGGGACTTGTGCACGAGTCGGGCAAGCCGTCTGTGCTTGTGCTCAATAAGTGGGATGCCGTAGAGAAAGACGGCTATACGCTTGACGAAATGATGCTGGAACTCAAAGAGAAGTTTGCGTTTATGAGCTATTTCAAGAGCATTTCGATATCCGCGCTCACCGGTCAACGCGTCGAAAAACTTATGTCTGAGGCTGTCTCGGCGTGGGAAAACGCCAATCGCAGAATTTCGACGGGACTGCTCAACGAGCTTGTAGCGCAAGCTGTCGCGGCGACAGAGCCTACGGCAAGAAAGGGCAGGCGCGCCAAGATCTATTACGCGTCGCAACCGGGAGTATGTCCGCCGCTGTTCGTGTTCAAGGTGAACGATGCGCGGCTAATTCACTTCTCATACGAACGTTACCTGGAAAATTCGATACGGCGTGCAGTCGATTATTCGGGAACCCCGATACAACTAAAATTTATAGGAAAAGGCGACCAATGACAATCGGTTTCGGAATGCAGATATTGGCGGGTGTGCTCGTCGGAGTATGCTCGTACTTTATCGGCAATATTAACATTGCCGTAATGATAAGCAAGATGAAGGGCCGGGATATACGTACTTGCGGAAGCGGTAATCCGGGAACTATGAATATGATCCGCACGTTCGGTAAACCTATCGGCGCGCTGACGTTGATTTTAGACGTACTCAAAGGCGTTGTGCCGTGCCTGCTCGGTTGGTTATTTATGGGTAACGGCGAATTTCTGCGGTTCGGTTCCGACCGAATGGGAATGTATGTCGCGGGATTTTGCGTCACGGTAGGACACGTCTATCCTGCGGTTATGAAGTTTAAGGGCGGCAAAGGCGTTGCTACGATACTCGGAGTTTGTGTTACATTCCAACCGCTGTGGACGCTCGGCTTTTTCGCACTCGGTGTCGCATTCTTATTTGTAACGAAGATAGGTTCGCTTACGTCGTTCATAATGATGTGTGCGCCCCTCACCGTAGAGGGAATAATCGCGTCCGCAAATCCGACGTGCGGCATTGCCTGCTCGGTTGTGGTGTTTTGTATGTTCGCGCTGTCGCTGTTTGCGCACCGCGCCAACCTCGTCAAGATGTTTTCCGGCAGGGAAGGTAAAGTCGTTCTTAAAAAATCCAAAAAACAAAAGCACGTCGATACGTTCGTCTTGTTCGATGTACCGGTCATCGCGGAATAAGGCTGTGGGAATAATCGCAGACATAACTCATTACAATATAAGTAATGAGTAAACACGAAAAAAAAGGAATAAATGAATTTCACGGCGACGCTGTTATTGCGCCGCCGTTTCCATTGCCCGACGGCGAATTCGATTTCGGTGCGCCTATACTTTCGCCGCCGCACCCGCTCGGCGCAGAGCGTGCCGACGGGAGTATAGCGCTGCTCGCGCACTGCTCGCGAACGAAAACAGACGCCGTTCCCGCCGTGCTTTTCGCCGCAATGCGCGTCGGCACTCCGGACGAGTTCAGATATTTGATTGTCGATTATACAGACGGATTGTCCGTATTCGACGGAACCGATTATGCCGTATCGAACGCCGTCTCCGGCGCGTATGCGGAACTTGTGCTGTCTGCCGTAGACTGCGAGGCGGAACGCAGAGAACGCGAACGAACACATTGCCCGAATATTTTGTTGACGATTGCGGGTGCCGACGCGGAGTGTATCGACGGACTGATTACCGCAGACCGAATGGCGCGGTATTCGCGCGTCGGCATTTATGTTCTCATTGCGCCGAGTTGCGGCAGTCCGACTGTGGAATGCGAGTATATCGATGCTTCCGAATTGTCGGAATATTCCGCAAGCGCGCTTAGGAAAACAGTTGCGGCTTTCGATAGGCGCAATGTTTGACGTACTCCGGAAAAAGTTGTGATAGGTCGGTTATATTAGCTTTTGTCCGCTCATATAATTATGCAGAAACGATCGGAAACGACGGGAGGTATTATGGAAGAATACGACGTTTATAACGATATTACGGAGCGGACGGGCGGCGATATTTATATCGGTGTGGTCGGTCCCGTGCGGTCCGGTAAATCGACATTTATCACCAATTTTATGAACGCGTTCGTGTTGCCGTCTGCGAGCGGATACGAGCTGGAACGTATGCGCGACGAGTTGCCGCAGAGCGCAGAAGGCAAAGCCGTTATGACGACGCAACCGAAGTTTGTGCCGAGCGAGGCGGTAAAAATAAAGCTCAACGACGCGGCGGAAATATCGGTCAGGTTGGTCGATTGCGTCGGATATATGGTCGACGGCGCTACGGGGCATCTCGACGGCGACGGGGCGAGAATGGTAAAAACACCGTGGTCGGACGCCCCCATTCCTTTCGAGCAGGCGGCTGAGATCGGCACGCAAAAGGTCATAACCGATCATTCGACTATCGGAATAGTTATGACCAGCGACGGCTCTATCAAGACCGAGTTGCCGCGCGAAGCATATGTTCCCGCAGAAGAGCGGACTGTTGCCGAATTGAAAAAACTCGGCAAGCCGTTCGTCATCGTACTCAATTCCGCAGTGCCTACGTCCAAAGAGACGGTCAAGACCGCGACCGCGCTCGCAGAAAAATACAATAACGCCGTCATTCCGCTCAATGTCGCGGCGCTCACGATAAAGGACGTCGTAAAGCTGTTCGAGACCGTACTTTACGAGTTTCCCGTGCGTGACGTTTACATAGAGTCGGCGCGGTTCATCCGTGCGCTTGACGCTGATAACGGCATAGTCCGCGAGCTTGCTGAGCGCGCAATGTCGCTTGCGTCCTCAACCGAAAAAATGCGCGACTGTCTCGATACGAACATTGCGTTCGACAGCGAGTATTTCGACGGATTGGAACTTAAAAGCATAGAGCTTGACAAGGGTAGAGCGATTTTCGCCGCTAAGGAAAAGCAGGGCTTGTTCTATCGCGCGCTCAAAGAGGTGTGCGACATCGAAATTAACGACGAATTCGATTTGATGTCGTCGCTCGGTGAGCTGGTCAAGGCGAAGAAGCAGTTCGACAAAATGAGTAAAGCGCTTCTCGACGTCGCCGAAACGGGATACGGCGTAGTCACGCCCACTATGGACGAGATGACTCTCGACGATCCTCAGATTTTCAAACAGGGTTCGAGATTCGGCGTAAAGCTGAAAGCGTCCGCGCCTTCGCTCCATATAATGCGCGTTGACATAGAAACCGAAGTTTGCCCCGTTGTCGGTACCGAACAGCAGAGCGAGGATCTCGTAAATTACCTGCTTTCCGAATTCGAGCAAAACCCGCAGGGGATCTGGCAGACGAATATGTTCGGCAAATCGCTTGACAGCTTGGTAAACGAGGGACTTAATAATAAACTCGCCGCAATGCCCGTCGAGACGCAGAAAAAAATGCGTAAAACACTGTCGCGCATCATAAATGAGGGCAGGGGCGGAATAATCTGCATACTTCTGTAACGGATCGTTTTGCAAGTCTGTAATATTGTCGCATACAAAAAACTCGGAAAGTGATTTCCGAGTTTTTGCGTGCGCGCGGCAAAAATCCGTTGACAAAAAAAATTATGAATGCTAAAATTGAAATACAAAGGATAAGTGTAGATATAAATGATCAAAGAATTGTCGAAGAGTGTAAGAGAGTATAAGAAAGCGTCGATATTAACGCCTATTTTTGTCACGCTCGAAGTTATTATGGAATGTATCATTCCGTACATAACGGCGGAACTCGTAAACGAAATACAGGGCGGTTGCGAGTTTATGACAATAGTTTATTACGGGCTTGTGCTGGTCGGAATGGCGTTTTTATCGTTGCTGTTCGGTGTCCTGTCCGGTGTTGTGTGTGCGACCGCTTCGTGCGGATTCGCTAAAAATCTGCGCCACGATATGTTTGAGCGAGTGCAGAACTTTTCATTTGAAAATATCGATAAGTTTCAAACATCGTCGCTCGTTACGCGTATGACGACAGACGTGACTAACGTGCAGATGGCGTATATGATGATCATACGTATCGCAGTGCGTGCGCCGTTGATGTTCGTGTTTTCGGTCGTTATGGCGGCGCTTATGGGCGGAATGGTGTCCGTGATATTTGCCGTAGTGATACCCATTCTCGCGTTCGTGCTGTTTCTGATAATCAGAAAGGCAATGCCTATTTTCCGCAAGGTGTTCAAAAAATACGACAATCTGAATAACTCGGTGCAGGAAAACGTCAAAGGTATGCGCGTCGTCAAGTCGTTCGTGCGCGAGGACTACGAAAAGCAGAAGTTCAAAACCGCCGCGCGCGACATTTGCGGCGATTTTACTCGCGCCGAACGTATACTCGCATTTAACGGACCGGTTATGCAGTTCTGTCTGTACGCTGTAATGATATTCGTGCTTTCGTTCGGTTCGTATACGATCATCACCTCGACGGGGTCGGCAATGAACGTCGGACAAATTTCTGCAATGCTCAATTACAGCTTTATGATACTCAGCAGTCTTATGATGCTGTCTATGGTGTTCGTTATGATAACTATGGCGAGCGAGTCCGGCAAGCGTATCGTAGAGGTGCTGAACGAGAAAAGCACTATCGATAATCCCGAAAATCCGATTACCGAAATCGCAGACGGTTCCATACGGTTCAGCGGCGTAAAGTTTAAGTATTCCGAAAAAGCAGAGCGATACGCGCTCGAAAATATCGATTTATCGATAAAATCGGGGGAAACGATAGGCATAGTCGGCGGTACCGGTTCGAGCAAGTCGACTCTGATCCAGCTCATATGTAGGCTGTACGACGTGTCCGAAGGCTCGGTATGCGTCGGGGGCAAAAACGTTCGCGAATACGACGTGGAAACGCTCAGAAATGCCGTCGCGGTCGTTTTGCAAAAAAATATTCTGTTTTCGGGTACCATAAAAGAAAATCTGCGTTGGGGCAATGAGAACGCCACCGACGAGGAGATGATCGAGGCGTGCAAAATGGCGGCGGCGGACGAGTTTATTTCTTCCTTCCCCGACGGCTACGACACTTATATCGAGCAGGGCGGAGCGAATGTTTCCGGCGGACAAAAACAGCGATTGTGCATAGCGCGCGCATTGCTCAAAAAACCTAAAATATTGGTACTAGACGATTCGACGAGTGCCGTCGATACTCATACCGATAAACTCATTCGCGACGGACTTAAAAAGTATGCGCCCGATACCACCAAAATAATAATCGCACAGCGCACGGGTTCGGTCGAGGATGCGGACAGAATAATCGTTCTCGACGGCGGAAAGATCGACGCGGTGGGAACGAACGACGAACTTCTTAAAAACAATGCCATATACCGCGAAATTTACACGTCGCAAAACAAAAAGAACACCGACGACGCGGTAAAGGCGGTGGAAAATGCGTAATGTGAAAATCTCGACGGGCGAAAAGGGGAACGGACGCGCTCCCGCCAAGAAAGGCACGCTCAAACGGGTCATAAAGTTGATGTTCGCATTCTATCCCGTAATGTTGCCGATAGCCGTCGCTTGCATATTGTTCAACGCTGTCATCAGTTCGATACCCGCCATATTTATGCAGAATATAATCGACCTTATAGATTCGAGTTATAAGGCGGGCGATTGGAGCGCCGTCGGCGGACGAATTTCCGAGATGGTGCTCATACTCGGCGGACTGTATGTGCTGTCGCTTGCTTCCGGCATTGTGTATCAACAGTTACTCGCTATTATGACGCAGGGTACGCTTCAAAAGATGCGCGAAAAGATGTTCGACGGAATGCAAAATCTCCCGATCAAGTATTTCGATACGCACAATCACGGCGATATAATGAGCTATTATACCAACGACATCGACGCGTTGCGTCAGCTGATTTCGCAGAGTATTCCGCAGATATTGATTTCGGGACTTATTGTAATAACCATATTCTGCATTATGATCTATTATTGCCTGTGGCTCACCCTCATAGCCGTAGCCTGTACGGTGATTATGCTGTTTGTCACGCGGTTCGTCGGCGGAAATTCGTCCAAGTATTTCAGACGTCAGCAGGCGGCGATAGGCAAGACCGAAGGTTATATTGAAGAGATGATGAACGGTCAGAAGGTCGTGAAAGTATTCTGCCACGAGCAGGCGGCTATAGCCGATTTCGACAGGATCAACGGCGAGCTTTTCGACGAGTCGCGTCGCGCCAATAAGTTCGGCAATATGCTCGGACCTATTCTTAACAATATCGGCAATATTTTTTACGTCATCATAGCGGTATCCGGCGGGGCGATGCTTCTTCTCGGCGCACCCAACGTCGCGATATGTATGTTGCCTCTGTCCATCGGCATAATAGTGCCGTTCCTCAATATGACAAAGCAGTTTTCGGGCAATATAAATCAGGTTTCAATGCAGGTGAACTCGGTCGTTATGGGGCTTGCGGGAGCGAGTCGAATGTTCGAACTTGTCGACGAAAATCCCGAAACGGACGACGGGTATGTTACGCTCGTAAACGTCAAAGAGATAGACGGCGAGCTTGTCGAATGCGTGGAACATACCGGTATCTGGGCGTGGAAACATCCGCACGGCGACGGCACAGTCACTTACACTAAACTTGCGGGCGACGTTGTGCTTTCGGAAGTCGACTTCGAGTACGAGCCGAATAAGCCTGTATTGCGCGACGTTTCCATATATGCGAAGCCGGGACAAAAAGTTGCGTTTGTAGGTGCGACGGGCGCGGGTAAGACGACTATAACCAATCTCATAAACCGTTTTTACGACATCGCAGACGGCAAGATACGCTACGACGGAATAAATATCAACAAGATAAAGAAAGCCGATCTGCGTCGATCTCTGGGCATTGTGTTGCAGGACGTAAACTTATTTACGGGCACGGTAATGGACAATATCCGCTACGGCAAGCTGGACGCTACGGACGAGGAGTGCATAGCGGCGGCAAAGCTGGCGGGCGCGGACGATTTTATAACCCGTCTGCCAGACGGATATAATACATTGCTCACAAGTAACGGCGCAAACCTTTCGCAGGGTCAGCGTCAGCTTGTGTCGATAGCGCGTGCCGCAGTCGCAGATCCGCCCGTAATGATACTCGACGAAGCTACGTCGTCCATAGATACACGAACGGAAGCGATAGTCTCGCGAGGAATGGATGCGCTTATGCAGGGAAGAACGGTGTTCGTGATTGCACACCGACTGTCCACTGTGCGCAATTCCGATGTGATAATAGTGCTGGATCACGGTAAGATAATAGAGCGCGGCAACCACGAAAAGCTGATTGCCGACAAGGGACAGTATTATAAGCTGTACACGGGTGCTTTCGAGCTGTCGTAACAGCATTTCGTATTGCGCTCGACGCATATGGAAGGAAGTGCAAAGAAAATTCGGGCATAGCGAAATGCTCCGTCGATAGTGTTCGTCGGAGCATTTTGATTGTGTTGTTGCTTTTCGTGGTACAGTATTAATATTTCCGTATATTGTCGACTACGTTCAATCCCGTAGTTCGGGCGTAAGCGCACAGCCTATACATAGGCTCGTCGCACATTTCGTTCGGCGAGTGTGAATCGGCGGATACAACAACCTTTGCGTTATGCTTTTTGCAAAGTTCGATAAGGAGATCTGTCGGATACCTAAATGCGTGCGATCGAATGCCGTTGGCGTTAAGTTCGAGCGGTATATCGAGTTTAACCGCAGTTTTGACAACGTCGTCGAATGCGGTTGCGATTTTGTCGGTGATAGATATGCCGTTATAGAAAATAATATCCGGATGGGCGAGCAGTGCGAAATATCCGGAGCGTAATCCGCGTTTGACGTTGTCGCAATATGCAATAGCGTCGCTTTCGTCTGTGCCGTCCGCATAGACCGACTTTCGCACATCGCCGTTCATATAATCGTGCTGACCGAGAACAAGATAATCGAGCGATCCGAGTAGCTTGCGGTAATAATCGTCGTAGCCGTCGAAATATTCGATCTCTACGCCCTTTAATATTTTAATTTTGTCGCCGTACAGTTTTTCGGCTTCGTCGAATTGCGGCAGGTATTTGGCAAAAAAACGGTCGACCGAAAACGTGGGGTTATGCACCCAGCCGATCGGCGGCGCGCAGTGATCGGAAATGCCGAGCGCTTTCAGTCCGTGCTCGACAGCGACTTTGCAAAAGTCTGAGACTGTTCCGCCCGCGTGTCCGCACAGATAATTGTGAGTGTGAAAGTTGCTTTTGATTGTCGCGGCGCATCCGCCGCTCGACGTGATTTTATCGAAGTTTTTTAACATCGGACACCTCTCGTAAATAGTTTAACATCGGCGATCGTCCTTGTCAAGTATGTAAATTTTATATGATTTCATTCGTAACGGTCAAAACGGTTGACATAATCGGTCAATGTGGTAAAATATTCGATGTAATTCGATATAACTTATGGAGAAAGCAAAGCACAATCGGACGGAACACGACCTCACGGTCGGATCGCCCGCCAAGAAGATTTTGCTGTTCAGCCTGCCGCTTATACTTACTAACGTATTGCAGGTTCTGTTCAGTATGTCCGACCTTGCGGTTGTCGGGCGGTTTTCGTCGAACGGCGCGGAGGCGATAGGTGCGATAGGATCGACGACTATTTACGTCGCGCTGTTTACGGGAATACTTATCGGCATAGGCAGCGGAATAAACGCGCTTGCTGCGCGCCATATCGGCGCCGAAAATGACGTAAAGGTCGCCAAAATTTCACATACGGGGTTTATCGTCAGCCTGATTTTCGGTTTGATCATTTTCGGTCTCGGCGCAGGACTTGCGCGTCCTATTCTGCGTTTGCTCGGCACGAAGAGCGAATTCATCGACGACGCGGCTATATATATTTACATATATTTTTCGGGTTTGCCCGGACTGTCTGTCTACAATTACGGGAACGGTATTTTAAGTGCCGACGGAGATACAAAGCGCCCGCTTATTTTTTTGTCGGCGGCGGGGGTACTCAATATCGGATTGAATATACTGTTCGTTGTGGCGTGCGATCTGTCGGTAGCAGGCGTCGCGGTAGCGAGCGTGATTTCTCAATACGTATCTGCCGTACTGACGGTGATAGCGCTATGCATAACAAAGCGCCCGTACGGACTGAGTATAAAGCAGATGAAAGCAGGGGCTTGCGAAGTTCGCGAGATCTTGGCGCTCGGACTGCCTGCGGGTTTACAGAATGCGATATTCTCGGCGGCAAATCTGTTTATACAGGCGGGAGTAAACACGTTCGATGCGAAGATGGTCGAGGGTAATTCCGTTGCCGCAAACGCCGATAATTTCGTATATAATGTGATGTGCGCTTTCTATATAGCCTGTACGAGTTTCGTCGCGCAGAATTACGGCGCGGGAAAGCATAAGAACATTCTTAAATGTTATCTCATCTGTTTGGCGTATTCGTTCGGAATAGCGGCGATACTCGGCGTGATATTCGTGTTGTGCGGCAGACCTTTCTTATCGATATTCACGTCCGATGCGGAAGTGATAGCCGGCGGTATGAAACGTCTGTCGATTATGGGATATTCGTTTGGTTTGTCGGCGTTTATGGACTGTACTATCTCTGCGTCGCGCGGTATGGGCAAAACGCTCATTCCGACGATAATAGTGATTCTCGGTTCGTGCGTATTTCGAATAGTTTGGGTCTATACGGTGTTCGAGCACTATAAGACAATACCTTCACTGTACCTTTTGTATACGGTGTCGTGGACGATGACCGCCGTCGCGGAGATCGCGTATTTTGTCTTTGTTTACGTCAGAAAAGGCAAAATGGAGGCGGCGGCAGTCTCGGTTGCCGAACGTGGCGAACGTGGCGCGGAGGCGCAACAGGCGGGCGAGACGGAGTGTGCGACGACTGTATGCGGCGAAATAGGATCGGAAACAAAGGCGGAATATGAGCAAGCGATCGATTAACGAATTGGATATAATCCTTTTAAGCAACGATTTCGATATGTTCATAGCGTGGAAACACGAGTTTGACGGAGTGAAGAATGTGCAGGTCGTGAACAGTGATTTCTGTTGGTTTATGAGTTCGCACAAGGTCGACTGCGTGGTTTCGCCCGCGAACGGCTACGGACTTATGGACGGAGCATACGATCTCGCAATTACGCAGTGGTTCGGGGACGGTTTGCAGAAAAAAGTTCAACGGTATATTATCGACAACCTGTACGGCGAGCAGCCCGTCGCATCTAGCATTGTCATCGATACCGAAAAGGACGGAATAAAGCTGGTGCATACTCCGTCTATGCAAGCGCCTAGCGAAATATGCGATCATACGGTGGTGTACCATTGTACGAGAAGCTGTCTTATGGCAGCGCTCGATTGCGGCGCAAATAGGGTGGTAGTGCCGGCATTCGGAGGTTGTACCGGCGGATTGCCTGTCGAAATCATAGCAAATAATATGAAAAAGGCGTATGACCAACTGAAAAATCCGCCTGACGCGCTTGATTGGGAATATGTGCGCGCGAACAGATTGCAGTAGAAATTCCATTTAATTGCTTGCAAACACACGGCACTTGTGATAAACTATACAAGAAATTGCGAGCGTGGCGAAATTGGCAGACGCGCCGGACTTAGGATCCGGTGGGCAACCGTGCAGGTTCAAGTCCTGTCGCTCGCACCAAGCCCCCGAAAGGGGGTTTTTGATTGCGACGGACTTGAACCCGTAAGGACGCGAGCGGAAAGCGAATATGCCTGTGGCATATTCGTAGCGAGCGCGCGAGTAGCTAAGCTACGAAGCGGGCAGATTGCGAAGCAATATGCGTCAAGTCCTGTCGCTCGCACCGCTTTTCGTTAGTTATTCTTTTCGTGCATTTTGTTCTGTCTTATTGAATATTGCGTTCATCGGCATATATATAGCGTCGAACGCTTTACCTTTCAAAATGCTTCGGCGATAAAGAGTGAAGTAAAGCGAAATATATGTTGCAAGCAGAACGGCAACTATTACTCCTATCGTTATTCCCGCAATCGCGCCGTCCGAAAGTCCGTTGCCTTCTTCGGACGAAGGTGTAGTCGTCTTTTCGCCAACGAAGATAAATTCGGACAGTCTGTCGGCAGTAACGACGGCGTAATTGCCGTCCACATTGTATTTCGTTTCCGTCGCATCATTGCCGTGCAGATGGAATATCTTGAAGATTTTGCCACGCAAGTCCGTAGGGATCAAAAGATTTATTGTCAGCGTGCCGTCAGGCTGAATAGTTACACCGTTGCTCTTTAACGTAATGTCGTACACAAGCCCTATCTCGCCGTTTACGCTGTTTGCTATCGCTTCGTATGTACCGTAATTTTCTTGCGCGATTTCCGTGACGATAAGCTCTATATCGGGAGTGAATCCGTCGGGCGTTGTTACGACGACTTGATTTTCGCCGCCGTTATCGTCAGGCTTTACAAGCCGAAATTTAATTACAACGTTGTCAATAACGTTTTCTCCGTTTCCGTCAGAGAATTTCTTTGCGCAAATCGAACACTCCCAATATTCGATATTTCCGTCCGCCTGCGATGTCGGTTCTACTCTTGCGACGTGTGTCAAAATATGCGGCGCAAACGGAATTTCCGTTACTGCGCTCTTTTCGTCGCAACGGGTGCAATGCTTTGACTTGCTTCCTTTTTCCGTACAGGTTGCCGCCGTATCAACAGTAAATTCGGTTGCATAGACGTGTCCGAGCGCGGCGATTTCCGCGTAGGTGGAGTAGTCGCAACGCGAGCACGTTTCAAATGCGTTCCAACCGATTTGCGTACAGGTTGCAGCCTTTGCTTCGTGTCGAACGTTATCGTGTCCGAGCGCAGGCAGCGTTTCGATGGTAATCGCCCCGCAAACAATGCAAGTACCCGTAACCGCGCCGTCAGTCGTGCAGGTAGGTTGTACGCGCACGGATTCGGGATCCCAATTGTGTCCGTTGGCGTCAGTTTCTCGCTTTTCTTTATGTGCGTTATTGTGAGCGCACACGCGCGTTTCTTCGCCGTTTTCGGTGCAGGTTGCGGCTTTGCTTAAAGTCCATTCTCCCCACGAGTGCGCGTTTGCGTCAATATCGGTTTCTCTCGATTCTTTGCTATCTGGCAACGGACAGTATTCCGCAGAGCACTTACGTTCTTCTAGACCCTTGCTCACGCAGGTTGCCGGAGCGGTTACTATCCAACCGTCGTTATCCGCGCTTCCCCAGACGTGCATATGATCAGTATTTTGCGCGACAGAGTTCAGATTTATGTGTAGTGCGGGCCGAATACCGTAGGCACTGCCAACATCAAAGGCGCCATAATTACCGGAGGTTCCCAGCAAACACGAACTATAATAGACAATAGGGTTACCGGAACGCAGCCAACTATAGCTATCGTTTAGAGAATTAACGTTCCCAACTTTAACACCCCACAGTCCGCCGTCGGCTGTCAAAGACGATAACTTTGCAGTGCTGTTAGCGGTAATATCTTTATCGTATACTTCATACATACTCGGCAGCCATACGTTATCGTTTACCCAATCGCAGGGATAATATGTCGTAAGCGAAGCATTTCCGGCCCAATCAGGGTCGTTTTTCATACGGTTGCTACCCGTACCGGTCTGCCAGCTTACCATTGAAGGCGTGACTACATAGCTTGACAGCTCTCCGATGCCGTAAAAATCGCTTACCATTGTGCCAATATTTTCGTTTGCGTTGCTTTGGTTGCTTCCACTACCCCAACTTGTAGTCCATCCCGTTTTACCGTTTAATTTATGCCTTATAAAGCTGCCGTCATAAGTGTTGGAGAAAATTGTATTGTCGTTAAAAGTCTGAGTAGCATTTGTGGAAAACGTGCCGTCCGACCAAGTGCTTTTATATATGTCGGTTGCAAGCCACAAGGTTAATATTGCGTCGCCGTCGGATGAGCGCGAAAGGTATACGGGCGCCCATTTAAGGTCGGAACCGCCGGCTGTTCTGTCCACACCGAGCTGAACCACCGTATCGGTAAATTTCGGCGATAACGCCGTTCCCTCATCCGTTGCCGCACTTATCATAGCGTTTAAATCGGAATATCCCGCGTTTAAGGCTAAATTATTTAGGCCTTCTCCCTTAAATTTTTTCGTGTCTTCGTTATAAATATCTATTACGGTCGCCACATCTAATTGTTCGGTTGTATACGCATACGCTTTGACGCTTTGCGTAAGGGCTGTTACTACCGTCGCAAACAGCAAAGCGCATATCATAACGAGCAAACTTATTAAAGATTTTTTTGTTCTTAAAAGCATAGTACACCTCTTATTCGTGCGCTTCACGTTTGCAAAGCGTACAACCCCGCGGGGATGAAAATCAGTGCTTTTATTTTATCAGATTTTACTTATTTTTTGAACGGTTTCAAGACCGGGTCGACGACTTCTTAACAATTCTTAACAATTCGGTTTTATTGTCTTTTGCGGAATAATGTGTTATACTTACAGCAATGCACAAAGTCGAATACAAAAACATTTTGATAGTTGAGGATAACAACAAACTGCGTAGCGCCCTTTGCGAATATTTTTCGGCAAGAAATAACGTAACTTCCTGCAACAGCTTAAAGAGCGCTGTTGCTGCCGTAAACGAAAACAGGTACGATATCGTGCTTTTGGATGTTATTCTGCCCGACGGTAACGGACTGAAACTTATTGAACATACAGGCGAAATGCCCGTAATTATTCTTTCCGATTTAGGCTCGGACAGCAATATGATCGACGGCTTTTCGGCGGGCGCAACCGACTATATAGTAAAGCCCGCATCCTGCACGCTTATAGACATGAGAATGGCGTTACGCCTTTTGCCCGACAGCAAGGCGCAGTTATCCTCACACGGGCTGGAACTTAATATGGCTAAGCGCACGGCGGCATACAATAAAAAACCGCTTGATTTGACTTCAAGCGAATTCAATATTTTAATGTTTTTAATGCAGAATGCGGGCAAATGTTTCACAGCTGGCGAAATTTACGAACAGGTGTGGAAAATGCCGCATATGAACACCACTACCATTAAAGTTCACATTTCAAATCTGCGCAAGAAAATGCTTGCCGTATCTTCCGATTGCGCCAAATTACTTATTCAGGAGTTCGGCAAGGGCTATGCGTTTATCAATGAGTAGTTATCTCAAAAAAATCATATCCGTTATATCCTGCGCCGTTTTGTCGGCGCTGTTCATACTTTTGATTTTTTTCTGTTCGCCGAAAATTGCCGCCGTCCCCGAAACGACGGGGGAGATTACCGAAGCAGACTACTCGGACGGCGTTGCGATCGAACGTCTTTATTCCGTAGGCGTCGATTTAACGGCTGTACGCATAAACGATTTGGGACATTTGGGCAGAATAAATAAGGTTAACTACGTTCCCGAAAAATTTGTTACACCCGACAAATTATCCGACGATATTCAAATAGTCGATTTGACCAAACCTTTCGGCTTTGCCGAAAAAGGTACGCTTATTTTCGTTATAATGAACCTTGATCCATGGGCGGAAGACTATACCGACCGACTTGACGCACTTTCAGAGTATAAGCTTGGCGACAGCTGGCACTTCACCTTGTCCCTGCCGAAAATATTTTGCGCGTCCAACGTATATCTGAAAAAAAACCTTTTATCCCGAAACGGCGAAATAGAAAATTACGATTTTATCGATTATACCGACTCCTACAAGATACGCACTGAAAAACTGTCGCATAAAACGGGTAGAACGGTTATCGACCTTAAATTCAGCGCCAGTCGCGAACTTATGTCGCACACCTTAATTGCGGCGCAGATCGTTACGGTACATTATCAGTCGACGGGCGGAGCGTTCTCCGGGATTACCGAAGCTCCGCTAATAGGTACGGATAGCGCCGTAAACGGAATAACCGAAAATTCGCAAAATTTGCTTGTTGCGTTTGCAATTCTCGCCGCCGTCGTGTTTGCCGTATTTGTCGTTTTATCCGTTTTAGAGAGGTCAAAAGAGTTCGTTCCGGCTATAATCTGGGTGTTCGGCATTTTCATTATGCTGATATCGCGCTTCTTGTTGAGCGGTGCAACCGTCGTTCCTTTAATGTGGACGTCGCTCTGGCTTGCTTCTTCATTTGTTATTTTATGCGGCGCTCTTATCTCTTCCGGCAGAGATTTCGGCAAAGTTCCCACAAAATATATTGCCGTAGCGATTGCGGCGGCAGGCGCGCTGTTTGCATTTATCCGTCCGTTCGTACCGTTCGGTGCGTATACCGCTCTGACAACTGTCTGTACAGTTATAAAATCCATATCCGTAGTCGCGCTTTTACTGTTTATATGTTTTACCGCTTTCCGTAAGGACGACAACGGCAATATTTTGCGCACGGTATGCTCTACGCTTATCGGCGTTGCTATAACCGCTTCGCTGTTCTTACCGCAGGTATTTCCTACGCAGTACAACCCAATGTTCTGGATGAGCGTGGCAACAGCAACCGTTACTTTTATAAGCGTGTTTATAGTTTTTATGGAAATAAAAAAGTCCAACGTATACCTCACCGATAACCTGCATTTGGAAGTCGAGCGGCAGTTAAAGGACATAAAGGCGATCATTTCCGAACGCGACAAGCTTTTGCAGTTCGTTTCCCACGATATGAGAAAGCCGCTCAACTCATCAGTTTCGCTGTTGGAAACGGCTATCGAGCGTGAAAGGGACGGCGAACAGATAAAGACTTTACGTATTATAAAGCAAAACGATTCGCGTGTGGTTTCTAACCTTTCGGAAATAGCCGCTTACGCCAAACTCAATTATATTTCCGAGCCGTCGCAGGTTACGGATCTGCACGAACTGTGCGCATCTATTTGCCAGTTCCATTCGTTTGACTGCAACGCCAACGGCATAATTCTCAAAAACCTCGTCGACAAGAAATATAAGGTGTTCGTAAAAGCAAACGGGCTGGAAAACGCCGTGTCGAATATTATTATGAACGCCGTAGAACACGCGCACTGTGATACGATAACGCTAACGGTTAAACAAATTAAAAACAAAGTTGTACTGTGCGTTTCCGACGACGGTAAAGGCATAGACAGTACACTTGACGTGTTTAAGCCTTACGTGTCCGAGAACGACGCCGAAACGGGAGGCGTCGGGTTGTATATCTGCAAAAACATTATCGAGAGCATGAACGGCGAACTATATTACGAAACGGGAGACGGCGGCACAACATTCTATATCTCGCTCTTAAAGGCGTAGGCAGAACTGAATCAAGGTTCGATAATTGTGTGGTGATTGCTTGCGCAGCAGTCATTTTTGTGATATAATGATTTCGTGTTACGGGTGAGAGGTGTTTTATGGATAATAAAAACAATTCGGAAGATACCGTTGATCAATCGATTCAACGCATATTAAAAAAATGGAATAAAGTCAATTTTTCTCGATAATTTTCGCAGTAGTATGTTTCATTATCGGAATCGTCGAAGTATCCGTTATGGAATTTTTTACTACGAATTTTACCGTAATATTTCTGTCTGTAATGGGCGGTTTAACTATATTGTTCGGAATCATATGGATCATAAGCGGCAGAAAGATAGGGTATTGGAAGAAAAGAACACACTCCGATAATGCCGCTGAAGAAACGGTAAAAGAAGATAGCGATAATTCAATATAAAAATCGGTTGGATTGCGCTTAGCGAACCGTTACAGCCATACCGCCCAATCGCCGAAGTCGAACGTTCCGGCGCCGTGACGGAGCTTGCCTTGCGCTTTCAATTCGCGGAAAGCGTCTCTCATTCTGACCGCGATTTCGGGTCGAATATCAAGCGAGTGATGTGCGGGAAACAATCTTTTTGACGGTAACGCTGCTATCGTTTCGAGCGATTGCAAATACGCTTCGGGATCGGTGGACGGGTAGTAGGCGAATAACGTGTCCTTATAGATCAGGTCGCCCGTAAATATGTAACCTCGTTCTTGTTCCCAAAAACAAAGGTGTCCGGGCGAATGTCCTGCGGTATGCAACCCTTCTATTTTTCTGTCGCCCAAATCTATGATTTCACCGCCGTTCAAAACACGCGTCGGCGTTCCTTGAAACATCTCGTACTTGCTTACGTCAAAGCCTTCGGGCAGATCGCAACGGTCGATAACCATATCGCGCACGGTTTGAATAGAAAGCGGAAACTTGCCGTTGAGCCAATCTGTCTCGGCTTTATGCGCATAGAAATCGGACGCAAAGTATTTATGTCCGCCTATGTGATCCCAATGTATATGAGTTGCGACGGCGGTAACGTGTTTACCCGTCAGTTTGCGAACTTCGTCGTAAATATTGCAAATGCCGAGTCCCGTATCGATCAAAAGGCAACGCTCGCTACCGATTAAAAGATAGCAATGCGTTTCCTCCCAATGCCGATATTCGCTTATGATATAGGTCGTATCGTCGATTTTGTCAATCGTAAACCAATTATTCATATTTTTCAAATTTGCATTGTTCATATACTTGTTTCCCGATTATCGTAATTGCTTGTTTGGGGCAGTCGGAAAAGCAACGATAACACATCGTACACTTGCCGTTAAAATTTATTGCGCCGTCTTTAACTTCTATGTTGTTCATAGGACAAACCGACGCGCATAGTCCGCAAGCGACGCATTTTTCGGTATCTACCTTTATGCCGTTGTAATACCTCTTTGTCTTGTTTCGGAAATACAGTCTCTGCCCGAATAAACCTAAAAGCCTGCTTGCAAAACTCAAACCGTTTTTAGGATATTTGCCCTGCGATACTTGTTTTGCAGTTTTCTCTATCTTTTCGTCGGCTTTTACGATTATTTTACGATTTTCTTCGGGTGGCTTTTTAAGTAATTTTACGTCGCCTATGCAATCGGGCATTTTTATATGTAAGCCGCCCAGTATTTTTGCACCGTACTTTTTGAAAAGTCTTGCCGCACACCCCGCGCCGTCGCCGCTGAATAAGCCCATTGTGGCGATAATAAATATTCTTTTGCCTTTCCAAACAACCGCATTGTTTATAATAAAGTCGTAAACTATTTTTGGTAGATAAGAATAATATACGGGATAGGCAAAAATTATCTCGTCGTTCGACCGTATAGCATCGATTGCATTTTCGTTCCCGATAGAATATATCGGTGCATTTTCATCGAGCAACCGTAGTAAATATTCCGAGCAATGCTTTGTGTTGCCCGTGCCGCTGAAATATATCCCAATCATATAGCTTTCCTTACATTCTCGGCATAGCGGCATTATAAAATCCGAGTTTATGGAAGTCATACCAACCGTTAATTTGCTCGTCGCTTGCAACCGACAACGCTTACAAAACTTCCCGTGCAAATTCAAGAGTTGCCGTTCCGTTTGCCGTGATAACATTATTGTCGGAAACGGCTTGTCTATGTATAAAGCCTTGCTCGTTGGTATAAGCCGAATACTGTTTTAATTCGTTCAAATCGTTTGCCGTATGCTTTGCGCTATTCAATGCGCCGATAGAGCCCAAAAACCTGCAAGCGTCGCAAATTGCGCCTAACGCTTTGCCGTTCTTTATGCAATCGTCTATAAGCGGTTTAATTTGCATAGCATTTTCATTATGCCAAGCCATACCGCCTATAAGTATTAAAGCGTCGTAGTCCGACGGTGCGCTTTGTAAATCATAGTCGGGTAAGCACTTGACGCCGCCGATAGAAGTAACGATATTTTTCGTAAGCGATACCGTTTTGTTTTCAAAATTTCCGTTACCGAGCATATTGACCGCTGACGAGATATAAGCCAGTTCCCAATCTGCCCATTGTTCCAAGATAATATATAGGATTTTTTTCATTCGTTATAGCCTCCGATACACGCTTTCGCCCAATTTATTAAAAGCTCTGACATTTCTTCAAACTTTACGTCGGCGCCGTTCTTTAAGTTCAATGCCGTTGCAAGCACGGCGGACGGGGGAGTGATCGCGCCTTGCAATTCGGATCTTGTCTTTATGTATTTGCCCGTTTCGTAAAACATCACCGCTTGTATCACAAAAACCGCCGACTTGTAAAGGGCGCGCAATATATCGTCGCTCTTCTCGTGAACGTAATTGTGAACGCAAGCGTGGTAAATATTGCACGCGCCGATGCGTACCGCACGCTTTACGGCTTGTTTGTCTATCTTTTCTAGCAGAAAGTCGAGCGTTCCTTTTATAGGCGTAGTGTCGTAATAGAATTGAAACAGGTCGCTTGCTTCCCAATTCAAAAGCTCGGCTTTGCCGGAAATAAATCCGCAGACAAGTTCTCTGTTCGGTAAAGAGTCGAGCATATCCCGATAGGTTTTAAGGTCGTTTATGTGCAGATCGTCGAGAATGACTACAACGTCTATATCGCTCGCGTCCGTCGCTTCGCTGCGCGCGTAACTGCCTTGCAAACCGATAAAATATACGCGGTTTTCGAACGTTTGCTCTACCTTTGCGGAAAAGTTTTTAATCCAAACGGAAATATCTGTCATTATAAGTCTCCGACGCAAATCAGTGTTGTTGATCGATTATATCATATAGAAGTATGATTAGCAAGTACATTCGCAATTTTATATGTATGGAACGACGCGCGATTATCGTTGCGTTTTGCGGATACGTATGATATAATTGCGAGTAGATGGAGGCTGATTATGACCGAAACCGAAAAAATGCTTGCGGGGAAGATCTACGACCCGACGGATGAGCCGCTCGCAAAGCGCCGCACACGCGCGCACGATCTTTGCACCGAATATAACCGCACGCCCGAATCGGACGGCGAGACTCGCGCAGCGATATTGCGAGAGCTGGCGCCCAATCTCGGCGACGGCGCTTACTTGCAGGGTCCTGTGTATTTCGATTACGGACTGTACACGGTGACGGGTAAAAATTTTTACGCCAATTTCAATCTGACTGTTCTCGATTGCGCGCCGGTTACGATAGGAGACAACGTTTTTATGGGCGTGAACTGTACGTTAGTTACGCCCGTGCATCCGTTTATGTACAAGGAGCGCAATCCCAAGACGAAGCCGAACGGCGCGATATATGACGACGAATACGCCAAACCGATCACGATAGGCGATAACTGTTGGCTTGCAAGTAACGTCACGGTTATCGGCGGCGTTACTATCGGAAGCGGGTGCGTTATAGGCGCGGGGAGCGTCGTTACGCGCTATATACCGCCCGACAGTCTGGCTGTCGGCAATCCGTGCAGAGTTATCCGCAAGATAACCGAAAAGGACTCGATCGCGCTCAAAAAGGAGCTGTTCTGATCGATTTTTACTGTCCGAAAAGTTTGATTCCGACGCTTTACTTTATCGGCGTCAATATAGTACAATATTTCCGAATGATATTCGCTAAGGAGAAGTGTTCCGTATGAAAAAAATCGTTCTGGCGTCGGGCAATGCCGGTAAGCTGAAAGAATTTCGCGAGATACTGAAAGGCTACGAGATAGTTACGCCCAAAGATATCGGCGTAGATTTCGACGTCGAGGAGACGGGCGAGACGTTCTATGAAAACGCGCTGATCAAGGCGCGAGCGCTGTACGAGTTGTGTCATCTGCCGACTGTAGCCGATGACAGCGGGCTGTGCGTGGACGTTTTGGGCGGAGCGCCCGGTGTGTATTCGGCGAGGTACGAGGGGGGTATGATTCGGTTGTTGAAAGAGTTGACCGGCGTAAAAAACCGCGCGGCGCATTTCACCAGCTGTATAGTCTATTATGACGGAGAGAATATTATCGAGGCGACCGGTTATGTATACGGTAAGATCGCAGACGCACCGCACGGCAACAACGGGTTCGGCTACGATCCCGTGTTTATGAGCGACGAACTCGGTAAAACTTTCGGTGCGGCTACGTCGGAAGAGAAGAACGCGATCAGCCACCGCCGACGCGCGCTCGATGCGCTGTTTGCGAAGTTGAACGCGAATAAGGCGTAGATTTGCGCCGTATGAGGTGAAAACGACTTGGTCAGACTGATAGTTGTCTCGGATGTACATCGCGATACGGAACGCTTGGAACGGCTTTTGCCGTTGATAAATACGTCTGATTACTTCGTTTTTTGCGGCGATGGATTGAATGACGTTATGCGCGTTCGCGGCGCTATTACGGTGCCTATGGTATGCGTTCGCGGTAATAATGATTTCGATACGTGCATTTGCGACAGTGCCGATATAAATGTAGGCGGCACTCGCGCTTTCGTTACTCACGGACATAGGTACGGGGTAAGGCAGGGAACGGATGGGGTGCTCGCCGCCGCATTGAGCAGGGAATGCTCGCTTGCGTTTTTCGGGCATACGCATATTTGTTGCGACCGAACCGAGTGCGGAGTGCATATGATAAATCCCGGCGCGCTGTGCGACGGCTACTATGCCGAAGTCATAGGAGACGGCACAACGTTTAAGTGCAAGCACGAGTATATCGACGGGTTTGACACATAGTGTCTTTTTATGTGAATAAACAATAAACATACTTTACTTCGGGCGCATCGAATCTTCCGTACCCGCA
>CAJTLV010000001.1:0-245232 GCA_910577435.1 uncultured Christensenella sp. | reverse complement strand
TCAAAATAAAAAACGCCGTAAAGGCGCTTTTTATTTTGGCTGGGGTAGAAAGATTGCCCGCGAACGCGCGGGCGGGCTTCGGCTGCCGCCGAGCGCCTAGCGAACACGCGCCCGAACGGTAATACGAAAGATAATGGCGCATAGCTTTTTTGATGTAAATAATAAACATACTTTACTTCGGGCGCATCGAATCTTCCGTAGCCGCATCAAAATAAAAAACGCCGTAAAGGCGCTTTTTATTTTGGCTGGGGTAGAAAGATTCGAACTTTCGTAATGACGGAGTCAGAGTCCGTTGCCTTACCGCTTGGCGATACCCCAATGGGTGTGATGAGAAGTTGGCAGGGGTAGCAGGATTCGAACCTGCGCGTACGAAAGTCAAAGTCTCGTGCCTTACCGCTTGGCGATACCCCTAAAATGGGGTGGGTAAAGAGATTCGAACTCTTGGCCTCTAGAGCCACAATCTAGCGCTCTAACCAACTGAGCTATACCCACCATATGTTGGCACGCCCGGAGGGATTTGAACCTTCGACCAACGCCTTAGAAGGGCGCTGCTCTATCCAGCTGAGCTACGGGCGCGCGGCTGGAGCGGGTGATGGGAATCGAACCCACGTGGTCGGCTTGGAAGGCCGAAACTCTACCATTGAGCTACACCCGCATACGTGCGACTTATAAGATAGCATATTATCGCTTGTTTGTCAACGATTTTTATTCGGTTTTATGTAAAACCGAATAAAAATAACGCAAATCGAATATTAGAGTTTGCTTAATTTTTCACTTAAAGTTTGTCTTTTTGTTGAAAAACCTAACGATGTTTGATATACTGATTATATGAATACGGTACGCTATAAACCGGAATACAAGGACGCTGCGCTGTCGCTTATAAAGCAGGCGACGAATATGGTTTGCTGTCCTTCGGAAGCATATTTCGAGATAGCGCGAATTGCCGCAAGTTCTTCTCCTGACGTCGAAAAGCTAAACAAGTTGCTCGGAAAGACCTACACCGTAATATCGGTAGAGGGCGTCGAGCTTTTGGGACTTGCGAGTATGGATAAAGAGGGTAACATCGGCTTGCTGTTTGCGCGTGACGGTAAGGCGTTTGATAAGTCGGCTAAGGCACTTCTTCGCGCTTTAGAACGCAGGGCGGTAAAGCAGGAGCTAACGTATCTTTTCGCGCTCAGAACGGACGAGTCCGACGCGTTTTTGCGTAAGTGCGGTTATGAACCGTTTGACAACGGCTCGGGCGGCGAGGACGCAATCAACGAGTATCAGCTCGCCAAACAAATAATATCGAAGGACAGGGTCGATTTTACGCTCGGTATGATGCGAAGGATAACGCTCGATCCGAACAAGCCGATAAAGGTAGAAGGCAAAGTGTCTATGTTGCCAAAGCTGATATTCGGCTTGGCGTGCTTCTTTATGACGCTTCTGACTATATTTACCGTTGTGTATATACTCGACGGAACGTTTATATATAACATACGTGTATTTACTACGTTGTATATCGTGATCGGTATATTCTTGATCGTCGGCGTGTCGATGTTTGTGGTATACTTAGTGCGTGGGGAGTCGCTCAAAAAAGAAGTTCTTTCTATGACCGTGACTAACGCCGTGATTACCGGCATTACCTCGACGACGGATATCGTGCGCAACCCGCAGTATCGGCACGGCAACAGCGAGCGCAGATATAACACTGTCGTGCATATTTCGTTTTCGTATGCGTATTTCGACAACGATCTGAAAAAATGTACGGGTCGGTTTTCTCACAAATACGACAACGCCGCGCCCTATTTTTATGAGGGGCAGGAACTTGTCATAGCGTACTCTAATACCGATTGCTACGTGCTGCGCAAATATACCGAATTGAAGCGCGAAACGGTAAACGGCGAAGTGGTGAATGACTCGGCAAACGAAACGGCGCAGGAAATCGTCGTTCCGCGCGGGTTTAACGATTTGTCAAAATACGTGCCGTTGTACGCATCAAAGCGGAGTAGCAGATACCTTAAAACGATGTCAATAGTTTTGGCGGCGTTGTCGGCGGTAATTCTCTTGATATTCTTGGTTGTATCTCAAAAGAACAATTTGCCGCTGTGGGAAGACGTGTTGGTCGCACTGCCGTTTCTTTTTATGCTGTTTATCGCATTCGGTATACCGCTTATTCGATTTGCGAAGCTTTCAAGTCGAGCGAAAAAGCAGTACGGCAAAATTCTCGAAACAGATTACGAGATAGCGGCGGGCAAACTCGTGTGCTCGGATAAAACGTATAAATCGGGCAATAAGAACAAGTTTATGTGCGTTTACAAAAACGCAAGAGGCAAGGAACAGATCATCGATCTGCCCAAGCTGTACGTGAACGAAATGATAGAGAAGGGCAACACCGCCGTAACGGTAGTATATAACGACGAGATGGCGGCAGTTCTTGTGCGTAAAGGTAAATTCCCTGATATTTAGATTGTATCGTTAACGTTAGTTTGACAAACGCGTTACGTAGATTTTGTACATTGCGAATTAGAAACATATACTTAAATATAATTCTGTTTGTTCAACCCTGTCAAAACAGTTGACAACATTCGCGCGATATGATAGAATTGATAAGCTATCGTTCGGACGGGTTCCCGAGTGGCCAAAGGGAACAGACTGTAAATCTGTCAGCTTCGCTTTCGGTGGTTCGAATCCACCCCCGTCCACCAAAATCGGCAAAGCGCGAAAGTTCCTTGCCGATTTTTACTTTTATATTATATAGAATTCTTCGCCATAATTAAAATCGATTAAGGAGTTATTTTATGAATATCTATAAGACATTTCCAACACTTGAAAACGACAAATATATTCTGCGCCACGTGCTTGACGCGGATTTGGACAATTTGCTAAAAGTATACAGCGACGTAAAAGCGTTGCCGCTGTTTAATAGTGATAACTGTCACGGCGACGATTTTTATTACACGACGAAAGATCGTATGAAACAAGCGTTGGACTTTTGGAAGCAGGCTTACGACAACGGTTGGTTTGTAAGGTTTGCAATAGTCGACAAAAAAATCGGCGAGGTGATAGGCACGATCGAGGAATTTCACCGCGACGAGAAAGATTACTTTACGAACTGCGGATTGCTTCGGCTTGACTTACGTAGCGACTACGAAAAGGCAACGGAAATAGGCAGTATTTTGTCTTTAATTGCCGCGCCGTCTTTTGACTTGTTCTGCTGTGACATCATCGCAACAAAGGCTATTCCGTCAGCTATCGAGCGCATAAAGGCGTTGACTGCAATTGGCTTTACGCTCTCGCACGAGCCGCTTATCGGTCACGACGGAACCGAATATTACGACTATTATGTGTTAAATAAGGATGGTATCATATAAATTTCGATTTAGTGTAGAATATTCGTTTTGGGTTGATTCGAAAAACCATAAAAAATCCTCTCGTACCGCAATAGGCCGAGAGGACTTTTTATGGTTGACGGTTAGGCTAGGGTAGTGAGCTTGCCTGTTTTGAACGAGTACGTGTATGTAGCCGCCTTGTTATCGTAGTTTTCGTTTGCTACCCACAGCACGGTCTTTTCGGTTAGGTTGTAGACAACGCTGTGTACGGTCACACCGCCGCCGCCATTCCAAGTGCGTCTGCCTACTTCGGAAAGAATTTGCATTGCGGCATTCTCGTCTTCGACGACGCCGTCGGCACTGTTCAAGCGGTTATATATGTGTTCGTATCTGTCCCAACCCGGTTTTTCGTCGTTGTTGCTCTCGTAGTATTCATTGTGGTCGTTGACGATAAAGTTGGTTACCCACTGATACTTAAAATCGTCCGAGCCTCTCAGTTCGTCGTAAGCGGGATCGGTGTTGTAGAGAACTTTGAGCGTGCGAGCAGTGCCGTCGTTGTCGGTTTTGTCGGTGGCGTTTTCGGGCAACCATTCGAGTATGGCGCTCTTTCCGGTCGCGTCCGCTATCATATAATGGAAAGACGATTTAGCCGAATCGTGCAGATTGTAATTGGAAATCATTTCCACAGCTTCGTCGACGGTTGCGCAGTAATCGAGAATCATTCTTTGCATTGTGGTCGATGTGATGTTGTCTTTGTTCGGATCTTTTTGGTCGGTAGCTACCGTGCCGCTGTCGTTGGCGCTTAAATCGTTGCCCTGATAAGACATAAATATTCCGCAACTGAGTCCGACCTCATTCATTCCGTCTAGGGGAGTGAACGGCGCGGCGAAGCAAGTGATTTTATTCATAAGTCCTTCGACATCTTTGTCGGGATCCATTCCTATGTAGTTGAGATCTACCGTAGAGAAAGATTTATATCTGCCTTTTCCGGGACTTTTGCATATCGTTATGCATACGTTCGTCTTGTCGAAGTCGTAATTGCGTGCGAAAAGAACATCGTTCGACGGCGTAACGGCGGTGAATGCCGAACAGTTTACGTCCGATTCACCGATACTTACATCCATAAGACCTTTTGTAATGTTGGACGTGATGTAGTTTATAAGCTCGGTATCGCTCGAAACTCCGCCGTTTGCAAGGAATTTGTCGAAGTAGAACCCGCCCTTTACGGTCATACTGTAAACGGACCCTTCTTTATTCTCGTCGTTCCGTGATTGCAAGTGTTTGAAGCTGGATACCGAAGAGATCACATCGCCCCACAGACACCCGACCGTCGTGCCGAGCGCGATGACGATGACAAGTATTACGGCTACGGTGATCGTCACCGCTCGGAACCATATCTTGCCCCACAGCTCTTTGATTTTTTGCATATTATTTCTCCTTTTTCGTATTTGCCGACCGTTTTGTATTTTCGGCATATAATGAACCGCATCGGCATTGTTGATTTATCAACAAGTTTGCGGTATGCACATATGATACGACTATAAAAACCGTTTGTCAAACAAATACGTTGACAAATCAACAATTTTTACAAATTATTTCTAATCGCGTGCGTAATCGCACATAAAATCGACCGTCGACGCTATTTTCGTTAATAGCGCGGCGGCGGAACGTTTGTCTAACTTTTCTACGCGGCGTGTCAAACGGGGGAGACAAAACAGAAATATAATATCACGGTATTGACCGAGTTGCGGTAATTTATTCGGGATTCGCGCGACGCGAAATCCGCGATCTTATCCGTCGTGATGATTTCGGTTTACGCGAGGAGTTCGCGTTTTCGGGTATTATCGCCGTAACCAGTTTTACCAGTGTATTCGTGAAAGGAAGCACGATCAGTGCGGTCGTGACATTGAATACCGTGTGAAACGCGGCGAGCTGTAATTGAGGGGCGTTCGGCGGTATCATTGCGAAGAGTCGACCGTAGTCTATCTGCCAAATACGCAACATCGCACCTAAAATAACAAACACCGCTACGCCGCTTACGTTGAATATCAAATGAATGAGCGCCGCACGCTTTGCGTTTTTCGTGCCGCCGAAGCCGGCGAGCAGTGCCGTCGCACACGTGCCGATATTCGCTCCCATAGTCAGGTATATTCCTTGATTTAGCGAAACCAGTCCGCTTACTACCATAGTTATAGTCATAGTCGTCATAGCGGACGA
Source organism: uncultured Christensenella sp. (assembly GCA_910577435.1). Classification (GTDB taxonomy): domain Bacteria; phylum Bacillota; class Clostridia; order Christensenellales; family Pumilibacteraceae; genus Anaerocaecibacter. Next base: position 239,704 of record CAJTLV010000001.1, on the reverse strand, counting down.
ACTTTGTATAACTGCGGTAAGTACCGCGCCGATAAGCACCGATAACAAAGGGTTCTCGAATGTCGACAAAAATATCTTCACTGCATTGAGTTCCGAGAAGTGCGACATTGCGCCGCTCATCATAGAAAGGCCGACGAACAGCATTCCGAATCCGGATATCACACCGCCTATACATTTTGTTTTGTCGCGTTTCGCGAGAGTCGATATGAACGCGCCGATGCCCGCGAATGCTCCGAATATGACTGACGCCGATATTGCACTGTCGCCGAGCAGTCCCACTGCGACTAGCTGACCGGTTACGGTTGTTCCTATGTTTGCGCCGAATATGACCGTCGCGGCTTGGGCAAGCGTCATTATTCCGGCATTGACGAATCCGATCACCGTGACGGACGTTGCGCTCGAACTTTGGATGACCGCCGTTGCCGCCGCGCCTATGCCTACGCCTGCGAGTTTGCTTTTCGACGCTTTCGAAAGCAGTGTCTTCAGCTTTCCGCCGCCCAGCGTTTCCAGACCCGAACTCATCATCGAGCAGGCGATAAGAAATATCCCGACGCCCGATATGAGCGTTAGTACAGATGTAATGATCTTTAATGCGTCCATTGTATTATGTATATTCGACATTTTTCGTTTTTTGTCGAATCGTAAACAATTATGTTACGATCTGTTGTTTATCCGTTATATTGACAAATACGACTTTATATTATATGATATATAAAAATCCACAGAGGATCGGCATATGACGGAAGATGAATTTGTCTATGACTTATTCGACGACGAAAAGTTACCTTATAAACAGTTGAGCGTACACGACGAAGAGAATGCGGAAATTAAGGATTCCATAAATTTATCGTGCGTGGCTTTTATCGATATACTCGGCTTTAAGGAAATGATCAAGAATGATATAGACAAGGTAATATTGGCACTGCGGTATATCAAGCTGTTTCGGGAATCGTATTGCAGACTGCCGTCCACAGGATATGTCGGAGAGTTGCAGAACTTTTTACCGGAAGCGACTATGTTTTCGGACAGTATCGTTCTTTCGCATACAATCGATTTCGACTTTGATTTTTACGCATTTGTGACGGCGCTCGCCGAATTGCAAATCACGCTTTTGCGAGAGGGCATAACCGTTCGCGGCGGAGTCGAAATAGGCAATCTGTATCATGACGATTGTTTCGTTTTCGGAGACGGATTGGTATCGGCTTATTTATTGGAGAAAGACACGGCGAAATATCCGCGTATAGTCGTCGGCGAAAAATTATTTGCGGAAGTGGAAAGGCAATTCGACAAAGGGTTGGAGCGCCGGTTCGAAAATAAAGGAGTGTCCAAAAATTGGCGTGATTACGAGAATATTGCTCTCAGTTTTATTTCGACCGACAGAGACGGTGTAAAGTATATTAATTATTTCCGTTACGGATTTTCCGAGTTGAATACTTTCGATATGAAAAATGTGTTTTGGGATGAGCAAATCGATAGCGCCGAACGGTTTTATTCGGATACCGTAAAACCGATAGCCGAGATAATAAAGTCGAAGTTGGCTACGGAAAAGGACGAGGGAGTAATGGAAAAATATATGTGGCTTAAAACCGCGTTCAACGAAATGCTGAATATATACATAAACAGATCGCACGGCGGTAAGTCCGCAAGGTATAAAAGACTGTGGGCGGACAGGTTCATTGAATGACGGCTTTATATTTCATTGAGAATACTGTTTGTCAAAGATATTTGTAAAATTGACAAATATGTTGTATTGTTTTTTGTAGGAGAGCGCCGTATAATATCCTTATCGCATTTAAGGAGGGTATTATGAATAAAGGAGTCGTAATAACGAAACTGATAACGGCGGCGGCGGTTTATCTGTTGACGGTAATCGGTTTGATCCATACTGGAATAAGCTATGTGAATATACGCGTCGATATATCGACAGGCTTTCCCGCGTCGGTAGCGCTCTTACTGCTTATCCCTTACGGTATCGGAATAGCGGCAAGTTTACTTACGGGATTTCTTGTTTTGCGCAGACTGCGCCGTGATATTTAACTTCCGTTGATTTTCGATCGGTGATGTGCTATAATTCCAATATGGATGATAAATACGAAAAAGCGAACAGCTTGGGCGAGCGTTTGTATATTTTGCGTGAGAAACACAGTTTGTCGCAAGACGAGTTGGCGGAGAAATTGAATGTATCACGCCAAACTATTTCGAATTGGGAAAACGATAAAGTCAAATTGGACGTAGGGAAGGCGACCGAATTGTGCAGTCTGTTCGGCGTCGGTATGGACGAGTTGCTTCTCGGCAGAGAACAAAAACGCGAAGAGCATATAAAGTCGAAAAGAACGGGCGTTGGGTTCGTTATGGCACTCATAGCGCTTGTTATCGCCGTGTCGATGGGCATTGCGGCAGGAATTTGTATGGCGTTGTCCTCAAATGCGGAAACATCGTCTGTGATCTATTTGAATGCGGCGGCGGGTTGGGGCATAGTGTTGTGTTGCTGTGCGGTCATCGTAATTATCTTAGTGTGCCTGATATTGAAATACAGAAAAAAATAACTTAAAACGTTTGGCGTTGCACGCATTTGCGTCGGGATCTATATATTATGAATACGCGTTTATGGTTTTTGCCACGTTTATATAATGGTCGGCGATGCGCTCCGCATTTGACGATAACGAAAGATATTGCGTTCCCACTTCGGCAGTACATAAGCCGCCGCTCAACCGCGCGATATGATTTTCGGTCATTCGTTCCGTAATATTATCGACGTTTTCCTCTATCTCGTAAGCGTTTGCAAGCGCTTGCTTATCGTTATCTTTATACGCTTTCATAACTTCGCCGAAAAGACTTTTAATAAGCTCTTTCAGTTCGGTTATCTCTCGGACGGCGGCGGGCGAAAAGTTTTCGTTTGCCGTATTGAGTTTTTCCGCATATTCTATAATGTTCTCCGCATAATCTCCTACGCGTTCCAAGTCGGTGATCGATCTTATGGCGGTAGTCAGATATATGCGGTCTTTTTCATTTAAGTCTTCTTTCAGCAATTTTATAATAAATCGCACGAGTTCCTTATTTAGGAAGTTCAAATGCTTTTCGTTGGTCTCGAACTTTTCGATTTGTTCGAAATTCAATGTACAGACTATTTCACACGCAGACTCGAAATTCTTTATTGCGATTTCCGCCATATCGATGACTTCGTTTTTTATTTGTTGGACGGCGATAGGCGGCGTCCGCAGCATATGCTCTTCGACATAACGGAAATGTATTTCGTCTTTTTGAGTTTGTTCTTTTTTATCGGGTACGATCTTAGTAACGAGTTTAACAAGTAAACCTGTAAGCGGCAATACGATTACGACTGTGGCAAGGTTGAATATCGTATGGAACATCGATAGCTGCATCTGCGGCGTATGCGGGAACATTTTCTCGAACAGATATCCGTAATCTATCCCGCCCAGCCGCATAAACAAACCTATCAGCATAAATACGATAACTCCGCTCACATTGAATATCAAATGGATCAAGGCCGTGCGTTTCGCGTTTTTCGTACTTGTCAGTCCGGCTATCAGCGCCGTTACGCAAGTCCCTATATTAGAGCCCATAGTAATATAAATGCCTTGATCTAGCGATATGAGACCTGTAACTACCATTGTGATAGCCATAGACGTCATAACGGACGAACTTTGAACTACCGCTGTCAAGACGGCTCCGATTAGCACGAGCAGGATAGGGTTGCCGAACATTGCGAGAAAGTTTTTTATCGAATCGAGTTCCGCAAATTTTCCCATAGCGTTGCTCATCATCGAAAGGCCGACGAACAGCATTCCGAAGCCTGCGGCGATCCCGCCCGATTTTCGCAGTTTGTCTTTTTTGGCAAAAGCCAAGATAAATGCGCCTATGCCGGCAAACGTCGCAAAGATCACGGAAGTCGAGATCGAATTGTCGCCGAATAAACCGATCGCGACGAGCTGTCCCGTGACGGTAGTGCCTATATTGGCGCCGAATATTACGGTTGCTGCTTGCGCGAGCGTCATTATGCCCGCATTGACAAAACCGATAACCATTACCGACGTAGCGCTGGAACTTTGTATAACGGCGGTTGTCGCCGCGCCTACGCCCACGCCGACCAGCTTGCTTTTCGATGCTTTCGAAAACAGCACTTTTAATTTTTTACTGCCGAGAGCCTCCAAATTGGAACTCATAGTCGAACAGGCGATCAGGAAAACTCCGACGCCGGCGATAAGCGTAAGTATTGATGTTGCAACTGCTACTGCGTCCATTAAAATTCCACCGTAAATTTACTGCCTGTACCGAGTTCGCTTTCGACGTGGATTTTCCAATCGGATTTTCGGCATATTTTTTTTACAACGGCAAGACCGAGTCCGAAACCGCCGTTTTTCCCGCTATGAGATTTGTCTACCGTAAAAAAGCGCGAAAATACTTTATCCATATTTTCTTTAGCTATTCCGATTCCCGTGTCTTCTACGGTCAATGCGTTACTGTTCAACGTGATTTTAATAATACCGTTTTCTTTATTGTACTTTATGGCGTTGCGAACGAGATTCCCGAAAATCTCGCTCAATCGCTCATGACGCGACAAAACCGTAACATTATCGTCTATTTGTTCGATAATAGTAATGTTCTTTTTGTTTGCTTCCGGCTTTAATGCGTGTAATGTTTCTTTTGCGAGTGCGGAAAAATCAACATTGTATGGAGGCAAATCATCGTTATCTATCTCGCTGAAATTGATTATGCACGCAATCAGATTGGTGAGTCGCTCGCTTTGTGTCAATATTGTTTTGTAAGCGGTTTTTTGCTGTTCGTCGGTCATACCGCCCGCATCGAGTAATTCCGCATAGCCGTGAATTGACGTAAGCGGAGTATTCATTTCGTGGGTTATGTTAGAAATAAATTCGTCTTTTGATGTACGCGCGCGTTCCGCAAGTTCCTTTTCGTATTTGATTTCGTTCAGTTGTAATTGAATATTGCGGTTCCGCTCGTTTAATATATCGGCGATCGGAGTAAGTTCGGAATACTTACTTGCCACATTTTTGTTTGTGACGGCATCTGTTGCAAGCCGCTTAACGGGGTTTAATATAAAATGTGTGGCGACAAAAGCAAGAATGACGCACAATATAATGTCTATCGCCAGAAACTGTGCGGTTATCGGCAATGTTTTGACGAATAACATCCAATCGGAATCGGTAAAGATCGCTATTCGCACCAAAAATTCGCCGTCGAAATTTTTACAGTAGTATACCATATTTTGACCGAGAGTAGAACTGCTGCGCACGGCAAAACCTTCGCCGTTCGATATGGCGTCGTGAATTTCCGCTCTGTCAAGGTGATTATTGAGTTCGTCCTGCGTAATGCTGTCGGCAATGACTCTTCCTTGTGCATCGGTAAATGTTACTCGCGCGCCGTTCAGTTTGTCCGAAAAAGATATTGCACCGTGTTCGTCGATAGAATACTCGCTAATATCAAACTCGTTCATATAGACGCGCAAAAACTCTTTGCTGTCGTCGATGGATGATTTATAATAAACCTGAGTAGAGGCAAAAGCGAATATCATAATACAAATAAAAGTTATTCCCAAAGATAATAATAAAATTCGCCATTTCATAATCTGTTCAGCCTGTAACCGATACCGAATACGGTTTCTATTTTGACGCCGAGTTTACGCAATCTGGCAACGTGATTATCCAACGTTCTTGTTTCGCCGCTGTCGTAACCCCAAACGACTGTTAATATTTTTTCACGGGAAAGAACCTTTCCCGCATTTTCCATCAAGTATTTTAGTAGGTCGTATTCTTTCCTGTTGAGCGGTAAAGTTGCGTCGTTCAGCTTCGCTGTCATACTGTCTGTATTTAAGACTATGCCGCCGACCGAAATAACGCATTGCTTTTGTTTGCGGCGCAGTTGCGCGTTTACTCTTGCGGTCAACTCAAGCACCGAAAACGGTTTCGATACATAATCGTCCGCCCCCAGATTTAATCCGTTCACTTTATCTTCTTCTTTCGAAAGAGCGGACAGCATTATGCAGGCGACGTCGGGATATTTGGATTTTATTATTTGCAAAACGTCAAGTCCGCTTCCGTCGGGCAACATAATATCCAATAATGCAACGTCGGGCTGTTCTTCTTGCAATGCTTTTATAAATTCTGCGACGGTGGGGTATGCCCTAAAATCGGTACCGTTCATTTCGAGAGCAACTTTTATCAGTCCGCAAATGCTTGTGTCGTCTTCTAAAATAAATACTGTATTTTTCATAAGTTTACCTCTGTGTAATTATAACACGATTTATAGTAACTTTGCATTCAATATAGCATAATTGCATTCAATATAGCATAATTGCATTCAATATAGCATAATTATGTAAACAATTCAGTATGAAAATTGTAATAAAGTTGTAATAAAAACTGCGTATCGGTTTAGGTTTTCAATAAACAAAAAACAGACCCGAACGCTTTGCTCGGATCTGTCTTGGTGATCCATCCGCGACTCGAACGCGGGACAACTTGATTAAAAGTCAAGTGCTCTACCGACTGAGCTAATGGACCGAAACATAATATGATTAACGAACCGATATATTATAGCATTACGAGTTTTGTCTTGTCAAGGATTTTTGCGCTTAAATTCAAAATATTATCGGAGATTGTAATTTGCGATCGGTATTGACAGGACGGAGCAACGGTGGTACAATAAAGGCGGAGAGAGGTGTATTATGAGTTCATTCAAGGATCTTCGTATCGTAGATAATTTCTATCAGACTTCGGCGTTCTTTCCGATGCCCACGATCTTGGTCGGAACGGTTGCCGAGAGCGGGCAGACCAATCTCGGCTCGTACTCGCTGTGTTTCCCGTATTATATCGCCGGTAAGGATTATTACGCGATGATACTCGAATGCCGCAACAGCTCGAATACGGCGCAAAATATTTTAGCGGGCAGTAAGGTTTCGCTCAACTTTATACCCGACGACCGTAAGTATTTCAGAGAGGCGGTACGGCTAGGCTTTCCGGGAGACACGACTGCGGACAAGATGAAAAACTGTCTGTTCACATTGGAACGCGGGCAGGCGGACGGAGAAAGACCGCTTGTAGTAAAGGAAGCGTTTCAAGTGTTCGAATGCACGTGGGACAGCAGTTTGGATAACGCGCATCTCGACAAGGCGGGACAGCTCGAAGGTTATGGGCCGCCGTATAGGAATTTTAACGGCATTACGAGTAAATTCGGCGCGCATTTTATCCTTAAAATCGATAAAATACTTATGAAAGATAAGTATTACAACTCGATAATCAACGGCGTAACGGCTAAGAATTTCCCGGATGTTCCCGTCGATTACGGTTATCGCGACAGCACTAATTTTTGGTGTTCGGCATTCAAAAAACCGTTCCCCGAAAAGATACAGGCAAAGGAAGGCGACGTAAATTCCGTCAAGTACGCCGCGAAGCGTATCGACCCAGAAATAACGTTTACAGACGAAGCGTGCGCCAAGCTGACGAAAATCCCGAGAATTTTCCTCAAAGCGGCGCTTACACAAATGGTTAACATAGCCAAAGAAGAGGGGATAACCGTGATAGACGAGGCGGCGCTCGATGTGATCAACGACAAACGCCGTGCCGAAAAGAAATAATCTGTATATCGGTTAAAATCAAAACTCCGAGCGTCCGCTCGGAGTTTTGCGTAACTTTTACCGAATGTTTGAATTACGTTGTTTCGCATCGGTGTACGACGGTGACTTCGCCGGCGTCGACGGCGACGGTGGCGCTTCCGATTTTCACTATCAGCGAGCCGTCTCGCTCCACGCGTTCGGCAAGTCCGCGCATCGTCTCGCCGCCGTATGTAAATTCGACCGTTTTTCCGACCGTAATGCACAGCGCATTGTAGCGCTTATGATCGAAAGGCGTGCGCGCAAGTTTTATGATGCGGTTAATGAGCGTTACGCAGAAGTCCGTTGCGGTCATTTCGGGCGCGTCGAGCGTCGTTGCGATGTCGGACAGTCCCGCGTTTACGAACTCGGCAATATCGGTGGAATAGTTGACGCCGACGCCTATAAGATACTCGCCGCGACGTGGCGATTTGCACAGTATTCCGCACAGTTTTTTGCCGTCCGATATGACGTCGTTTACCCATTTGAGCAGTGTGTCGCTACCCGTTACGGCTTTTACCGCATCGTGTACGGCAAGCCCGACAGACGGCGTAAGAGTGTGCGCGTCTATATTCAATCCCGTAAGGCGCAATACAAGATAAATGCCGCCGTACGGCGAAAAAAACGAGTGATCGCCGCGCCCGATTCCGCCCGTTTGGCGCTTGGCTATTACTACGTCGAATTCGCCTATTTCGTCAAATGCCGACGAGCATTCGTCTACCACTCGGACTGTCATTCCCGTCGATTTTTTTATGCGCTTTTCGTCTATTATCATACTGCATATTTTACCATTTTCGATCGGGGAAATCAAGCGAACTCTTGCCAAAACGGTTGCGATATGATATACTTTCGGTGTGAAGAAAAACGTTTCGACAATATGCGTGTTTTTTGCGCTTTTATTTGCCGTGTCGCCGCTTACGGCTTGCGCCGCGAGCGGATACTCCGTATTCGCCGACGCGGCGTTTTCAGACGATATGGCGCTGACGGCAAAGCTGGTCGGGCGTGCGCCGAGTACGGCGTTCGAGCGAATGAAGAATATTATTTCCGATATAGACGGTCAGGTGTCGCTCACGCACGATTCCGATTTGTCGCGCCTAAACGGCGCATCGGTCGGAGAGCGTGTGGAAGTGGGCGAACACTGCTATCGGCTTTTCGAGTTGTCTACCGAATATTATGAGCTTACCGACGGAGCGTTTAACGCGGCGACTGCGCCGCTCGTAAAGCTGTGGAACGTCGACGCGGAAAGTCTGGCGGAGCTACGACCCGATTTGGACGGATCGTACATATCACCCGATCTGCCGACTGCGGACGAGGTTGCGCAAACGCTCGCATACTGCGATCCGCATCTCGTCGAGAGTGTGGAAGAGAACGGCAAGTACTATTTGAAAAAGACGGACGGGCGTGTAAAGCTCGATTTCGGCGGGATAGCGAAGGGATATGCCGTCGATCTTTGCGTCGATGTTTTGGATGAGTGCGGCATAACGTCGGCGATGATCGATATTTCGGGCAATCTTTATCTTTACGGAGATTACGTGGGAAGCGGTGCGCCGTATTGGCGTGTAGGAATATCCGATCCGCGTCCGCGCGCCGGACAAACGCTATCGCGCGGATATGTGTGCGCGGTTTCGCTGGGCGGAGGCGTCGGCGCGGTCACGTCGGGCGATTATATGCGCTATTACATTCACGATAACGCCGACGGGGAAAAGGTATATATTCCGCATATAATTGCGGCGGACGGTATGCCGATAGGCGTTGAGTATTCGGACGGCAAGTGGATGAACGGCGACGAGTGGGTTATCTCGGCTACCGTTATAACGGATAGCGGAGCGCTGGGCGACGCGCTGTCGACGGCTGTCGCGGCGCTCGGAATAGACGGCGGCGGGCGGCTTTTGCAAAACCTTAGCTGCAAAGGGTTGATTTTTACCGAGAAAAGGTATACAATACTCGGAGAGATCGAGCTGTACAAGCCCGATACGTACGACGGCTTCAAGGCGTATTCGTATTATGAACTTTGATTCGATAAAAAAGGTCAAGCGCAGTAAGCCGTTTACGGTGGTCGACGGGATCGTTATTGCCGTAGTTGTAGCGGCGATTGCGATATGTCTCGCACTCGTATATACGAAAAAGGCGAGTGTCGTGCGCATAACCGCGCCCGACTTCGAACGCGAATACGATTTAAGTTCGTCGACGGTAATCGAACTCGAACATCTTACGGTTCATATCGAAGGCGGCGCGGTATGGGTGACCGACGCGGACTGTCCCGATAAGACGTGCGTCGCTGTCGGCAAGATCGATCGGGCGGGGCAGTCGATCGTATGTCTGCCGAGCGGCGTGGTCGTCACTATACTCGGCGAGGGCGACTTGCAGGCGGGTATCGGCTGATGGATAAAATGCTCGATTGTGCGGTAACGGTCGAAAACTCGGAGCGCCGCATAGATACTCGGCGACTTGCCGTTATCGCGTTGCTCACTGCGGTATCGCTCGTAGCGTCGTTCATAGAGAGTTTGTTACCGCCGCTCATACCGATCGCACCCGGCGCAAAGCTCGGACTCGGTAACATTGCGCCGCTCGTTGCGCTTATCATACTCGGCGTAGGCGACGCATTCATTGTGACGATACTCAAATGTTTACTGGGCGCGTTTATAACTGGCGGAGTATCGGGATTGATGTACTCCGTTCCAGCAAGTATTGCCGCGCTTGCCGTCGAGGCTTTATTGTATAAACTCGTTCTCGGCAAGATGTCCGTTACGGCGATAAGTCTTATCGGCGCGATCGTGTTTAACGTCGTCCAGTTGTTCGTCGCGTGTATGGTGACGGGCGTAGACCTTTGGTTACTGTTGCCGCTATTGTCTGCGGCAGGGATTATTGCGGGTACGTTCACGGGCTTGCTCGCTTATACGATAGTCAAAAAATTGCCGATGTCTGTGTTCGGCAGGAGATAGGATTTTGTACGATTTCAGCGACAGGATTAAAAATTTATCGGGTTCGGCGACGCGCGAGATATTAAAGCTGACACAGCGTCCCGAAATTATCTCGTTTGCAGGCGGTATGCCCGCCGAAGAATGTTTGCCGTGCGCCGTCATTAAAGAAATCGCCAACGACATTCTCGGCGGTGCAAATGCCGATAAAATTCTTCAATACGGCAGAACGGAGGGGTGCGACGCGCTTAATGTTCGGCTTGTCGAGTATTTGGCGGAACTCGGTATTGCGACCGATACGGAGGGTATTCAGGTCGTAAGCGGCGGGCAGCAGGGACTTGACCTTATGTGTAAGGCGTTTCTGAACAAAGGAGATACCGTACTTGCCGAGAATCCGACGTACCTCGCTTTTTTGCAGATCGCAAAGACTTACGAGGCCGATGTCGTAGGCGTAGACGCAGACGAAAACGGCTTGGTTATTTCCGATTTGGAGAATAAGCTCAAAAAGCATAAACCCAAGTTGCTTTATACCGTGCCGACGTTTTCCAATCCGACGGGCAAGACCTATTCGGCGGAAAACCGCAAGGCAATAGTGGAGTTGTGCCTGAAATACGACACTGTGATAATAGAAGACGATCCTTACGGCAGACTGCGTTACGGCGGCGACGAAGTGCCGCTTATGAAGACTATGGACAGTCACGGCATTGTCGTGTATATCACAAGTTTTTCTAAAACCGTTGCGCCGAGCTTGCGCGTAGCCGTCGCTTGCGGCGAAAAGGAATTGATTCGCAAGTTGACGATCGGTAAGCAGGGTGCGGACGTTCACAGTCCCGCTCTCACGCAGACGATAATAGCCGAATACTTAAAGCGCGGATATTTCGCACCCGTACTCGACCGCAACATCGCGATTTATCGCGAGCGGCGCGACTCGATGCTTGCCGCGCTCGATAGATATATGCCGAGCGGCGTAGAGTATACGCGCCCCGACGGCGGACTGTTCATATGGGTGACGTTGCCCGAATACTTCGACGCGAAAGAAATGCTTCCCGACGCGATAGCGCGAAACGTCGCGTATATTCAGGGCGAAGAGTTTTTCCCGAAATCGGGTGACGGTAAAAACACAATGCGTCTCAACTTTTCGAATTCGTCGCCCGAAAAGATAGACAGGGGAATATCGGTATTGTCCGATTTGATAAAAGATAAAATGCGAAAGCACAAGGAGATTACACTATGAAAGAAAACGTTTTCGACATACTTGACGGGCGCGGCTTTATCAAACAGACCGTATTCAAGGACGATCTTTATAAGCTGTTAGGCGAGCAGTCGGTCACGTTTTATTGCGGGTTCGACCCTACGGCGGACAGTCTGCACATCGGGCATGTGATACCGCTTATGGCGGCGTCGATAATGCAAAAGGCGGGACATAAGCCGATACTGCTCGTAGGCGGCGGAACGGCGATGGTCGGCGATCCGTCCAACCGCAACGATATGCGGCAGATGATGACCAAAGAGACGATCGCACACAACGTCGAAAAGATACGCAAACAGCTCGAACGTTTTGTCAGTTTCGAGGGCAAGAACGCGGCTGTCATCGTCAATAATGCGGATTGGCTGTGCAATCTGAATTATATCGATTTCCTGCGCGATTACGGCGCATACCTGTCTGTAAATAAGATGTTGACTGCCGATTGTTTCAAGACGAGGCTCGAAAAGGGATTGAGCTTTTTGGAGTTCAACTATATGCCTATGCAGGCTTACGACTTTTTGCGTTTGTTTACAGATTACGGTTGCGCCCTCGAAATAGGCGGTAACGATCAGTGGAGCAACATCCTCGCCGGCGCGGACTTTATTCGCAGAGTTGCACATAAGGATGCATACGCGCTTACCTGCACGCTGCTCGAAACTAAGGACGGCAAAAAGATGGGTAAGACGCAAAAGGGTGCGTTGTGGCTCGATCCGAACCGTACTTCGCCGTACGATATGTATCAGTTCTTCCGCAACGTCGACGACGACGAGGTGGAAAACTGTTTGCGGCTGTTGACTTTCCTCGAACTCGAAGAGATCAAAGCGCTTTGCGCACACCGCGACGAGCGCATCAACGCGGCGAAAAAGCGGCTCGCATACGAGGTGGTCACTATCATACACGGAAAAAGCGAAGCCGAAAAAGCCAAGTCTCAGGCGGAAGCCGCGTTCGAGGGCGGCGGCGCCGAAATGCAGGTCGTTCACATCGAAGCGAATACAGACACATCGATAGTTGACGTTATGGTCGCGGTTAAAGTGGCATCATCGAAGAGCGAAGCGCGCAGACTCATCGAGGGCGGCGGCGTCAAAGTCGCAGACAAAAAGGTCGAGCGCGTCGACTGCAAGATAGGCGAGTTCACGAACGCAAATGAGTTTGTGCTTTGCAAGGGTAAGAAGACTCGGCTCAAAGTGACGTACTGATGTTTTTGTGCGTCGCAGGCGGTAAATACGAGCTTGTCGTCAAACATTCGCGGTTTATCGCAATTTCGGCGGTAGCGGACAGCCGTGAAACGGCGCGTGCGTTTGTCGACGGAGTGCGCCGCGAATATGCGGACGCGACACACGTTTGCAGCGGATTTATTTCGGACGAGAGCGGCGACGAGTTCGGTTACGACGACGACGGCGAACCGTCGGGAACTGCGGGAAAACCGATTTATTCGGCGCTTATGTCGGCGGGCGCGCGACGGTCGTGCATAGCGGTCGTGCGCTATTTCGGCGGAATAAAACTCGGCACGGGCGGATTGACCCGTGCATACAGAGACGCGGCGGCGGGTCTTATCGAAAGCGCGGGACTCGTAACCGCCGAGAGATATGCATATTACGACGCTGAATGCGATGCGGAAACGTTCAAAAAAGTTCGGTCGGCGCTGAGAAACACGCCGTGCAATGTCGATAAGATAATCTACGCGGCGGCGGTCGGGTTCACCGTTTCCGCGCCTTGCGCTACGGATGTTCGGGCAATGCTGATTGGACTCGGCGTTCGTGCCGACGGCATACTCAAAACGGAAGAGCGATATATGTTTACGGAGATGAGTAAATGAAGATAATTAAGTGTGAAAAGTTAAAGCGGAAACCGCAGGTCGTTTCGGGATTCGGCAAGATATTTACCGATTATATGTATGTTCGCGAGTATGCCGACGGAAAGTGGGACGAGGGAAAAATCGTTCCGTTCGACGCTATGGCGCTGTTGCCGTGCTCATCTATTCTGCATTACGGTCAGGGGGTGTTCGAGGGACTCAAAGCGTACCGAAACGAACGCGGCGAAGTAAGACTGTTTCGCGCAGTAGATAATTTTAAGCGTATGCGGACGTCGTGCGATAGACTGTGTATGCCGTTTGTCGACGAGAGCGAAGCGCTCGGGGCGCTCGAAGAACTTATAGATTTGGAGCGAGAATGGATACCGACGGAGATCGGAACCAGTTTATATATCCGTCCGTTTATGTTTGCCGACGACGACTCGCTCGGCGTTCACGCGGCTAAGAAGTATAAGTTCGTTATCATACTGTCGCCGTCGGGCGCGTACTATTCGCACGGGTTCGCGCCCGTCGCGCTTAAAATCGAACGTGAATATGTCAGAGCGTGCAAGGGCGGCACGGGTGCATATAAGGTGATAGGCAATTATGCCGCGAGTATAAAAGCGGGCGAGATCGCGCAGCGCGAAGGCTACGATCAAGTGTTGTGGTTGGACGGATCGGAGCGTAAATACGTAGAGGAAGTGGGCGCGATGAATATATTTTTCGTACTAGGCGGAAAGGTCGTAACGCCCGCTCTTAACGGATCGATACTTCCCGGAATTACGCGCGATTCGGTAGTTAAACTGCTCAAAGCGTCGGGAGTGACGGTGGAAGAGCGGCTTGTGTCTATCGACGAGATAACGGACGGCGCAAAGAGCGGTGCGCTTACGGAGATTTTCGGAACGGGTACTGCCGCCGTGATTTCGCCTGTAGACAGGTTGGGCGACGGTTCTGCTGATTACATCGTGGGCAAGCGCGGCTCGGCGGGTGAAATAGCCGGAATGCTGTTTGACAGACTTACCGGCATTCAGACGGGAAGATTGAGCGACGATTTCGGTTGGATCACGCGGATAGATTGAAAAGCGCGGTGTTTTTGAGGAAATTATGAGCAAATCGAATTTGATAACAGAGCGAATAAAGCGTGTAAGCGGAGTAGATGTCGAGAAATGCGACGTTCCCGAAGAAATGCCCGAAAGCGGCGTATTGTCAGACAGCGACGTCGGTAGAACGGTTTTTACCGTGTTCGGCGAGGGCAAGACGCGTGCGTTCAGCATACCGGGAGCCGGAGATTCGGAGCGCACGCTTGCGGCGCTGATGCGCGAGTACGTCAATTCCGTATTCGATAGGCTTGACATAAACGACGATCCTATGCGCGCGTTTCTCGAAGGGCGCGGAGACATTCCGCTCGGCGTGCATATAGGCAAAACCAATTATTACGTATTTGCGATATACAGTGATGCGCGCAAGAAGTCGGTCGGCGAATATATAAACACGATAGCGGGCAAAAACGATTTTGCGGTCGATATGACGGGCGGCATAACCGCGCTGTGCAAGCGCGCCGAAAACGATAACGATTATCGTTCGGCGGGTGAGTTCGCCCTAGTGTTGCGCGAGAATATCACCGAAGAGATAAAGGAGAACGTAAAGATAGGCGTGGGCGGAATTGCGCGCGGGGCGTCCGAGTTGCCGCTGTATTACGGCTACGCCAAATCGGCGCTCGTCAACGGCGCCGAATTCGATCCCGCAAGCGACATATATTCGTACAAGGAATATGCGCTGATCAAAGTGTTTTCGGATCTTCCGCGCGCGACTGTGGAGACATACGTCAAGATCGCGCTCGATAAAAATTACCGCGAGGTGCTTGCCGACGAAGAACTTATGGCTGCCGCCGATGTGTTTTTGAAGCATTCGCTCAATATTTCCGAAGCGAGCCGCAGTATGTATGTTCATCGCAATACGCTCATATACAGGCTTGACAAGATAGAGCGCATAACCGGACTTGACATACGCAACTTCAACGACGCAATGACGTTCCGCACGGCGTATCTTATCTATAAGATGATGTGATCACCGTCTGCCGTTTTGTTTCATCCTGTCGAAATATTTGATTATCTGCCCGAGCGTTTGCGCGGGCATTATTTTTTTGAGTAGAGGAAACAGGTCGACGCGCTGATGCCCCGCGTACATCTGCGTGAGAAGCGAACTTATCGCGGACGGGTCGGAACTTTGTGTCGCTTTGAGCAGAGCCTGTTCCTTTTCTCCGAGTTTACCTTTGAGAAGAAGCGGCAGTAATTGCTGAAAATCCATTTTACACCTCCGTTTTGCGAACTTATGGGATATTTGCGTCATACAATATTCCGAGAGGTTTTACAGTATGCGCAGTATCAAGAATATGAAGTCCGAAACGCCGTTAAAGCCGAATACGGGATCGTTTGACAAGTATGACGGAATGAACGGCAACGAGCTTATGAGCGAGCTTATGAAAAACGTCGCCGCATCTAAGTCGGATGGTACGTTTTCTCCCGAACAGCTCGATGAGTTCGTGTCATTCGTGTCGCCCAGCTTGGACGCGCAGTCGCGCGAGCGTCTTATCGAACTTGTCGGAATGATTAAGGGCGTGTGACGGCGTTTAAGCGTGGCGCAAACGGTTGCGGCGGCAAAATTATTTTGCCGCGATCTCGCGCACCGCTTTAACGAAAAATTCTGCCTCGTCCATACTGTTGTGATAAGAAAGCGATGCGCGCACCGCGCCCGTTTTCAGCGTGCCGAGATATTCGTGGCAGAGCGGTGCGCAATGCAGTCCGCAACGCACAGCGACGTCGTATTGATCGCTCAGAATGTCTCCTACGGTCGCCGCGTCCACACCGGATATATTGAAGCAGATAATGCTTGGCAAAAGATTGTATTTTCCGTACAGCGTCACGTCCGCGATCTTGCTTAATTCCGTGCGTATAAAGTCGCCGCACGCGGCAACGTTGCGCCTAACGTTCAGCGGCAGGCTGTTGTTGTGATGAACTGCGGCGATGAGCGCATACGCGCGGTCGACGGGCAGGGTGCCGCACTCGAAACCTTCGGGAATATCGTCGGGCTGATCTACTGACTCGGAAGCAGTACCCGTTCCGCCGAAGCGGTAGGGCGACAGCGGCGCGCCGCATTTTACGCACAGACAGCCGATGCCCTGCGGCCCGTGCAATCCCTTGTGCGGCGAAAAACACAGGTAGTCGCAACCGATCTCTTTCATATTCACATCCACGTAGCCTACGGACTGCGCGCCGTCTACAAGATATAAAAGTCCGTGCTTTTTCGCGAGCGCGCCTATTTGCATTACGGGCTGAACGGTGCCGATTACGTTCGATATATGATTTACCGCTATGAGATAGGTGTTCGGTCGGATCGCCCGTTCTATTTCGCGCGGATTGATTATGCCGTTGCTGTCGGGCGGCACTACCGAAAATTCTATAACGCCGCGTTTTTCAAGTTCGCGGAGCGGACGCAAAACGCTGTTGTGTTCGTATGCCGTCGTTATTACGTGTCCGTGCCGCGCCGTGCCGAATATCGCGGTATTGAGCGCGTCCGTGCAGTTTAGTCCGAATATTACATCGTCTGCGCCGACGAGCGTTTCTACGGCTTTGCGCGCCTCAAACAGAATTTGTGCGGCTTTGACGGATGCGGAATGACTGCCGCGCCCCGCGTTTGCACACAGATTTTCAAGTGCGTAAGAACTGGCTTTTACGACGCTCGTCGGTTTTATCATCGTCGTTGCGGCATTGTCGAAATAAATCATATCAGAACAGGCTCCAAGCACATATAACGGAGTAGGACCGTCGGACTTCTAATAGTAAATGCGAATTTTGGCGGATTAGAACTAATAAGAGGAAATTAACGCATATGAATTACATCTTTTCGTTTTCTTCGAGGAACAGCGCGCTCAGATTTTGCGACGCGATTAAGGCTTACGGCGGTAATGCTTCGATAGTCAATACACCTATTAAAGGCGGGTTCGGTTGCGGACTGTCGGTCAAATGCGACGACTACGAGCTTGCCAACGGCATACTCGGCAGAGGCAACTATTCGGCGCTTAGAGCGGTTTATTCGTTCGACGGGGAAAGCTACGAAACATTGTATAATATAGGCGGTAATTAACAATAATCTGTTTACTTTTTTGTCCGAATGTGTTAAAATGAGACGATGGAACTACTGAGTATTCTCAACGAAACATATCCGGATGCAACGTGCGAGCTCGAATACGGAAACGAGTTCGAACTTTTGATTTCGGTAATACTCAGTGCGCAATGCACGGACAAGCGCGTAAACGTAGTGACGCGCGAGCTTTTTAAGGTTGCCGATACGCCGCAGGCGTTTTGCGATCTGCCTGTCCAAGAACTCGAAACGCTCATAAAAAGTTGCGGTCTTTATAAGAACAAGGCGACCAATATCAAGTCGTGTTGTCACGACATCGTCGAGAGATTCGACGGTCGAGTGCCGCGCACAAGAGAAGAGCTAATGTCGCTCGCGGGAGTGGGGCGCAAAACCGCAAACGTGATGCTGTCCGTTGCGTTCGGCGAGCCGGCGATAGCAGTAGATACTCACGTGTTCCGCGTCGCGCACAGGCTCGGACTTTCGGACGGCAAAACTCCCGACGACGTGGAACGCGATCTTTGCAAGGTGTTCGAGCCGTCCGATTACCGCAACGCGCATTTTCTGTTGATCAGGCACGGCAGAGATTGCTGTCATGCGCGCGGTCCCGAGTGCGAGGTTTGCGCGGTGGCGAGCCTTTGCAAGGAAGATTGCGAACGTCGGGCGAGACAATGATCCGAATAACGCAAGACATCAGGCAATAAAGGCAATAATAAAAGTTATGTTTATCGATAAAGCGAAAATTTATATCAAAGCGGGCGACGGCGGCGACGGCTGTACGTCGTTTTATACCGAAAAGTATGTGCCGAACGGCGGACCCGACGGCGGCGACGGCGGAAACGGCGGGAATATCGTTTTTACTGTCGACGAAAACGCCGCGTCGCTTTCGGTGTACAGGTTCGGTAAGCGTTATCGCGCCGAGAACGGCGCGCCGGGATCGGGCAAAAATCGGCACGGCAAAAACGGTAACGATCTTGTACTCAAAGTGCCGCGCGGCACTGTCGTCCGTGACGCGGAAACGGGCGGTATTATAGCGGATCTGTTCTATGCCGACGACGTTGTGACCGTGCTTACGGGAGGCAGAGGCGGCAAGGGCAACGCGCGATTCAAAACTTCGAGGAGACAAGCGCCCGGCTTTTCTCAAAAAGGCGAGCCTACGAAAGAACGCGCCGTCGTACTCGAACTCAAAACGATAGCGGACGTGGGACTTGTCGGATTTCCGAATGCAGGCAAGTCGACGCTTTTATCCGTACTTACACGTGCCAATCCCAAGATAGCCAATTATCCGTTCACTACGCTTTCGCCTAATCTGGGCGTGTGTATGCGCGACGATTTCTCGTTCACGGTAGCCGATATTCCCGGACTTATAGAAGGCGCTGCGGACGGTGCGGGACTGGGTCATTCGTTTCTGCGTCACATAGACAGAACGCGTCTCATAGTGCACGTAGTCGACATCGCGGCAACCGACGGGCGCGACCCGATAGAAGATTACAACACCGTAAACGACGAGCTTTTCAAGTACAATCCGGAACTTCGCGACGTGCCGCAGATAATCGCGCTTAACAAGATCGATTGTGCGGACGAAAGCGAGATAGAGCGGTTTAAGTCGCAGGTAAAGGGCGAGATTTTCGCTATAAGCGGCGCAACGCATTCGGGTGTAAATAAACTCGTCGATGCGGTCGTGTCTGTTTTGAGGACGCTTCCTCCGCCGACGCCGCTCGAATTCGAGCCGTTCAGGTACGAGACGGCGGACCCCAACTCGTTCACACTCAAACGCGCGGACGACGGTGCGTTCGTATTGAGCGGCGAACTGATGGAACGAATTGCGCGTATGACCGTACTCGACGACCGCGACAGTTTTGCGTTTTTCCAGCGCACGCTCAACGATACCGGTGTGACGAAAGCGCTCAAAAACGCGGGCATAAAGGACGGCGATACGGTGCGCATACTCGATACGGAATTCACTTACGAAAGCTGAACGGAGAATAAAATGACAGAAGCAAAAGTACAAAAATCGGGAAAGACGGTAATTTTCGGCGGGAGTTTCGATCCCGTTCATTACGGACACGTGGACATAGTAAAGAACCTCGAAAAGACGTTCGATCGCGTGATCGTCGTGCCGTCGTTTGTTTCGCCGTTCAAGGCGGGAGCAGACGACGCGGCGGTCAGATTCAAGCTGTGCAAGCGTATTTTTTCATCGGACAAGACCGAAGTCTGTAAATACGAAATAAACAAAAAGGGCGTAAGTTACAGCGTGGACACTGCCGCGTATTTAGCCAAAAAATTCGCCGGAGATAAGCTGTTTTGGGCGATAGGAAGCGAGGAACTTACGCGTCTTGCCGAGTGGCGCGATATTGACAGGTTAAAGGCGCTGGTCACATTCTTTGTTATACCGCGTCCGAATTTTGCCGTAAATGACGAGCGGATCAAAGAGCTTAAAAAGCGCAAAATAAAAATCAAGATCGCCAACTTCGACGGACTTGATATTTCGTCGACGGAAATCAAGATCGATGCGGCGTTCGGCAAGAGCAATAAATATGTTCCGAGCCTTGTCGTAAGAGAGGCGAAAAAAACCGGTGCGTTTAATCCTTACGGCAAATATGTCGCCGCGCTATACCGCAACGGATTGAGCGCGCACAGAATAGAACACACCTACGGCGTTGCCGTGCGCGGCGCGGAGCTTGCCAAGCTGTACGGCGCGAATGTCAACGATACCGTTATAGCGTGTCTGCTTCACGACATCGCAAAGTCGGTCGATATAAGTTCGTATGCCGATAAATACGACGCGGAGCTTTTTCCCGACCCTTTGGCGCACGCGGCGATAGGATCGGAACTTGCCGTGCGAGAGTTCGGCGTATCGTCCGAGATAGCGCACGCAGTATACACGCACGGTACGGGAAGCGACGATATGTCGCTTATCGGCGAGATAGTATATCTTGCCGATAAGACAGAAGCGGGCAGACGGTACGATTCGGTTGATTATCTTAGATATTTGTGCGAACTTGACAAGGACGTTGCGGTTTACACGACAATAAAAGAGGTTCACGAGTGGGCTATGGCAAAGCATAACTCGCGAGACAGCTTGCTCACGCTTTGCGCACTCGATAAATACGCCCAAAAGATAAAAGGAAAAAGTTTTCCGTCGCTCGAAGAGTATGATGCGTTCGCGCTTGCCGACAGACGCAAAGCGGCGGAAGCATATACCGAGCAAAAAAATGCGACAGACCCGTATGATAAAATACTTTCGGCACGCGAACAACTTGACAGGCTTGCCGAAGAATTATCCGACCCGACGTACAAGAATATCGCGACGATAGTAGCGGCGGAACTCGATCTTCACAAAGCAGTCGACGTGGATATAATCGACCTTGACGGAAAAACGATAGTCGCCGATTATTTCGTTATAGCGTCCGCGACGTCGTCTACTGCCGTTAAAGCGCTCGGCGGATATGTAGAGGACAGATTGACAAAGACTTACGGGATCGATCCGACGCGGCGAGACACGGATAAAGAATGGCTTGCGCTCGATTACGGCGGAGTTATCGTTCACATATTCACACAAAAGACGCGCGAATTTTACAATATAGAACGTTTGTGGACGGACGGAACGAACGTAAAACGTTACGGGGATTAACAGGTGCAATTCGAAGCGGACATCATCAAAGCGTTGCAGATGTATTCAAATGATTTCTTGGACGCACTGCAAAAGTTTTTCTCATTTTTCGGAACGGAAACGCTGTTTCTGGTGGTTGCCGTAGTTCTTTATTGGTGCATCGACAAGGCGTTTGCCCACAGGTTTTTCAATGTCTACATTCTCGGCGTGGCGGTCACAAACGTACTCAAACTCGGTTTTAAGCGCACGCGCCCGTTCAACGCCTATCCGGATACCGTGCGCAGCATAGGCGATCCCGAAACGACATATTCATTCCCGTCCGGGCATACCGAAAGCATTTCGTCGGTGTCTGCTATGCTGACGATAAAATACGGCAAAAAGCATATCGCCGTGCCGATAGTCGGTGCAGTGTTGACAATTCTCGTAATGCTATCGCGTATGTATTTGGGACAGCATTATCTGTCCGACGTATTTTGCGGACTGACGTGCGGAGTGTTTTGCTCGATCGCTTTCAATGCTTTGCTTTCGCTTTTCGGCAGCAAAGAGGAGTTTATGATAATTCCGGCAGTAGTTCTGTCCGCGACGCTTATCGGGGTGCTTGCGGGAATGGATCTTTTGCAGAGCGGCGCGGATATATTGAAGGGCGTCGGCGCGTTTCTTGCTTTCGACGTAGGCTATTTTATAGAGAAGCGCTTCGTTAAATACGATGTAAAGGCGAATGCGAAGTGGTATAAGTACCTGTTGCGTCTCGTTTTGGGGATCGGAGTGACGATTGCGGTACAGCAGACGTTTAAGCTGTTTTTGCCGGAAAGTATGCCTATGCTGTATTGCTTCCTGCGCTATTTCGTAATGGCGATTTGGGCGTCGCTTGCCGCGCCGGCGCTGTTCAAGGCAATTAAAATTTAGAGGCTGGTATGGCTGAAGAGACAAATACGGATTTAATAAACGACGAAGAAAGTTCGAACGTTGCCGCTCCCGAAAAACATAAAATCGGACACAAGGCGAAAGACATTTTTACCGCAAAGAATATGACGCGAATGGCGGCTTTTACCGCGTTTGCGTATCTTTTATATATGCCGATATTCGAATTCGCGCCGATCCCGGCCGTTCCGTTTTTGAAAGTGGATTTTTCGAATGCATTCGTGATGATGGCCGGTTTTTCGCTAGGGCCGATATCGGCTATTATCGTAGGCGTACTCAAAGAGGTGTTGCACGCGCTCACTTTTTCGCAGACTGTGGGGGTGGGCGAGCTTGCCAACATTATTATAATGTTGCCGTACATACTCATTCCGTCGCTTGTGTACAGAAAGCGGCGCAACATCAAGACGGTGCTTATAACGCTTGCGCTGTCGAGCATTGCGCAGGCGGTTTGGTCGATACCCGTAAATTATCTTTTGACTTTCCCGTTCTTTATGTCGGTATTCGGACAGACGTGGCTTGACGGGATGAATTTTTATTTGACCGTTTGGTATTGGGCGGTGCTGTTCAATCTCCTTAAAGCAGTGCTTATTTCCATAGTTGTGCTTTTACTGTATAAACAATTTCAGCGGCTGTTCAACATAATTTTCCGTGACAAGCAAAATGCGGCTTTGCCGATCGGCGTGACGGCTGTGCGCTCGGCGGAGCAAATGGAAAAGCTGGGTAAAAGGCTGGGCAAAAACCTTGTCGGAGGCGACGTAATACTTTTAAGCGGCGAGCTGGGCGCGGGGAAGACGGTTTTTTGTAAGGGGATTGCGAAAGGACTGGGTGTGGATGAAACCGTATCGTCGCCGACGTTTACGCTTATGAACGAATATTTCGGGCGGGTCAAATTCTGCCATTTCGACGCGTACCGTCTGTCGGGTTCGGACGAGGCATACGGCGCAGGTTTTACCGATTTTATCGGCAATTCGGAAACGGTATGTGCGGTCGAGTGGTGGGAAAACATCGAAGATATGTTCGACGGATGTAATATAATCAAGGTCGATATAACTAAAACGCCGAACGGTAGGGAGGTCAAAATAGAGCGATGAACTATCTGTTTATAAATACTGCGGAGGGAACGCGCGCGCTCTTGTGCGTGAACGGCAAACGCTTTTACGACGAGAATCTCAAAAATTCCGGGTCGGAAACACTTATGCCTATGATCGACGGACTGATCAATCGCGCGAGTGTTTCGGTGCGAGATATAGACGTGTTCGGCGTTTGCACAGGACCCGGATCGTTCACTGGATTGCGCATCGGCATAACTACGGTAAAAACGCTGTGCTACGCATTGGACAAGCCTTGTTTCGCTGTAAACAATCTGCGTTTGAATTCATACAATAATAAGAGCGACAAGGTCATATCGGTCGCCGACGCCGGCAATAAGGTGTGCTATCTTGCGCGCTATGACGGCGAAAATGAAATAATGCCCGCCGCGTGCGTCAGTATAGACGATGCGAAAAAGCTGATAGTCGAGAACCCGGATTATGCCGTATCGACAGACGTGAAACTGTCTGATGTTTTCTTGGGCAATGCGGGCGTCGGAGAAAACGAGATGGCGCGCGCCGCCGAAAAGTACATAACTGCGGTTGCGGCACAGAGCGAACTTGTGCCGCTGTACGTCAGGAAAGCTCAACCGGAACGGTCTGCGGGTGATCTATGACGGATATTCTCGTTGTTCGCCGTGCGACAAACGCCGACGCGGAACGGATAGCCGACGCGGAACGCAGATATATAGACTGCGCTTGGACGGCGGAGCAGGTGGAAAGCGAGATCGCGAACGAAAACGCGCTGTTTCTTGTCGCAGAATGCGACGGCGCATTTGCGGGCTATCTGTCGGGAGTTTTTGCCGCAGACGAGTGTGAAATTTCCAATATCGCCGTAGAGACGGATTACCGGCGGTGCGGCATAGCGACAAAGCTGTTCGGCGAGCTTTTGCGGATAGCGGCGGAACGCGGAACGGAGAGTGTGTTTTTGCTCGTTCGCGACGGCAACGCCGCTGCGGTTGCGCTTTATAGCAGTCTCGGCTTTGAGACAGTCGGCAGGCGACGCGCATATTACGGCGAAGCGGACGCGGTTATTATGCGGAAATGTATTTAATACCCGCAAGCTAAAACGGAGGGAATATGAAAGAACGGGCGGACGGCGTCGACTTCGAATACGAAATGAACGTAAAAGACGGAGCGGCGGACACGCTCGTTTTTCTTCACGGTTGGGGCGGCGATTTGAGTTCGTTTAAGGGCGCGTATACGTATGCGGTCGGCAACGGATTTAACGCGGTCAATTTCGCTTTCCCGAAGATCGTGCCGAGTGAGTGGGGTATTTACGATTATGCCGCGTTCGTAGGAAAATTTCTGTGTGAAAAGAGTATAACGCGTCCCGTACTCATCGGTCACAGCTTCGGCGGACGTGTAGCTATCATTCTGGCGTCTCAGGGTATTGCGGTTAAGCTGGTGCTTGTGGACAGTGCCGGAATGAAACCGCGCGCGAGCTTAAAAAAGAAATTCAAGATTGCGAGGTACCGATACCGTGTAAGTCGCGGTAAACCGCTTGACGGAACCGGATCTATCGATTATAATAATACACGGGAAGATCAACGCGGAGTGTTTGTGCGCATTGTAAACTCACACCTCGAAAATCTTCTCGCATTTGTCAAATGCCCGACGCTCATTGTGTGGGGCAAGTCGGATAAGGATACTCCGCCGTATATGGCGCGCAGACTGAAACGCAATATTGCGGGGAGCAGACTCGAATATCTCGACGGCGGACATTACAGCTATATAGACAGTAATTACAAATTTTTAAGGCTGCTGAATACCTTTATTACGGAATAGGATTATGGAATATTGCATTTCGATCATTTTAATAGCTATCGCGGCGGAATTGTCGTGCGCGGCGGCGCTCCCGATCTTTAAGATATTGCAACTTTCGGGGTATAAAGCGCGCGGAGTGTTCGACTACTTAAAGGCTACGAAGTACGATATGCTCATTCGTTATGCCGCGCTGATGACAATGAGTTTTATCGCGATGGTAGTGTTTATCGGGTGTTTCAATGCGTTCGAGACAGTACGCTATACCGCCGTCGCGCTGTATATAATACTTGCGACCGTATTTATAATTACTACCGCAAGACGCGGCGACTGCAAGGTAGTGTACACGGGCAGGATGATACGCATTATCGTAGCCGACACTTTGCTGACGCTTGTTCTCGGCGCGTGCGTGGCGGCGCTTTCGTACTTTTCGCCGTTTTGGCAGACTGTCACGGCGGCTATCGGCGGACTCATTCCGTTTGTGGCTATCGCGGCTAATTATATAATGTTCCCGTTCGAAAAACTCAATCACGGAAGATATATCAAAAAGGCGAAAGCAAAACTTGCCGAAAAATCGCCGATCGTTATAGGAATAACCGGTAGCTTCGGAAAGACGACGGCTAAAAATCTTCTGTGCGGAATGCTCAAAGAAAAATACACCGTGCTGGCTACTCCAGGCAGTTTTAATACGCCTATGGGCATTTGCCGAACGGTAAACGACGGGTTAGCCGACGAGCAGGTGCTTATTGCGGAGCTTGGCGCGCGGCATAAGGGCGATATTAAAGAGTTATGCGCCATCGTTTCGCCCAAGTACGGTATTATCACCGCCGTCGGCGATATGCACATCGCGACGTTTGGTAGCGTCGACAACGTTGCCGACACTAAATTCGAGTTGGCAAAGTCGATCGGTAGTGACGGCTTTTGCGCATTTAACGGTTACAATGCGCGTTGCGCAGCACTCTTCGACCGCGCCGTAGCTTGCGAAAAAACTCTCGTCGGCGGAGGCGCCGAAGGTGCGATAGGCTATGAAAATCTAGTCATAGGTAAGGACGGCACGGCATTCGAACTTGTTATAGGCGGTAATAAGTATGCCGTTCGTACCGCGCTTCTCGGCGCGCATATTGCAGAACTCGTGAGCGTTTGCGCGGCGGTGGCGCTTAAACTCGGCGTAACGCCGGAACAAATTGTTTCCGCAGTAGGTAAAGCAGAGCCCGTCGAACATAGGCTACAACTTGTTCCGTCTCGCGATCCGTCGATCGCGGTAATCGACGACGCGTATAATTCCAATCCCGTCGGCGCAAAGAACGCACTCGATGTACTCGGTATGTTCGGCGGGAAGAAGATAATAATTACTCCCGGATTTGTCGAACTCGGCACGGTCGAGAAAGATTGCAATACCGAACTCGGCAAGCATATTGCCGCAGTGTGCGACTATGCGTTTCTTATCGGTTCGCGCGCACAGGATATTAAAAGCGGAGCAGTCGACGGCGGAATGAACGAGGGGTGCATAAGCATATTCGCGTCACTCGACGATGCGGTATCCGCGCTTGCCGAAATAGTCGGAGATAAGGCCGTTTTGTTCGAAAACGATTTGCCCGATAATATAAAATAACGGCGAAAATCATATAGCGAGAATAAAATATGCAGGGTAAAAGAACAGTTCTGATAACGGGCGGCGCGCGCGGTATCGGCAGGCAGATAGCCGTTGATTTCGGTGAAGCGGGCTACAACGTTATAATCAATTATAATAAATCGGAAAAAGCGGCGATGGAGCTTGTCAACGAGCTGAACAGCCGCGAGATCGCCTGTCAAGCTATACAAGCCGACGTATCGAATGCCGACGACGTTAAACGAATGGTGGACGGCATCGCATTCGGCACCGTCGATACGCTCGTAAACAATGCCGGTATTGCGCATATGGGACTTTTGCAATATGACGGCGAGGAAGATTTCGACCGTGTTATGGGCGTGGATCTAAAAGGCGTGTGGCTTGTCACTCGTGCGGTACTGCCGAAAATGATCGAACGCGGGTTCGGTCGTATTATAAACATCAGTTCGTTCTGGGCAGAACGGGGCAGTAGCACAGAAACGATTTATTCTGCGGCGAAAGCGGGGGTCAACGGACTCACAAAGGCGCTTTCTCGCGAGGTTGGCGAGTACGTGACCGTAAATGCCGTTGTCGCGGGACTTATAGCAACCGATATGAACGATCCCGTTCCGCCGGATGCGCTGTTCCGCATTGTCGACAATACGCCTGTCAGACGAATCGGAACGCCGAAAGACGTCGCTCACGCCGTGCTGTTTTTGGCGGACGAGAAATCATCGTTTATAAATGGCGCGCTTCTGCACGTCGACGGCGGATATTGAATAGGTGTGGCGTATATAAGCTTTACGGATATGCCGAAAAACAAACCGCCTGCGTAATTGACGACGCAGGCGGTTTTATCGTATTTATCGTTATCAGTCTATTGCGCAGTGTGCGCACGATGCGCAGTCGGGGAATTGCGACTTGTCGTATTCGATACCGTTTTTGTCATAGTAATCCTTGATTGCCGCCTTAACCGCTTCTTCCGCGAGTACCGAGCAGTGCAGTTTATGCGCAGGCAATCCTTCTAGCGCCTCGACGACAGCTTTATTGGTAAGTGTGAGCGCTTCCGAAATCGGTTTGCCTTTTATCATCTCGGTTGCCATAGAACTCGATGCGATCGCACTGCCGCAACCGAATGTGTTGAATTTAACGTCGGTTATTATGCCGTCCGAAATTTTCAGGTAGATCTTCATTATGTCGCCGCACTTGGCGTTGCCTACTTCACCTACGCCGTCCGCGTCCTCGATGATCCCGACGTTGCGCGGGTGGGTGAAGTGATCCATTACTTTTTCACTGTATAACATATTGTGCCTTTCCCTCCAAAAGATCGTGCCATACGGGCGACATATTGCGTAGATATGCAACGACGTCCGTTACGGCGTTTATTATATAATCTATTTCTTTTTCTGTAGCGTCCGCCGACAGCGTAAGTCGTAAAGACCCGTGCGCCACAGAATGCGGTCTCCCGATTGCAAGCAGTACGTGACTCGGATCGAGCGACCCCGAAGTGCAAGCCGAACCCGACGAGGCGTATACTCCCTTAGCGTCCAGCAACAGAAGCAGCGATTCGCCCTCGATGCCCTCGAAACATACGTTTACGTTACCGGGTAGGCGAGACGATCTGTCGCCGTTTAGCGCCGTGTGCGGTATTTTAAGCAGTCCGTCGATAAGTCTGTCGCGCAGTTTTATAAGTTTTGCCGCATCCTTATTCATATCTTTTAAGCATTCGTCGAGCGCCGCCGCCATTCCGACGATTGCGGGTACGTTTTCTGTTCCCGCACGCTTGCCGCGTTCTTGCGCTCCGCCGTCGATAAGGTTTGTTACCGGCAAGCCGCTGCGGATATAGAGCGCGCCTATGCCCTTAGGTCCGCCGAACTTGTGCGCGGACAGCGACAGCATATCGATGTTTTGTTCTTTGACGTTTATGCCGATGTGTCCGACGGCTTGTACTGCGTCGGTGTGAAATGTAACGCCTTTGTCGCGGCAGATCTTTCCTATTTCGGCTATCGGCTGAATCGTGCCTATCTCATTGTTGGCGAACATAATAGTGACGAGCGCCGTGTCTGTACGGATTGACGCCTCGACGTCTTCGGCGCGCACTATGCCGTTTTCACTTACGGGAAGAAGAGTGATCTCGTACCCGCGCTTTTCGAGCTTGTTTAGCGTGTGGAGTACGGCGTGGTGTTCTATGGCGCAAGAAATTATATGCTTTTTGTTTTTGCGCGCGCCCGCTTCGGCGGCAGATGCTATCGCCCAGTTGTCGGATTCGCTTCCGCCCGACGTAAAATATATTTCGCGCGGCAAACATCCTATCGCCGCCGCCATCCGTTCACGCGCCGCTCTGACCGCTTCCGCAGCTATTTGTCCCGGCGTGTGCAAACTCGACGGATTGGCGTAAATTCCGTCGTAGTAAGGCAACATAGCGTCTATGGCGCACTTGCGCATTTTTGTCGTTGCCGCATTGTCGGCATAAATTTTCATTGTGTAGTCCTGCTTTTAGTGTATAATTTGCGCAAATCGATGATTTTAATTCCTACCGATTTACAATGATTTAATTATATCACCGAACGGGTATTATGTCAACTGTTTGATAGGGGAATTGCGTATTACTTTACTAAATATGTCGGCGTGACGATTACGCTATGAAAATGCCGCCCTTTCGGGCGGCTATTCGGATTTGCTCATCATATATCAATCGTTGAGATCGGTATCTGCCTTTTTGCTCTGTGCGGAAGTAGGTTGTTCTTCAGACTCGGAGAGCTGTTCGTTTGTTGCGGGCGCTTCCGTTACGGTTTGCGTCTGATGTTCGTCATCCGCATCGTCGCCGCCGCCCGAAATTTCGTCGTCAAGCTCCTCGTCTCGATCCGTCTTTGCGCCGCCGTCGGCATTTGCCAATTTCTCTATGTCTTTGAATGCGCGTGTGCGGTCGTATTCGGAAGTGTAAACGGTCTTTTTCTTCTTTTTGATGCGATCGCGTATGCGCATAACAACAATTATTATTATTGCCGCAACCAAGCAGACGGAGAAGATAACCGTCGGGATTATCCACCATTGTATATCGTTTGAAGTCGCTTCCGTGTTGTTATCGTCGCTACTGTCATCGCTCGCTTCGGATAGCGCTACGGCGCGGACGTAATCGGTGTCGATGCTGTCGCTTTCGGCTATTTCGTCATAGGACGTATTGGGTATCGACGTGAGCGAGATGTCGGATACGACGAGTATACCGCGAATGCCTTTTGCGCCGTCGCCGCCGAACGAAATCGAAAGACCGATGTCGCCGCCGTCCGCGCCCGACGAGATATAGAATGAGAAAGTCTTGAACGTCTCGTAATCGCGGCTGGCTTCGTCGCCCTGTGCGACAAGGGTAGTGGTATCCTTGATGTTTTCAAATGTTTCGGTAGCGGTACCCGTAAGCGAAACGTTCGCGCCCTCATACGCCTTGTCGTTGCGTATCTCGTCTGTCAGGTGAACCTTGAGCGTCACGTCCAGTCTGTAATAGGTGTTCGCGACAAGCGAGATCGTATTGGCGTAGCTGTATGTCGTTTTGGCAAATTCCGTGTTATAGATGAACAGCATACTGTCGGTTTGATCTTTCTTGTCGAAACCGTCATAGATGTTGCCGAGATTTTCGGAGTTGAATATTCCGCTTATAGTGCTTTCGTTCGTCGTCGTTTTATTCCACATATACGGCGTTACGAAACCGCCGTCTTTGCCGTAGGAATAAATATCGTAAAAGTCAAGCGACGGTGCCGAGAACGAAACTACGCCGAAGTCGAGCGTTTCGAGAAGCGCGGGACTTGCCGCCGCTTTACGGAATTCGTCGAGCTTTTTGGCGTACTCTGCGGTTGTCGAAGTGTCGCTGTCTACCGTCCACTCCGAGCAAGCGGCTTCTTTGACATATACGGTGCCGTCGGAGAGCTTTTGCGTATTGTTTTTGCGCCCGTTGAGACCGAGCCAGATTTCGAGCGTGAGCGACTGTTCGGAAAGGGGAGCTTCGATATAGAACGTAAACGTTTTGAAATTGTTGTTGGTAGATGTGATGTTTTCGATCGTAGAAACGACCGCGCCGTCGCTCGATTTGAGTACGAGCGATGCGCCGTAACCGTCAGTAACCCTGTCGACAGCCATCGTAACGTCTATCTTCGTTGCTTGGTCGGCAGGGATAGTGATTGCCGACGTCTGATAGCAGAACGCTGTTTTCGTAGAGGAAGAGAGGACGAGAACATTGTAGAGCGGGGCGTTGGCAAAGTGTGCGGGATTGACGATATTCGCGGGGATTTCGCCTCTGTCCGCCAGCTTATCGAAAGCCTCTCTGTTTGCGGGAACAATTCCGTATACGGCGTTATCGGTGTTCACCTCGTCACGCGAAAAACCGGCAGTGCCTACGTCCGAAGGCGTGTGATACGACCAGTCCGCTGCGGGCAGGGGATATTTGAATTCGTCGTAGTCGCCGATGAGTATAAAGTTGCCGTTGGTAACGCCGGTGTCTGCCGCGCCCGCGTCGAGCGTAAGCACGTTGCCGCCGTCTGCGGCGGACATAGCCTCGTAGTCGGAATAGCTCAGTTCGGTGAACGTGACGTTATCGAACATCGCTATGCCCGCAGACTGAGAGTCGGGCGTGCCGAGCCAAAGCTCGAAGTGGACGGACAAATCGGAGAGCGAAGAACCGACGATATAGATTACCTGTTCTTTCCAGCCGTAATGCGCTTTGTCCTCGTCGTCGCCGGTGAGATTGTTATAGCGACTGTCGAGTTTGTTGTTATTCGCAGTGTCGTTCGCTTGACCTTTGACGGCTATCGAAACGCCGTTACCGCCGCTTATCGCGCCGTCCTTGCCGTCCGCCTTTACCCATACTCCGAAGCGGTAGTATCTATGCTGTTTGATAGTTACGTCGGGTGAGGCAACGCCGCGCGCGCCCTGCTTGAACTCGCCGTTGGTATAGACGGAGTTTATCATAAGGATATTGCCGTTTGTGCCGCCGAAGCCGGAATTGCTCGTGCGCTGGCTGTCCTCCGCAACGCCCAGCGGCGCCCAAGGGTTGCTCGTGAGACCGAAGTCGTTGTCTTTTATGTCCACAGTTGCGTAAGAATTATAGATGTGCGCCGACGCCTGACCGGAATAAATGGGTTCGTCGTCGTCATCGGTGTACTCGGCATTAGTCCACAGCTCGAAGTTGTCGGAGAACGTTCCGATCTCGACGGTGTCTGTGCCGTTGTTCGCGGTGAGGTAGTCGAGATTGTAGAGGTCGAGAGCCATTGACGTGCCTGTCGTGTTGAGACGGACGTTATCGCGAACGGCGCTCGGTGCGAACGGGCTCGTTTCGAATGCGTAGTCGTAAGCCGATATGCGTTCTGCGGTTACGGTGTCGAAGAAAGCGTAACCGTGAGCGGGCGAGGGCATAAGGTCGGTAGGATCCTCGTCGCCGTTCGTGACGGCGTCGCCGATGCCGAGCGACAGCTTGACCGTCGCACTCTCGGACGGAGCGGTGCGCACATAGAATGTGTATTTTACCCAGCCGTAGTTGTTTTGAGCAGTGAGAAGGGGTATACCGTTATCGGTGTTAAGATCTTTTACGGTGTTTATGTTATAGAACGCGCAGTTTTCGCCGAGACCGGTGAGTTTGACCGTAGCGCCCGTATCGGCGGCGAAGTTGCCCGTTTTGACCCATACCGAAACGCGGTAGAACGAATCGGCTTCGAACGTCATATCGGACGATGAATACGCGTAAGTTGCGGTGACGTTGTCGCCGGGCATCGTATTGACGAGTAATGTTTTTGCATCGGTATCCGCAAAAGCGTCCGTGCCGAAAGGCGTGCGCGGAATGAGCGTATCGTTTCCGTACTCCGGATATTGCGAAAGCTCAAAAGCCTTGTTCGGCCCGTCCGTGCTGTTGCTGTCGGGATTTACGTAGTTGGATGCGGTGAGGTCGATAACTCCCGCTTTGACGGATCCGGTTCCCGACGCCGTCCAGCCGGTGGGAGAAGCGGGATACGAACCAGACGTTTCCGTAAACTGAGTATTCGTGAGTTCGAGCGTAGCGGGCGCGAATTCGACGGTGTCCGTTTTTTCGTCGTCGGCGGAAACTCTCCCCGAAAAGAGGAAAGACAGCGCGCCGCACATAAGCGCCGCGACGAGAGCGGCGATCACGGAGAATGTTATCAGCTTATCGGTTATTCTTTTGATAGTTCGCATTGAGGTTTCACCTGCTTGGAATTTTACAAATCTGATGCGGCGCGTTGCGCCTGTCGGGAGTTATAAACGAGCCTCTCGGCTCGGATAGAAAACCCTGTTTATCTATTATATAATAAGCGCGTCCAAAACGCAAATGTTTTTATGCCAAAAGACGATTTTCGGGCTAATTTTCTCGTGCGCGTTTGACGTGTTCGTCGGCGGCGTTAAGCCGAAACGGCAGTTATAACAGTCCGTTCGCAGGCAGTCATTAACTGTCTGATGATGCCTACGGTTATTTTCGGCAAAAAGGTGAAAAACTATTTATGTGAATGACGGTGTAAAAAGAGCGATAGGGTACGGCGGCGGCGCGTTGGTCGGGTTTATCTCTGGATTTTTCGGCGGCGGAGGCGGAATGCTGTGCGTACCGCTGTTACAATTTGCGGGTCTGGATGTGAAACGCGCGCACGCGACTGCGCTTCTCGTGATATTGCCGATATGCATAGTAAGCGCGGCGATATACATTTCCAACGGCTATTTCGAATGGACGGCGGTGCTTTGCGCGTGTATAGGCGTCGTTTTCGGCGGCGCGGCGGGAGCGGCGCTTCTCGATAAGATGACGAGCACTGCGGTCGCCGTGATTTTCGCCGCGCTTATGATAGCGATAGGGATAAAGTTGATGGTAGCATGACGGAAGAACACATTATAATAATCGTTTCCGCGCTCGGCGGAATAATAGGCGGAATGGGTTTGGGCGGAGGGACTCTTCTTATACCTTTGCTTACTCTTTGTTCGGGACTCGAACAACATTTGGCGCAGGCAATCAATCTGATCGCGTTCGTGCCGATGTCCGCAGTCGCGCTCGTAATACACAAAAACAACGGGTATGTCGATTTCAAAAAATCCGTGCCGATCGCAACTCTCGCATTGTTGGGCGCCGTTGCCGGAAGTTTTCTAACATCGTATGCGGGCGGATATATCTTGAAAGTGTCTTTCGGAGCATTCTTGACAGCGCTCGGCGTATATCAAATGACGAAAAGTATAGTGACCGCCGTCAAAGACAAAAAACGAAAAGCGGAACAAGTCGCTCGGTCTTGATCAATGGACGTTTTCATAAAATTCATACGTTAAAATTTTCGGAAAAGTATTTACATTTTCAAGCAAAAGCCGTATAATATGAATAATCTTCATATTACAAATTTTTCGCGCGAAATTTCCAAATAGCTTTACATCGCGTCGAAAGTGCTGTATAATATGGGAAAATATTTTTCGGGAAGTGTATTTGAAAACGTCGACATTTAAGCACGGCATTCACGTGCCTCATAACAAAATGACCGAACACAGTCCGCTCGTCGATTGTCCGGCGCCGAATACCGTTTACATACCGCTTGCCCAACATATCGGAAAGCCTGCTAAACCTTGCGTGGCTGCGGGAGATAAAGTAAAGGCGGGTACGCTCGTCGGTTGTGCCGACGGGTTTGTTTCGGCTAATGTTTTTTCGTCGGTATCGGGTACGGTCAAATGCATAGAGCGGAGAAAAACTCCGACGGGGAATTGCGATCACGTTGTCATCGAAAACGACGGGCTGTATGAAACCGAATATTTGCCGCCTGTTGCCGACAGGTCGCGTGATTGTATTCTCGCACGGCTCAAAGACGCGGGGATAGTCGGAATGGGCGGCGCGGGGTTTCCGTCGCATATCAAGTATGCGCCAAAAACGCCCGTCGACTGCTTTATAATCAATGCCGCAGAGTGCGAGCCGTTCATAACGTGCGACTGCCGCCTGCTTATCGAGCATACCGAAGACGTTTTGCACGGAGCCGACATTCTCGCCGGATTGCTCGGTCTCGACCGTTTTTATATCGGTATCGAGGACAACAAGCCGCAGGCGATAGGTGAGATCGAGCGCGTATGCCGCGAGTACAAAATTCCCGCGACGGTCGTCGTTTGCAAGAGCAAGTATCCGCAGGGTGCGGAAAAACAGCTTATATATTCCGTGACTAAGCGAAAAGTGCCGACGGGCGGATTGCCCGCCGACGTAGGCGTCGTGGTGGGTAACGTTCATACGGCGTATTCGGTGTATGAGGCTGTGGAGAAGAATATCCCTTTGTTCCGTCGCGCGATGACTGTTACGGGCGATATATCCGAACCGAAGAATATTTGGGTGCGCACGGGTACGCTTTATTCCGATTGCGTGGCGTTCTGCGGCGGAATTCCGAGCGACAGTGTAAAGACGGTATCGGGAGGACCGATGATGGGTTTTGCGCTCGACGATACGACCTATTCCGTAACCAAGACTTCGGGTGCGCTTCTTTTCCTTAACGGTACGGATGCGAATACTCAAAAACCGCAGCCGTGCATAAACTGCGGAAAGTGTGCCGGCGCGTGTCCGATGAAACTTATGCCTATGTACATCGATGCGTACACATTGCGCGGGGATTACGGCGCGGCAAAAAGATACGGCGCTATGAACTGCATCGAGTGCGGCTGTTGCGCGTTTACCTGTCCCGCCAAGCGCCCGATAGTGCAGTCCGTAAAGCTCGCAAAGCGTAAAATAAAGGAGATGGGGTTATGAAACAAACCGTTTCCGCTTCGCCGCATATAACAAATCCGAAGAACTCGACGCGGCGCATTATGATCGACGTGCTTATCGCGCTCGCGCCTTGTCTTATAGCCGCAATAGTGTTTTACGGCTATCACGTCGTCATCAATCTCGTTGTGTGCCTTATATTCTGTTTCGGCACAGAGTTGTTGTACGGGCTTATAATATCGAAGAATTTCACTAAAAGCGGCGTCAAGCAGTCGAGTGTGTTCGATTTATCGTTCGCCGTTACCGCCGTTATATTGACTCTTAATCTGCCGTCTGTTATGCCCGTAAACGCGTGGGGTATGAATGCGGTAAACGCAAACGGTGCGATAGTTTTCAGTTTCGACACGGTAGTGCTTTGCGCGCTCGGCTCGATATTCGCAATCGCGCTCGTTAAAATGCTGTTCGGCGGAATAGGTAGGAACTTTGCCAACCCCGCCTGCACGGGCAGAGTGTTTCTGTTCATAGCGTTCGGCGCGGCGGGAGCGTTCAACGTTTCAAGCTCGCTGTTCGGCGATATGGCGACTACCGGTGCGACGTGGCTGGGGGATAAGGGCGCCGTCGGCGGCAGTATGCTTCTGGATATGTTTCTCGGCAATACCGCTACGGCGGCGGTAGGCGAGACCTGCGTTATAGCCGTGCTTTTGGGATATATTTACCTTTCGGTGCGTCGTGTCATCGACCCGCGCGTGCCGCTTATAACGGTAGCGTCGCTCGCGCTGTTCGTGTTCCTGTTCGACATTGTTCCGTCGGGAATTCGCGGCTCGCAGATGTTTTATCGCACGGTCGCGCACTTGCTGTCCGGCGGATTGCTGTTCGGCTCCGTGTTTATGGCAACCGACTACGCGACAAGTCCGAACACCGTTGCGGGCAAGGCGATATTCGCCGTCGGTATAGGACTTATAACGGCGCTCATACGCGCGTTCGGCAATTTTCCGGAAGGGTTCTCGTTCGCTTTGCTTATTATGAATTTGGTCGTGCCGCTACTCGATAAATACATAATCCCGAAACCGTTCGGGTATGTAAAGCCCGTTAAAGAAAAGAAGGAAAAGAAGAGTAAAAACGCCGACGGCGCAGGCGGAGAAAAGGCGGTGAAATCGTGAACAAGTCTATACTTAACGCGCTTAAATCGGTGGCTGTACTCACGCTTATCGCTGTGGTGTGCGTCGGACTTCTCGCCGTTTGCAATATGTTTTTTCCCAAGTACGTGCCTACGCTCGACCGTGCGACAGCCGCACAGATAAATAATATATGCGAAACGGGTAAGAGCGACGACGAGGCGTTTGACGGCGGATATATCGTAATGCTTCAAGAATCCGATTTCGATTGCGACATAGCGGCGTTCAATAAAGCGCATAAAAGTTCGAAAGCGACCGTGCTTGCGGTTTACGGCGAGCCTAAGGGATTGAATGCGTGCGCATACGTCGTCGAAACGTCGTCGACGGGCAGAGACGGCGATATAATAACGCTCACCGCGTATGTCGACGGTGCAATAGTCGGCGCTATGGTCAAAAAACAGGGCGAAAGCTATTTCAACAAGCTACCCGATAATCTGTTCGACGGTGTAATAGGTAATATAGGCGACGACGTCGGGCTGTTAGACGAGATCGGTAAGACGGGCGCGACGATAACGCTCACCGCTATCGAGCGCGCGCTCAATCTGTCAGGTGCGTTTGCGGTCGACTACAATACCGCTATTCGCGCCGCGCTTGCGAAAATAGTAACGGAGGCGGGAAATGACTAAGGCCGAATTCAAAAAGACCGCGCTCGGCGGCATAACCAACAATCCCGTGTTCGTGCTTGTGTTGGGTATGTGTCCGACGATAGCCAAGTCGAATAACATAATTAACGCGGTGTCGCTCGGACTGTGTACCGCATTCGTTCTGATATTTTCCAATCTGATAATATCGGCACTTCGAAAAGTGATACCCGACAAAGTGCATTTGCCTGCGTACATAGTGATAATCGCGTCGCTCGTCACGCTGGTGCAAATGGTCGTTTCGTCTTTTATGCCGTCGCTCAACGACAGTATCGGCGCGTTTATATCGCTTATTACGGTCAACTGCATAATACTCGGACGTGCGGAAGCGTTTGCAGGCAAGAATAAGGTGCTTGTATCGGTAGTCGACGGCATATCGATGGGACTCGGATTTGTTGTTTCCATAACGTTGCTCGGCGCGGTCAGGCAGGGACTTACGGCGCTGTTCGGCAGCGGGTTCTTCGATCAGACGATGGGCGGGTTTATAATACTCGGTCTTATGATGGCGCTGTTTAACGCGGTGTTTGCTATCGTAAAACAAAAAACGGCGCAAAAGCGCGCGCTCATCGAAAAGGAGGCTGTATAATGGAATATTTTATCGGCGTCGTTTCGATAGTTATATCGGGCATACTGACCAACAATATAGTACTCAATCAGAGCTTGGGCATTTGTCCGTTCTTGGGCGTGAGCAAGAAAACGCAGTCGGCAGTGGGAATGGGACTTGCGGTCACGTTCGTCATCACGATAGCATCGTGCGTGTGTTGGTTGCTTTATACATACGTGTTGGATATGCTGTCGATAGGGTATTTGAGCACGATAGTTTTTATTCTCGTAATTGCGTCGCTCGTGCAACTGCTGGACATCGTACTCAAAAAGTTGTCTCCGTCGCTGTACAGTTCACTCGGCGTGTATCTCGCGCTTATCACGACCAACTGCGCCGTACTCGGCACCGCGAACTCCGTCATATCGCAGGGGCTTGATTTTTTCCAAACGCTTATGACGGGAGTGTCGATAGGTCTCGGCTTTACCGTTGCGCTCATTCTTATGGCGGGCATACGCGAAAAGCAAGCGTTATACGATATTCCGCGCCCGTTCGCCGGATTTCCGATTGCACTCGTAACTGCGGGAATTATGTCGATGGCGTTCTACGGTTTTTCCGGTCTTTCATTTGCGTAGGTGTTGAACAATATGGAAATCTTTTTGTACATAATAGTTCCGATATTGATAGTTGCGGCGCTTGCCGCGATATTCGCGTTCTGTTTGTCCTATCTCGGCGATAAGTTCGCCGTCGAACGCGATCCCAGAATCGACGACATAGAGCGCAATCTCGCGGGCGCGAATTGCGGCGGATGCGGGTATGCAGGCTGTTCGCAGTTTGCGGAAGCGCTGTTTAAGGGTGAAGCCGAAATAGGCAGGTGCAACCCCACGTCGTCCGAAAACAAGCAGAATATCGCTAAAATACTCGGTATGAGCGACGTCAAGAGCGAGGCGACTGTGGCAGTCGTTCACTGTGCGGGCGGAAACCGCGCCGCAGACAAATACGATTATCAGGGGTTCGGAGACTGTCAAAGCGCGCAGATACTCGCGGGAGGGAGCAAGGCGTGCGAGTACGGCTGTATGGGGCTTTGTACGTGCGTGCATTCGTGCGGATTCGACAGTATAGCAATATGCAAGGATACGGGCGCATCTAAGGTCGACCGCGATAAATGCAAGTCGTGCGGCGCGTGCGTCGCGGCGTGTCCGAAAAAGATCATAGGCAGAATTCCGAAGTCGGCGAGGGTGTACATCGCCTGTTCGAATACGACAAAGGGCAAGGAAGTCGCGTCGGTGTGCAAAGTCGGTTGTATCGCGTGCGGCAAGTGCGAAAAGACCTGCCCGAAAGGCGCGATAAGTTTGAGCAATAATCTCGCGGCGATAGACTACGAAAAGTGTATCGGCTGTATGAAGTGTGCGACGGAATGCCCGCGACACTGCATACTTCCGATAGGCGACGGCATAGCGATGTTCGATAAGATAATGGCGGTCAAGCAAAAACAAAAGGAGAAAGCGGCGGCGGAAGCCGCAGCTGCGAAAAATTCATAATCGTCGATGTTTGTTGATAATGGCGCGGTTAAACCGCGCCATTTGTGTTTGCGTATTTGAACTGATGTTGGCGATACAGAGCATCAGGCAGAGCGAAAACATTCGCAAACGGCAGGCAACAAACAAGTTACAGTCACATTATTTACAATTTCTAACTGTTTTGTTATACTCTTGTCTGAGAGGTGTGTATGTTCGGCGATAACCTTAAAAAATTTAGAACAGATAAAGGACTTTCGCAAAACGATCTGGCTCAAAAACTATACGTCACTCGGCAGTGCGTATCGAAGTGGGAGAAGGGATTAACGCAACCCGACGTGCAAACTTTGATCGAAATAAGCGAACTGTTGGATGTATCGGTTGACGAACTTGTGAAAAACGACGGTGACTTCAACAAAAAGCGGGCAAATAAAAACATCGGATTATTGATTGCAAATATTCTGACAGCTGTTTTTTGTATTTTGTCTTTTACGATCGTATTCAGGTTTTTGCCGCATATAATTCCCGCGCATTGGACGCACGGAATAATCGACAGATACGGAAGCCGCAATGAGATTTTCCTAAACCTTATCACTACAAGCGTATTTTTGGTAATTGATGTCGTAATTCATTTTGCGGTACGTCGTGTAGAAGATAGGAGAGTCGCTTATGTCGTGCATAGTGCGTTTATGTTGTGTCAGGTCGCGAATGCAGTGTTTATTATTGCTTTATACGGCAAATATTTGAACGATATTAATTCTTTTGCAACTTGTCTTTGTAGCGATATGTTATTATGTTTATCCGTTGCAATGCACCCTAAGATAAATGGACGGAATTATCTGTTTGGTTTCCGAACGGCGGAGACATTAAAATTCACGACTGTATGGAACAAGACGAATGCACTCGCTTGTTATTTGTTTGCAGGCTGTTCCGCTGTGATTTTAGTCTTAAATATGTCGATCGTTTTCGATTTAGCGTATTTATGGTTGCTTGCATACGTCGTTTTGTCAGTTGTAATTATAATTTATTCGAAACTAATCGGGCGTGCTGTCGTCAAAAACGACGTACAGTCCTAATATGGAATATCGCAAACAGTATATAAACAACCGCCAAATCGAAAGCTCTCGGATTTCCGAGAGCTTTCGATTTGATTTCTTTATTTAATTTCGCATTCAAACATGCATTCCGAATTTATACGCCCTGCGCGATCATAGCTTGCGCGACTTTGAGGAAGCCTGCGATGTTCGCGCCCGCAACGTAGTCCTTTTCGTTCGAGTATTGTTTGGCGGCGGAAGCCGTTTTGTCGAAAATGCCTTTCATAATGTTTTTGAGCCGCGCGTCGACTTCTTCGAAAGTCCAACTGAGCCGCTGCGAATTCTGACTCATTTCGAGCGCCGATACGGCGACACCGCCTGCGTTTGCCGCTTTTGCGGGCATAAAGAGTACGCCTGCGCTTTGGAATACTTCGATAGCTTCGGTTGTCGAAGGCATATTTGCGCCTTCGCCGACGGCAAGGACTTTGTTCTTGACGAGCGTTTTCGCGTCGTTTGCGTCAAGCTCGTTTTGCGTCGCGCAGGGCAGAGCGATGTCGCACTTTACCTGCCAGACTTTACCGCTGTCGTGATATTCCGCGCCTTTGACGCGCTCCGCATATTCTTTGATCCTGCCGCGCTTTACTTCTTTTATATCGCGCACGACGGCTAGATCGATACCGTTCGGATCGAACACCCAGCCGTTGGAATCGGACATAGTGACCACCTTAGCGCCGAGCGCCTGCGCTTTTTGCGCCGCGTAAATGGCGACGTTTCCCGAACCTGAGATAGCAACGGTTTTTCCCTTGAAACTCTTTCCGTTAGCGTCCAGCATATTGTCTACGATGTAAACAAGTCCGTATCCCGTCGCTTCGGTGCGGGTGAGCGATCCGCCGTAGGTGAGACCCTTGCCTGTCAAAACACCCTCGTATACGTTCTTTATGCGCTTGTACTGACCGTACATATATCCGATCTCTCTGCCGCCGACGCCGATGTCGCCTGCGGGTACGTCGACGTCCGCGCCGATGTGGCGGGCAAGCTCCGTCATAAAGCTGAAACAGAATTCGCGGATCTCGCGTTCCGACTTGCCCTTAGGATCGAAGTCCGAACCGCCTTTTCCTCCGCCGATGGGCAGTCCCGTCAGCGAATTTTTGAATATCTGTTCGAAACCGAGAAACTTTATTATAGAAAGATTGACCGACGGGTGAAGTCTGAGTCCGCCCTTGTACGGTCCGATCGCGTTGTTAAATTGAACACGGTATCCGCGATTGACTTGCATATTACCGTTATCATCCGTCCAAGCAACTCTGAACATAATTTGACGGTCGGGTTCGGTTATGCGCTCCAAAATCGAATTTTTTCGGTAAATCGGATCGTTTTCCACTACGGGGGCGATAGTAGTCAATACCTCGTCTACCGTTTGCATAAACTCGGATTGATTCGGATTGCGTGCGGCGACAGCCGCTTTCACTTCGCTGATGTAAGACATATGTAACTCCTTGTTTGTTAAGTCGCACCGCAAATAAATTCGTTTTGCCCGCGCCGCGCTCTTACGTATTTTATTTTACACTCGCACGCCTTATGTTGTCAAATATTTGAGATATATAATTCTATAATATAATAAATTTTAGGCGATATGATTGTATAAGAAACCGCATCGGGCGCGGTATCAAACTATAATTATATCGCCAAAAGCGCATATAAAAAGGTAACAGACGTGAGAAATTGCCGTATATTTCAATAAAACGACCCCATAAATGCGTTATGTGTGGTGATTTTGTCACAAATCGCTGGTGCCGAATAATTTTGGAATTGACCGTCGGGCGAGGAAAGTGGTAAAATATATATATAATAAAGCGTAAACGGCGCGGTTTTCGAGTTTATTATAATAAGAAATTCGGAAGTTGTCAAAAATCATCGTAGGTTATTCGTTAGCGTTTTATGCGAAATTTTTTTCGGTGGTGGTAATATGGTTAAATTTATCGTCGATTCTACATTCGGGCTTTCGAGAGAATTTGCCGAGCAGAATGGTATAAAGGTCGTAGGTCTTACGCTTATGCTTGACGGCAAAGAGTATCGAGAGGGGTTCTGTGATGAGTGGGGCGATTTTTACTGCGCATATGCTGCGGGTAAGTCTGCGGCAAAGACGAGCCAGCCGTCGCCGGACATTTTCGCGCAAGCGGTTGAAGCCGCCTGCACGGACGATGCCGACGAAGCTATCATTTTTACGATAGGCGACAGATTGAGCGGTACTATCGGTTCGGCGAAGATCGCGGCTATGCAGTTTCCCAACAGGCGTGTGGAAGCTATCGATTCGCACAACGGCGGACCGTCGTCGCTTATGTTTTTGCAGGAAATGCTCAAAGCAAGAGACGAGGGACGGAACTTTGACGAACTTTGCGCATATGCGCTCGAAATACGCGACAGGTTTTCCACCAAATTTGTGCCTGTGACGCTGACGGAGCTTGCTCGTAGCGGCAGGGTGAGTAAGTTGATTTCGCGGATAGGCAATGTACTCAATATAAAGCCGGTGTTCGAATACAGGGCGAACGAACTGACCGTTCTTTATAAGGCGCTCGGTGTAAAGCGCGCTATGCAGTATGCGGTAGACTCCATTCCCAAAGATTGCGAACGGATCGCATTGCTGTATATTCACGACGATAAATTTGTCGAACAGCTCAAAGAGCGTCTGTTGTCGGCGCGCGGATTGGAGAGAGTAGACGTATATCCTATGTGTCCCGTCGGCGGGGCGCATATAGGGCTCGGAACTGTCGGAATAGTGACATACGGCGGAACATACGTAAAATAACCTTGACTTGATATGCTTGTTCTAATCGTCGGGCAAGACGAATAAAATAACTCCTGTAAAAGTACGAAAAGCTCGGTCGCAAAATCAGACTTTTTTCGGCAAAACTTTTGAAAATTCGTGCTTTTGAATATGTTAGTATAGGAGCAGCCCGATGAGATTCTTGGTTGTCAAGAGGTCGACACTTATTTTAGGCGCAATAGCGGCGGTAGTGCTTGCGCTCGCCGTTACGGGTGTATATTACACCGATGCGGCGGAGATTTATAATAACGTAAGTCCGAAGAAAGTGCCGATATATTCCGTCGAGACGGACGAGAAAGCCGTTGCGCTCACGTTTGATGCGGCATGGGGTGCGGATAAAACACTCGGTATACTCGAAACTTTGGAACAGAAGGACGCACGCGCGACGTTCTTTACCGTAAGTTTTTGGGCGGAGAAGTATGCCGACACTCTGAAAACGTTGGCGGCGTCCGATCGAATAGAGATAGGCACGCACTCGGCGACGCATCCGTATATGTCCAAACTATCGACAAGCAAGATGGAGCTTGAACTTACGACGTCCAAAGAGCTTATCGAAGGTATAACGGGGCGCAAGGTCGAACTGTTCAGACCGCCTTACGGAGACTATTCGGATACGCTTTTATCGGTCGCCAAAGACAACGGACTGTACACGATTCAGTGGGATGTGGACTCGCTCGATTGGAAAGACTTGTCTAAAGAGCAGATAACGTCGCGCATAGTCGGCAATTGCCGTAACGGGAGTATCGTGCTTATGCACAACGACGGCAAGCATACTCTCGAAGCGTTGCCTTACGTAATAGACGGATTGCGCGCCAAAGGTTTTACTTTTAAGACGGTAGGCGAGCTTATTTACCGAGACAACTATAAGATCGATCATACGGGCAGACAATTTAAGGAGTAAAACGGAATGAAAAACGAAGCCAAAGCCACCAACTCGGTTTATCTGCAAGGGCGTGTGGGATCTCCTATCGAGTATTCGCACGATCTCTACGGCGAGCGGTTTTACGAATTCACACTCGACGTCCCGCGTCTTTCGGAGCATTTGGACGAATTGCCCGTGACCGCGTCGGAGACGCTCATACAAGGACTGTGCGAAAACGATCAAATCGCCGTAAGCGGACAGTTCCGCAGTTTCAATCGACCGGAAGGCGAGCGGTCGCGCCTTATTCTCAGCGTGTTTGCGCGTGAAATACTGCCGCCGCAACCGTCGGTAAATCCAAA
Source organism: uncultured Christensenella sp. (assembly GCA_910577435.1). Classification (GTDB taxonomy): domain Bacteria; phylum Bacillota; class Clostridia; order Christensenellales; family Pumilibacteraceae; genus Anaerocaecibacter. Next base: position 195,359 of record CAJTLV010000001.1, on the reverse strand, counting down.
CAGCGCGGCGCTTATAGGATACATATGCAAGCCCCCGATCTATCGCACGACGCCGTTTAACCGCGAGATATGCGACGTACTGCTCGCAGTGAACCGCGCGTATTCCAAATCCGATTACATACCCTGTATCGCTTGGGGCAAGAATGCGCGTCTTTTGAAGTCCGCAGTCGTCGGACAAAAGCTGGAAGTGACGGGCAGAATACAATCACGAAACTACACCAAGCGCTTGGACGACGGAAGTTCGCAAGTGCGCACCGCATACGAGTTTTCTATAGGCTCGGTGGAACTGATGCAAAAGGAGAGCGAAGTCGCATCGACTTCCGATCTCGCACCCGAATTCGGAAACGGTATAAACGGCTCTTTTGCCGCACTGCACGACGAATAACGATAAAAGGCGCTCCAGATGCGAGCGCCTTTATTATAACTCGGATTTATTAATATGATTCTGTAACGACGGTATTAATTTCCGCTGCTCGGCGTTATAAGCCGCTTCTTTTTGAGGTAGACTACGCGTCCGATGATTATTGCCGCCAGAATGACGGTTATGATGATGACAACGACGGCGACTATCAACAGAACGTTTACGCCCTTATACTTGATGTATTCCGTTTTTACATAGCAGGTGAGAGTACCCAGTTCCGAGTCGAGGTACTTGACTTCCGTGTACGGTTCCGACGAGTCGAACTTGCCAACGATTTCGACCTGCGTGCCTGTGGGGAGTGTCAAGCCGTCTATGGCGGTCATAACTCCGTTTTCCAATCTGTAAGTCTGGGCGAACGCGCTGTTTTTGTATGATATTATTTCCGCGTCGTAAGCCGGACGTATCAGGTGCGGATCGTAGCCCATAAGCGACAGACTGTTTGCCATTATATATCCGTCGTACTGCCGATTAGCGCCGAAAGATACGCGGTACCACGCTATGTCGTATTCGTCACGGTACGATTTGACGAACCGTAAAACGCCGAGTTCGGTGTTCTGCTCGACCGCCGAATATCCTTTGACGGGCATTGCTTTGCGGCTCGGCCACATATAAACGGGCGTCGCGCCTGCATATACTGCGCCGACGGCGGCGGGCGGATCGTCGTAGACGAGCGGCTCGCTCAATGCGTCCTTGTAGACATATCCTTGTATGAGATTTCCGCTGGACGGATCTAAGTCGTCGATGAGTACGAGCGAAAATTCTTGCGCGTCGGCAATATTGTATTCGGGAACAATGACTTTTCGACCCGCCGCGATCGTATAGACGGACGGCGACTCCATAGGTTTTTCGAACACTTCGACGGTATATAGCGCGGTGCGGATAATCCTAGCGTCGTTTTCGCTGTCGTATACGTGCGGTGCGTCGTTATCGGATATATCGGGAACGTCGTAGTTGTCGTCGACCAGCTTGATCGCCAGTCCGTTTTCTCCGCCGTCCGTGCCGAACACCCTGTGTTTGTACGTATCGACTATTATAGCGTCGCCGTAGTCGACGAACGCATTGCCGACGGTGTTGAGAAGTATCTGTCCGTCGGCCAGTCCGAGCGAGTAGGGCAAACCGTTCAGACCGAGCGTGAAAGAAGTAAGCGCCATACTTGCGCCGACTTTTGACCGACGATATATTCTGTCCGTCGACAGCATAAATACATTGCCGCCGAGATCGACCGCAAACGAGAATGCGGACGGTTCCGCGTCGCAGTAATCGAACTCGTCGATCATATCGTCGATCTCGACCGCTTCGTCGTTGTAAACAAGTTTTAGTATTTCGGCTTCCGTCATCGCATACAGTTCGTCGTGTCCTACGCTGAGCGCTATCGCCTTATAACGCGTGTCGGATATATGAACCGGCGCATCGACGGTCGCGGTATTCATCATCCAAAGCCCCGAATCGGAAAGGATATACAGCTTTTTATCCGCACTCGCGACCATTTGTTTTATTTCGCCGTCGACAGACGTTTCCGAATACCCGTTATTCGTCATAACGGCTATCTTATTGCCGTTGTGCGCAACGTAAAGCACGCCGCCGCTGTCGCAAACTACCGAAGAGGGTTGAACGAATTCGCGGTCGACGTATGTCAGTTCGTTGCCGTAGACCGCGATACGACCGTTCATACTGTCCGCCACGTACAGCCGCGAATTTTTGACGGACGCGGAAGAGGGCATATAGAAAAATCCGTTCGAGTCGTCGGCGGACGCTATCGCAGTTTCGAATTTCGAAAGATCGGCGGGCGCGATGCGTATCGAATCGATTGCCGTCAGTCCGTAAAGTCGATCGTCGTGAGCGTATATGTCGCACATCTGTTCGTCGTCGGCGGTGTACTTTTCCGTCAAGCCGCCGTTAGAGGGGATGCGGGAATATCCCGTGATTTTATCGCGAGTAAGCGTATACACGACTGTTTCGCCGTTGTAGCGTAGCGAAGCGAGCGACAGTACGGTATTGGATTGACGGAGTATTCTTGTCATTGTTCCGTCGGCGTCTACCGAATAAATATCTTGTTTTTTACGGGAATCGGTGTCGGCGGAAACAAACACTTCGCCGTTCGTTACGGTTATTTTCGTCACGCGGGTGGCGGGGTATAACCCGTTATCCAGTTCGACTGTCGTCGACGAAGACGCATCGAACTCCGTCGGAGTGAGATCCATAACGGTAAGAGCGTCGTCGCTTATCGCATAAAGTTTTGAACCGTCTACGGCGAAGTCGACGATGTAACCGTTTGAATAAACGGCGTCGCCTCCCACTACGGAAAGCTCGCCGTCGGCAAGTGCGATTATGTACTCGCCGTTACCGGTGCGGTAACGCGCTGCCTTGTCTGCGCGAACGTCCTGCTTGGTGACGGCAAACGTTCCCGCCGCGACCTTTTCGATAGAATTACCCGCGACGAGCAAACCCAAATCGTCGGCGAACACCGTATTGGGCGCGTCGAAATAGTGGTACGCCATATCGGAATCGGCCTCTATTGGCAAAAGTGCAAGTGCCGCACTTTCGGCGCCGTCGGCGGAAGCCTTTCCGCCTGTAAAACCGCACGCCGCGATTGTTGCGAGCGCGCCCAATCCCGATAAGATCAAAGTGGAAATTTTGCTATGTTTCATAATCTCATTTTATCACTACGCACCCGAAATGTAAAGAGTTTTGTCGTATTTTGTCGACAGCATACCCGTTTACGTCTCGTTCGAACTGCGCGGATAGGGCGGGGATTGTGTCGTTGTTTTCTCACAAGTTGCATACGGCAGGCATTACTTTGACGTATTTGGCTAAAAGTAACAAAAATTATCACAAAAATTATGCAAAATACCCCCTTTACAAGAAAAACAATATATGATATAATTAGTATAATACTAAAATTGGGGTAATTTATGCCCCGAAGGTGACAGAATTGAACAACATTGCAATTATAGATTTAGGCTCCAATTCTGCGAGATTAGTGCTTGCGCACGTCATAAACGACAGCTATTTCGTAGTTTACGACGAGCTTAAAGAGACTGTTCGTTTGGCTCAGGATATGGAGCGCGAGGGGTATTTGAAGCAAGCGAGAATTGCGCAAGCGGTAAAGACGCTGAAAATGTTCCGTAAACTGTGCGATGCGAATAATGTGGACAAGGTATATGCTTTCGCGACGAACGCCGTCCGTAAAGCAAAAAACCAACGCAGTTTTTTGGAAGAGATAAATACCGTTTGCGGATTCAAGATAAACGTTCTCACCGAAGAACAGGAAGCGATGCAGATATACTACGGCGTTATCAATTCGCTCGAAGTGCCCAAAGGCGTTATTATGGACATTTCGGGTTCTTCGATACAGCTCATACATTATAACAGACGGCTCATTCTTAACCGAGTGAACCTGCCTATCGGCACAATGACTCTTTCCAATCTGTTCAACGAGAACACTACGCCGTTACAGCAGGCGCAGATGATCGAAACGTATATGCTCGATCAGTTCAAGCAGATCGAGTGGCTCAAAAATCTCGATCCCGAATATAAATTCGTGGGCGTCGGCGGTTCGTTCCGCAATCTGGCGTCCGTCGTCGGGCGCATAAACAAATATCCGCTCGATATGGTGCATAATTCGCATATAGGCGTGGATACGTTCAACCGCGTATACGATATGATAAAAGTGCTGGACGTGGACAAGCGTTCCAAGATAAAGGGGCTTTCGGCTCAGCGCGCGGATATTTTCTGTGCGGCGCTGTCGTGCATAAAGAGCTTTTTCGCGTCTACCGAATTCGACGAGATAACGGTGTCAGGCGCAGGCATACGCGAAGGTTTTATGTTCAATCACGCCGTGCCGATGACCGTCGAAAAGCCGCTGTCAGACATACTCGGTTATTCGATTTATACGAGGCTATACAACTACAATCTGAACGTGCCGCACGCCGAACACGTATGCAATCTCGCCATTCAGCTGTATAAACAGCTCCGCGTCCTGCACAAATTGCCCCGTCAGTATGTGCGCGTATTGCGCGTCGCCGCGCTTATGCACGAGGCGGGAATGAGCATCAACTTCTACAACAGCAATAAGCATTCGGCATATTTCATAATGAATTCCAACTTGTACGGTATTTCTCACCGCGATCTCGTTCTTGCCGCGTTTGTCGTGCGCGGCCATAATCTCGAAGACATATCGATGGCGGAATGGAATAAGTTTTCGGGCATTGTACACGAAGAGGATCTCGTCGCGGTTATGCGTCTTGCTGTAATACTCAGGATAGCCGATTCGCTTGATCGCTCGATGTCCGGTTCGGTCAAAGCGATCACGTGCGACGTGCTCGGCGATTCGGTCATAATGAAGACTGACGTCGAGGGCGATTGCTCGCTTGAGATAAAGGACGCTCTGAGCGCCGGCAGCGATTTTGCGAAAGCGTACAGGAAGAACTTGGAAATACTGTGACGAAAGAGATAGTTTTTGCGACGGCGTCGCCGCGACGAAAAGAGCTTGCTTATAAAATAAAGTACATAGTGCCCGATCCCGCAACCGCAAAGGCATTGTCGGAGCGCGGTATCGATCGGATAGTTCCGTTATTTATGCCCGCAGACGTTGAAGAGACGACCTGCGGGTCTTGTAAAGAAACGGCATTGCGCAATGCGCGGTTAAAGGGCGAGTGTATACGCGCCCGCACCGATAAACCCGTGCTTGCTTTTGATACGGTTGTCGGAACGGAGGACGGCAGAATATTCGGTAAACCCAATACAAGAGAACAGGCTATCGAGATGTTCGAAACGCTGTGCGGAGCTTATCATTCCGTTATTACTGCGGTGTATTTAGATATAAACGGAAAAATTATCGAAAAATACGGAAAAACTTACGTCGGATTTGATACATTCGACGAGAAATTGGTGTATAATTACGTAGACAGCGGCGCGCCTTACGACAAAGCGGGCGGGTACAATATCGACGATGCGGCGATAAAACCGCTGATAACCGAAATACGCGGCGATTATTACAATGTTGTGGGATTGCCCATAAAGCTGACGGAAGAACTTATCGAGGAGTATTTGATTTATGGCGAAGCTGGACATAGCGATTGATCTCGGCACTGCTTACACATCCATATTCGTATCGGGCAACGGAATAGTATTGCGCGAGCCGTCCGTAATAGCTTACTATGAAAACGGCGGCGGACGCAACCTTCGCGCTGTCGGTTCCGCCGCATACGGAATGATGGGCAAAGCGCCCGAAAAGACGAAGATCGTTTGCCCGATAATCGACGGCGTAATAAGAGATCCCGACGGCGCAGCGGCGATGCTCACCGAGTTTATAAAGATGATTTTGCCCGGTTCGTATATAATCAAACCGAAGATCCGCGCTATACTTTCGGTTCCTATAGGAATAACCGTCGACGAGCGAAAGATGTACGAAGAAGTGCTTATGCGCTCTATGGTCGACGAAGTGACGATGATAAACTCAGTTATGCTCGCCGCGATCGGCACGGAATTGCCCGTAGCGTCCGAGTTCGGCGGTTTTGTCGCGTCGATAGGCGCTGGGGTGAGCGAGTTTGCGGCTATCGGTTCGAGCGGAATAGTGACGGGCAATTCGATAAATATCGGCGGCGATATGATAGACCGCACTATTGCGGACAGCATACGCGGGATATACCGCATAAAGGTAAATCCTGTCACCGTGCGGAGAGTAAAGGATAATATAGCCAGTCTGATCCGAAACGATTGCGCAACCGCGCAGATAGGCGGTATCGACGTGGAAACGAAAAACGTGCGCTCTCAGGTCGTTTCGGCGGATAAACTTTACGGCGCGATCCACGTGTACTACGAAAATTTCGCGAACGCGATAGGCAACATAATAAATGCGAGCAGGACTGCGGTTGCGGAGGAGATACAAAAGCACGGCATAACCGTAGTGGGCGGCGGCGCGCGCATTCCCGGACTTTCGACAGTATTGGAAAATGCGCTCGAAGTGAGCGTACACATTCCCGACGATCCGCAGTATGCGGTCATAACCGGCGCGGGTATGCTTTTGTCCGACCCGTATAAACTGGAAGATATAATAACGCACGCATAATTCGGCGCGTACAGTTTGTTGATTGGGCACGACACGTAAAAACGGGTTGTGCTTTTATTTATTGGAGTATGATAGACGCCGTATATTTTCGACAATGTTCGCGTTTTCAAACGACATAACAGAACATTTTTCCGCTTGCCTATAATCGTGCGTATAGGTATAATGTGACTATGTATACGATAGTCATAACATCGGGCAAAGGCGGCGTGGGAAAGACAACCGTAACGGCGTGCTTGGGACGTGCGCTCGCTCGGCAGGGAAACCGAGTGGCGCTTATGGATGCGGATTTCGGACTGAATAATCTCGACGTTGTTCTGGGACTTGAAAACTCGGTCGTGTACGATGTTGCGGACGTAATAGAGAACAGGTGCAGGGTGCGGCAGGCGCTTATCGAGAGCGAGCGTAATCTGTGTCTTTTGCCGTCGGCGCACGGTTATCTCGGAGAAAAGGTGACCGCGCAGAACCTGAAAATAATTTTGAACAGCTTAGCCGTCACGTTTGACTATACGCTCATCGATTGTCCCGCGGGAATAGAAGCGGGATTCAAGCGCGCGGTGTCCGCCGCAGACCGCGCTATAGTCGTTACGACGCCGCACATAAGCGCCATACGCGACGCGAACAAGGTGGCGACGCTTCTTTCATCGTACAAATTCAGTCCGACGCTTATAGTCAACCGCGTGCGAGGCGATCTTTTGGCGGCGGGTAAAATACCGTCGCCGTCGGATATTTCGGAACTGCTCAAGATCGAGCTGATCGGCGTGGTAAAGGAAACCGACGGAGTGTACAATCTCGACGGTGTGCCGCGAAAGCCGTTCGACCTTATAGCGCATAAAATTATGTACGGAACAGGCGAGATATACGATCCGTCAGCCGAATTTCGAGGGGTGTTCGGCGCTATCAAGCGCCGTATGAAGCGCAATGTTTAGAGCGAATGTAAGACGGTTACGGGTGCGAAACAGTCGACACGGCGGGGTTAGATAACGTGGAGCTTGACAGAATAACCAGAATGGTAGAAAACGACGGCGACGGAGCGGTCAAAAACACTTTACGCGTCGCACAAAGCGACGTCGTGACTTTACTCGGCGAATATATGGACATCGAAAAGTTGAATATGTATGTCGAGCGCGAAGGAAACGGCTATCGCTTGAAGATCGACGCAGAAGTGGGGCGTATTTATGAAGTCGGTAAGCTGAGTGCGGACGGGCTATAAAACGATTGCGAATTATATGGCGACGTTCGGCATATATTTACGGTATGGACAAGTATGCAGATTGCAACGTCGTCGAGACCGTATCGACGTCAAAGACCGTTAAAAGCGAAAAACACCGAAGCCGTGCGCCCGTTGTGAGATTTGTCGTCGCGGCGGCGATCGTAGGCGTATTTTGCGCTGTCAAATACATACCGTCAAAGCCGTTCGAGTACGTCAAATCGGCATTGCATTCCGTATTTTGCTACGATGTGTTCGGACGATCCGATTTCGGTACTGCGCCCGCATTTTCGGCGTTGTTCGAGCTTGTAAACAAATCGGACGGCGATACCGATGCGGACGGGAATAAGAACCGTCCCGACGCGCAAAACGGCATAACTTTGCTCGGCGAATGAAAAAACGCAAGCCCGCGCGTACAAAGCCGCAAGTCGGAGGGGAGGAGGTGCGCGTTCACATATCGCCTATTATGTTCATAATGGCGGTGGTTTTCGTCGCGCTCGGCAGAACGTATGAGTTTGCGTGTTCGCTGACCGCTGTGATTCTGCACGAATGTGCGCATGCGCGTATAGCGAAAAAATACGGTTATGCGCTCGATACGATCAGACTGATGCCTTACGGCGCGGCGCTGTGCGGCGACGTCGATATGCGCCCTAAGCACGAAGCGGCGATTGCGGCGGCAGGTCCGATATTCAATCTTGTAACGGCGTTGATTTTCGCGGCGATGTGGTGGCTCATTCCGACGAGCTATCTGTTTACGCAAGTGTTTTGTATGTGCAACATTTACATAGGCGTGTTTAACCTGTTGCCCGTCTATCCGCTCGACGGAGGGAGAATAGCGCTCGCACTGCTCACGCCCAAGCTGGGCAGGGTACGTGCATATAGGATAATCCGCATACTGTCGTTTGTGTTCGGGATAGCGTCTATCGCGCTGTTTATTTTGTCTGCGTTCTATTCGCTCAACGTGTGCTTTCTGGCGGTCGGACTGTTTATGACCGTATCTGCATTGATCCCCGACGCGCGTGCCGCATATAAGCCGCTTTTCGCATTGGCGGAGCGTAAAAGCAAACTCAACCGCCCGCGCGATACGCGAGTGTTTTCTGTAAACGGAAGCGCTCCGCTGTCGGAACTGTGTGCGGCGCTCGACGCCGAAAAAGTGACTGTATTCAGATTGTACGGCGATGATATGCGATATTTGGGAGAACTTGACGAGAATGCTCTTTTCGAGGCGGCGGCGCGTGTGGGATACGAGGCAAAGGCGGAAAGTTTAATTCGGAATTGATTTCAAACGGTGGACAAACCGCTTATTATATAGTATAATATATAAGCATACAATTACTTGCAGGCAATCCAAAGAAGGACGGATTTGCGTGAAGAGCAAGATCCTTGTCGATTACGAATCCTATATGTGTAGCGTTGCTCTGTTGGAAGACGGAGTGCTTAAAGAGTTTTATGTCGAGGACAGAAACACCAACCGCGTGACGGGCAACATTTACAAAGGCAGAGTGGTAAACGTTTTGCCGGGTTTGTCGTCTGCGTTTGTGGATATAGGACAGAGGAAAAACGGATTTTTGGCAGCCGCCGATCTTTTGGAGGATCGAACTGCGCTTGCCCGTTCGGGTTCGGTACCGACCAAACTCGATGTAAACGAGGGCGATTATATCCTTGTTCAGGCGGTAAAAGAATCGACGGAGACTAAGGGGCCGCGCCTTTCCGCCAACCTTTCCATACCCGGACGGTATGTCGTGTATATGCCCACCATAGACTTTATCGGCGTATCGAACAAGATAACGGATGCGGATACGCGCGACAGACTGCAAAAACTGCTCACAAAATACCGACCGAGTCCGCACAGCGGACTGATAGCGCGCACTGCCGCAAAGGACGCGCGGAAGTCGGATATTATTGACGAGATAAAGTATTTCGAAAATACGTATATCTCGTTGCTCGATAAATTCAATGCGGCAAGCGGCGTATCGTTATTGTCGACGGACGGCAATCTCGTATTCCGCACTGTGCGCGACATTCTCAATTCCACAGTCGACGAGATAGTGTGTAACAGTGAGTATATAGCAGACAGACTGGCTAAATACTTGCGTGAAAACCTTGCTCAGCCTGTCAAGGTGACGCTTATGGATGACGTCGACGTGCTTAAAAAGTTCGGCGTGCTGTCGGAAGCGGAAAAGCTTATGAAGCGCAAAGTCCAGCTTCCCAGCGGCGGTTCGCTCGTTATCGATTACACCGAAGCGCTTACCGTCATAGACGTAAACACGGCTAAGTATAAGGGCGATAAGGATCGAGAACAGACGGTCTTTTCCATAAACTGCGAGGCTGCGCGCGAGATAGCGCGGCAGATAAGACTGCGCAATATCGGCGGAATGATAGTTATCGACTTTATCGATATGGAGGATCCGTTGCACAATGAAGAAGTGGTCAACGTCCTCACTGCCGAGACGGCAAACGACCGCACGCGCACGCGCATACTTCCGATGACGGAACTCGGGCTTGTGCAAATGACCCGCAAAAAGACGGGATCGGAAATACAGTCGCTGTTGTTGCAGGCTTGTCCGTACTGTCACGGCTCGGCGCACACACAGTCGCCAAACTTCTTGGCGCGGCGCATAAAGGCTCAGTTGCTCGATATTTTCCGCGATCCGATGTGTACTGCGGCGATAGTCACCGTCAATCCGAGCGTTTTCGAGTGTTTGAGCAAAGGCGAGTGGTTCGAAACGCTTACGACCGGCAAGCACAACGGAAAACTGATATATCTGGTAGCGTCGGCGGAAGTCACCCCCAACTCGTTCAGGATAAACGCGCAGAGCAATACGATATTGTCGTTGCCTGACAGCGCGTATCTGCTTACGTAACATTTACGTATTTGCGGAAAATTATTTTCTAACGTGCATTAAAGGCATCGTATAAGTGGCGGTATGAAGTACATCAATAAAGAATACGGTTTTGCGTTCCGCCCGCCGTTTTCGGACAAGTTCCGCGAGGTGGCGGAGATCGGTCCCGAAATAGGCGAGGAGAACTACCCGCAAAAATACATCACGGGCGTCGGATACGATTACGGCGCGGTAAACGGCGCAATGCTCGTCGGCAAGCACGGTTCGATGTGGGGCGTGCGCGTTTTGTATTTTTCGCGCTTTCATAATCGGTGGATGGATAACGACGATCTTGTCGTGCGTATGAGCAATGCTTGTTCGAACACCGCGAACGGCGACTTTGCTCGATTCGCGTCGGGACCGCTCACCGTCAGGTGGGTGCGCAGGAATGATAATTCCGTACTGTTGCAAGTTTCGTCCCACAGAAAACTGCGCGTTCGCGTAGTGTTTTATTCGTGCTACGACTGTACGGGCGAAATGTCCATAGAGGGCGCGAGAGTGAGCGGGCGCAGTCCTTACGTCGCAATAGTACCCGGAACGATAGAACTTACCGATAACAACGCCGTATATCGCGGACGGTATATGGTGCTTGACGATGACAGTCGCGAGTATTTCCACGCGATGTCGTATATGCCGCCTTCTGCGTCGCTCAACGGCGCGGACGGCGAAGCGATGATGGAGTTTGTCATCAACAGCCGTCAACCGAGCGTGTATCTTTGCGCTGCGGTAGGCGATAAAGACGTATTCGATGCGGAAATGCCCCGTCTCGACAGTGTAAAACTTACTATACAGACTAACGAGCGTCACTATGCGGACAACAAAACCGCAGGAACGGGAACGGTCGGCGGCGCGGTCGAGCGTATGCTGAACGCCGTTCTTTGGTCGCGCGTGTATTATCCATATCTTATGACGGAGATATATACGTCGCGACGCTCGGTACTCGACAAGCATTTCGACATAGGCGGCGCGGAGGAGAACTGCTCGGCGATATTAGGCTGTTACACCGACGCGGATAAATCGGTGCGTCAGCTCAAATTCACGGCGGAAGATAAGGTAATGGCGGTTTTCGCCGCGTGGCATAATTATATGCATATGCAGGATCGCACGGAAATGCTGTTGCAGTATCGCCGCCTTACCAAACTTTATCCGCCGATCGCGTCGGTTGTAGTTGCGGACGAAGATAAAAACGAAGTGGCTTATAAGTGGAGCGATTCTCCGCTAAAAGAACTGTCCGAACCCGCGCCGATGTTCAGTTTGGATATGTCGTCTCTCAAACTTTTGGCGTTTGACGTATTGGAGCGGATAGCCGCGCTTTTCGATCTGCCCGAAAAAGAAAAGTATGCGACAGTCAAGTCGAAGATGATTTCTTTGATCAACGAGACGTTCTGGTGCGAGAGCGAGGGAATATATAAAAACAGGTATGTATCGGGGCAGTGGGCGAGCGCCGTCGGCGCTACGTCGTTCTATCCGCTCATCGCGGGCGCTGTCGACACGCCCGAAAAGCTGTCGCATTTGATCAACAACCTTACCAATCCGCGACGGTTTTGGGACGAATACGTTATCCCGACCGTAAGCATAGACAACCGCGAATACGGAAGAATGTCCAAGCCGGACAACAACGGCAAAAAGAACCCGGCTTACCTCGATTATCGCGGAAGCATAGTGCCGTACGTTAATTTTTTGGTATATCACGGACTGAAACGGTACGGGCTGGACGAAATAGCGAGCGCATTCGCGCAGAAATCGGTTGAGCTGTGGGCTACGAACGCACCTAACGGAATGGAGAGTTATTCGGTGTTTCTGCCGCACGGGAGCATATGCAGAACAGACGAATACATATCCGCCAACGGCAATATGCTTGCGCTCATCGGCTTGCAAGAACTTATCGATCTCGAATATTTCCGTCCCGATCTGAAACGCGCTCTGCGGTTCGGAACGTTCCTGACGGGCGTGAACACACTGAAAAACTTCAAACTCGCCGGGCATACGTACAGTATAGAAGTTACCGACGAGTCGACGGTACTCGAAATGGACGGCGTGAAAATATTCGACGGCGCGGGCGGTAAGTTTGTAGTCCGCAACTTTTTACTCGACGGCAAAGGCGGGTGCGAATTTATGGTGAGCGCCGATCAGAATATAAGCGTAAATCTCGAAATCCCGACGGCGGACAAGAAAAGCGTAAAATACTTTTTTATAGTTCCGACGGGAAAATCGGTAGTGCGCGCGTCCGGCGGAATGGTCAATTTGACTAGCATAAACGCGCAGTAAATCAACCGTTTACCGCATAGTGTTGCCGCCGTGCCGAAGCGGATCAAAATATTCTTTTATCGATGATCGCAGATTATTTAAGCCCGATAAGCTCGTCTATACTTATATCGAAGTAATCGGATAGTGCAATGAGATTGCTCAGTGACGGCTCGGTAATGCCGTTTTCCCACTTGCTTATTGTGCTTTGGCTTATGCCTATCTTTTTCGAGAGCATAATTTGACCTATGTTTTGATTAGAGCGCAATTCTTTGAGTGTTTCTCCGAATGTAAAGATTTGTTTCATAACTGTTATTTTATCGCGCTTTCGAACATAAAACTTAGATTATTACTATTGTAAGAATATATGTTTTCGATAAAAAATCGATTTTATGTGTATAAAGCTGCTGTTACGGCACATAATAAACGTACAAGGCGAGGGCATTCGCCACAGCCTTGCTAATCATATTTGCCCGTTGCATATATAAGTGCGGCGGGCTTTTTTGTGCAAAAAAGAACGGCTACGTTGCGAACGTGCCGTTCTTTGACAGTTTTTTGATTATGCGGTTTAGTACATTCCGCCCATATCTCCGCCTTGAGGCGCGGCGGGCGCGGGAGGCTGGGGAATATCGCATACAGCCGACTCGGTGGTGAGAAGGGTGGAGGCGATGGACGCGGCGTTCTGCAAAGCCGAGCGCGTGACCTTTGTCGGGTCGATAATGCCTTTCTTTACAACGTCGCAGTATTCGTCCTTGAACGCGTCGTAGCCGTAGTTGGCTTTCTTTGCTGAAAGCACGCTGTTTACAACTACCGCGCCGTCTACGCCCGCATTGACCGCAATCTGTTTGAGCGGTTCTTCGAGCGCTTTGCGAACGATGAGCGCGCCCGTCTTTTCGTCGCCTTCGAGCGTCGCGACATACTTATCCACAGCGGGAATGGCGGAGAGAAGAGCTACGCCGCCGCCGGGAACGATACCTTCCTCGACAGCCGCACGGGTAGCGGCGAGCGCGTCCTCGATGCGCAGTTTCTTTTCTTTCATTTCGACTTCGGTAGCCGCGCCGACATTGATCACGGCAACGCCGCCCGCGAGTTTGGCGAGCCGCTCTTGGAGCTTTTCGCGGTCGTAATCGGACGTGGTGTTTTCCAGCTGGCCGCGAATGGATTTGACGCGCGCCGCGATCTCGTTGGGATCGCCCATACCCTCGATGATAGTCGTGTTTTCTTTATCGACCTTGACCGTCTTTGCTCTGCCGAGCTTGGAAATATCCGCATCTTTGAGTTCGAGACCGGTCTCGTTGGAAATTACCGTGCCGCCGGTGAGAACGGCGATGTCGCGGAGCATTTCTTTGCGGCGGTCGCCGAATCCGGGCGCTTTGACTGCGACGCAGTTAAACACGCCGCGCAGCTTGTTGAGAACGATGGTCGCAAGCGGTTCGGACTCGATGTCGTCGGCGATGATGAGAAGTTTCTGACCGGACTGTGCGATCTGCTGTAAAAGATTGATTATTTCCTGTATGTTCGAAATCTTGTTATCCGTGATGAGAATAACGGGGTTGTCCAGAACGGCTTCCATCTTTTCGGTGTCGGTGCACATATACGGGGAAGTATAGCCGCGATCGAACTGCATACCTTCGGTGAGCGAGAGGTTGGTGGTCATCGTCTTGGACTCTTCGACGGTGATAACGCCGTCTTTGCCGACTTTTTCCATAGCTTCGGCAATGAGCGCGCCGATGGTTTCGTCGGATGCGGAAATAGACGCGACCTGATTGATGGAAGTGGAGCTGTCCACCTTTTTGCTTATCGATTTGAGATGCTCGACGGCGGCGGAAGTCGCGCCCTCGATGCCTTTGCGGACAACCATCGGATTGGCGCCCGCCGCAACGTTGCGCAAGCCTTCGCGTATGATCGCTTGAGCGAGTACGCACGCGGTAGTCGTGCCGTCGCCCGCGACGTCGTTTGTCTTGGTCGAAACTTCTTTAACTATTTGAGCGCCCATATGCTCGAACGGATCTTCGAGTTCGATTTCCTTAGCGATGGTAACGCCGTCGTTGGTGATGAGCGGCGTGCCGTACTTTTTGTCGAGAACGACGTTACGACCCTTAGGACCCAGCGTGATTTTAACGGTGTCGGCGAGGGTATTTACGCCTTTTTCGAGTGCCTTGCGGGCTTCGTCGCCCGTCTTGATCTGTTTTGCCATAATATATTAAACCTCCAATCAACTAGTCTTCGACAATCGCGAGCACGTCGCTCTGACGCATAACGGTGAACTTTTTGTCGCCGATCTTGAATTCGCTTCCCGCATACTTCGAGTACAGAACTTTATCGCCGACTTTGACGACCATTTTTACGTCCTTGCCGTCTACAAGTCCGCCGGGACCGACTGCGGTAACGCGCGCCATCTGCGGCTTTTCCTGATCTTTGGGCAGAAGAATTATTCCGCCCTTTTCTTCCTCTTTGTCTTCCAAAGGCTCGATCACGATGCGATCGAATAAAGGATTGATTTTCATTTATACCTCCGATAATTATTGTTGCAAATATAATAGTTCAAAGGCAGTCAAATGTCAAGCGAAATTACTATCATTTATAATAGGGAAATGCATAATTTCGAATGTCGCGCGCCGACTTTATCCCGACGTTTGTTAGGACGCGTATAACACCGACCGCATACCGCTATTCGCGCTATCCGAAAAACATCCGCCTTATCGAACGGTGCGGATGACGGTATGTGTCGCGTATTGTACGGACTTCTGTAATATATGCACAATGTAACACAAATTAGAGGGCAAAAAGTATTGACAAAATATGAACAATGTGTTAACATATATTCTGTATAGGTACGAAAATATGAACAAATTGTAAACAAAGCGGCGTACCGAGCATAAAAATAGCAGTCAGTCGTTACGAAACGAGGTGAAGGATGAAAAACAAAAAAGGCAATGAAAAGACCGCAATAAACGGAAAGAGGTTTTTGATTGTACTTATAAGCGCGCTTATAGCGGTAGCGCTGTGCGTTACCTGTGCGCTTGTCGTCGATACGTCGAAACCTGTCGACGTTGCCAACGGCGCGGGCGGCGAGGCTGCTACTTCGACGTCGTATTCGAACTTGACGGGCAGTCTGGCGGGCAGAATAAGCAACGGGGACACCGTTACGTATTCCGGCGGCACTTCGTACACGGTGACGTTGCCTATCGGTACATACGATGTAGAAGCATACGGCGGCGCGGGCGGCGGTGCAAACGCCAAGTCGACGGGCGGACTCGGCGCTAAGGTCACGGGCAGGCTGAGCGTAACTACGCCCACTACATTTTACTTTTACGTCGGCGGCGCGGGGCGTAACGGCGGTACTTCCGGCGGCGCGGGCGGTTTTAACGGCGGCGCATCCGGCGGCGTAGGTCGTAAGTCTAACAGCGGCGGCGGCGGCGGCGGCGCTACGGACATTCGCAGAGGCGGTACGGCTGTCGGCAACAGGATTCTGGTTGCGGGCGGCGGCGGCGGCGCAGGCGGCGCGGGACAGGGCGGCGCATCGAACGGCACTATTTCGACAAACACCGGCGGCGCGGGCGGTTACGGCGGCGCGGGCGCGGGTAGCGCAGGTGCGAACGGTGCTGCAAGTTGCAGTACGAACGCAAACGGCAACGGCGGCGGCGGCGGTAAGACCAACGGCGGCGGCAGTGGCGGCGGCACCAATAACGGCGCGACGTCGAGCAACGACGGCACATACTATCCCGCAGGCGGCGGCGGCGGCGGCGGCGGCTACTACGGCGGCGGCGGCGGCGGCGGCGGAAGCCGTTACGGTAACAACAGTAACGTTCGCGGTTCGTCCGGCGGATCGGGCGGATTGGGTTCCGGCGGATCGGGCGGCGCAGGTGCGTCGACGGCTCGCGCATATTATTCGGGCGCGGGCGGCGGCGGCGGCGGCGGTTCGAGCTATTACGGCGGCGTGTCTAACGGCGCGTGGACGGCAAATAATAACAGCGGTGCGGGACGACTTATATTAAGGGTAATAAACGTCAATCTTCCTCCCGTATCGGTAGCAAATAAGTCTTTTAACGTAGGCGCTCGTCGCGCGACGGGTGCAAATACCGTAATAAAAGCAAACGAGGTGGCGACCGAGCAGGCTAACGATCCCAACTCTTCCGGAACGGCGTTGTATTTTACAAACGGTACGGCGGGCAATCTCGATGCGGTAACGATGTCGGCAACGAACGGACTGTGGTACACAAGCGCGTGTACTACGGCGGTTTCGGCTTCGAAATATTTCACTTGGCGTTGGGATAACAGCGGCCAGATGACGATCACCGGCGTTAAAATGTATCCGAGAGCGGGTTATGACGGCGTTACGACCAACGGAACCATAACTTTGTATACAAAAGTCCGAGACAACTACGGCGGTTCGAGCGGAACGGCTCAGCGCGGCTGGGCGGTCGTATCTTTCAAAGTTACCGTGTCCGACGCAAGCCCGCAAAAGGTGACGACGACGCTCAACAGTACAGATACCAATCAATTCAACGATGTTTATGTCGGAACGTCGAAGGCGGGCGCTACTGCGGCTACGGCTTCGGCAAGTAATATTTACAACCCCAACGGCGGCGGCAGATATACCGCGCTTTTGGCGCGCCCGCTCAGACTGAGCGCGGGCGACGGTTCGGATGTTTCGGTAAAGATACCTGCGGCAAGCCTGCTTTCGGGCGTAAACAGCTATGACCAAGTGCTTATAGCGCTTAAAGACGTGTCCGGGATCAACAAGGCGAATTCGGCGCGTATTTTCGCCGTGACCGAACACGATGCGGGATCTGTTACTTCGTCTTATAACAGTTCGGGGACGCAGGTACCGTATACGTATACCAGCGTTACGATAAAGGGCGTCAATTCCAACCCCAATTATCAAGTTTACACTGTGGCGCTTTATGTAGTCGAAAAATCGTCCGTGCGCGGAGCCAACTACCAGCATCCCGCCATTGCGGCGATCGATCTCGACATTGTGTTCAAGGTGGACAATTCGCGTCCGACGCTCAATGTCAAAAGCACGACCGAAGCTATCGCGTCGGCAAGCGTGACTCTCCAAGCAGGTGAAGTTTTGCCGATACATCTTAAAGAATATTTTGTCGATCAGGATAATCCCGTTCAAGCGAACGGAAGCGGCGGAATTTCAAACACGACGCACAGAATAACGGGCGTCAAAGTTCCTACGTCCGAATTCATCGCGCTTGATAAGTACGGCAAGGTCGTACCCGTAGAGACTGCGAGCGGAAAGAAATCGTATTATAACCTGTATACGGGCCCGGCTCCGAAAGTCGCAAACTTAAAGAGCGCGCTTGTCACGGGCGAATTGGATATTCCGAAGGGATCGTCGTTCGGATCGCAGACTGACCTGTATCCGACGGGTTTCGAAAGCTGGTACATAAGCAACACCGCCTCGTCCAATGCGTTTATTCAGTATTCGTTCAGCGGCGACACACTGACGCTTACGGCACTGCGTGCGACATCGTCTATGTATAAGACGGGACGGACTTCGTATTCTGCGATAGTTTCGGGCGGCGGCAACGGCATAACTACGGACACGATCGCGGATATCGGCTCGTCTAACATAAAGGCGGACTCTGCGGCAAACGCCGGAGATTTCTATATACTCATTCATGTGCAGGATTACAACGACGTGGACGATACCGGCATATGGTTGCCGCTTGCGATCACGGTGAACAATGCCCGGCCGACGAGTATAGAGACGGAACGCGGTCAGGTCGTGACTAGCGCTATGCCTACCGCAGAAGGCGATCCCGGAGAATCGTTCGTTTTTGCGCCGATGGGCATTACCGTCGACCGTGTAACGTCGTCCGTCGGCAGATACAGGACGAGTAGCGGTTGGGGTACTCCCGAGTCGCCGCTCGCATCCGATCCCGATAACTTCCTGACGTCGACCGCGCTAAACGGCAACGGCAAGCTCAACGAAATGCTTGTAGCGACAACGTCGCCGATAGACGTTCAAAAGAGTATCGGTACGGGAATAAACGATAACGGCGAATACTTTACGGTAAGAGAAGAACCTATTTATATTCAGAAGTCGTATTTCGACGACGACGCTAATTCGAGAGTGCGCGTACAATCGTCTGACTACACAACGCAGACCGTAGACGGCGTGGCATATGTTGTTGTGCGCGGATACCGAATTACGCTCAACAGCTGGACGCATAACAGATATTTATACGCAAAAGTCGATTTGCATGACAGCGGCACCACGCCCGTTACGGTTTATATCGCCGTAAAAGTGAGCAATAAAGCGCCCAAAGCGATAAACCCCGATTCTGATCGGGACAATGTTCCCAAATCGGTCGCTACCGTCGATTACACAAATAACGGCAAGACCGTAAAATCGGAGTATTCCGTCGAAAATTCGATAGCTACGCTGTCTTATTATGTTTCCGCCGGCACTCAGATAATCGTCACGCCTTACGACGTTCTGTACGACGAAGACATAGTAAACAGCAGACTCGTCAGTTACCCCGATAACGGCTTTACGCTCAACGGCTTGACCGGTACGTTCAGTGCGAACAACTATCAGTATACGGTCGACGCAAACGGCACGCCGGGTATCGCTGGCGAGTATAACGGTATAAATTACGGCACGTCGGGCTACATCGATTTGCTGAAAGATACGATGTCCCATATCGCAAGCCCCCGCAATCTCGCATATGTCTCTGATAACAACGCCTTTGCCGCACAAAAGGCGGGCAGCGCGAGAATCGACCGCTTGTTCTTCGAGCGCACGACGGATACGTCAAATCTCGACGGTTATTCATTCGATCCGTACTCGGACGCGGATCAGCGCAACAGCTTTGCGTCGCCGACTACGGTGAACGGCACTTATGTCAGTATGAACTTCGGCAGTAAAGTCAAGTTCGACGCCGATACCGCATATGATATGGACTTTGTCGTTATTACCGCAATGACGCGCACTCCGGCCGGTACTTGCGCCGAGATCACGCTCAATGTTCGCGACCGCACGGGTGCGGGCGCGTCGGGTGCGTCTACAGGTATAACGCAGATAGTCGTCAAGGTGTATGTGGTAAACAGCACGCCGCACTTGATTAATCCCAACAGAATATGGAAACTTTCCACGACGCCCGTCGCTTCGTCCAATGAAGCTGTCGATCAGCCTGTGAACGGCGTTATTCCCAACGTGAGACAGTTTACCGCGACAGGTATACTCGAAGACACGGAAGGCGAGACTCCGTCGTTTGTCACGGGCAGAACGATAGAGGTGTACGCTAACGGAAGTACGGAGTACGGAGGTTTCAGTCTACTCAATAACTTTGTAAGCGTTACCGTTACTCCGCAAGAGATGACGGTCACAGCCCTCAACTCATCCCAAAACGTCAAATATCTCGAAATACATTTCGGTGCGACAGACGGTCAATCCGCAGAATATTCCGAGCTTGTTCTTCGCATAGAGATCGTAAACTCCAAACCCGTTGTGAATGTCGGCGAGTTCGAGACGGTCGAGGGCGATAACAATTTGTTTACTTGGACGGTGAACTCGACGTCTTCGTCCGATATGTCCGCTCCGCGCTACTTTGCGTCGGGCGATACGGCGGCGTCGCGTTATTCGGTAGACAGGGTCAAAAAGATAGTTACGGATACGGACCGCTTGCAGGGCGTGACGCTTTCCCCTGCGGATATGTCGAACGGCATTCCGTCATACGTCAATTGCAATCCCGATGACAAAGCGTCCGCAAAGAATTTCATTCCGTATGCGGATATAAACAGAACCGCAGGTTCGGCAGTCGCCGTTCAGCTCGGCGAAACGTCTGCCGATCCCGACAAAGAGATAAGTGACTTCGTTTCGAGCTACGATATAGAGTATTACGTCGATATAAACGGCGACGGTACGATCTCGAACGACGAAGTCTTTTCGGCGAGCGCTCTGCGTGCCGACGGCAACAAGGTCGTCGAGAACAACTATGAAAAATTCTTTGACAAGAAAGGTCGCTTTATTGTAACCGATTGGGCGATCAAGGTAGTTCCGACGGGCGCGTATACTATAAGCGAATATCTTACTCTTATAGTTGCTATGCGCGACGTTTCGACATACGGCGGTGATTCCGCAGGTATGCCGACCGGATTTTTGCAGGGCAATCCGCAGACCGTTTCCGGTTTCCTTCGTCCCACGTTCCGTCTGTTCATAAACAGCGCGGGTATTGTCACGTATGATTATTACGACCGTTTCGACGGATATTATGCCGTTACCGACGGTGAAGACCCGGATAACAGCGTTATTACGACGTACAGCACAAGCACGTCTACCAATACGTATTATTACAACGAAACAGCCAAAACCATAAGCGCTACGCGTCTTGCGGCGGACGATACGGAAGTTGTTACTTCCACGCGCGGCGGTGCGATAGCTTATCCTACCGCAATGAACGAGGAACAGCTCGACGCGGCGGGAGCGTTCAGGTACTCGCATACTATCGATATTTCGGGCGATACAACGCAATGGACGTATATCCCGATGAGCTATTTTGCGCTCCCCGTAACGTTTACTCAGCCGTCCAAAGACAACACCGAACTCGGTGCGGTCGAGTTTAATCCGAACGATCATTTCGTATCGTTCGATACGGGCAATAACAGGTACACGATCACCAGCAGTGGCAGGAATACGATTTTCGGCGCGATAACCGTGACCGACGGAACCAATATCTGGTCGGGCAACGGAAACGGAAGCGACATATTGCCGCTTTCCGACTGCACATACATCGAGCTTGATATTTTCGACGAAAATACAAGCCCGACAGTTACGGGCGGTTCCAAACCGATAGATCAGATGCGCAACGGTAAGTATTTCAATCAAAATCTCGCTATTTCGAGCGTCGATGCGAACGGTACTACCGATTATCTCGTAAATTCCGGCAACAGATCTAATTTGATCGGTGACGACGGTCATTATATATATCTTGCCGATCAGGTCAACGGGTTGAAAGAGCATACGTTCGGCTTGGGCATCAGAAAGAGCCATTCGCGTGCCAATTCGTCCAATCTCACGATCACGATAAACGTTGCGGAGTGCACGATCGACGGCGGACAGATAAAGACCAACTACAATGCGAGCGATGCTTCCGACGTAAGCAAAAAGAGCGCGCAGGTAACGTTCAATCTTAAAATAGGCAACGCGCCTATGGATATAGTTCCCGATGCGAACGGCGCTACGATTGAAAGAAGCGTAAACGGATATTATTACACGACGCTCACACTCGAAAACGGCAGCGGCGTGGCGAATATCGATCTCGTAAAATCGGGCGAGACCGCAACTTCGGCGACGAAGAGCATTTTCTATCAGGACGGCGACAGGCAAGACAAAGCTTACTTCTATGCCGATTCGGCGTATAAACTTTCGAGTTGGTCGAAGTTGCCGGACGGCTCCAATGCTTACGATGCCGTCAAGGCCACGACGAGCGGAACGGACAAATACGCAAACACCAGCCTTGCCGTGCGTAACGTCGATAACGTAGGCGAAATACAGGTGGCGCAAAACTCGATTAAGAACTATTTCGGCGGGTTGGCCAGCGCAAGCGTTACGGGCGATTATCAGCCGAACGGCGGTATATACGGCAGTAACGGCGGCACGGACGGTGCCGGCAGAGACGGTTACAGTAGTTACTTTACAGCGTCCGTCATCGGCGACGGATCGAGACTTTCGATCCACCCGATCGCCAAGACGTTTATCAACACGGAGTCGGTAGGCTATCCTAATCTCTCCGCATATCCCACGACTACGGATAAGCGAAACGCCATCGTCGCACATTATGCGAAGCGCGGACTCGTTCCGGTATTCCCCGATATGAATTCCACGACGGTTTCGAGCGCGTACTATCCGTATAAGGTTTTGATTTATGACAGTTGCGGCGACGGTCCGGAAGAAGGCTCGTTCGTGGCGCTCGAAGTGCGTATAACCGTTACCAACTCGGCGCCTAAGCTCGAAGGCTCGTTGTTCGACAGCACGAAACCCGAAAACAGCGGAGCGGATAAAACGCTCGAATTCCCGCTGTCGGTCGGCTCGTCATACACGTTCAGTCTGCGTAGCATACTCACCGACAACGACCTTTTGTCCAATGATAAAGGCTGGTTCTGGAAGACGGAGTACGCCGCGCTCGTTAATAGCGCGACGACCGCCGCAGATAAGTTCAAGACGGAAACGGGCGATTATCTCGTATCGTTGTTCAGCAGCGATTTGGGTTGGAGTCCTACGCACAATACCGAGTTGAAGAACGGAACAGGCAAACTGACGGACGGCATTAATGTCGACATTGCCAATCAGCCGGACGTCGTTATGTACACTGAGTATAACGGCACTGAGCTTGGCAACACCTCCGTTCCGACTAGCAACAACATAATAGTAAAAGTCAACCGCCGTATGACGTACAAGAACGGAGATGTTATCGAGCATCCCACTGCGTTCAGTTATAAACTTAAATTCAAAGACAGTGCGGGCGGCGAGACGGGTACTCTTACCGTCAAGATCACCGTAACCAATCAACGCCCGACGGCGTATTCCGATATTCCCACCAAAGCTATCGAGATGCGCGTAGGCGATTCTTTCGAGATCGTTACGACGCCTTACGATTATTTCGCAGACGGCTCGACTTCATCGACAAACTCGGTGTCGTATGCGCTTATCAACGGCGTGTCTTCCGTTATCAACGAAAAACGTATTACTGCGGCGCGCGACGGTGTAGTGTGGGAGAGCGGTACTGCGCTTTCGTCCGCCGACCGCGTATACTCGCAAATCACTACAACCGCGCTTGCAGAAAACGGAAGTGCACGTTTGCACGATTATCAAGAGGGAACAAAGGCGTCGCATCTTGGTTATGTTGCGGTCGCAAATGACGACACGCCTTGGTCTTTGCGTATACAGAGCGTCGACATAGGCGTGCGCGGATGCTTTACGATGGGTGCCAACGACATTCTCAGACACGAAGAGAGCGACGGTTCTTCCAGTCTGTCGTACTTGCTCAAAGCGACGCACGCGTACAGCCAAGAGATTCCGATCACGGTTACGGTCATCGACGGCGAAGGCAGAGATGCGGGCAGTTGTGCGGTAACGTTTTACGTAAGGATAGTCAGTTCAAAACCCGCGCCCGTATACGACAACGGCGGAACGGATAAAATGGGCAACCTCAATAAGGGTCTGTCGTTTATCAAAGACGCTGCGGGCGAAAATAATTTGAACGGTGTGTTCGAACTGTTTATGAAAGCCGATTCCGGTAGTAACATAGAGGACGAGAGTTCTGTCATCTCGGTTTCCGGCAGACCTCAGCCCGTGACTGCTTTCGGTAATCTTACGATTAATATCGACGGCACGAGCGCATCGGGCGGCGTCGCTTACGATCCCGATACGGACGACAACGCAAATATCGGTGTTTACATTCCGGACATTTCGCAGAACGCGCCCGTATTCGAGATGAACGGTATAGCGCTCACTCAGGACGGGAACAGATTCTATAACGACAAGTTCGAAATTAATCTGAGAGACGCAAATAAGCGCTTCAACATACGTTGCAAGAGCTATGACTCTAATGTCGATTACGACGATTTGACGTTCTATGTGCGCGACGCGGGTAACGATCGAATGGAAAACGCCGTTAAGATCACCATTCGCATCAGCACGCTGTATTCTTCGGTTACCAATAAGCATATGACCGAGATGACGGGCGCGGGCGACGGCAGGATCGACAAGAACAGAGTCGACATCGTGCACGTCAAGTCTTACGACACATATGTAGGCAACGTCGGAACCGACGAATCCAAAATGGGTCAGCAGAGCGTATACAACTTCTTGGCGCATGCCGGACTCGACGTCTCCGAAGATTCGATCGACCAGACCGACGAAAGCGGCGCGTATATAATCGATCCGGACGTGACCGCGAATAACAACAATCTCAACTACGACGTCAAGGTTTATGCGTTCGTCGATCCGACTACCAAGACGAGTCTGGATATAAACGCGGTTTCTAATAAGTTCTCGACAGCAAGCGGCGCGGAGGACAGAGTCGCCAACCGTACTGCGGGCAAGTTCTTCCTGCTCGATCAGGATAGCGAGAGCGAGTATCTCGTCGGCGGACGCACTGCTTCGGGCGGAACTTATGACAGCTTGGCTAACCCCGTTCTGCTTGCGTACTTGCGCACGTACTTCGACTTCAATATAGGCTTGAACGGTGTGTCTCTCAACTTGCGTCCCGTCACCGCGAACATCGATACCGATATACTTATGTACATCGAAGTGCAGAAAACGGTAGGAACGTCGCGCAGAATCCAACCCGACGAGTCTACTTCGATATTCTCCGGTACGCTGTTCTACGTGAAAGTCGACGATTCGGCGCCTATCGCAAACGAAGATGAGGACGTTCGTACTTTTACGGGCAGATACGATTCTGCGGCGGACAGTACGGTCAATAAGCACACGTTCAAAGTGTTCGATAACGACGACCCGCTCGGCTCGCTGTTCACGGACTCCGACCTCAACGACGACGTAACAATCGACGGTTTCGATCCCAATAACCCGCGCAACGACTATAACGAAGCGCTCGCCGACGCAGACTGCGATTGGCAGGCTACGGGTAGCAAACCGCGTGCGATCGACATTACAATCGACAACGTCGCGCATACACTTACCGTCAAGATAAACCGTCGAATCGATAAGCGCGATGCAAACGGAAATTATATGTCTTCAGTCGAGTTGCCCATAAAGATAAAGGCGCACGACCGTGCCGGCGAAGAGTCGACAGTTGTTTTGAAAGTATTTATCGAGAATAACGACTTCACTCTCAAAAATACGGATGCGGTAATCGGTAACTTCTACAACTCGGTGACAGGTGTTGGACATTCGTTGGAGAAAGGCGAGAGCGATTATGAGTATACGATGAATGTGTCCGTGACCAGAGACCGCAACGAGTATTCGATCCCGATGCTTTCTTGGATAGACGACCCCGATTTCGACGGTGCAGTAAAAGATCTCGATTCGTATCGTTTGGTTAAGAACGAGGACAGCGGAAACGCGGACAGATTCTTGCTCAATACAGAGCTTGACGTTAATGACAACGACAGCGATGAGGTTATCGCTACCGTGATTCCGGAATTTAACCCCGATACGTTGCACTTTACAGGCGTCAAGGTAACCGCAAAATCGTATTTGCGCGGACATACGGGTACGGCATATATTCGCATACTCGATAGGAGCGGTAATGCCGCGAATCTCAGTGCCGGCGTTACGATCACCGTCAATATAACGATACTCAACTCCGCGCCTAAGGTTAATGCCGCTAACGACAATAAGGAATACCAGATAGTCGGTAAGAACAATCCTGCGGCGACGCTCGATCCCATAACGATCCGCATCGACAACTTCGTAAGCGACCCGAATCCTACCGACGCGGTAGGTCAGGCGGGTCGTACCGACACATATCTCCGCATTACGGAAACGGCGGTCGACTCGCCGCGCAACCTTGCTTGCACCGTCGACGGCAATACCGAGACGAGTATAGTGGAAGTTATGTTCGGCGGCGATGGTGACAGCTACAACCAAGTTCTTACCATCAAGCCGTCGGCGGGATTCTTCGGCGAGCAGACTGTAGAGATCAAGGTATCGGACGGCGATCCGTCGATCACCGATTCGATGTCCGTGACGTTCAGAGTCAAGATCGTGATCATCTATGACTTCGAAGAGATCGGGGAGCTGAATACAATCAGCGCAATGCGCGGTCTTACGACTAATGTCACCGTAGATACGCTCGTTAAAGAGCTTGAAAACAAGATTGCTTCCGAAGGCAAGGGCGGGGCGAGCGCAAGCGCGTATTCCGTTTCACAGTCCGACGACGGCGATGGCGTTCAATACTTCAATCCCGGCGACGGATATGTTGTTACGAAGCTGTCTACGACTACCTCTTACGGCGACTATGTCAAGATCGAGAAGAACGAGGACGACGGCATATGGCAGTTCCGCGCGCTCAGAACGACTACTAACGGCGATATAACGCTTACTGCCGAGTTTAAGCTGTCCACGCTTGTCGACGATCCCGACGCGCAAGTTTATACATCGTCGTTCAAGGTCTCGATAATAGATAATCCCGCGCCGACCCTTGTCGAATCGTTCAAAAAGGGTTATACGTTTAAGCAGTCGGGCGACGGCTTCATCCTCAATCAGGAGGGTAAGGTCAGATTGCTTCCCGGTAACCTGTTTATCGACAACGACGGCGACGTGATGCGTTTTGTTTCCGCGTCCTCGTCGGCGCCTTCGCTCGTAAGCGTTACTTTCGATTCGGACGAGCAAATTACGCTTCAGTTCCATGCGAACGGTACGGCGAAGATCACGGTAGCGGTAGCCGACCTCACCGGCGACGTCGTATCGCACACATTCGAGGTGACCAGCATCGATATGGGCGACCCGTCGTTCTGGCAGCGCATAATGATCAGCTTCGAGACGAACAAGCTCTATTGGATAATCGGCATCGCGGCGTTCGTACTGCTGATCGCCATCCTCATTATCGTGATAATCGCCGTGAAGCGTCGCAAGCGCAAACGCGAAGAGTTGGAAGCGATACTCATATCCGAGATGGAGTTGGAAGAACAGATGTTACGTCTGTCTGCCGCATCGAGCGCAACGCAGCTTAATTCGTACGGTTATCTGCCGCCCACGATGCCAGTGCAAAACGATCCCAATCTTATGCTCGGCACCGGCGGCGAAGCGAATGCTCCCAACCAACCGCCTGTTCTCAATCTCAATCAAGGCACGTCCTCGCACAACGGAGATTCGGGCAACGGCAATCCCAACGGTTCGGGAATGTAAAATTTAATTAAACGGTACAGAAACTCCGCACAAACAGATATGTGCGGAGTTTTTGTACGTTATCTAATTGTACGAAAGTTTTATTATAGGCCGCGACCGCGCCCGACTGTGTTGCTGCAGTCTATGCAACGCGACAAACAGGTTGCGTTTGTTGACAAAAGACGCGTTTTGTGGTATTATATCGATATGCGGTTACCGACTTTTAAGAGGAAATTCTTATGTCAGACAATAAAGAAAGATCCGTCAGGAAAAAATTCAATATTATGTTTGTATGTACGGGCAATACGTGCCGCTCGCCGATGGCGGAATTTATGTTCAAGGCGTATCTCAAGGATAAAAAACGCGGCGGAGATTTTGCGGTGTCGAGCGCGGGGCTGTACGCCGAGCGCGGTACGAAACTGACCGAAGAAGCACATCAGGCCCTTGACGTTCTCGGTGTAGACCATAATCCCGAAAGGAAAGCGAGAGTGTTCACCGTCCAAATGTCTAAAGATGCCGATCTTGTCGTAACAATGACGGCGGAGCAGGCACGGGCGTGCGGCGACAATGCGGTGTCATTCGCCGACATAACCGCAAATCCTGTCGTCGATCCTTTCGGCGCATCGCTCGGCGTTTACTTGGAAACAGCAATGCAGATCAAAAACGCATTCGACGACATTCTTGCGTTGTGCGACGAAAAGCGCAACCGATTTGCCGATGTTCGAAATTAACATAATGTGCAGATGATTCTATAAATAGAAAATCGTCTAAAAATTTCGAGTTAAACTTGCGACAAAAAGAGTGACTTATAAATTAGTTTGTGGTACAATATACTAAGCTAAGGCGGCATCGTGCCTAATGCTAAACGGAGGACTGTATGGTTTATATCGCGTGCGATCACGGTGGTATCGAGCTTAAAGCGGCTGTTATAGCCAAGCTGAAAGCAATGGGCGAGACGGTCAAAGATCTCGGCACGGACAGCGCCGCTTCGGTCGATTATCCCGATTACGGTTATGCGGTTGCGGAGAGCGTGGCGAAAGAAGAAGCTGCGCGCGGTATCGTGATTTGCAAGACCGGTGTGGGAATGAGCATATGTGCCAATAAGGTACACGGGATACGATGCGCGCTATGTACTTCGGTCGATATGGGTCGGTTATGTCGCGAGCACAACAACGCGAATATGCTGGCTTTAGGTGCGTCCAATACCGATGTGAATACCGCGCTTGAAATTGTAGAGGCGTTTATGACTACCGAGTTTGCGGGCGGCAGACACTCGAACCGCGTCGATAAGATAATGGCGCATGAGGAGAAGTATGGCAAATAAGAAACCTGCCGTCGAATACGCGGAAAGAGAAAGTCTTGACAGCGAACTGTCCGCCGCGATCGAACACATCTTATCTGCGGAGGCAGAGGCGCGCAGAATAATCGCGCAAGCGGAGATGTCCGTAAAGGCTATACAGCTCGATGCGGCGACGAGAGAACGCGATCTGAAATCGAACGCAGTCGGCGAAGCGGCGATAGCTAAGGACAAGGCTATCGCGGACGCCGCCGCGCGTGCCGAAGCCGAGTGTGAAAGAATGAGATCGGATGCGGAAAAGCGCGGAGAACAGATAGTCGAAGCCAACCGCAAAAATATAGACAAATTGGCGACAGAACTTCTGAAGTCGTTGTAAAGAGAAACAAACGGTGGTTCTATGATTGCAAAGATGACGCACATCCGCTTAGTGGGGTTGCGGTCACAAGAGAATAAAATCATCGACGGGTTGATTGCACGCGGGCTTTTCGAGGCTCGCGCAACCGACGAACCGACGGCAAAACCGAGCTTGGAACGCGGCGACGGTTCGTCTGCTCGTGAGCTTAAGTTAAAGCAGGGTAAGATTTCTTTTGCGCTCGATTTTATCGAGCAACGGCATATCGCTATGCGAGAAATGCTGGCGGAGAGCAAGAAAGTCGCTAAAAAGCAGGGTTCTGAAAAACCCGAACTTGATTTCGAACTGTCGGATCGTAAGTTTTCACAGGCGAGAATGCTCATTACTCACGCCGATTTTTCGGATGTCCGCGCAAAAGAATACGATCTTTTGGGCGTGTGCGACGAACTGCAAAATATCTCGTTCGACACCGTCGACTGCCGCACCAAACGCGGCGCGATAGACAATAAGATACGCGACTATTCGCCTTATGCGTCATTCCCGTTGCCGTTGTCCGTTCTCGGCAGAGACGGCGGGATACGCATTGCCGCATATCTCGGCGGCGTAGATGTTCCCGTCGACGGGCTTAAAGATCATAAGTGCGCGTTCGACGCAATATCGGTCGGAGACGGTGCGCTTGTCACTGTCATATACAAACGCGATAAGGGCGCGGATGTCGACAGACTGCTCGGCGCGTGCGGGTATGTAAAATGTCCTTATACCGATGACTGTACCGCAGCGCATATGATAGAGGCGTTGCAAAGCGAGAGAGCGGACGTTGATAGGCTCGAATATGAGCTTACGCGCCGCGCACTCGATTATGAGAAATACTACGACGAATTGCGTATTTTATACGACGTTGTAGGACTTGAGATAGAGCGTGTGGAAGTATCCGATAATTTCCTCAAATCGGATAGTACGTTTTTGCTAGAGGGATGGTTGCCGGAATCGGTTGCGGAATCCGTCATTGCGGAAGTTAAAGCCGATTGCCCGAATATTTTCGTGCAGATGCTTGCTCCCGAAGAGCGCGACGCACCGCCTACGCTCGTCGTGAGCAATAAATTGGTCGAGCCTTACGAAGACATAACAAATATGTACAGCCCGCCCAAATACCGCGAAATCGACCCGAACCCCGTAATGTCCGTATTCTTCTTTCTGTTCTTCGGATTGATGGTAGGCGATGCGGCTTACGGTGTGATACTCGCGGCTGTCGGATTGTCGCTCGGCTTTTCCAAAAAACTCGACGTGGGAACGCGCAGACTTTTACAGCTGATAGGCTGGGGCGGCGTTGCGGCGATATTTTGGGGCGTACTGTTCGGCAGTTATTTCGGTATAGACTTCGGCGACACTGAAATCGCGTTGTGGTTCAACCCGATTGAAGATCCGATGACAATGCTGTATCTGTCTGTCGCGCTCGGCGTAATACAACTTACCGTCGGATACGTGATGATGTTTATAAAGCTGTGCAAGGACGGAAGACCGTTCTCGGCGATATTCGACGCGGGATCGATAATACTGTTGTTTGCGGCGCTTGTATGTTTGGCGATCGGTATGGTAGCGAAAAACCCGACGCCCGGTCTTACGGCGTTCGGCTCGATTCCGGAAAATGTTTTATCCGGTTTGACTACTGCGGCGATCGTGCTTGCGGTAGCGGGAATAGCATTGATAATCGTGTTCGGCGGCCGTGCCAATAAGAATGTATTCGGCAAGATATTCGGCGGATTTAAGGGTATTTACGGGCTTATAAATCTGTTGTCCGATCTTTTGTCGTATTGCAGGCTGTTCGGCTTGGCTCTCAGTTCGTGCGCGATAGCGATGGCGTTCAATACGCTGGGACTGACGCTGGGCGTTGCTGGATATGTTGTTTTGGTGGTTCTTCACGTGTTTAATATCGGACTTGCCGTACTCAGCGCATACGTTCACAACGCGCGGCTGCAAGTACTCGAATTTTACGGGAAGTTCTATGAAGGCGAGGGCAGGCTGTTTGAGCCTGTCGGCAGTAAGACAAGACATATACGGTACGCATAACCTATTGCGGAACGTGTCGTCACAGTGACGATGGCAAGATACTCGAATCGTAAGCTTGCATAAAGTCAACGTAGTTATTAAACAGGCGAAGCCTGCGGATTAAAAAAGGAGAAAAATACTATGACAATGGGAAACTTTTACGCCATACTGGGCGCGGCGATAGCCGTCATTCTGTCAGGCGTCGGCTCGGCGATAGGTGTTTCGCGTGCCGGTCAGGCGTCGTCGGCACTGCTCACGAAGCAACCCGAAAAGTTCGGTAAGGTGCTTATACTTCAGCTTTTGCCGTCCACTCAGGGACTTTACGGCTTTGTCGTGGGCTTTATGGTACTCATACAACTGAATGCGCTCGGTGGGTCGATGACCGCAATATCCGACTCGACCAGTTGGCTGATGTTTGCATACTGTATGCCTATAGCGCTTGTCGGCTTGGGTTCGGCACTTATGCAGAGCAACGTCGCAATAAGCGCGATAAATCTTCTCGGCAAGCAGGAGAAAATGTTCGGACGCACTATCATAATGGTTGCGTTGGTCGAGATTTTCGCAATATTCGCATTCATAATATCGTTCTTGGGCGTTATGCAGCTCAATATCGTGCCTGTTGTATAAAGACTCGAAAAGAGGTTTTACGCAAAATG
The DNA here is from genome assembly GCA_910577435.1 of uncultured Christensenella sp. Taxonomy (GTDB): domain Bacteria; phylum Bacillota; class Clostridia; order Christensenellales; family Pumilibacteraceae; genus Anaerocaecibacter. Next base: position 163,369 of record CAJTLV010000001.1, on the reverse strand, counting down.
CAGGGCAAAGACGAAATGATCGACGACATTCTCGCAAGCGCGAGGACTGTAGCATCGAAAATAATCGACGAGGCGACTGTCGAGCATAACGCGTTGATCGAAGCAACGCGTGCGGCGCTCGAAGAACAGCGTATAAAAACCGACGCGGAAAAAATTGCGGCGGCGAATGCCGTGTACGACGGCAGAATAAAACTCGGAGAGTTGGAAGTCGGTAAAATCATACTCGGTGCAAAGCAGAAGTGCGTTTCCGCCGTTTACGACGGAGTTCGCGACAGGATAGTTGCGATGCCGAGCGCAGAATATACAAAACTTATTGCTCGGCTCGTTTCGGCATACGTCGAGGACGGCGACGAAATTATAGTCGGTAAATCGGACAAGCGTTTGACCGCAGAATGGGTAAAGAATTTGTCTAAGTCGACGAAAAAGAAATTGACGTTGTCCAAAGAAAAGGGTGATTTCGATGCGGGCGTTGTATTGAGAAACAGTCGTTACGACCGTGATTTCACCGTCGACGAGATAGTTGCGGATCTTCGTGAGCGCACTGTGTCGGACGTAGCGAAAAAGCTCGGTCTGTGATCGGGTGGGGATATAGAATGGCGGTATCCAAAATATATGCTAATACTTTGGCGCAACTTGCGTCAAACAAACTCGACGAGGAGCGACTTCGCCGAGTTGTAGAAGCACCCGACGTAGCCACAGCGCTGAAAATGCTCGGCGACTACGGTTATGCCGTTGACGCGAATATGTCTGTCGACGGGTTTGTCGTAGAACAGACAGATTCGCTCATCGAGTTTGTGGAAGAGAACGCTTCGAGTGACGGAACGGCGGACGCTTTGACTGCGCCGTTTCGGTATAACAACGCCAAACTCGCTTACAAGTCGCGTTTTACGGTCATTCCCGACGACGGATACTATCGCACGGCACTCGATCCGTCGCTTATCGTCGGCGGCGATTATTCTCAGTGCGACAATGACTTGTCCGGTGTGTTGGTCGCTCTCGACGAGGCGGAAGAGAAACGCCCTCAGGAGATCGATCTTGCGGTTGCGCGCACGATGTATAAGCATATTTTGGGCGTAAGCGCAGGCGCGGTAAAGAGATATTTCCGCGCGGAGATCGATTTGAAAAACATTCTGTCGGCGGCGCGTATGAAAAGACTCGGTATCAACCGAGACGAGTTCATAGACGGCGGGAAAATCAAACTCGATAAACTGCGCGAAAGCGTAACGGCGGATAGTTTTTCGGAATGTTTTGCCGGCACGCCGTATGCGGATGCGGCGGAGCGAGCGGAAGAGCGGAATTTTTCCGATCTCGGCGCGTTCGAGCGCGAGGCGGACGACTTTTTATGCCTTATGACGGACAGACTGTGCGTCGATATGACGAGTGACGAGCCGTTTATGAATTATTACGCGCGCACCAGAACGGAGTTGAAAACGGTAAAAACGGCTCTGGTCTGTATAAAGACAAACGCGCGAGATCTGTTCTATACGCGCATACCCAACATTTACCGATAGGTCGAGTTTATGGAAAAGACAGGCAAGATAGCCGTGATCGGCGACGGCGAAACCGTCACTGCGTTTTTGGCGATAGGAGCGGCGGTGTACAAGGTGACCGACGAATATCAGGCGGCGGACGTGTTACGCACGCTCGCCAAAGCCGACGAGTACGCAGTTATTCTGGTAACGGAGAACTACGCCGTGCAAATGGAACAGCTTATGGATAAACTGAAACAGCAGACTTATCCTGCGGTTTTGTCTATACCCGGCGCGAACGGTTCGAACGGGTTCGGTATGAAAGGCCTTAAACGCGACGTGGAAAAAGCGGTCGGCGTGGATATAATATTCAACGATAAGTAACGCAAAAACAGTGCGGTCGCGCATACGGCACTCGCACTTTGAAAGAACACCTCATACGGAGGACACTTAAAGTTATGGGTAAAATAATCAAGATAAGCGGACCGCTCATCGTAGCGGACGGTATGCAGAACGTCAAGATGTACGACGTTGTGCGCGTATCCGATAAAGGACTCATCGGCGAGGTGATAGAACTTCGCGGCGATCGCGCGTCCATTCAGGTTTATGAGGAGACGAGTATGCTCGGTACGGGCGAGATCGTCGAATCGACCGAACAGCCGCTGTCCGTCGAACTCGGTCCGGGACTTATCGGCGGTATCTACGACGGCATTCAGCGTCCGCTCGAAGAACTTGCCAAGCTGTCGGGCGACCGTATCGACAGAGGCGTCGGCGCGGCGGCGCTCGACCACAGTAAAAAGTGGGAGTTTGTTCCTACCGTCAAAAAGGGCGATGAGGTGACGAGCGGAGATGTAATAGGCACGGTGAACGAGAACGAAGTCATAACCCACAAAATTATGGTGCCGTTCGGCGTATCCGGCAAGATAGAAAAGATAGAAAAGGGCAAGTTCACGATAGACGAGACCGTTGCCGTCGTTGCGGACGGCAAGGAAAAGCATAACGTGTGTATGCTTCAACGCTGGCCGGTACGTCGCGGCAGACCGTATAAGGAAAAACTTCCGCCCATAGAGCCGCTCATTACGGGACAACGCGTAGTAGATACGCTGTTCCCGATAGCGCGCGGCGGTGTTGCCGCAGTACCCGGTCCGTTCGGGTCGGGCAAAACCGTATTGCAACACGCGCTTGCGAAATGGTCGGACGCCGATCTCATTGTATACGTAGGTTGCGGCGAGCGCGGCAACGAGATGACCGACGTTCTTAACGAGTTCCCCGAACTTATCGACCCGAAAACGGGGCAACCGCTTATGAAGCGTACCGTTCTCATTGCGAACACTTCCGATATGCCCGTTGCGGCGCGCGAGGCGAGTATCTACACAGGCATTACGATAGCAGAATACTACCGCGATATGGGATATTCTGTAGCTATTATGGCGGACTCTACGTCGCGTTGGGCGGAAGCGCTCCGTGAAATGAGCGGCAGATTGCAAGAAATGCCCGGTGAGGAGGGTTATCCGGCATATCTTTCGAGTCGGCTTGCGGAGTTTTACGAGCGGGCGGGATCGGTGCGAATACTCGGTAGTTCCGAACGCACGGGATCGGTAACGGCTATCGGTGCTGTCTCTCCTCCGGGCGGCGATATGTCCGAGCCTGTAAGCCAAGCGACGCTGCGCATTGTCAAAGTATACTGGGGACTTTCGAGCGCGCTCGCGTACAAACGGCATTTTCCCGCTATCGACTGGCTAGTAAGCTATTCGCTGTACAGCGACAGACTTGCCGATTGGTTCGGAAAGAACGTCGATGCGCAGTTTAATGCTTATTGCTCAGAAATCAGCAAGATTTTGCAGGAAGAAGCCAAACTCGACGAGATAGTAAGACTTGTCGGTATGGACGCGCTTTCGCCGCGAGACAGGCTCACAATGGAAGCCGCGAAGTCTGTGCGCGAGGACTACTTGCATCAGAACTCGTTCCACGAGGTTGATACGTACACCTCGCTCAAAAAGCAGTTCAAAATGCTCAAACTCATCGTCGATTTTTATTTCAGAGCACAGCGCGCGCTCGATCGCGGCGTGGATATAGACGCAGTGCTTGCAGTGCCGTGCCGCGAGCGAATAGGCAGAGCGAAGTACGTCAAGGAAGATGACATCGGTACGCTTGACGAACTTCACGACGAAATGATAAAACAACTCGCGGAATTGAAGTCCGACGGCGAATGATCGGAATATCCGTTTTATTCGGCTGACGCCGCACAGGGAGGTAAAAAATGCGCAAGGAATACCGCACAATAAAAGAGGTCGTCGGCCCGCTTATGCTTGTCGAGCAGGTCGAGGGCGTTAAATATAACGAGCTTGTCAAGATTTCTCAAAGCTCTGGCGAGACGCGGCTCGGCCGCGTACTCGAAGTGGACGGCGACAAGGCGCTCGTTCAGCTTTTCGCACCGACGCGCGGGTTGCAAATTGCGGCGGCAAAGGCGGCGTTTACGGGCAAGGCGATAGAGCTTAAAGTGGCGCACGATATGCTCGGTCGCGTATTCGACGGTATGGGCAATCCCATCGACGGCGGCGCGGAGCTGTTGCCCGAAAAGAGTCTCGACATAAACGGCAGTCCGATTAATCCCGTCGCTCGCGATTATCCCAACGAGTTTATCCAAACCGGTGTAAGCGCGATAGACGGACTCAACACGCTCGTTCGCGGACAGAAACTGCCCGTGTTCTCGGCTTCGGGACTTCCTCATGCCGATCTTGCCGCACAGATAGCGCGTCAGGCACAGGTAAAAAATACCGACGATAAGTTTGCCGTTGTATTCGCGGCAATGGGTATTACGTATGAGGAGAGCGAGTTTTTTATAAGCGATTTCCGTCGTACGGGCGCTATCGACAGAACGGTGATGTTCCTCAACCTCGCGAACGATCCGGCGGTAGAGCGCATAAATACTCCGAGAATGGCTATGACTGCGGCGGAGTATCTCGCATTCGAGTGCGATATGCACGTGCTTGTTATAATGACCGATATTACCAATTATGCAGAGGCGTTGCGTGAGATTTCGGCGGCACGGCGCGAAGTTCCAGGTCGGCGCGGCTATCCGGGATACCTTTACACCGACCTTGCGACAATATACGAGCGCGCGGGGCGTATACGCGGAAAGAAAGGCTCTATAACGCTTATACCGATACTGACGATGCCCGAAGACGACAAAACGCACCCCATTCCCGATCTTACGGGTTATATAACGGAAGGACAAATAATTCTGTCGCGCGAGCTTTATAAAAAGGGTCTCAACCCGCCGATAGACGTTCTGCCGTCGCTGTCGCGATTGAAAGACAAGGGCATAGGTAATGGTAAAACGCGCAAAGATCACGCCGACACTATGAATCAGCTGTTCTCTGCGTATGCGCGCGGCAAGGACGCAAAGGAACTCGGCGCGATACTCGGCGAGGCGGCGCTTTCGGATGTGGATAAGCTGTATGCCAAGTTTGCCGAAGAATTCGAAAAACAGTATATCAATCAGGGCTTTACTACAAACCGCACTATCGAAGAGACGCTTAACGTCGGTTGGAAACTGCTTGCGATACTGCCGCGCAGTGAGTTGAAACGTATACACGACGAGTATCTCGATGAATTTCTGCCCCAAGAAAACTAAACGCACGTTTCGATCCAGCCGAAGGCGGTCGACCGAGAATTCATAGTTCAAGGAAACTTATGGCAAGACTGAATGTAAATCCTACGCGAATGGAGCTGAGACGGTTGAAAGACCGACTGAAAACAGCCGAGCGCGGACATAAGCTGCTCAAAGACAAGTCCGACGAAATGGTTCGGCAGTTTTTGGTGCTTATCAAAGAAAACAAGCGTTTGCGCGAAGAAATAGAGTGTGAGATCTCGGACGCTCTGCGCGCGTTTTCGCTGTCCGCAGGCGCGCCGCTCGACGTTGTGCAGGCGATAGCGTTGCCGACGCTTACCGCGACGATTGAAGTCGGGACTAAGAACGTAATGGGTATCGACGTTCCGTATATGCAGACCAAGCGCGAAGGGGAAATCGAACTGCCGTACGCGCTTTGTTCCGCGCCGGCAGAGTTGGACGACGCCGTGCTTAAATTGACTGCGCTCGCCGATAAGATTTTGCACCTTGCCGAAGTCGAAAAAACGTGCAATATGCTCGCAGACGAAATAGAGAAGAACAGGCGGCGGGTAAACGCGCTCGAATACGTGATGATACCGCAACTCAACGAAACTATCAAATACATCCTTATGAAGCTCGACGAGAACGAGAGGTCTACCATAATCAGATTAATGAAAATCAAAGACTTGGAAGGGAACGCATAAGCGTGATCGATTGTCGTTATAGACAAATTTCGTATGTTTATTAAATAATTGTTTGGGCAATCACTTAAAAAAGGTTGTGTTTTTTTTAACGTTGCTGTATAATGAAAATGAAGCGGACTAACGCATAAGTCATTTTAATATTTTAAGTAAGTATTCCGTATCGTTTTTTACGTAAATTGTTTTACATAGATCGGTATGTTATTCCGTGATGTATTAAAAATAGATCACGGTCGAAATTTCAATAACGGAGGCAAGAAATTGCATAAAAAGACAGTAGAGCCCCTGCTTAAAGTCATTTTTTTGGGCGGCGTCGGCGAGATCGGTAAAAATATGACCGCTCTCGAATTCGGCGAGGACATAATCATAATAGATTGCGGATCGACTTTTCCTACGTCGGACACGCCCGGCGTCGATCTGATAATACCCGATCCCGCATATCTGCTTTTGAACAAAGATAAAATTCGCGGCATAGTAGTGACGCACGGACACGAGGACCATATCGGTTCTATACCGTATTTTCTCAAAGAATGCAACGTGCCTGTATTCGGAACTCGGCTCACGCTCGCGCTCATCGAGAATAAATTGCGCGAACAGCATATAGACAACGCAAAATTGAACGTGGTTCAGCCGGGTAACGTAGTGTCGCTCGGCCGCGCGTTCAAGGTGGAGTTTGTCAAGGTCTCGCACTCTATAGCCGGATCGTGCGCGCTTTCTATATCCACGCCCGTCGGCGTTGTGTTCCATACGGGCGACTTCAAGGTGGATTTTACGCCAATAGACGGCAATATGATCGACTTGCAACGCATTGCCGAAATCGGCAGACAGGGCGTGCTTTTGCTGCTGTGCGAGAGTACCAATGTCGAGCGGGCGGGTTCGTCTATGAGCGAGGCGACGGTCGGTCGGTCGATGCGCAACATATTCAACGAGAACAAGGACAGGCGGCTATTGATCGCAACATTCGCGTCGAACATTCACCGTTTGCAACAAGTCATAGATCTTGCCGCAGAGTTCGGGCGGAAAGTCGCGTTTTCGGGTAGGTCGATGATAAACGTCGCGGAGTGTGCGGCGCGGATAGGCGAATTGCGTCTCGACCGCAGTCAGATAGTAGACATCGAAAAAGTGAAGAATGTCGACGATAAGGATCTGGTTATACTCACGACGGGCAGTCAGGGCGAACCGATGAGCGCGCTTACTCGAATGGCGGCGGACGAGTTTTCCAAAGTCAAGCTCGGCTATAACGATACGGTCATTCTGTCGGCACACCCGATACCGGGAAACGAGAGAATGGTGTATTCGGTAATAAACAATATTTACAGGCACGGCGCGCGAGTTATATATGAAAGCCTTGCGGAGCTTCACGTGTCGGGTCACGCTTGCCGCGACGAACTTTCGCTTATGCACGCGCTTTTGAAGCCGCAGTATTTTATTCCCGTACACGGCGAACACAGGCACCTGCAAAAGCACGCGGAGCTTGCCGTCGCTATGGGCGAACAGCCGTCGCATATAATTATTACAGATATAGGCGATTGCGTGTACGTTTCGCATAAGACGTTCAAGATAGGCGAGCAGGTAGCGGCGGGCAGTCTTTTGGTCGACGGGCTGGGTGTCGGCGACACAGACAGCACCGTGCTTCGCGATCGCAAGCACCTAGCCGAAGAAGGTCTGCTCATAGCCGTTATATGTATCGACGAACTTTCCGGAACGGTCTCCGCCATAGACATTACGTCGCGCGGATTTGCTTACGATACCGACGGCGAGGACTTTTTCGAGAAATGCCGAGACGATTTGCACCGCATTCTCTCGGGATATGATCTGCGCGAATGCAACCGCAATATGCTCAATAATACTATCCGCAAAGAATTGAAAAACTATATATTCAAAAAGACTCGGCGCAATCCTATGATTTTGCCTATGGTAATCGATTGCTGAAATGCCTTCCGTAAAGAAATACAGTACGGCAAAAGTACTCAATAAGCCGGAGTTGCTCGCGCCTGCGGGTGATCTCAAAAAACTCGAAGTTGCGCTCGAATACGGTGCAGACGCGGTATATATCGCGGGTAAAAAGCTCGGAATGCGCGCCGCGTGCAAGAACTTCGATTACGGCGAACTGAAAGCCGCAGCACTTGCCGCGCACTGCCGCAAAAAGAAGGTTTACGTTGCGCTCAATATATTTCCGTTCGACGAGGATTTCGGCGAGGTAGACGAGTATCTGGACTACCTTAGCAGTATCGACGTGGACGGACTTATCATATCCGATCTCGGCCTGATAAACCGTGCGACAAAGCGTACTAACATACCCGTCCACGTATCCACGCAAGCGAATGTCACTAATTCCGAGACCGCAAAAATTTATGCGGGTATAGGCGCGAAAAGGATAGTGTTGGCACGCGAGCTGTCGCTTGAAAGAATAGCCGCTATGCGTGGTTCATTGCCTAGATCGGTGGAACTCGAAGCGTTCGTACACGGCGCTATGTGTGTGTCGTATTCGGGCAGATGTCTGCTGTCGGCATATTTATCGGGCAGGTCGGCAAATCGCGGAGAATGCAATCAAGCGTGCCGTATGCGCTTTGCCCCCGAAAAGGGCGAGGTACGGGCGAGCGAGGAATGTGAAAGCTCGCTCGAAATCATCGAGGATGACGGCACTTATATATTCGGCGGCAACGACCTGAAAATGATAGAGCATTTGAACGAGCTTGCGAGCGCCGGAGTGACGTCTTTCAAAATCGAAGGCAGAGTCAAGTCGGAATACTATATCGGTTGCATTACCGGCGCATACCGCCGCGCGATAGATTGTATGACGTCGGGTAAACCGGCGCCGACAGACGTTTTGAGCGAGCCGACGAAAGCGCCCAATCGCGGATTCAATACCGGATTTTACTACGGCAATCCCAAGCCGCAGCCTCAGGGCGCGGCGTGCGATTTTTGCGCTATCGTTATAGAGAACGGCAAAAACGGCGCAGTCGTGGAAATGCGGAACAGATTTAAGACGGGCGATGTTTTGGAAGTTATGTCGCCGAGCGACAAATACCACAACACAAGAATAGAAATTCCCGAAATGACAGACGAAAACGGCGAGCTTGTGACGGACGCGAAAGTGCCGAAAATGCATTTGACGCTCGGCGGAGTCGATCTCCCGCCGCTATCTATGTTGAGAAGAACGGGAAAATAAAGTTTTCAATCGCTTGCAAAAAACATAATTCGGTGATATAATGTTGCAGAGATGACTGGACGGTTGCGTGGGGCAACTCACGAGGAAAGTCCGAACACCGCAGGACAGAACGCCGGCTAACTACCGGTGAAGGCGACTTCAAGGAAAGTGCAACAGAAAATAACCGCCGCAAGGTAAGGTTGAAAAGGCGAGGTAAGAGCTCACCGCCGAGACGGCGACGTTTCGGGCTGTGTAAACCCCGTTCGGTGCAAGACGTAAGGATTAAGGTGGTCCGCCGTCCTTTAGAATCGCTCGACCGTATCGGCAACGCTACGGCTAGATAGATAACCGTCACAACAGAATTCGGCTTACGGGTCATTCTCGCGTCCGCAAACGGCAATCGCCTATGCGGACATTTTTTTGCGTATTTATTTCAGCGCTTTTGCAATCGTTTCGATCGCGCGCTTTTCTATGCGTGACACGTACGAACGGGAAATTTTGAGTCGTTTTGCCACTTCGGACTGGGTGTACGCTTTTCCGTCCGCAAAGCCGTAGCGCAGAGTTATTACTTGATATTCGGTCTCGTCGAGTACGTCGACCATAACTTTTTTTACTTTTTCCAAGACTATGCTGTTTTCGATCGCTTCGTAACCGTCTACAGGTTGGGGTATTACGTCGAGAAGCGCTATGTCGTTACCGTCCTTATCCGTGCCGACAGGCTCGTACAGACTGACTGCTTTGCGATGCTTTTTGTTTGCGCGAATGTACATCAGTATTTCGTTCTCTATGCACTTTGCGGCATATGTAGTAAGCTGACAACCCTTGTTAGCTTCGAATGTCTCTATGCCTTTTATAAGTCCGATACTGCCCACGCTTATCAGATCGTCCGCTTCGCCGGCGGTGTTGTACTTTTTGACTATGTGCGCTACCAGCCGGAGATTGTGTTTAACGAGTATATCGTAGGCGTCGCGGTCGCCGTTCTCTTTATACCGGTTTATGTATTCGCGCTCTTCATCTTGGGTAAGCGGTTTGGGGAATGAGCCGTTGTTATTGACAAACGACGTGAAAAAGAATATGCGCGACAAAAATGTCATAAACGTTTCGAGTATCATAACGTCCTCCGAAAAAGCGCGGTTTTTTAATATATGACGAAAAATGACGGATTTTGCCTGTCCGCTTCAAATAAACGACTAATTTTCTTTTGTTTATAATTTCCTTGCATTTGGAAAAATTATTTGCTACAATATTAAGCGTAATTGCGAGGTACTGTGTTTTGGCGTATTTTTCTCAAAACGGAATAACATCAGCGGCGTCGGACGCCGTGATAGTGCTGTTCTTGGCATTGTTGACGATAGCCGCGTTCGTCGCGCTTGTCGTTTTCTTATGTAAATATGCGGAAAACTCTGTTTCCGTTACTATAAAACACAGAGCCGTCGCGCTTGCGGCGATACTGGGCGCGGGATTTGCGGTAAGGCTTATATTCGGACTATGCATACGCGGCTATCGCGAAGACTATAAACTGTTTACCGATATGTTCGCGCATCTTGCTTCGAACGGACTCGACGGTTACTATAACGGTAACTATTCGGAAACGCTTTACCCGACTGTTTATTTCGTTTATTTGATCTTCGGCGGACTGTCCAATGTGACGGGGCTTTCCGACTTTGCACTCGGCGCGCAATTTATGGTAAAGTTCCCTATGATAATAGCCGATTTATTGACGGCATTTGCAGTGTATCTTATCGCGAATCGATATTTCAATACGCGTATAGCGTTAACGCTTGCGGCATTTGTTTGCGTATGCCCTATATTTTTCATAGGTTCGGCGTTATGGACTTCGCAGATCGTATTCGCAATAATGTTCGCGTGCTTTGCGTGCTATTTCACGGCAAAGAAAAGCTATGCTCCCGCGATACTGTTCTATACGCTTGCGGCATTTTCGAGCAAAGAAGGAATTTATCTTTTCCCCGTAGCGGCGACATATTCCGTATTCCACCTTGTCCGCGCGATAATAAACATCAAGCGCAACAAACCGCAGGGCAGGGAGATATTGTCGTCGGACTGCCGTGCCGTGATCTCGGTTCCGATAGGTTTCGTAGGGTCCATTGCAATCGCATATTTAATCGGGTTGTTTATGACCGCGTCGTACAGCTGTAATCCGTTTGTCTATATTTACGAATTTACGCTGGCGCCGCTTGTGAAATGGTCGCACTTCACATATAACGGGCTTAGCGTATACGCGATATTCAATCAGAACGGCGAAGTACCCGGCGCGCGTTTTCCGTCCGGCGTTTTCGCGGGAATATTCGCGGCTATAATCGTCGCGGTAGTGTGCGTCGTGTATTTTTCGAAGCGCAATCGAGCTACGATGGTAATGCTTGCCGCATATTCTCTGTTTACTATGCAAATTTACTATCCCGGCTCGAACGGCGTAGGTATGCTGTTTTCGCTCGCCGTACTCGTTGCCGCATATGCGCTCGTCAAGGACAAGCGGCTTTTGTATGTTCTGTTTGTTGCCGGACTTGCATTCGTAATAAACTCGTCGAGCGTGCTTGCAAATGCCGGTTATCTCAACAATATAGCGGACTATAATTTCGCATCCGACTCATATGTCGGTTCTACGCTTATGTCGGGTGCCGTCGGCGCAGTCGGCATAACGTGTTCGGTGTTCGCAGTGCTTGCTCATCTGTATTTTACCGTGATCGCGGTAAGCGTGGGAATGACGGGGCAGAAGAAAATGCTATCCGAAGCTGTGGGGATCGGCGGCGCTTTAGGAGAATTCTTTTCTCCGAAACGGGGAGGTAAGTAGATTGCTTGCCAAGATAAACAGCTATGCGCTGAGCGGACTGGACGGATACGGCGTGTCCGTAGAGGTAGATATACATTCGGGCTTGCCGTCAATAGACGTAGTCGGACTGCCCGATACAGCTATAAAAGAATCGCGGGAGCGTGTTCGCTCGGCGATCAAGAACAGCGGGTACGACTTCACTCCGCGTAAGATAACAGTCAACCTCGCGCCGGCGCACACCAAAAAAGAAGGTTCGGTGTTCGACCTTGCGATAGCGCTCGGCATACTTTGCGCAACGGAACAGGCCGGTATCGACGAGCATAAACGTCCGTTGAAACTCATTGACGATTATGTATTTTTGGGTGAATTGTCGCTGTCGGGTAAAATTCAGCGTATAAACGGTGTAATGCCGATACTCATCTCGGCGCGCGAGCGCGGCGGAAAAAAGTTCGTAATCCCAAAAGCCAACGCTAACGAGGCTAAATACATACGCGGCGTAGAAGTCTATGCGGTAGACAGCTTGCGCGAGGCAATCGCGCTCCTCGACGGACAATCGGGGCAGCCGCTTGTGGGAAGCGATATAGTACTCGGCGGCGAGGTGGCAGCGAGCGAGGATTTGAAGTTTGTAAAAGGACAGTATTCGGCGAAACGCGCTTTGGAGATCGCGGCGGCGGGCGGGCATAATATGCTTATGATAGGCGCGCCGGGCGGCGGCAAAACTATGCTCGCCAAATGTTTGCCCGGAATATTGCCGGATCTGACAGAGCGTGAAGCGTTGGAAACGACTAAGATACACTCTGTGGCGGGTATTCTCGATGAAACCGTCGGAATCGTCACGAGGCGACCGTTTCGCAGTCCACACCACACTACGAGCAAAATTGCGCTTACGGGCGGCGGATCTTCCTCTCATCCCGGTGAGATCAGTTTTGCGCATAACGGCGTGCTGTTTTTGGACGAGCTACCCGAATATCCGCGTGCGACGCTCGAAATATTGCGCCAACCGCTCGAAGATAATGTTATAACCGTTTCGCGCGCGGCGCGCACTGTCGAATACCCCGCGAACTTTATGCTCGTTGCGAGTATGAACCCCTGTCCGTGCGGATTTTACGGTTCGTCGGCGCACGAATGCACTTGCACGCCCGCACAGATACAAAAGTATATGGGAAGGATCTCCGGCCCGCTTTTGGACAGGATCGATTTGCACGTCGAGGTGGACGAGGTGCATTACGACGAGCTTTCGTCGTCGACGGCGTCCGAAAGTTCGGCAACGGTAAAGGCGCGTGTAAACGCCGCCCGCGCATTGCAGACTGCGCGATACTCGAACACCGGAATATATTCGAACGCGAGAATGACAAGCGCGATGATCAAAGAATATTGCGCGCTCGACACTGCGGGCGAGCGAATACTTTCCAATGCGTTCGATAGGCTGGGGCTGTCGGCGCGGGCGTATACGCGAATACTCAAAGTCGCGCGGACGATCGCGGACTTGGATGGGTCGGATAAGGTATTGTCCAAACATATTGCGGAAGCGGTTATGTACAGATCGCTCGATAAGGCGGTGAAATGATGTTGCTTTCCGACATATACTTATGGTTGGCGTATTCGCGCGTTTCGACACGAAAAATAAACAAACTGCTCGACAATATCCCGCCTGCGGAGCTGTGGAATTCTTTTGCCGACGGCGGACGTTATGCGCTCGACGACGGAACTATGAGTAAGCTGAAACGCACACGCAACGTCGAGTTTATAGAACGGGCAAAGCAGTATTTGGAGACTAACCATATCGGATATGTGACGCGCGTCGATCCGCTGTTCCCGACAGGCTTGGCTCAGTCCGAAGTCGATCCTCCGTTCGCACTCTTTTATAAAGGTGATCCCAATCTGTTGCGCACCGATTGTCTCGCCGTAGTAGGCACCAGAAACGCATCGCAGTACGGTAAATACGTTACAGATAAGTTCGTCGAGGAATTGTCCGAACGCTTTACCATAGTCAGCGGGCTTGCTACGGGCATCGACGGATTCGCACACCGCGCGGCTCTGAAGTCTGGCGGGAAAACGATAGCCGTTCTCGGCAGCGGACTATTTAACGTGTCGCCCGCGTCGAACATCGGGTTGTTCGACGAAATCTGTCGGACAGGGCTGGTGTTCAGCGAGTATCCGCCCGATGTTCACGGCACTGTTTATTCGTTCCCGCAACGCAACAGGCTTGTCAGCGGTATAAGTAAGGGCGTTCTCGTCGTGGAAGCGGCGACGAAAAGCGGAGCGCTTATAACGGCAGGCTGTGCCGCCGAACAAGGTAGAGACGTATTCGCGGTACCCGGCGATATAGACAAACAACGTTCGGTTGGTACGAACAATCTCATCAAGCAAGGCGCAGTCGCGGTGACCGATGGCAGAGACATAATGTCGTATTACGGCGCGACGTCCGAAAAGAAAAAACACAATACCGTCGAATTGAATTTCGACGAAGAGGGCATACTGCATATCTTGGAGGGCGGTGAGCACTCGTTCGATTCGCTTGCGGAGTCTAGCGGACTATCCGTACCCGAACTGAACGCGGTGCTGTCGTCGCTAATGATATACGGACTAATTCACGAAAGATCTAAAAATATGTACAGTGTGACATTGCGGTAAAGGAGAGATGCAAAATGAACTTGGTTGTTATAGAGGGTATAGGAAAGCTCGAAACCGTTCAGAAGTATCTGGGAAAGGGCTATAAAGTATTCGCAACGGGCGGACACGTGCGTGATTTGCCGTCCAAGCGGCTCGCTGTAGATGTAAATAACGAGTTCGAGCCTACTTACGTCGTTATGGACGATAAAAAAGATGTGGTCGCACGTCTCAAAAAAGAAGCGTCGTCGGCAGAGCGCGTATTGCTCGCGACCGACCCCGACCGTGAGGGCGAGGCGATTTCTTGGCACGTAGCAACGCTTCTCGGTATTGACGACGGCTCGCCCGTGCGCATAGAGTTTAACGAGATAAGTAAGAATGCCGTGCAGAACGCGCTTGCGCACCCGCGTCCGATAGATAAAAATCTCGTCGACGCGCAGCAGGCTCGTCGCGTGCTTGACAGGCTTGTGGGTTATAAAGTTTCGCCCGTGCTGTGTAAAAAAATACACGGCAATCTGTCTGCGGGGCGTGTTCAGTCTGTTACGCTTAGGCTGGTAGTAGATCGCGAGCGCGAAATAAGGGCGTTCGTTCCGGAAGAGTATTGGAGTTTTTTCTCGGTTCTGGAAACGTCTGGCGGAGACAAGTTCAAAGCCGCGCTCGTGTCTAAGCTTGGGCAAAAGATAAAGCTGTCTTGTTCGGACGATGTGGAGAGTGTAAAGTCTGCTATAAACGGCAAGTCGTACACAGTAACAAACGTCAAAAGGAGCGTGACGCGCGCGCACCCGTTCGCGCCGTTCATAACGTCGACAATGCAACAGGATGCGCTCAATAAACTCGGAATGAGTTTGAAGCAAACGTCGTCTTCCGCGCAAAAGCTGTACGAGGGCGTGGATATTCCCAACGAGGGCAAAGTTGCGCTCATAACGTATATACGTACCGATTCGACGCGTGTATCGTCACAGGCGATTGCCGCCGCACGCGAGTTTATCGGCGATAATTTCGGCGTGGATTATCTGCCCGAAAAGCCCAATTACTTTGCGTCGAAAAAGAGCGCGCAGGACGCACACGAAGCGATACGACCTATCTCGCTCGAACGCACGCCGCAAAGCGTAAAACCGTATCTCAACAAGTATCAGTATCAGCTGTATAATTTGATTTACAATAGATTTTTGGCGAGCCAAATGGCGGACGCGACTTATAACTCCGTGTCAGTCGACATAGCGTCCGGCGATTACGAGTTCCGCGTTACGGGCAGAACTCCGCAGTTCGACGGATTTACTAAGGTGTATTCCGCCGCATCCGATAAGGGCGACAAAGACGATGCGGTAAAACTCCCCGAACTTAAAGAGGGCGATACTCCGTCGTTTGTCAAATACGACTGCGAACAAAAGTTTACCAAGCCGCCTGCGCGCTATACCGAAGCGAGCCTTGTAAAGGCTATGGAAGAAAAGGGAATAGGCAGACCCGCTACCTATACGCCTACGGTATCGCTGCTGTTTGCACGCAAATATGTTTTGCGCGACGGCAGAGCGATCGTTCCGACCGAACTCGGCGAAAAAGTTACGGATATGTTGTTGCATTATTTCGGCGACATTATGGACGTAGAATTTACCGCGCGTATGGAAGAAGATCTCGACGGCGTGGAAGAGGGCGGCAGACGCTGGCAGGATATAGTAGACGCTTTTTTTGCCGACTTTTCGAAAGAGGTCGAGGCGGCGAAACGCGACGATTATTCGCTAAAAGAACCCGACGCCCCCACCGATTACGTGTGCGAAAAGTGCGGAGCTAATATGGTCATCAAGACGGGACGGTTCGGCAAATTTTTAGCTTGTCCCAACTACCCGAAGTGCAAGAACACGAAAAACCTGGACGCAGACGGAAACATAGCGGAAGCCGAGCCGCCCGAACAGTCGGACGTAGTGTGCGAAAAATGCGGCGCTACGATGGTAGTCAAGACGGGTAAGTACGGCAAATTTTTAGCTTGCCCCAATTATCCCAAGTGCAAAAATATAGTCAGTCTGGAAAAGGCTGAAGATTCGACCGAAAATCTGCCGCCTTGCCCGAAGTGCGGCAAACCGCTTCGTAAGATCACTACGCGAAAAGCTACATTCTACGGTTGCAGCGGTTATCCCTCCTGTGATTTTACGTCGTCCGCACCGCCTACGGGCGAGAAGTGTCCCGAATGCGGCGCGTTCTTAATCGAAAAGACGGGCAAGAACGGCAAGTATATCAAGTGTTCGAACAAGACCTGCAAGTACAAACATAATGCCCAGATACAGTGACAATACCGTTGATATAATCGGCGGCGGACTTGCGGGTTGCGAAGCGGCGCTGTATTTATCCCGTCACGGAATAAACGTGCGTCTGTTCGAGGCGAAACCGAAGTGGTTTTCGCCCGCGCATAAGAGCGGCGGTCTTGCCGAAATCGTTTGCTCCAATTCGCTCAAAAGCACATCTCCGACTACTGCCGGCGGCGCGCTCAAAAACGAACTGAACAAGCTCGGCTCGACGTTGCTCGGAATAGCTGAAAAGTGTTCTGTGCCTGCCGGCAGTGCGCTTGCGGTCGACCGTGACAGGTTTTCGGGACTTGTTACCGACGCGGTTAAATCGCGCGGCAATATCGAGATCGTCGAGGGCGTTGTCGAAAGATTCGACACGTCGCGCCTTACGTTGGTATGCGCCGGTCCGGTGTGTCACGACGGGTTGGCGGCATATCTTGCCGAGCTTACCGGTGAACGGTCGTTGCATTTTTTCGACGCGGCGGCACCTATAATTACCGCAGAATGCGTCGATCCCGAAAAATCGTTTTTCGGCGCAAGATACGGAAAGGGCGGCGACGATTATCTGAATTGTCCGATGAACAGGGAAGAGTATCTCGCGTTTTATAATGCGCTTATCTGTGCGGAGCGTGCCGTTGACGAGGTGACCGGCGGCGATATGACTGTATTCGAGGGGTGTATGCCCGTCGAGGTGATGGCTGCGCGCGGCGTGGACGCGTTAAGGTACGGACCGCTTCGACCCGTAGGGTTCCGCGACGCGGGCAAGCCGTATGCGGTATTACAGCTTCGGCGCGAGAATGCGGAAGGTTCGCTTTACAATCTCGTAGGATTTCAGACGAATTTGAAATTCGGTGAACAAAAGCGCGTATTTTCGCTCATTCCCGCGCTTCACGATATAGAGATAATACGGTACGGCGTAATGCACCGAAACACGTTTATAAACGCGCCGACCGCACTCAATGCCGATCTGAGGCTTAAAAAGCACGATAACATATTTATTGCCGGTCAACTGTGCGGTGTCGAGGGATATGTCGAAAGTATGGCGACGGGGCTTATGGCGGCGGTAAATGCCGAACGTATTTTGTGCGGAAAATCTACCGTCGTTCCTCCGCGCGAGACGGTGATCGGCGCATTGTGCAATTACATAGCCGCGCCCAATGTCGATTTTCAGCCGATGAACGCCAATTTCGGTATATTGCCGTCTATTGACGGAGTGAAGAAAGCGGACAGAAAGAAAGCGTATTACGACAGAAGCGACGCGGCTGTCGGCGAGTTTGTTCAAAGTCTCGCCGAACACGGTTAAATTGTTTGTCAATCGAAATAGATTGTGATACAATAGGTTATAAATAAGGAGTAACTATGAAACTCGAAGGTACAACCATAATCGGAGTAAAAAAGGACGGTGTGACGGTCATCGCGGGCGACGGTCAGGTCACGCAGAACCAGCAAGTCGTTATGAAGGGCAACGCCAAAAAAGTGCGTCGCATATATAACGACAGCGTAGTTATCGGATTTGCCGGTTCTGTCGCCGACGCATTCACGCTTGCGGAGCGTTTCGAAGAGATGCTCAATAAGTATGCGGGCAATCTTATGCGTGCGGCGGTAGAGCTTGCAATGCTGTGGCGCGGCGACCGCAATCTCCGTCAGTTGGAGGCACTGATGATCGTCGCCGACAAAAAGGATATGTTCATAGTGTCGGGAACGGGCGACGTTATCGAACCCGAAAACGGCGTGTGCGCGATAGGTTCGGGCGGGAACTACGCGCTGGCGGCGGGACGCGCTTTGATGGCAAATACAGATATGACAGCGGAGCAGATTGCGCGCGAGTCTATGAATATAGCGTCCGACATCTGTATTTTCACCAATAAGAACATCGTCGTGGAGGTTGCATAATGGAGCTTACCCCCAAACAGATAGTAGCGGAACTCGACAGGTATATAATCGGTCAGGCTAAGGCGAAACGCGCCGTCGCGATAGCGCTCAGAAACCGCTACCGCAGGAGCAAACTGCCCGAAGCTGTGCGCGAAGAGATCACGCCCAAAAATATCATAATGAAAGGACCGACCGGTGTGGGCAAGACCGAAATAGCGCGTCGGCTTGCGAAAATAGTGCACGCGCCGTTCATCAAGGTGGAGGCGACTAAATACACCGAAGTCGGCTACGTCGGTCGCGACGTGGAGTCTATGATACGCGATCTCGCCGAAACCGCCGTTCATCTCGTAAAAGAAGAACAGATGGCTATCGTCGAGGGCAAAGCGCGCGAGTTTGCCGAAAATAAGATAATCGACGCAGTAGTCAAGGCGCGCAAAAAGTCGAATGCCGATATTGCGGAGTCTGTGCTTAAAGCACAGGTGACGGACGAACTCCGCGACGGAAAACTCAACAGGCTGACGATCGAGATAGAGGTTGCGGAGCGTGCGCCGCAGATCGAGGCGATGCCCGGAATGAGCATAGACCTCAATATCGGCGATATGTTGGGCGGGATACTGCCGCAACGAAAAAAACGCCGCAAGGTATCCGTCGAGGAAGCACTCGCTATATATATGGAAGAAGAGAGCGAACGCCTCTTGGATATGGATGCGATAAAGGCGGAGGGTGTGCGCCGTGCACAAGAGGACGGCATTATATTTATCGACGAGATAGATAAAATAGCGCACCGTCAGGGCGCGGGCGGAGGAATGGACGTTTCGCGCGAGGGTGTTCAGCGCGACATACTGCCTATCGTCGAGGGTTGTACCGTAATGACCAAGTACGGAGCTATCAAGACGGACTATATTCTTTTTATCGCGTCTGGCGCGTTCCAGATTTCGAGCGTTTCGGATCTCATTCCGGAACTTCAAGGAAGATTTCCCATTCGCGTCGATTTGACGTCGCTTTCGTTCGAAGATTTCGTAAAGATATTTACAGAACCCGAAAATGCCGTCACGAGACAGTACGCCGCAATGTTGTCCGTCGAGAACATCAATCTCACGTTTACGCAGGACGCTATCGAGGAGATGAGTCGAATAGCCGTTATCGAGAACGAAACGGGCGAGGACATCGGTGCGCGCAGACTGCACACCATTATGGAAAGTTTGCTCGAAGACATCAGCTTTAACGCCGACGGCAACAATCCCTCGATCGATGTGACAGTCGACAAATCATATGTGGACGAACATCTCGCAAAAGAGATCTCGGCACACGATCTTAAAAAGTATATATTATAACGGACGCACAAAAAGGAAGCGAGCAATGATTAACGCACCGAAAGGCACAAAAGATCTACTGCCGTCGATGAGCCATAAATGGCAGGCGGTAGAGCGTGCGGCGCACAAGATAACCGCGCTGTACAACGCGAAGCAAGTTCGCACTCCCGTTTTCGAGAATGCCGAGCTGTTTTTGCGTTCGATAGGCGACAGCACCGACATCGTCAATAAGGAGATGTACATTTTCGACGACAAAGGCGGACGAAAGATGGCGCTCCGTCCCGAAGGCACGGCGGGCGTTATGCGCTCTTTCATAGAGAACAATCTCGGCGAGAGTTTGCCGCTCAAAGCGTATTATATCGAATCCATTTACCGTTACGAAAAACCGCAGGCCGGAAGATACCGCGAACATCACCAGTTCGGCGCCGAATTTTTCGGAAGCGAACTTCCCGTTTTCGACGTCGAGCTTTTATGTATGGCGCGCGATTTTTTGCGCGAAATAGGCTTTAACGATCTCGTTCTGCGCATTAATTCGATAGGTTGCCCGAAGTGCCGTGCCGAGTATAATAAGGCTCTGCGCGCATTTTTGGGCGCTGTCGGCGATCGTATTTGCGACGATTGCAAAAGACGCGCTCAAACAAATCCGTTGCGGGCGTTGGATTGCAAAGTCCCGTCCTGCCGCGAGGTCTATAAAAACGCGCCAAAGATCTCCGATTATCTGTGCGAGGAATGCAGAGCGCATCATCGCGATGTAGTCGACGGACTTAAAATGAACGGTATCGAGTTTATAGAGGACGACAAGCTCGTTCGCGGACTCGACTATTACACCCGTACCGTATTCGAGTTTTGCGACGGCGATCTGGCGTTGATCGGCGGCGGCAGGTATGACGGTCTGTGCGAACAGCTCGGCGGCAAACATATGCCTTGCGTCGGGTTCGGTTGCGGTATAGAGCGGCTGATCGCGGCGGCGGACGCGCGCGGGATCGAGTTTGAAAACAACGCTCCCAAGCTGTTTGCGGCGGCGCAAAGCGATTCGGCGCGCGCGACGTGCGACAGGATAGTGAGAGAAGCGCGTGCGGCGGGTATATCCGCAGAGCGCGATCTTATGGGAAAAAGCCTTAAAGCGCAGTTCAAGTATGCCGACCGTCAAGGATTTGCACTTGCCGTCACGGTAGGTGAAAGCGAGCTTGCGTCCGGCGAATGCGTTATAAAGCGTATGTTCGACGGCGCTACGTTTTCCGCAAAACTGAACGACTTACCGTCGGTATGCAAAAGCATACTTTCCGGCGAGCGCGGGTAATACGGTGACGGGCGCATACGACAGGTTAGTACCGCTTATAGGCTCGGACGGACTTGCGCGGCTAAAACATTCGTCGGTGCTTGTAGTCGGAGTCGGCGGAGTGGGCGGCGCGGCGGTAGAGGCGCTTGCGAGATGCGGCGTCGGCAGACTGACATTTGTCGACGGAGACGTGTTTGAACCATCCAATCTCAACAGGCAGCTTTTGTGTACGCTCGACGCGATAGGCAAAAACAAGGCGGTCATCGCGGCGGAGCGTGCGCGTTCCGTCAATGCGGACGTAATTACCGAAGCAATTCCCGAATTTTTCGGTACGGGCAATTCCGCGCGCATACTCGGCGCCGGTTACTCGTTCTGCATAGACGCGATAGATGACATTGACGGCAAGGCGGAGCTTATAACGTCGTGCAAGTCGGCAGGCGTACCGATAATATCGGCAATGGGCGCGGGCAACCGAGTAACGACAGATTTCGAGTATACGGATATTTATAAGACGCGCTATGATCCGTTCGCGAAGATAATGCGAAAGGCGCTTAAAAATGCGGGCGTGAAATCGCTCGACGTGGTATGCGCGACGACCGAGCCGACGGTCAAATCGGGTACTCCCGCATCTATGGCGGCGCCGCCTATGATAATGGGACTTATGCTTGCCAATTTCGCGGTTATGAGGCTGGTCGGAATATGATAGAGCTTTGCGAGGTTAAGCGAGTAAAGCGCGGCACGGCATTCGTCGAGCTTGTAAAAACCGATAAGTGCGACGGTTGTAATATGTGCGCGTTCAATAAGAGAAAATCGATGCTCGTACCGACGCAGTGCGATATATCGGTAGAGGTAGGTCAGACAGTAGAGGTCGAAATGCCGACTCGATCGGTCGGCGCGGCAGCGCTTCTCATCTACGCCATACCGCTTTTGTTTATGGTAGTAGGCGTACTTATCGGACTGGTGGGCGGCGTATGGTTGCAGGTAGGCCTTTGCGCGGCGGGGCTTGCCGCAGGATTACTTTGCGCATTCTTGATAGACAGAGCGTATCGCAAAAAGTCGGGCGTTTTGCCGAAGGTGTTGCGTGTCGTCGATAAAGATTGCGGTAGCGACGGCTCCGAGTGCGAGAGCGCAAACGCATAAAAAAGAAAAACCGAAAGGAGATAAATATTATGGAACTCGATCTTATCGAAAAAGTCGACCCCGAAGTTGCGGCGAGTATGCGCCGCGAACTCAATCGCCAACGCACCAAGATAGAACTTATCGCGAGCGAAAATTTCGTTTCGCCCGCAGTGCTCGCGGCGGCGGGTTCGCACCTTACGAACAAGTATGCGGAAGGTTATCCCTCCAAGCGCTATTACGGCGGTTGCGAGTATGTAGACGAGGTTGAAACGCTTGCCATAGAGCGCGCGAAGTCTTTGTTCGGCGCGGAACACGCAAATGTCCAACCGCACTGCGGCGCTAACGCCAATCACGCGGTGTTTTATGCGACGCTTCAACCCGGCGACACATATCTCGGTATGGATCTCGCGCACGGCGGACATCTGACGCACGGTTCGAAAGTGAATTATTCGGGTCGGTATTATAACGTAGTCGCATACGGCGTGGACGAAAAAACAGAGACCATCGATTACGATATGGTCGAAAAACTCGCGAAAGAGCATAGACCGAAGCTGATACTCGCCGGAGCTTCCGCATACCCGCGTTTTATCGATTTCAAAAAGTTCCGCAAGATAGCGGACGAGGTAGGCGCGGTGTTTATGGTCGATATGGCGCATATTGCGGGACTTGTTGCGGCGGGACAGCACCCCAATCCCGTCGAGTACGCCGACATAGTGACGACGACGACCCACAAAACTCTTCGCGGTCCTCGCGGCGGAATGATACTGTGCAAAGAGCAGTACGCTAAGGCGATAGACAAAGCCGTATTTCCCGGTACGCAGGGCGGACCTCTCGAACATATCATCGCGGCAAAAGCCGTCGCGTTCAAAGAGGCGGCGAGCGCCGAATTCAAGGAGTATCAAAAACAGATAGTAAAGAACGCGTCTGCACTTGCAAAACAGCTTAAAGCACGCGGCGTCAAACTCGTATCCGACGGAACGGACAATCATCTTATGCTGATAAAACTCGATACTATGACGGGTAAGGAACTCGAAACCCTTCTCGACGAGTGCAATATCACGGTCAATAAGAACGCGATACCTTTCGACCCACTGCCGCCGTCAAAGACTTCGGGCATACGTATAGGCACGCCCGCCGCTACGTCGCGCGGTATGAAAGAGACCGAAATGACGGTGATTGCCGACTGTATAGCCGACGTCATACAAAAAGGTGAGAGCGCAAGACCGTCGGTTCTCGATCGAGTGGCGACGCTCACGAAAAAATTCCCGCTGTACGAATAATATCGATCCGAGTTTATATACTTTGTTGTTTCAGTAAGCGCCGCCGTATAGCGGCGTTTACGCTTGAACGGATTTATCGGGCGGTTATATACCTACTGATTTACAGGGATTTAGTTGACATTTCATATACGGTGCTGTATAATGTCCGTATTACACTTCGAGGTATATTAATGAGATTATCTACGAGAGCGACATACGGGATGCGACTGTGCTTTATGCTTGCGCTGTCTAAAACGCCGCTCAGCGCTTCTCAGCTTGTGAAGCAGACAGACGTCGGTATCAAATATATGGAACAGCTGCTCGCAATGCTTCGTCGTGGCGGTATAGTCAAAGCATACAGGGGTAAGGCGGGCGGATATATTCTTGCGCGCGACCCTAAGGATATAACCGTAGGAGATATGCTTGATTCGCTTGACGACGGATTCGACGCGCCGAAGTGCGCTTTCGGCGATTGCGAAGATAAGTACTGCCCCAACCGCAACGTCATTGCTAAACTTACGGACGGAATTAACGCCGTCCTGAACAGTGTCACGCTGTATGAGATGATCGATGATTTCCGTTGCACTTGCAAGCCGATCGGAGAGAGCGAATGAAACCGATCTATCTCGATTATGCGGCTACGACGCCTGTCGATGAAAAGGTGTTTTCGGTTGCCGAGCGGTATTTTAAGGACGTTTTCTATAATCCGTCGTCGACGCATATCGCGGGGCAGGAAGCGCATAAAGCCGTCGAGACCGCGCGCGAATCGTGTGCGTGCGCTATCGGTGCGACGGCAGACGAAATACACTTCACATCGGGAGGCACGGAAGCCGTCAATCTCGCGATGAAGTGCGTGCGCTTAGGTGAGCGCAGACATATAGTAGTTTCGGCTATAGATCACGACAGCGTACTGTCTTGCGCCGAATATCTTTCCGATAACGGTTATGAAGTGGATTACGTAAAGCCGACGGCGGACGGTGTGATAACTCCCGACGCGCTCAAAGGCGTGATTCGTGCCGACACGGCGCTTGTCGCAGTGATGACGGTGAACAATATCGTCGGAACGATACAGCCGATCAAAGAGCTTGCGGAAGTCGCGCATTCGGCGGGGGCGATGTTTTTTACCGACGCGGTGCAAGCGGTCAACTCCGTCGATATTTCCGTGAAGAATACGAACGTCGATATGCTTTGCGTGTCGGCGCACAAGTTTTACGGATTGAAAGGCGCCGGATTTCTGTATGCTCGGCGCGGCTTGAAACCGTCTCCGTTCATTTCGGGCGGAGATAGGGTGCGAGGCGTGCGTTCCGGTACGTATAACGTTCCCGCAATAGTCGGTATGGGCGCGGCAATCGCGGCGGCATCTGAAATGAAGAACAAATTTTATAATCCCCATACCGAAAAGATCGCACGCGCATTTATCGATAATCTTAATTGCGGCAGGGTAATAGCGAAGAATGCGCAAAGGGTGAACGATATACTGTCGGTTTCGTTCGACGGAGTGAATGGCGGCAGACTTGCCGTTGCGCTGTCGATGCGCGGCGTGTGCTGTTCTGTGGGGTCGGCGTGTTCGGCGGGTTCTGCGACGCCGCCTCGAACGCTTGTTGCAATGGGCGAGCGCGGAGCGGAGAATTCGGTGCGTTTCTCGTTCGGCAGGCAGACGACCGTCGAATGTGCGATCTATGCCGCCGAGACAGTGAACGACGTAGTCGGCAAGCTGACGAGAAGGACCGATAAGTGACGGAGCGAAAATATGAGTAATTACGAACAACAGAGTTTATTCCAAGACGAAGCGCCGCAACCGCTTGCGGCGAGATTGCGACCTAAGACGCTCGACGAGTTTTGCGGTCAGCGGCATTTATTGGGCGACGGTAAAATATTGCGTCGGCTGATTGAAAACGACAATGTCGGATCTATGATATTCTGGGGTCCGCCCGGTGTGGGAAAAACTACGCTCGCTCGAATAATAGCGAATCGCACCGAATCGGAGTTTGTCGATTTTTCGGCTGTAACAAGCGGCATAAAAGAGATCAAACAGGTGATGGAGCAAGCCGAAAAGGCTCGCAAGTTCGGGCAGAAAACAATACTTTTCGTAGACGAGATACACAGATTCAATAAAGCGCAGCAGGATGCGTTTTTGCCGTTCGTAGAAAAGGGCAGTATTATACTGATAGGTGCGACAACCGAAAATCCGTCGTTCGAGGTGAACGGCGCGTTATTGTCCAGATGTAAGGTTTTTGTTTTACAACAGCTCAAAACGGATGAGCTGTGCGAGCTGTTAAAGCGTGCGCTTACCGACG
This sequence comes from uncultured Christensenella sp., assembly GCA_910577435.1. GTDB lineage: Bacteria > Bacillota > Clostridia > Christensenellales > Pumilibacteraceae > Anaerocaecibacter. Next base: position 137,619 of record CAJTLV010000001.1, on the reverse strand, counting down.
AGCGCGGCTTCGGCGGGCAGACGGTGGAGATAGACGACAGGCTTATCGAGGCTATAGCGACGTTTGCCAACGGCGACGCGCGGAGTGCACTGTCAACTCTCGAAATGGTTGTGCTCAACGGCGATTTCGACGGCAAAAAGACGGTCGTGACCGACGAGACTATCGAGCAGTGTACGTCCAAAAAATCACTTCTGTACGACAAATCGGGCGAAGAACATTACAATCTCATATCTGCGCTTCATAAGTCAATGCGCAATTCCGATCCCGATGCGGCGGTGTATTGGCTGGCTCGGATGTTGGAGGCGGGCGAAGACCCTATTTATATTGCGCGTCGGGTAACACGGTTTGCGAGCGAGGACGTAGGGCTTGCCGATCCGCGCGCGCTCGAAATATGCGTGGCGGCATATCAGGCGTGTCATTTTATCGGAATGCCCGAATGCTCCGTTCATCTGACGCAAGCAGTCGTATATCTGTCGCTCGCACCCAAATCGAACGCGATGGAAGTCGCGTATTTGAGTGCAAAAAAAGACGCGCTCGGAATGTTATCCGAACCCGTCCCGCTCGTCATACGCAATGCGCCGACGCGTCTGATGAAAGAGCTTGATTACGGCAAGGGTTATAAGTATGCGCACGACGCGCCCGATAAACTCACCGATATGCAGTGCCTGCCCGATTCTCTGGCCGGAAGAGAGTATTATGTTCCTACCGAAGAAGGATTGGAGGGCAGGTTCAAGACGCGCTTGGAAAGTATTAAGGAATGGAAGCGCGCCCACAGCAAGAAGAAGTCGTAACGCTTACACACAATTTTCCGTGCGTCACCGTTACCGTTCAGTCTTGCTCTTTAAGTTTTTTCTGAGCGCATTTAAGCAATTTTTCGGGTAGTTCCTCGTCCTCCATTTTTTTGACGGCTACCGCGCCGGCGATTGCGCCGAGTGTGATTCCCAAAAGCAGTTGTTTCATAATTTCCTCCCGCGATTATTATGCGCAGAGCGCGTGCGGCGTATACGGTCAAACAACACATATATTGTTATATTGCGCAAACTCGAAAAAGCGTTTAATATAAAAAGTTCATTAAAATCGGAAAAAAACGCGGTAAAAGCCTTGTTAAAAGATCGGCGGTGTGTTACAATAGAGCGGTGAGTGAAACGGGTAGATTATTAGGCGTCGATTTCGGTTTGAAACGGGTCGGGCTCGCCGTGTGCGACGCTACGCGAACGCTCGCGTCGCCGCTAGGTGTGTATCGCACTAAATCGATGCGCGATACGATCGATTACGTCGCGGAGCTTGCGGTAAAAGAAGGCGTAAGCGGTATCGTGGTCGGCTTGCCGCTCAATTTGGACGGAACCGAAAGCGTGCAGTCGGGCAGAGTCCGCGCGTTTTCGCGCAATCTCGAACGTGTAACGGGACTGAGTATCGCGTTGGTTGACGAAAGACTGACTACGGTGGAGGCGGACGAACTGCTTGCGGAGGCGGGCGTAAAAAGCAAATCACGCCGCGACGGACTTGTCGACAGCCTTGCCGCAAAGATAATATTGCAAAGCTACATCGAACGCGGCGTATAGCCTGCGTTTATAATAAAAACACAATCACAGGGAGGTCATAGCTTATTATGGCAAACAACAAAGAAGTTAAGAACGACGAGAACGTGGAACTTCTCGACGAGGACGAAATCATCACTCTTACGGACGACGAGGGTAAGCCCGTAGACTTTTACGAGGTTGCCTGCATCGAGTATCAGGGCGATTTTTACGCATTGCTTCAGCCTGTCGAACCGCTCGAAGGTTTAGGCGACGACGAAGCGCTTATATTCAAGGTGAGCGAAGAAGACGAGGATAACGACGTATTCGAACCCGTTCTCGACGAGAGCATACTCGACGCGGTGTTCAACGAGTACCTAAAAGCACTTGCGGAAGCCGAAGACGGATGCTGTGATTGCGAGGAATGCGGTCACGGCGATTGTTGCGATCATGACTGCGACGGCGACGATGAGTGCGGTTGCGGTTGCGAGCATCACCATCATCACGGATAATCTTTGCCGGTGTGCGCACCGTCGCCGGCATTTACGTGTTGATTTAATAAAAATAATAGAAAAAATGCGATTAAGAGGTCAAAAAGATTTGCAAGGCGAGACCGATTGTGCTAAAATATTAAGGTTAGCGGAATTCATAATATTTCGCTTGCGAAAAATTGTCTAATACTCACCCGATCGGATTTTCTGTGCGTCGTTAAATCTTTCTATGGCGGCGTTGCGGTCGGGGCGGTAAACGGAGGAACAAATATGGCAAACATCATCACAATGAAACAGCTTCTCGAAGCGGGCGTGCATTTCGGTCATCCCACTCGCAAGTGGAATCCCAAAATGAAGAAGTACATCTATGTCGCGCGCAACGATATCTACATCATCAACCTCGAAAAGACGGTCGAGATGATAGATAAGGCGTATGCGTTCGTAAAGGACGTTGCGGCGAGCGGCAAGTCGATACTCTTCGTCGGCACCAAAAAGCAGGCTCAGGAAGCTATAATGCAGGAAGCGCAGAAGTGCGGAATGTACTATGTGAATTCGCGTTGGTTGGGCGGCACGCTTACCAACTTCACTACAATAAGATCGCGAGCGTCTCAATAAACTCAACCTTATGGAGAAGATGAACGAATTTGCGCTTCTTCCCAAAAAGGAAGTTCTCAAGCTGAAAGCCGAACGCGACAAGCTCGAAGAAAATCTCGGCGGCATAAAAGATATGCGCACTCTTCCCGGCGCGCTGTTTGTTGTCGATCCCAAGAAAGAACACAACGCCGTTCTCGAAGCGCGCAAACTGCATATTCCCATTGTAGGCATAGTCGATACCAACTGCGATCCCGACGAAATAGATTACGTAATACCCGGTAACGATGACGCTATCCGCGCGATAAAACTCATTGCCGGCGCTATGGCGGACGCGGTCATCGAGGCTCGCGAAGGCGAAGAGGGGCTTGCGGCACGTCGGGCTGTGGAAGCGGAAATGCAGGCTGAGGCGGAAACCGCTAAGGCGGCGGTCGAGGTCGTGGAAGAACCGGCCACGCGCGAACAGCTCGAACAGCTTACCGAAAAGGTAGAGACCGGCGAGAGCGCGGCAGAATAATTAACGTATTATCATTACAGGAGTCAATCATATGGAGATCACGGCAAAGGACGTAGGTAAACTCAGAGACATTACGGGCGCCGGCATGATGGCGTGCAAAAAAGCGCTTATGGCGACGAACGGCGATATAGACAAGGCGTGCGAATATCTGCGCGAGCAGGGCGTTGCTATAGTCGCGAAAAAGGCGTCGCGCATAGCCGCAGAAGGCGCGGTATGGGCGAGCATTTCCGCCGATAAAACGACGGGCGCGCTTGTCGAGATAAATTGCGAATCGGATTTCGTCGCAAAAAGCGACGTGTTCGTCGCGCTGTGCGGCACCGTTGCCAAAGTCGCAGCCGACAATAAGTGCGCCGACGTAGAAGCGCTCAAAGCGATAAAGACGGTAGACGGAACGGTAGACGAGCTTATAACCGCCGCGACGGCAAAGACGGGCGAGAAAATTTCGCTTCGTCGCGTAGCTATTCAAAGCGCGTCGAACGCCGTCGAAGAAGCGTATATTCATATGGGCGGAAAAATGGGCACGCTCGTAGAGATCGCGGCGGATGGACGTACCGATGCGAATACAGCCGACATAGTCACTATGGCGCACGACGTCGCTATGCACATCGCGGCGTTCCAGCCCCCGTATGTTCGTCAGTCAGACGTTCCCGCCGAAATTGTCGAGCACGAGCGCGAAATAATCCATCAGCAACTCAAAAACGACGAGAAAAACGCGAAAAAACCCGAACAGGTGCTTGTCAAGATCGCGGAAGGCAAACTCGGCACATTCTTCAAGGAAAACTGCTTGTTGTATCAAGCGTTTGCCAAAGATCCGTCGGTCACGATCGAACAGCTTGTCGACGCCACAGCTAAAAAGACGGGCGCGAAACTCGAAGTCGTTCGCTTTACAAAGTTTGTTATGGGCGAGGGTATCGAAAAACGTACCGATAACCTCGCGGAAGAGATCGCAAAGCTCTCCGCAAAATAAATTGCTATTTATCGGCTTACCGTCAGTCAGCGATAAGCCGATTTTTGCAAGTGTGTAAAATTATATCGTTGTGTCGGACTGCGTGCAAATGTGAAATGGCTGTGATCCGTTGCGAACGGTGCGAATGAATTCAATCACAAATCGGAGCGATATGTATAAGAGAGTGTTGTTAAAACTGAGCGGCGAAGCGCTCGGCGGCGAAACGGGTACGGGGATCCATCCCGAAACCGTCGACAGTGTTGTTGTCCAACTGGTCAAGCTCGCAAAATCGGGCGTCGAGATAGCGATAGTTGTCGGCGGAGGAAACTTTTGGAGAGGCAGGCAGGGCGTAGCTATGGACAAGGTGACTGCAGACCATATGGGAATGCTCGCCACGATAATGAACGCGCTGGCTTTGCAGGACGCTATCGAAAAGAAAGGCGTTCCCACACGCGTTCAAACGGCGCTGTCCATTCCCGCCGTTGCCGAGCCGTTCATTTTGCGCAAGGCGCTTCGGCACTTCGAGTGCGGGCGTATAGTCATATTCGCTTGCGGTACGGGTAATCCGTATTTTACTACGGATTCGGGCGCGGCGCTCCGTGCCGCCGAGATAAAAGCCGACGTGTTGCTTATGGCCAAAAACGTCGACGGCGTATACGACAGCGATCCCAAAACTAACAAGAATGCGAAAAAGCTCGATGAACTGACATATATGGAAGTCATCAACAAGAATATAGCCGTTATGGATTTCACTTCTATAACAATGTGTATGGAAAATAAAATCCCCATAGTTGCGTTCGGACTCGCCGAAGAGAACAGCATAATCCGCGCGGCGAGCGGCGAAAAAATAGGAACTATCATTAAATAGAAGAGGTTATTATGCAAAACGAAAAATTGATCGAACAGTCGACTAAGACCGACGAAAAACTCGATAAAGTCATAGATCATCTCAAGAGCGAGCTTGCGTCAATGCGCGCGGGGCGTGCCAATCCCGTCATTTTGAGCCGCGTGACCGTCGATTACTACGGTATGCAAACCCCGCTCAATCAAATGGCGAATATTTCGGTCACCGACGCGCGTACTCTTACCGTATCGCTTTACGATGTTTCTGCGCTCAAAGAGGCGAAAAAGGCGATAATCGCCGCCGATCTCGGACTTAATCCCGTAGACGACGGTAAGGTCATAAGACTGTCGTTTCCGCAACTTACCGAAGAGCGCCGCCGCGACCTCATAAAGCAGGTCAAGAAAGTCGGCGAGGACAGCAAAGTCGCGCTCAGAAACGAGCGTCGCGACGCTTTGGACGTGAGCAAAAAGCTCAAAAAGGAAGTGTCGGAAGACGAGATAGCCGAGTTTGAAAAGCTCATACAGAAGAAGCTCGACGGGGCGGTTGAGCGCGTCGACAAGCTCATTAAAGATAAGGAATCCGATTTGCTTGAAATCTGATGCGGCGTCAAAATCCGTGCCTAAGCATATAGGCATAATAATGGACGGTAACAGGCGGTGGGCTAAAAGCAAACGCAAACCTGCCGTTTTCGGTCATCGCGCGGGCGTTAAAAACATTGTGCCAGTAGTGTCGACCGCGTTCGATTACGGCGTCGACGCAGTTACGTTATATGCTTTTTCGTCCGAAAACAAATGTCGCGAGGCGAACGAGGTGAACGCGCTCGTCGATCTTATAAGAACTCAATTAAAGCCGTTGACCCGTCCGCTTATCGCACGCGGTTCGCGTGTTATGTTTTCGGGTGACGACACATATTTTCCAAACGACGTAAGAAAGATTATGGCGGAGATCGCGTCAGAAAACACGGATAAATCGGCTCAGGTCGTAAATATAGCGCTCAATTACGGGAGCAGAAACGAAATAGTGCGTGCCGCCACTCTTGCGGCACGGTCGGGCGAGATAACCGCGCAATCGTTTGAGAAGTGTCTTTACACTGCGGAACTGCCCGATCCCGATATGATAATACGCACCGGCGGAGAAAAGCGACTGAGCAATTTCCTTATGTATCAAGCCGCATACAGCGAACTGTTTTTCACGGATACGCTGTGGCCGGATTTCGGCGGAGACGAACTTTTATCGTTATTCGACGAATTCAATCACAGAACAAGAAGATTTGGTAAACTATGAACAGTAAAAAACAACGCGTGGTAACAGGACTGTTGATAACGGTCGTTTATATCGCGATAGTGGTGCTGACGCTGTACGTTCACCCTATCTTTTTCGACATATTCGTTTTTTTACTTGCGGCGTGCGGAGCATACGAGGTAGCTAAGGCGCTCAAAAACGTAACCAGTCCCGCTATTATCGTGTTGGATATGATAGGCATTGTCGTCGGTTTCGGCGCGTTTTGGTTTGCGCAGTATTATTTCAAACAGTATTCGGTCGGACTTGCGGCGTACTTCGTTTCTTTGTTCGTAATGATAATCGTTACGGTGATAGTTACCGCCGCTTCCAAGACGTATGTAAAAGGAAATGCAGTATCCACTATATTCGTAATGCTGTATCCGTGCGCGGTATTAATGCTGTCGATGGGACTTAATTACTTCATAAGCGGCAATATCGACGTGGGAATAACGGGGTCGCAACCGCAACGTAACGCCGGTATAGCTTTGCTGTTCGTCATACCCACGTTTACGGATATGCTCGCATATGCCATAGGAAGCGCGATAAAGGGCAAGAAACTTTGCCCGTCAATAAGTCCCAACAAGACGATTTCGGGAGCGATAGGCGGACTTTTCGGCGGTATACTGGCCGCAGGTTTCATAACGCTTTTGATGTTCTTGGCGGAGCATTTCGGTATTAATCTGTTCGGACTTGCCAAAATTACGGACAGTTGGACTACCACGATAATCAATATGCTGGTGATAGGTTTGGTCGGTTCGGTGTTTGACCAGTGCGGCGATCTTATAGCGTCGTATATCAAGCGTAGGACGAATATAAAGGACTATTCCAATCTCCTGCCCGGTCACGGCGGGATCATAGACCGCGTAGACGGATTTATGTTCTGCGGCGTGTTCATATACTTGTATTTCGCCGTAATGGTGTTGATATGAAGAAATTGGCTGTTTTGGGATGTACCGGATCTATCGGTTCGCAAACTCTCGATATAGTCCGTGCCAACCCCGATAAGTATAAAGTAGTCGCATTGTCGTGCGGCAGTGACGCGCGTAGGCTCGGCGAGCTTGCGCGCGAGTTTGATTGCGGTCTACTCGGCATTGCCGATGAGAGTAAGCTGAACGAATTGCATTCCTATGTACCGCGTGCCGAAATTTACTGTGGGGATTCCGCGCTGTCCGTGCTTGCGGGCGGCGATGCCGACACGGTCGTCGTCGCTGTCGTCGGAATGGTGGGATTGCGCGCGGTTATGTCCGCTCTCGAAAAGAAAAAGACCGTTGCTCTCGCAAACAAAGAATCGCTGGTTGCTGGCGGCGCGCTTGTGAAAGCCGCGCTTAAAAAGGGCGGTGCGCTGTGTCCTGTCGATTCTGAGCATTCGGCAGTATGGCAATGCCTGCGCGGCGAGCGCGATTTCAGACGAATAATCCTTACGGCGAGCGGCGGTCCATTCTTTTTTTCGGATTGCGAGCTGAAAAACGTCACCGTCGAGCAGGCTGTAAGCCACCCGAATTGGAAGATGGGCAGGAAGATTTCGGTAGACAGTGCGACGATGATGAATAAAGGGTTGGAGATCATCGAGGCGAGATGGTTGTTCGATACCGAAAATATAGATTATGTTATCCACCCGGAGAGCATAGTGCATTCTATGGTCGAGTTTGCCGACGGATCCGTAAAGGCGCAGGCTGGTGCGGCGGATATGCGTCTGCCCATACAGTACGCTCTTACTTATCCCGAGCATATGCCGCGTGATTTTACGCCGTTGGCGCTTCCTGTCGGTTTGCGGTTTCTGCCACCCGACGAAGTTCGGTTTCCTGCGCCCAAGCTCGCTAAAGACGCGATAAAAGCGGGCGGCGATGCTGCGGTAATCCTCAATGCCGCGAACGAAGCGGCGGTGCGGCTGTTCTTGGAGCGTAAAATAGCGTTTACGGATATTATCAAAACGGTATCTGATGTAATGAACGCCGAGTCGGTGCGTTCCGTATCCGATGTAGACGAAGTTTTCGCCGTGCATAAACGCGTTTATGATAAAATATACTTAGAGGTATAGGAGAATTCGGACTTGCAATATCTCGGATATATAGTTTTATCATTACTTATATTGTTGTTGATGGTACTCATCCACGAGGCGGGACATTATACTGTGGCGAAAATTTTCGGATTTACCGTCGACGAGTTTTCGGTCGGATTCGGTCCGAAGATCTTTTCCAAGCGCAGAAAAAACGGCGAGATGTTCTCTTTGCGTATGCTTCCGCTCGGCGGGTACTGCGCATTCTTGGGCGAAGACGAAGAAACGGAGGAGGACAAACAAAAGGCAAAAGAAAGCAAGAGATGTAAGCGAAATGCATCCGATTGCGACATAAATATCGATGTTTCGACCGAACAGCAAACGGAAGAGAATAATAAGATAATCGCAGATAAAAAATCGGATGCGTCAAAAAACGACAAACCCGAACAAGAGGATCTGTTGTCGTTCGTTATGCGTGCGAAAACGGAAGAAAAAGACGGCGGGATCGATAAGGTCGCGTCCGAGCGGCGTGCGGATGAGGAAAAACCTGTTCGTCTCGACAAGGACGGCAATCCCGCAAAAACATTTAATCAGCAGAAACCCTATAAGCGCATCCTCGTGTTGCTGGGCGGAGTGGTTTTCAATTTTCTGTCGGCTATAATATTTTCACTCATATATATCTGGTCGGTCGGTTATTCGGCTCCGCTGATCACAGAAATCTACCGTGACGACGCGGGAGCGCCGTATAACGCCGAGATTGAAGTGGGCGATATTATTCTGTCCGTAGACGGTAATGACGTTTCCGTTATGAATTCGTTCACAGAGCTTGCCGCAGATATAGATGCGGATAGAGAGATAACGATTGAAGTTCTGCGCGGCGGCAGAAAGATTGAAATACGCGCGGCAAAAAAGTCTATAAACGCAATCGACGACGACGGAAAACCGTATACTTATATCGGTTTCGGATTTTTGTCGCAAAACGAATTTATAGGCAACAATGCGGGAAACGCGTTCAAATATTGCGTTCCGTACACGTTCAAGCTGTCATGGTCGATACTCGGCTCGTTCGGGGAACTGTTAACGGGGCGGGTGCCTATTACTTCGGTCAGCGGCCCGATCGGGTCGATAAACACTATGGCGCAGTTATCTATCGCCAATTGGCGCAATATACTCATACTGTTGCCGCTTCTCGCAAGCAATCTTGCCATATTCAATCTTTTGCCGTTCCCCGCATTGGACGGCGCGCGCATTGTGTTTACGGTGATCGAATGGATACGCGGCAAGCCGCTGAACAGAAAAGTCGAGGGAATGATACACTTTGTCGGTATGGTTGTTTTGCTGTTGTTCGTCCTGATTGTTGACATTTTGTCGTTTGTATTGTAAAATGAAACCGTATGAGTACGGTTCGGGTAAAAATCAAAAACGTGACGATCGGCGGCGGGAGCAAACTCGCCGTTCAGTCTATGACGAATACCGACACGCTCGATTCGGAAGCGACGGCGCGTCAGCTTTCCGAGCTTCAAGCGGCGGGGTGCGATATTGCGCGAGTAGCGGTGTCCTGCGACGCCGAGATAGAAGCGTGTAAACCGCTTATCGGGAAATTCGAAATGCCGCTCGTAGCCGATATTCAGTTCGATTACAGGCTTGCCGTGCGGGCGTGCGAAATAGGTTTCGATAAAATAAGGTTCAATCCCGGAAACATCGGCGACGACACTAAAGTCAGACGCGTAGTCGACGCTTGCAAGGCTCACGGCGTGCCTATAAGAATAGGCGTGAATACAGGTTCGCTCGAAAAGAACCTATCGGCAAGTACAAAGAGCGATGCGCTCGTCGAGAGCGCGATGAAGCACGTGCGATTGCTCGAAAAATTCGGGTTTTACGACATAGTAATTTCAGTAAAGTCGTCGGATGTAAAGACGACCGTCGACGCATACAGAAAACTTGCCGACACGGTGGAGTATCCGTTACATCTTGGCGTTACCGAAGCCGGAACGGACGAGCGCGGCGTTGTGCGTTCTGCGATAGGAATAGGAAGTTTGCTTGTCGACGGTATCGGAGATACGCTCAGGGTGTCTTTGTCGGGCGATCCCGTAAACGAGATAAAGGCGGCACGGCTCATTTTGCAGGAATCGGGACGTGATAAAAACTACTGTGAAATAATCTCCTGTCCGACTTGTTCCCGTTGTAAATACGATTTGAAGTCGACTGTAGACGCGCTGAAAACGGCTACCGCACATATTCGCTATCCCGTCAAGGTCGCCGTGATGGGGTGCGTCGTAAACGGACCGGGCGAAGCGGCGGATGCGGACTTCGGTGTGGCGGGCGGCGGAGGAGACGCGTGCGCCCTGTTTGTAGGCGGTAAAGTGGTCAAGACGATAAAAACGTCGGAGATAATTCCGGAGCTTATGAAACTGATTGAGGAAAAGAACAATCGATGAATAAGATTTACGATATAATAAGCAAAAGAACGGGCGGTAAATTCGACGGAGTGCGGTTTGCGCGTGTTTCACTCGGCAGACGCGGAGCGGTCGTAAAAGTCATCTGCCGCGACGAAGATTATGCAAAAACGGCGCAGTGCCGTGACGAACTTAAAACTTTGCTCACGGAAGAGTGCGGATTCCATGCGAACATCTCGGTGGAAATAGAAGCTGTCGATACATCCGCGCGCGCGGTTCGGGAAATCGTGGCCGAATTTATAGGGAAATTTCCGTATATGACTGCGGCTGCGACGGATATTAACGCGACGGATAGCAGTGTTAAAATCAAAATGCATAAGAGTATGCTCGATCTCGCCAAAGAAGATTTCTTGCCGCGCCTTGCCGTTGTTCTGGAAAATTCGTTTGTAGACAAGATAAAGATCGAAACCGAAATCGTCGAATTGAAATCGTCGGTTGCGGACGACGGCACTGTCTATATGACGCAGAAGCCGAAACAGGAAGAAGAAAAAGAAATTCGGTACGACGTCGAGACGGTAAGACCGATTTGGGGCGAAATTACCGAAAATAACGTACTGTCTGCGGGAAGCGTCAAGGGCAATAACGACGACATAACGGTTTGCGGCATACTTGTTATGCCTACCGAATTTATGAGCAAGGGCGTCGGAGCAAAGCGTTCGCGGCCATATGAAAAATTTCTGTTGTACGACGGTTCGCGCACACTTCAATGCCGATTCTTTCCGCGCGACGGGTTTTCGTTGCTCGATGCGAATGTGCTGAACAAGCCCGTATGTGCGTTCGGCAACACCGAAGTGGAACGCGGCAGAACGGGGGAAATAGCGATGACGGTGCGTGCGCTGTGCGAGTGCAATGCCGTCGGATTGAATCTGTTGAAGGCGGTACCCAAGCCTAAAAAATACATAACCGTGAAACCGAAAGAATACAGCGAGTTTGTTCAAGCAAGTCTTTTCGACGGCGGCGGCGAATTGCCGCAATCGCTCAAAGGTACTTTCGTGGCATTCGACTTCGAAACGACGGGACTTTCCATATTCTATGATAAACCGACGGAGCTGGGTGCGGTGAAGATAGTCGACGGCGTTATCACTGAAACGTTTTCCACACTTATCGACCCGCAACGCCCAATACCGCCTGAAGTGTCGGACAAGACGGGAATTACCGACGATATGGTAAGGGGACAGCCGTTGTTCGAAGAGGTGATACCCGATTTTTACAGGTTTTCTCACGGCGCGGCGCTCATCGGTCATAATATCGCATTCGACTTTCCGTTTCTTATCAAGTACGGAAACGCCTGCGGCTATGCGTTCGGCGACAGAGCCACATATGACACGCTGGGGATCGCGCCGCGTGCCATATCGGGCATAGACAATCTCACGCTCGATAACGTTCTCGGCAATCTCGGTCTCGTAAACGACAACGCGCATAGGGCGCAAAGCGACGCGCTTGCGACGGCAAAGGCATTTATCGCAATGCAAAAGCGACTTGCAACGGCAGATTAACGAATATTACGGCAAGTAGACTATTGGAGAATTGTCAAAAATTTGTGCGATACTTTATAGAAATCTCGAAAAAACGCTTGCTATTTTTTTTGAATAGTGGTATATTTATATCATAGCATTAGGTTTAGCGTGAGAGTGGGTTTTGCCCGCTCTCAATTGCTGTTAGGACGTATGCGGAGGATTTGGCTATAAACAGCGTTATCGAAAGGGCAAAACCGGTAATCGAAGATGTTCTTGCAAAGCTCGGATACGAGCTCGTCGACGTCGAGTACAAGACGCTTTACGGCGAGAAACATCTCATCGTGTATATCGCATCCGAACACGGCGTGTCGCTCGACGATTGCGAGACGGTGTCCAATGCGCTCGACGCACCGCTGGATGCGCTCGATCCTACTCAGTCCGCGCCGTATTGCTTGGATGTTTCGTCGCCCGGTCTCGACAGACCGTTCAAGACCCAACGCGACTATGAGCGCAATTACGGAACGTCGGTGGAAGTAAAACTTTTCGCACCGATGTCCGGTCAAAAGGAAAAACTCATTGTCGGCACGCTTTTGAGACGCGACGGGGAATGCGTTACGTTGCAAAGAGATGGCGCGGAAATCGAAATCAAAAACTCGCTCGTTGCGCTTACTCGTCCTCACGTCGAGTTTTAATAAGTAAATTTTCACGTAAAATTTTTTCGGGAGATAAAAAATGGCAAAGAAAAATTCTACACTCACATTGCAGGCGGATTTTTACGACGCGCTTACCGATTTGGAGTCGGAGCGCGGGATCAGGAAAGAAGTCTTTATCGAGGCGTTGCAAGAAGCGCTGGGCAGTGCGTACAAAAAGCAGTACGGCGTGGCAAAGTCGATAAAGATGATTCTTACGCCCGAGACAAAGACGTTTAAGATCTATACCTGCCAGAAAGTTGTGGAACAGGTCGAAGACCGAGAGACTGAGATAAGTCTCGAAGACGCACGACTCATCGATAAAAAGTTTAAGGTTGGCGACGATATTTACGGACCCGTCGATGCGAGCGAGTTCGGTCGTATCGTTGCGCAGATGGCCAAGCAGATCGTAACGCAAAAGTTGCGCGCGGTAGAGAGCGAACTTGCGTACAGCGAGCTGGCTGAAAAAGAAGAGGAACTTGTCACGTGTGTTGTACGGCGCATCGACGGCAAAAACGTCTGTGTCGAGATAAACAAGATGGAGGCGGTGCTGTATCCTAAGGATCAGTTGCCCGGCGATAAGTTCAAGGTCGGCGACAAGATAAAAGTGTTCGTTCGCGGCATAAAGGTTGGGCAACGCGGACCGCAGATACTCGTTACTCGTACCGCGCCCGGATTTATAAAGAGATTGTTCGAGCTTGAAGTTCCGGAAATTTCGAATGGAGTCGTGGTCATTAAGGGCATTGTCCGCGAGGCGGGATTGCGCACAAAGATGGCTGTAGCGGCAACGGATTCCGGTGTAGACGCGGTGGGTGCGTGCGTAGGCAATCGCGGCGCTCGTGTCGGAAGCATTATTTCGGAAGTGGGCGGTGAAAAGATAGACATAATACCTTGGCACGAAGATCCGCTCGAATTCATAGCTCGCGCACTTCTTCCCGCAAAGGTCGTTATGGTCGAAGCCAAAGAGGACGAGCATACGGCAAAAGTGGTCGTTATGGATGACCAGCTCAGTCTTGCGATCGGGCGCGAGGGCGTTAACGCTCGACTCGCCGCAAAGCTAACGGGTTGGAAGATAGACATTAAGCCGTATTCGACTATGAAGAACGAGGTAAAGGCGGCTACCGAGCGCGCGGAGCAGATGGGAAGCGACAACTTCGACGTGTTCGAAGAGGATCTTGGGGAACTCGACTAAATGAAGCACACTCCCATACGCACCTGCATAGTATGCCGCAAGGCGCGCGACAAATCCGAGCTTGTGCGCGTAGTCAGAACACCGGACGGAAGCGTGGTGTTAGACGAAACGGGCAAGGCGGCAGGGCGCGGCGCATACGTATGTGCCGACGGCGAATGTATGTCGACGGCGATAAAAAAGCGCGCGCTTAACAGGGCGTTCAAGACGCAGCTCGATAAGTCGATTTACGACGGTCTGGAAGCGGCTTACGCAAGCATAAAGACAAATGGGTAACGACAAATTCATTGCTATGGTGGGGTTTGCGAAGCGCGCAGGCAAGGTAGTGTACGGATATGACAACTTAAAGACGGCAAAGCGGGTAAAACTGCTCGCTGTGTCGGATAGCGGATCCGATAACTTAAAACGCGGCGTCAAGAGTTTGGCTGAGCGGTGGAGCAAGCCGATAGTGCTTGTCGACGGACTGGAAAACATCGTCGGCAATAACTGCAAAGCGTTCGGGATAACAGACGAAAATATGGCTCTGGCTATGACGGATTACGTTAAAAGCGGAGCAAACGGATACAGATTTTTTTAGCGCCTACGGAGGTAAATTTAATTGCCAAACGACAGCAACGTAACAAAGAACGAAGAAACGACGGGTTTCAGAAAACTTCACAGTCTTGTAGAAGCGAACGCGTTTTCCGATTTGCAAAAGCGTATCGGCGAGATCAGAAAGCGCGTCGAAAAGCTGTATTCCGCCGAGCGGTCGAAACTGCTTGATAAGCGGGAGGCTCGCGTGCGCGAAGAAGAAGAGCGCAGAGCGGAAATAGAGGCGGAACAGCGCGCAAACGCAGAGCCGGAAACGATCGAAAGCGCAGAGCCGGAAGTTCCTGCGCACGGCGAGAAGACGGAAGCGGCAGACAGTGTTGCCGCACCCGAAATCGCACCGCAAGCGACAACGCCGACCGTTCCGGAGAGCAAGCCGACTGCCGCACCCGAAGTTGTGCAGTCGACTACGCGTACGGCGATACCGAGTTATATTAAGGGCGTTGTAAAACATACGCCCCGTCCCGATCCGCGTCCGCGCACACCCAACAGAGACAGAAACGCTACGGGCGGCGCGCCCAGAACGGGTGCGCCTCGTCCGCAGGGCGGTGTGCCTCGCAGCGCGCCTGCGACGCGCCTTACCGTACCTAAGTTCGAAGCTCCCGCCGCGACGGCGAGAAAGCGCAACGAACCCGCCGGCAAGAAGGCGTTTGTCAAGCCGGAAGACAAGCGACAAATGAGCAAGCGTATGCTTATTCGCAAGGGGTATATACAGGAAGATCTCGACGAAGAGCGTATGGGCACGCGTAAACTCAAAAACAAAAAAGTCAACAAGGTTGTACCTTTTGCACCGATCAAGATAGAAAGCGCTGTCATAACTACGGAAAACCTTACGGTCAAAATTCTGTCCGAAAAGATAGGCAAAACCGCGCAGGAAATTATAAAACAGCTGATGGAACTCGGAATAATGACGACTATCAACTCGGTAGTCGATTTCCCGACAATGCAGCTTGTTGCGGACGCACTCGGCGTTTCGATTGAGCTGAAACTCGAAAAGACGAAAGAGGAAGAGCTTAAAGAACTTCACGCCGAACCCGATCCCGAAGATAGGCTTGTAAAGCGCCCTCCGATCATAACGGTAATGGGACACGTCGATCACGGTAAAACATCGTTGCTCGATGCCATCCGTAAAACCTCCGTAGCGACGGGTGAAGCTGGCGGAATTACGCAACATATCGGCGCATATTCGGTCGATATGAACGGCGAGAAGATAACTTTTTTGGATACGCCAGGACACGAAGCGTTCACCGAAATGCGTAGGCGCGGCGCGACGGTTACGGATATAGCCGTGCTTATCGTTGCCGCAGACGACGGAGTGATGCCGCAGACGATCGAGGCGATAAACCACGCGAAAGAGGCGAATGTCCCCATTGTCGTGGCTATCAACAAGATAGATAAAGCGGGTGCGAACGCCGATCGTATCAAACAACAGCTTGCCGAGTATGACGTGCTTTGCGAAGAATGGGGCGGCGATGTGCCTATGATCCCCGTTTCGGCGAAACAGGGCTTGGGTATAGACACTCTGCTTGAAAATATCTTATTCCGCGCGGAAGTAATGGAACTTCGCGCCAACCCCGACAGGAGTGCGCGCGGCTATGTTATCGAAGCGCGTCTCGACAAAGGCAAAGGCCCTATAGCGACTGTCATAGTTCAGAATGGTACGCTTAAAGTCGGCGACTATATCGTATCGGGAACTACTTACGGCAGAGTGCGTTCGCTTACTGACGATAAGGGCAGAAACATCAAGTCGGCAGGTCCGTCTACGCCGGTTGCTGTGTACGGCTTGGCGCAGGTGCCGACAGCGGGCGATCCGATTGTCGCTGTCGATAGCGAAAAAATGGCTCGTCAGGTCATCGAGGAACGTGCGGCGCGGGCTAAGAACGAAATGCTCGGCGATACCCCGTCAATGGATATGGATAAGATCTTCGCCGGCGCAGGCGAACCGAAAGCTAAGGAAGTGTGCGTGCTTATAAAAGCCGACGTTCAGGGTACGAGCGAGGCGGTCAAGGACGCGCTGTTGAAGCTGTCTACCGACGAGGTGAAAGTCAAGATCATCGGCAGCGGCGTGGGTAACATCAGTCAGTCAGACGTATTGATGGCGGACGTTGCAAAGGCGACGATCATCGGCTTTAATGTCAAACCCGATGCCGACGGCAGAACCGCCGCCGCGCGCAACGGCGTAAAGATAAAACTTTACAGCATAATATACGAGGCGCTCGATTATGTGAACGCCCAGATAGAATCGCTTGTGGCGCCTAAGTTTGTGGAAGCCGTAACCGGCAAAGCTATTGTCCGTGCGTCGTTTAAGGTCACGGGAACGGGTATTGTCGCGGGTTGCTATGTGCAGGACGGCAAGATCGTCAGAAGCGGCAAGGCGCGCGTTTATCGCGGCGGTAATGTCGTATTCGACGGAAATATCTCCGGTTTGAAGCGGTATAAAGACGACGCGAAAGAAGTCACGATCGGATTGGAATGCGGTATCGCGCTTGCCGATTATACAGACTTTATAGAAGACGATATCATAGAATGCTACGTAATGGAAAAAGAGGCTAAGTAAAAGCTGTGAAAACCTCTCATAAAGGAAATAGTTACAGAACGGAACGCGTCGCGAGTTTGATCAAGCGATGCGTTGCCGTTATTATAGAGACAGAGCTTTCCGATCCGCGTATACACGGGGTGAGCGTCGTCGATGCGGAGGTTTCGCGCGATCTTAAATTCGCGACGGTGTACGTATATATAGACGGCGATGACGAGAGCGTTCTCGCGGCGCTCGCGTCAAGTAGCGGATTTATACGCAAAAGATTTGCCGAACAGAACAAGGATATGCGCGTCGTGCCGAATTTCAAGTTTGCTATCGACAAGTCTCAGTCTTATTACGAGCATATCGACGCAGTCATAAAAGGACTACACAACGATGAAAATAACGGCTGAAATTATCGACGCGATCTTGCGCAGCAATAACGTACTTGTTTGCGGGCATATACGACCGGACGGAGACTGTATCGGCTCGGCGCTCGCAATGCGGCGTATTTGCGAAAAGCTCGGCAAGAATGCCGACGCCGTGTGCGATGCGGAAAAGCCGCATAGCTTTTCGTTCTTGCCCGATTATGATTATTTCTGTGCGCCGCGTTTTGAAAAGTACGACCTTTTCATAGCGGTCGATTGCGCGGTAGACAAGCGGCTCGGCGAGTACTTCAAGCAGATGACCGATGCGAAAACGGTGATAGATATCGATCATCATCCGACCAATGACGGTTACGGCGACATCAATTATATCAACGAGCGTGCGTCCAGCACGTGCGAGATCATATACTCGCTGTTCTGCGATACAGATCTTCTCGATGCGGAAAGCGCGACAATGCTTTATACCGGACTGTCTACGGATACGGGGCATTTTATGCATTCCAATACGACCGACGCAGTTTTCAAAACGGCATTCGGATTGTGCAGGTTGGGTGTTAACGTAGGCAATATCAATCACGCTCTGTATTGCAATAACAGCTTTGAACGTATGAAACTGACTGCGCGATCGATTTCCGGTATAGAACTTTATTCGAACGGAAAGATCGCATTGATGACGATTATGCGGAGCGATCTCGAAGAATGCGGTTGTAAGTCGGAAGATACCGAAGGGCTTATCGACAATGCGAAGAGCATTTCCGGCGTGGAAATAGCTATTTGTATTTGCGAGCAACCGGGCGGAATGTTCAGAACGTCGTTGCGTTCGGTATCGGCCGACGTTTCCGCTGTGGCGGGTGTATTCGGAGGCGGCGGACATAAGCTCGCATCGGGATGTATTATAAACGGAACGAGAGACGAGGTCACGAAGAAGATTACCCAAGCGGCGGCAAAGGCGCTCTGAAATGAACGGACTTATCAATCTGTATAAGCCGACATCAATGTCGTCGGCTCGCGCCGTGTCGGCGGTAAAGCGCATACTCGGCGAAAAGCGGGTAGGTCATATGGGTACGCTCGACCCTATGGCGGAAGGCGTACTCATAATAGGCGTAGGAAAGTCGGCACGGCTGTTTGATTATATGACTAACCGTCGTAAATCATATATAGCCAAATTCAAGTTCGGCTACTCGACCGACACGCTTGACGCGCTCGGTACGGTTACGGGCACAACGCGCGATATTCCTAGTATAGATGCGGTTCTCGGCGCTATGAATTCGTTGGTCGGCGAAATAGAGCAGATACCGCCCGAATACAGCGCCAAGCACGTTGCCGGGCGGCGCGCATACGATATGGCGCGCGGCGGCGAGGCGGTGGAACTTAAACCGTGCAAGGTGCAAGTCTACGGTATAGAGCTTATTTGCCAGCCAAGTATGGAAGAAGCGGTATTCTCGATAGAATGCTCGTCGGGTACGTATATTCGATCGATATGTCGAGATGTGGCTAAAATGTGCGGGTCGCTTGCGACGCTTACATACCTTCAACGCACATCGTCGGGCTGCTTTTCAGTGCGAGACAGCATAACGCTCGACGCACTCGAACTTAGGCGAGAACAGGCATTGATCTCTGCCGAAGTTGCGCTCGCGGATATGCCTGTGATAGAGTTAGCGGACGAATTGTACGACGATCTTTTGCACGGCAGAAAGATAGTATGCGATTTCAGCGGAGATAACAGGGTATATTGTCGTGGAGAATTTTTCGGCGTAGGATGTTCGACCGACGGGAAACTAAATATAAAAACCTACTTAAAGGACGAGTAAATATGAAAGAATTGACAGCGGAAAACGAAGTTTGCCTTGCACTCGGTTATTTCGACAGCGTGCATTTAGGTCACCGTCGTCTCATAGAAACGGCGGGTGGATTCGCTCATTCAAAAGGTATCGCAAGCGCCGTAGCGACGTTTACGAACAATGCGTATAAGGTGTTCAACCGTGATGAAAAGGTTGTCTACACGTATGCCGAGCGCACGCAATTATTGAACGGCTTGTGCGATTATGTTCTTCCGATGCGCTTTGACAAAAGGCTTAAAGACTGCACTGCGGAACATTTTTTGGACGCGCTCACCGCAAAATATAGAATACGCGCCATTGTCTGCGGCTACGATTATTTATTCGGCGCGGGTGCGGAGGGCGACGCGGAATTTCTGAAAAACTACTGCGACGTTCACGGTTTGGATTGCGTAATCGTGGACAAGCTCGAATACGACGGTGTGCGCGTGTCCACGTCCGAAGTGAAGCATCTTCTTGCCGACGGTCAAATCGAGCGCGCGAACACGTTTTTGGGCGAGCCGTTTATGATGTGCGGCAAGGTCGTGGCGGGACGCGGTGCGGGGCGTATGTTCGACATTCCTACCGCTAACCTCAAAATACCGGTCGACAAGATTATCCCGAAGCGCGGTGTATACGGCACCGAGTGCGTGATTGACGGAAAAACGTACTGCGGAGCGACGAACGTCGGAGGTCGACCTACATTCGATTTGACTAAAATCGCCATCGAAACGATGATATGCGATTTCAGCGACAACATATACGATAAGGAAATCAAACTGTATTTTTATAAGTATTTGCGTCCCGTCACTAAATTCGACACGCCGAAAGAATTGTCGGAGCAGGTACATAAAGATATTCATTGGAGCAATGAAAATGCTTAGGATAGGACCTTCGGGCAACAGCGAATCGTTTTACGCGAGCGGCAGAAAACATACGTATCAGGAGGCGGAATATCTTGCGCAACTCGGACTTACCGCATTCGAGTATTCGTTCGGGCGCGGTGTGTCTATATCCGACGAGACTGCAGGCAAGATAAATGCCGAATTCAAAAAGCGCGACATAGCGATAAGCGTGCACGCGCCCTATTACACAAATTTCGCAAACCCCGATCCGGAAATGATAAGCAAGTCGATCGGATATATTTTGCAGTCGGCAGAGGCGTGCGGAAAGCTGGGCGGCGAGCGCATAGTGTTTCATCCTGCGGCGTGCGGCAAAGCGACGCGCGACGAGGCTGTTTCGGCGACTAAACGCAATCTCGCGCTTCTGGCAAAGGCGTGTGCGGAAAACAATGTTACGGGCTATAAACTGTGCGCGGAAACGATGGGCAAGCTCAATCAGATAGGTACGGTAGAAGAGGTAGTCGACTTTTGTTTGATCGATGATATTTTCTATCCCTGCTTCGATTTCGGGCATATTAATTCGTATATGCGCGGCGGACTCAAAACCAAAGACGATTACAGGCGCATTCTCGATTACACTATCGATAAGCTCGGTTTCGAAAAAGCGTCGGTAATGCACGTGCATTTTTCCAAGATACAGTATGGCGACAAGGGCGAGATACGTCACTTGACGTTTGCCGACGACAAATACGGACCCGACTATGTACCGCTTGCGGAATTGTTCGACGAGTACGGAATGTCGCCGTATGTAATATGCGAGTCGAACGGCACTATGTCCGACGATGCGCTCGCAATGAAAAATATGCATAAAAACGCTTAACATATTCCTATTATTGTGTTATAATAATAGGCAAAGTGAGCGTAGTCGCAAGTGAGGTAAAAATGGTTACATCCGATTTGTTTGACAATAAAGCAAAGATAGACGCGTTCGTGTTTACGGGCGAGTCGAACCGCTTTTATTTTACGCAGTTCGAAACGTCTTTCGGTGCGGTTATAGTTTCCGAGAAAAGGAATGTGTTCATCACCGATTTTCGTTATGAAACGGAAGCACGTGACAAAGTAGTCGGCTTCGATATAATCATCTCGACGTATTCGGAGCTTTACGATAAAATAGCGCAGGTACTCAAAGACGTCGGGGCAAAAACTGTAGGCTATGAGGACACTATGTCCGTCGGCGAGTACAATGTGCTTAAAGGCGCGCTCAAAGATTTCAAGTTAAAGGTTGCTACCGACATTATTGCTGCAAAGCGTGCTGTTAAGACGGATGAAGAAATAGAACTTATCAAAACCGCACAGGGAATAGCCGAGCGGGCATTGGCGAGAGCTATATCGCACGCAAAAGTCGGTATGACCGAACGCGAGCTTATGGCGGAGATCAACTACGGAATGGTTACGGGCGGAGCCGACAAGTATTCTTTCGATACCATTGTCGCGTTCGGCGCAAACAGTGCGCAACCGCACCATCATACCGACGACACTAAACTAGGCAAAGACGATCTCATTCTTGTCGATATGGGTGCAAAATACAAGGGTTATTGTTCGGATATGACGCGCACATTCTGTTTGGGCGATCCGGGCGAACAGCTTGTCGGTATTTACAATATAGTAAAAGAAGCGCAGGAATACGCCATAAAGTTTGCTAAGGCGGGTATGACCTGTAACGACGTGGATTCGCTCGCTCGCGAGTACATAGCCGCAAACGGTTACGGCGATAACTTCGGACATTCGTTCGGACACGGCGTCGGCATCGACATTCACGAGGATCCGCGCGTCGGCGCAAACTCCGACATTGTGCTTCGACCCAATATGGTCATAACTGCGGAACCGGGAATATACGTGCCGGGACTCGGCGGTGTGCGCATCGAGGATATGCTTGTCGTCAAAGAGGACTGCGTGATCGACATAACGGGTTACGATAAGAAACTATCGATATAAAAATCAATTTATAAAAAAATTCGGGAGGATAATTAACATATGGTATCGGCAGGAGATTTCCGCAAGGGAACGACATTCGAAATGGACGGCAAGGTGTTTACCGTTGTCGAATTTCAGCACGTAAAACCGGGCAAGGGTTCGGCGTTCGTGCGCACTAAGATCAAAAACGTCATAACGGGGCAGCTCCTCGAAAATACGTTCAACCCGTCGGACAAGTACGAAGAGGCGCATATAGACAGACGCGAGTATCAATATTCGTACAGCGACGGCGATTTGTATTACTTTATGGATACGGAAACTTTCGATATGTTGCCGCTTAACCGCGAGACGTGCGAGGATGCGCTCCGTTTTATCAAAGAGGAAATGACCTGCACGATCTCGTCGTATAAGGGCTCGGCGTTTGCGGTCGATCCGCCCAATTTCGTCGAGCTTACCATTGCGGAGACCGAAGCGGGCATACAGGGCGACACCTCAAAACCGGGCAATAAGCCCGCTACGTTGGAGACGGGATTCACGATAGGCGTTCCGCTGTTCGTCAATACGGGCGATAAAATTCGCGTAGATACGCGTACCGGAACATATATGGAAAGAGTTAAATAATTCTTCCGAGTTAAATACGACTTAAAACGCCGACAATTGCAGTCGGCGTTTTTCTATGCCCGAAAAGATAACGTATAAACGGCTTCGTCGATCGCGGAATGCACCCGATATAACATATTAGCGGAGGAAATACCATAAATATAACGGTATGGAAGAGTTGTATAAGCTCATATCGGACGATATCGCTACCGCGATAAGTTCGCGGCTGTCAACGGAAAAACTGTCTGAGATACGTATCAGAAACCGTCTGCCGGTTCGTGTGTGTTACGACGGCGCGTACTATTTTCTCGGTGCGGGCGGCATAAGTAAGAACAGTGCGACAGCGTTCATAGCCGGAGAACGTGAAGCGGAAAGCGTGGTGTTGCGCGCCTGCGAGCGGTCGTTGTATACGGTGTCCGAAAATATCAAAAGCGGATATGTATCCGTTCGCGGCGGCATACGCATAGGAGTATGCGGCAGCGGTGTGTTCGACAGGGACAAGCTGACGGCAGTCAAAGATTTTACCGCCGTAAATATTAGATTGCCGCACGAGATTAAAGGATGCGCGTCGGGCGTGCTGGCGAAAATAGAGATCGGCGGGAGGGTGGAGAACACACTCGTAATTTCTCCGCCTGCGGCAGGTAAGACTACGGTGATTCGCGATCTGACAAGACTGATTTCCGATCGCGGTTACAACGTTTTGCTGTGTGATGAAAGATACGAAATCGCATCCGTTCGTGCAGGCGTGCCGACGCTCGACGTCGGGGCGTGTACAGACGTCATAAGCGGACAGGACAAGCGTTACGCTTTTAGGGCGGGTATTGCGTATATGCGACCGGATGTGATAGTGACAGACGAGCTTTTCGATCGAGATATGGAAAGCGTCGACAGCGCGGTGCATTGCGGCACGGCTGTTATTTCGACGGTACACGCGAAAAATCTTGTCGATTTCTACGAAAAGCCGGAGTATGCGGCACTCGTCGGACGGAAGATATTTTCGCGGTTTGTCGTACTCGACGGCGCGCCGAACTGGGGAGTGTCCGTTTTTGACGAGACGGCGAGGCGGATAGCATGACACAGAAAATACTGATTATCGTCATATGCGTTGCGGTAGGCACTACGTCGGGATATATGGTTATGAAGACGTTTAAGCGCAATTTGGGTTATCTTACCGATCTATGTGCTCTCCTCGACGAATTAAAACGGAATATTTCGTATCGAAGTGACGGCGCAGCCGAAATACTCGGCAGATTTGCGGCGAATGCGGGGAGCGTACAACTGAAAAAAAATATTGCCGAGTATGTCGATTACGCTTCGTCGAAGAGCGGAACACTCTCGGTAAGTCGCGGATTTTTGTCTAAAGATGTGTATACGAGCGTCAACGAGTTTTTTGCGTCGCTCGGAGAGGCGGACAGGCGCGGACAACTCGACGCGCTCGGTGCATTCTCGCAGGCATTCGAAAAATATAGAGAGCGCGCGGCCGAGCGGTCGAATAAATACGGAACGCTCAGCGTCAAGCTCGGCTTTCTGTTCGGACTGGGCGCGGGAGTGCTGTTTTTATAGGTGGTAGAATGGACGTAAGTATCATATTTCAAATTGCGGCGGTTGGTCTGATCACCGCAATAATAAATCAGCTTCTCAAAAAATCCGATAAGGACGAGATAGCCACGCTGGTAACGCTTGCGGGGCTGGTTATTGTGTTAATAATGATAATCAATATGATAGGTCAGCTTTTCGATACGCTCAAAACAGTATTCGGTATGTTTTAGATGGAGATATTTCGCATAGCGGCAATCGCGCTTGTTACCGCTTTCTGCGTAATACTATTGCGCGACATAAAGAGCGAACTTGCCGTTATAGTGGCGTTCGCCGGCGGGATAATAGTGATACTATCCGTTATCGACTATTTCTCGAACATTTTTTCGGTCATATCGTCGATAGCGTCGCGTGCCGGTCTTGCGACGTCGGTCGTCACGTTACTGTTCAAAATAATAGCGGTCGGATATATTGCCGAGTTTTCGGCGTCGCTGATCGACGATGCCGGACTGTCGTCGCTTGCCGATAAAGTCACGCTTGCGGGTAAGCTGATAATTGTAGGCACTTCGTTGCCTGTTGTCGTCGAGCTGTTCGAATTTATAGCGGGGATGTTGTCGTGAAAAATACGGTAATAGCATACATAGCGGCGGCGTTGATGTTTGTTGCGCTCGCGCTCGTCGGCGTTTGCAACGCGAAAAACGGCGACGAAAAATCAAGCGACGCGGCTGTTGCGGCAAACAGTGCGACTGTTACGGACGACGAGCCGACCGTGCCGGACAGCATAGACGACTTGCTCGGTAATCTCGATCTGTCGGGCATTCAAAATCTTATAAACACGTTAGATACGGATAGATTGACGGTCTTCGGCTTTGACGACATAGCCGAGCGCGTTCGGGCGGTTGCCAACGGAGATATAAAGAACGATTACGGGAATATATTTTCGTATGTCGCAGCGCTTCTCGGCGCAAACGCTGCGGAATTTCTGCCGATGATGTTGGCAGTCATAGCGATAGTCCTCGCGTATAACATTTTGAATTCGGTAAAAGGAAAATACGCATCGGACGCTATCGAGCGCGTAGTGTATTTCGCGACGGGAATAATAGCTATCAGTCTTGTAGTCGGATATTTTTCATCGGTGCTGGTCGACGCGGTTAAATACGCCTCAGCACTCAAAACGCATATTAACACCGTAGCGCCCGTGCTTGTTACGCTGATGACTGCGGCGGGCGCAACATCGTCTGCGGGGGTATATACGCCGTCTATTGCGGTTCTCGGCAGCGGTATGACGAACATCGTCACATATATCGCGTTTCCCGCATTGCTTATGGGGTTGGTATTCGACATTATCGGATCGGTGTCGACGTCGTTGAAGCTCGACAAAACCGCCGAATTTTTCAGGTCGGCGTGCAAATGGTTTTTGGGTACGGCGTTTTTTATTTTCGTCACGGTAATAGGCGTATCTGGAATAACTGCGTCTGTACGCGACGGCATATCCGTGCGCGCGGCGCGGTTTGCCGTATCGAAGTATGTGCCTATCATCGGAGGCTATCTGTCGCAAGGTTTCGATTTTTTGATGGCGGGAAATATTCTCATAAAGAACGCCGTCGGGGCTAGCGCCGTTGCTCTGATCGCGCTTGTAGCGGCACCCATAATAGCTAAGATAGCGGTGTTTACTCTCACTTTGAAGCTGACGGCGGCTGTGTGCGAGCCGCTCGGCGGAGATAAGTTCGGCGGGATACTTTCGTCAATAGCGAAGTCATCGTCGATGGTAGCGACGGTTATCATCGCTATGACGATACTGTACATACTCTTTTTGGCAATGATGATATGCACGGGGAATATCGGATTATGAGTTCGTTTGCGGCTTGGGGACTTACAATATTGGGTTTGGCTGTTACCACGACGATTGCCGAAATGCTTTTGCCGCAGGGCAAGACGCGCAAGGTGATACGTTCGTGTATTGCTACGGTTACGGTGCTGTTGATAGTAACGCCGCTTCCGCAAATGTTAAAGTCGGGGTTCGATTTCGACTTTTTCGGCGGCGACGGAATAGAAACCGACGGCAAGTACATAGAATATGTCGACGACGCCAAGCGGAAAATGATAGAACAATCCGTCGAGGAATATTTGAGGCAGTCGGGCTACGACGGGGTAATCGTTTCCGTCGAATTGGGCGACGGCGGATTTACGGCAAAATCGGCGAGTATCAAATTCGACGAAACGGGCATTACCGAAAACGACGCGCATATACATAAGAGTGAAATCATCAAGCTGGTTGCGGAATACTTGCGATTGGGCGAGGAGGCGGTTATGACATATGGGTAAAATTGCCGAGTTTTTTAAGAAATTAAAAAACGTAAGGCATATCGAAATATTGGCTTGCGGAGCGATACTCGCAATCGTTCTGGCCGTGTATTTTTCCTGTGTTTCCTGTTCCGCCGACAAGACAAAGACTGCATCGCTCGATCTGTCGGATATGGATTACTGTACGGCAATGCAAACTCAGCTTGAAAAAATCGTTTCCGAAATTTCCGGCGTTGGCGACGCTTCGGTCGTTATAAATTGGGATAGAAGTATCGGCGCTTCGTTGATGGGCGCATCGACCGAAAATCCCAAAGCGACGGGCGCGATAATAGTCTGCGTGGGCGGAAACGACGCAAAAGTAAAGGTCGACGTCATATTCGCGGTGGCGACGCTGCTCGATCTGTCGATAGATAAAATTATGGTTTATCCTAAATCAATATAAATTCGGAGGTAACAATGAGCAAAAAGAAGAAAATCATCGTTCTCGTGAGCATGGTCGCGTTGCTTGTACTTACGGGCTGTCTCAACTATTTCCTTAACAGACCGAATTCGCAAAACGCCAATGCCGGCAATACGGTCGTGTATACCGATTACTTCAAATCGTCGCACGCCGACCGCGACACATCCCGCACCGAAACGGTTATGCAGTATAACGCGATAATCGAGAGCGAAGCAACTTCCGCAGAGGCAAAAGCCAACGCCGAGAAAGAACTTGCCGCGCTCGTCGCCAATATGGAGACCGAGCAACGTTTGGAAGCGCTTATTAAAGCGCTCGGCTACGACGACTGTCTCGTAACGGTAGGCACGGAGAATATCAATGTGATATTGAAGTCGGATGCTATGACCGATTCCGAAGTCGCGCAGGTGCTTGAAATAATCGTCACCGAGACGGATAAGAGTGCGCCCAATGTGCGCATCAAACCCATAGAAGCATAATTCAGCCGATAAGGCAACAGAGGCGGGCAGAAATGCCCGCTTTTCTGTTTTACGCTGTCGACTTGTTCGCGGAATAAGTCTGTTCAGGAATATAAAACTTTAGTAAAAAAAGATTGTAATTTCAAGCCGTATGTGTTATAATTATTTTGAGGAGTTATGTAGATGAGCGTAAAGCATAACAATTCCAATACAGGTAACGTCACTTTCGGGCACAACGTGTTGCGCTCTATAATCAGGCTTGCCGCGCAAGAGATAAGCGGAGTGGAATCCGTAAGCGGCAGAGGCGTGCGCTGTTATATTCTGGGCGACACCATCGACGCCGACGTTTATATAGAGGTCAACAGCGACGTCAGTTGCTCGGACATTGCGTATAAGGTTCAGGACAACATCAAGAAGTCTGTCGAGACGATGACCGATTTCAAGATGGGTGTCATAAACGTAAATATTATTTCTGTCAAATTTTTGAAGCACTAGGAGACGGTATGAATAGACGCGACGCGCGTGTAGCGGCGTTCAAACTGACATATGAAATGGTCGTCACCGGCGAGTACAATGCGGAGACGGCGGAAGAATTGCTGTCGTCCGCAGACGGCGACGCGCGCGGCTTTGCGGTAGATATTGTCAAAGGCGTTTCCGAACATCGCGACGAAATAAAAAAGGTAATAACGGACAATGCGCACGGTTATGAATACGACAGGATATATAAAACCGATCTTGCCGCGCTGACCGTAGCTTGCTATGAAATTTTATATACCGATACTCCGCCTGCGGTAGTAGCCAACGAGGCGGTCGAAATAGTAAAGACATATTCCGGACAGCAGAGTTATTCTTTTGTAAACGGTATACTCGCGTCGGTCATCAAAGGAAAGAAATAATGGGAGAGATCATAGACGGCAAGCGTATATCCGCGCAGATAAAGGAAGAAATACGCATACGCGCAATAGAATTCGAAAAGTCGCACGGGCGTAAGATCGGGCTTGCCGTAATCAAAGTCGGCGAAGATCCCGCGTCGGCTATCTATGTGCGCAACAAAGTCAAAGCGTGCGAAGCGTGTAACATCGCATCTTTTGCCTATTATTTCGATGCGAATATAACTCAAGACAAGCTGGTCGAAATGATCTGTATTCTTAACGACGACAAACGTGTAGACGGTATTCTCGTCCAGCTTCCGTTGCCGCAAGGAATCGACGAGCGCGCCGTGCTTTCGCGTATTTTGCCTGAAAAAGATGCGGACGGTTTTCATATCGTAAATGCCGGGAAGCTGTTTCTGGGCGAATACACGCCCTCTGTCGCGTGTACTCCGCGCGGAATAATCGAGCTGATAAAGTCGACGGGGGTAGAGATTGCCGGCAAACACGCCGTTGTTATAGGACGCTCGAATATAGTGGGTAAGCCTGTTGCAATGCTTCTTCTCGCAAACAACGCGACGGTGACGGTTTGCCACAGCCGTACTCGCAATCTTGCTGATATAACCCGCACCGCCGATATTTTGGTTGCGGCAGTAGGTAAAAAGAAGTTTGTCAAAGCGGATATGGTAAAGCGTGGCGCGATAGTGATCGACGTTGGAATGAACAGAGATGATGAAGGACTTTTCGGCGACGTCGACTTCGATACGGTAAAAGACGTTGCGTCGCACATAACGCCCGTTCCCGGCGGCGTGGGACCTATGACTATCGCAATGTTGCTTAAAAACACGGTCGACGGGGCGTTTAATGAATAGAACGATGACCGTCGCGCAACTTGCTTTATATCTTAAAGGTGTGTTCGACGACGAAGAACTGTTGCACGACGTTACGCTTTCGGGCGAAGTAGCAGAAATATCGTATTCTGATAAACATACGTTTTTGGTGCTTGCCGAGAACGAATATTCGATTCGGTGCGTAAGGTTTTCGGCGCGCGACAATATCGAGAAAGGTGCGCGCATCGCGCTTCGCGGAAGCGTCGGGTATTATGATAAGCGCGGAAGCGTTTCGTTTGTTTATACCGAGTTCTTTATTTGCGGCGAGGGGGCAAAAAAAGCTAGATTCGCCGAGACTGTAGAAAGACTGCGAATGCAAGGACTTTTCGAGAACCGTCCCAAACTGCCGGAATATATCTCCGACATTGTCGCAGTGACAAGTCCGGACGGCGCGGCGATACGGGATTTTATTCGCGTCGTATCGGATAAAAATCCGTTTGTGAGAATACGTGTTTGTCCTGTCAAGGTTCAGGGCGACGGTGCGGCGGCGGGAATCGCGAGGGCGATAGAAAACCTGCAAAACGTGCGCACCGACGCGATCGTAGTCTGTCGCGGCGGCGGCAGTGACGAGGATCTCGATTGTTTCAACGATGAAAAACTTGCATTGGCGGTAGCGAATTCGCGCATACCGATCGTTTCGGCGGTAGGTCACGAGATAGATTATACGCTGTGTGATTTCTGTGCGGGCACGCGTGCCGGCACTCCTTCGATAGCGGGCGAGATTATCAACGAGCGAGCGGGCGCAATTATCGACACATTGAGAGGGAGCGTGTGTGCGGGCTATGTGTCGCTCGACCGCAAATTCGACGAAAGAAAGAGCAGATTGGAACGAATTTGCAGACGAGCCGAGTATGCTATGGGCACGCGCGTCGCCGAAACAAAGCACGGAGTGGAGTTTCTTGCGCGGCGCGGCGGTTACGCACTCGAAAGGATATATGACGGCGAGCGCGGGCGGTTGGAGAAACTTGCGAAAAGACTGGGCGCGGCGGCGGCGAGACTGTACGAGCGCAATGCGGGCAAGCTCGATAAAGTGTCTGCGATGTTAAAAGTGCTCGACCCTTACCGAATTATCAAATCCGGCTATGCAGCAGTCGTTTCTGAGAGCGGGACGGTTATGGGCGTTAAAGGACTTAAATGCGGCGAAACAGTCAAACTGATATTTGCGGACGGATCGGCTGTCGCGGTCGTTCAATCGATAGCCGAAAAGGCGTAACGGAGTGAACATATGAAAGATAAAACGGCGGGCGGCGCAAACACAGGCGCCGATTTCGAAAAAAAACTGATCGAATTGACGGCTATTGTCGAAAAATTGGAGTCGGATATTTCGCTGGAAGAGGGAATGAAACTTTTCGAAACGGGACTTGATCTTACCGAAGAGTGTATTTCCGATTTGAATGCGACTCGTGACGGAATAGCCGCACTCAAAGGCAGGCTCGATCTTATACTCGACCGCACGATTGTCGGTGGCGGAGATGAGTGAGACTTTCGACAAGAGAATGACCGAATGGAAAGAGCAAATAGACGATTGCCTTCGGTCTATAATAGATGACAGTAAATATCCGGAAGACTTCAAAGACGTTATGCGGTACTCGATGTTTCCCGGCGGTAAGAGATTGCGCCCCATTCTTTTTTTGGAATGGCACAATCTGTTTGCGCCGCCTAACCGGCAGGCTCTTGTCTTTGCGTGCGCAATAGAGATCATTCACGCTTTCTCGCTCATACACGACGATATGCCGTGTATGGATAACGACGACATCCGGCGCGGAAAACCGACCGTGCATAAAGAATTCGGCGAGGGCAAGGCGCTTCTTGCCGGCGATGCTTTGCTCACATTGGCGTTTGAGTGTCTTGCGTCAAGTCTGGACGAAAAACAGTATCCGCTCGTATTTACTATGGCGCGGCTTGTCGGCTCGCGCGGGATAATTAACGGGCAATATCTCGATTTGTATGCAAAATGCGAGAGCGTTTCCGATCTTGTAGAGATTTACAGGAAAAAAACGGGTGCGCTAATAACGCTTGCGTGTGCGTCCGGATATTTGTTCCCGCAGATGTCGGGTGCACTTAATATAGAGAGCGAGGGTCTGCTTTGCGGCATAGATAACGAATATTACGACATCGAGGCACAACGCGGTTGGCATTACGTCGGCGAGCGATCTTCGGAGACTGAAGAACTTGTTTTAGGTGCGGCGGCGTTCGGCAGTTCGTTCGGCATAGCGTTCCAACTCTACGACGATCTTTCGGAATATTTGTCGTGCGAACAACCCGACGGCGCGAGTATTCTTGATTTCGCAAGTTTGGATGAAGCTAAAATAATGCTTAACGGTTATCTCAACGAGGCGGCGGCGGCACTTGATAGGAATTATCACGGCGACACTTCGGTGCTTCGAGAGTTTGTGGAGAAATTTGTCATAGTTTAAGTCAATGGACGTGAAAAACATCAAAACGCCGCAGGATTTGAAGCGGCTTAATATGTCCGAACTGGATTCAGTCGCGGAGCAGATACGTGAAATGATAGTAACAACCGTCGAGAATAACGGCGGTCATTTATCATCCAATCTCGGCACGATAGAGCTTACCGTTGCTTTACATTATGTTTTCGATTGTCCGCGAGATAAACTGCTTTTTGATGTAGGGCATCAGAGCTATACTCATAAAATACTAACGGGGCGGGGCGACAGGTTCGACGGCTTGCGTCAAAACGACGGGATATCCGGATTTCCGCTTCCTTCGGAGAGCGAATACGACGCGTTCGGTATGGGGCATGCGTCGACGTCGCTGTCGGTTGCGCTCGGTCTTGCGGAAGCGGCAAAGCAGATGGGCGATGACAGTTCGGTTATTGCGGTTATCGGCGACGGTGCGCTGACCGGCGGGCTTGCCTACGAAGCGATGAACGCGATCGGCAGCGAGAGATTGCCCGTGATTATCGTCTTAAACGACAACGAGATGTCGATAAGCAAAAACGTCGGAGCAGTAAGCAATCACTTAACTCGGTTGCGTGTGAGCAAAAAATACACTCGGTTAAAGAGCGAGATACGGCGCTCGGTGTCGCTCATTCCGTTTTTCGGAGACGGAGCTATTCGTCTTATGGAAAAGAGCAAGCGCATATTAAAGCGTGCGGTGCTGTCCAATAAGATGTTCGAAGCAATGGGGATCAGTTATTTCGGTCCGTTCGACGGACATAATATCCGCGAGCTTGTCGACGTTTTCAATCAAGTCAAAGATAAAGACGAGCCGGTAATAGTCCATGTGCTTACCGATAAAGGAAAAGGTCTTAAAAGCGCCGCTTCGGACCCCGCGCATTCTCACGGTATTTCGGCATTTGACGGCAACGGCGGAAAAAAGTTCTCCGATGTTCTGGGCAGATTTCTCGTAGGCAAGGCGGAGTCCGACGGACGAATAACTGCGGTAACTGCGGCGATGTCCATCGGTACGGGGTTGGAAGAATTTTCCAAAGCGTTTCCGGACAGATTCAAAGACGTCGGCATTGCCGAAGAGCATGCCGCGACATATTGCGCGGCATTGGCGTCCGCCGGCAGAAAGCCGTATTTTGCGGTGTATTCGACATTTTTACAGCGCGCGTTCGACGAGGTTTTGCACGACGTTTGTATCGGCGGTTACGGCGTAACTTTTTGCATAGATCGCGCGGGTGCCGTCGGTGCTGACGGTGTGACGCATCAAGGCGTGTTCGATTTGAGCTATCTGTCAATGTTGCCGAATATGACTGTGGTGTGTCCGACAGACGGCGCGGAATTCGAAGCAATGTTGGAATACTCAGTAAACTTCGGTGCGCCGCTCGCCATCCGTTATCCTCGAACGTATGCCGTCGAGCGCACGCACGACCCGATAGTTTACGGAAAGTGGGAGATCGTGAGAAAGAGCAAGAGCAGAGTGTTTGTGCTGTGTTGCGGTCCGCGAATGCTCGATGCGGCGGTTTCCGCTTCCGATTCTGTGGACATCAACATAGTCAACTGTCGATTCGTAAAGCCGCTTGACGATGAGTTTTTGAAGAGCGTGAATAAGCGCGGTAACACCTTAGTCACTATGGAGGATAATATCCGTCGCGGTGGATTCGGAGAAGCGGTGCTGTCGCGCTTAAATGTGTTCGGAATGAATGCGAACGTAAAGATACTTGCTCACGGCGATAAGTTCATTGACGACAGAGACATAGCCTCGACGCTCGGCGCGTCCGGCCTGACGCAAGAAAATTTGATTAAAGTGGTTAAAAACCTTGAATAATAGGATAATTTAAGGTATAATGACGGTATGAAGCTCGGAGTTTATTCCAATCCGCAAAAAGACCCGGACGGCAATGTTGCCGAAACCGTATACAGACTCGCTCGCGAGCGAGGTTTTTCGACAGAAGATTATTGCGATGGAAAACATTACGATATTGTCGTTTCGATAGGCGGCGACGGTACGATTTTGCGTGTCGCGAAAAACTGTGCGCTTACAGAATCGCCTATACTCGGAGTCAATAAAGGCACTGTCGGTTTTTTGACGGAAGTGGAAACGTCGGATTTCGGCGAAGCTCTCGAAAAAATAAAGAACAGAGATTATTATATAGAGCGGCGTGCGTTGATAGAGGCGACGGTTCACGGCGAAAAACAGTATGCGCTTAACGACGTAGTTATTCGCGGTACAAGCGGTCGGGCAATAAGTATTTCTTTGTCGGTGGGTGGTGAGTCGATAGACAGATATACTTGCGACGGCTATATAGCCTGTACTCCGACTGGCTCCACCGCATACTCTCTGTCTGCCGGCGGTTCTGTCATATCTCCGAATACACCCGTAATCGCGCTCACGCCGATAAATCCGCATACGCTCCGCGCTCGCCCGATAGTCGTAGGTTCTTTCGAAAATATTGCTATGACATATGACGGCAGTTTCGGTGCGGCGGTATTTATCGACGGCGACAAAGCGATCGAGCTTTCCGTCGGCGACAAAGTGTCTGTCACCGGTTGGGACAGGAGCGCGCTTTTTGTCAGGTTCGGACATAAGAGTTTTTATTCGCGGCTTTTGGGCAAGTTAGACGCGCATTCGGCGGTGAAATGATGTTGCAGAGGATCTCGGTACATAATTTGGCGCTCATAAGCGACCTCGAAATAGAGTTCTGCGGCAATCTGAACGTGTTTACCGGCGAGACGGGCGCGGGTAAGTCTATAATAGTAGACTCGCTTATGTTGCTCATCGGCGGGCGATACGATAAATCGATGCTCAAATTCGGCGAGGACAAAGGTTACGTAGAAGGTGTTTTCGAGACAGACGACACAGCGGTTCTCGAAGAGTTAGGGATCGAATGCGACGATGGGATGTTCATTGTAACGCGCAAGTTTTTCAAGGACGGACGGAACGAGATACGTATCAACGGTAAACAGATCACTACCGCAATGCTGCGCGACATAATGTCCGGTTATGTCGATATTTACGGACAGAACGAGTATCAGTCGCTCCTTAAAACTTCCGAGCAGAAAAAAATATTGGACAATTTCGTATTCGGGCGCGACGTAAAGATAACGGACGAATGCGCCGCTTTGTTCGATGAGTATAAAAAGACCCGTTCCGCGATGAACAAGCTGGGCGATACTCGTGCCCGCGCTCAACGTATAGATATTCTGAAATACCAGATCGAAGAGATCGAGACCGCCGCCGTAAAGCGCGGAGAGGAAGACGATCTTGTCGAGCGTCGGCATATTCTTATGGCTGCCGAGCGTATAAAGACGGCGCTTGCCGAGATCGTAGACGGTATCGACGGCGACAACGGAGCGGCAGGACAGATCGGAAGCGCGATACACGCGGCGGCGTCCATAGGCTCGTTCGGCGACGGATACTCGGCTGTCGAGGAGCGTTTGCGCTCTGTCGCTATAGAACTTGACGATATTGCCGACGGCGTTCGCGACGAACTTGACGGAATGGACGGTAGCGAGAATGAGCTGGACAAAGTGTTGGCGAGGCTCGATAAGATCCGTGCGCTCAAAAATAAGTACGGACATTTCGACGCAATGACTGCGTTTTTGTCGGAAGCTAAGGAAGAACTTGCTCACGCCGAAAACGGGGAAGAAGAATATGCCGCGCTTTCGAAGAAAGAACGCGAACTTTCCGCAAAGCTATATGCGGCTTGCGTGCGTGCGTCTGAGCATCGTCGAGACGGTGCAATTAAGCTCGCCGCTAAAATACTGCCCGAACTTGCCGATTTGGGTATGCCTAATTCACGGTTCGAGGTAGTATTTTCGCCAATGCCGACCGAAGACGCATTTATTGAAAAGACGACCGCAGTAGGGTTTGACGAGTTCGAGTTTTATCTCAGCCCCAATGTCGGGCAACCGCTTAAACCGCTTGCGAAAATCATTTCGGGCGGCGAGATGTCTAGGTTTATGCTTGCGTTAAAGCTCATTACAGGCGATTTGGGCAATATCGGCACGATGATATTCGACGAGGTCGATACGGGAATAAGCGGTACGGTCGGTCAGAGCGTCGCTAAAAAGCTGTGCAGACTGTCGCGCACCAGACAGGTGCTTTGCGTGACACATCTGCCTCAAATTGCGGCGATGGCGGACTCGCATTTCTATATCGAAAAGACCGACGACGGGAATGAAACGCATACGCGAGTGACGGCTCTCGACCGTAACGGTCAGATAGGCGAAGTGGCGCGATTGTCGGGAACAAAGGGCGTTTCGAGCACCGCTATGCGAAATGCCGAAGAGATCAAGGATTTTTGTGACGAATACAAACGGTCTGCGGAATAGCGGGATAAGTCGGTATATCTTTATCTTCAAAACGGGCATAACGCTGTTTACGGCCCGTTTTTTGCTGTGAATTCGATGAAGTAGTATAAAATTCGACAAGCCGCAAAAACTAAGTCGGTATGAAAAAATTACGCGTTTACTTATGTTTGCTGGTTGCGGCTGTGCTTTGTGTTTCGCTTTATGCGCCGAGAACTACAAAAGCGGAGGGAGGTGGATACGCATATATAGGCGGATTTCCGATAGGAATAGTTCTCGACGTCGGCGGGCTATTGGTTGAAAGCGTGACGGGCGTCGAGACAGAGTACGGTACGGCATATACCGAAGGTCTTCGTCGAGGCGACATAATCAAGAGCATAGACGGTGTTGAAATAGATAACTGCGACGATATTTCGGGTATGCTCAACGGTTCGACAGTGCGACTTGCCGTTGTGCGCGGCGGTAAGGATATGGAACTCGAAGTGACTCCTATAGTGGAGGAATATACGGGCAAACCGAAACTCGGCGTCAAGATAAAAGACAAGCTGTACGGCATAGGCACCGTTTCTTTTGTGCGCGAAAACGGCAAGTATGCGGCGCTCGGTCATGAAATATACGATGCGGAAACAAATACTCATCTGCCATTTTCGGGAGGAAAAATATGCGCGTGCAAGATAGTAGGCATAAAGCACGGGGAGAAAGGCGAAGCCGGCGCTATACTTGCGTCGATATCGGCTGATCACGGTTACGGCAGTATAGACTGTAATAATAATTTCGGAATAGCGGGAACGCTCGACAGCACGCCGTCGCTTATCGGCGAGCGCGTGCAAATTGCCGATCGCTCCGAAGTAAAACCCGGTTATGCCCAGATCCGAACGACTGTCGACGGTGCGCCGCAATTCTATGATATAGAGATCATTAAGGCCACCAAGCAGCTGGGAAGGAAAGAGAAAGGCATTATATTCCGTGTTACCGACAAAAATCTGTTAAAGATCACGGGCGGAGTAGTGCGTGGAATGAGCGGTTCGCCGATAATACAGAACGGGAAGATTATAGGCGCAGTCACCCACGTTATGCTCAACGATTTTACTAAGGGTTATGCCGTGTATGCGGATTGTTTGAATAATTGATTAATAATCTTACACTCGTAGTTTAACAATTCGAAATTGCAATAATTTTTGTCGCAAAAAGACGAATAATCGCGAATAGTCAATCATACAGTAGGATTATGAAACGATCTTACGCTATTTCCGATTGGTTCTTTATGCTGTCGCACAGATTCAAGCGCAATCGCGTCGCGGTTCTTATATATGCGCTGTTGTGTCTGCTTTTCCTTGTGATAGGTGTTGCGATCGGTGTAAATATGACCGATAAGTGCGGATATGCGCTTAAAAACAGCGCAACTATTTTCGTGTTTTTGCGCGGGGACAGGGGCGCTTTTACGTTTTTCATAATCGATGCGTTGTTGTCGTTGCTATATGCATTGTTCGCCGCATCGATGTTTTTCTTTAAGGTTATGCCTGTGTTATCCGTCGCGCCCTGCCTGTATAAGTCTTACTCGCTCGGAATGCACGTAAGCGTTATAATCGCCGTATATTCCGCGTCGTCGTTGCCGATGTTGTTTGTGCTTTACATACCGGCTTGTATCATATCGATTGCGGTACTGTGCATACTTTCCAGAAAATGTTTCGAATTTTCGGGCATAAACGGGAAATGTTCGCCGTCGAAAACGGATATTGCGGCATATTACAGGTCGCTGTTGCCGTATGGTTTTGTACTTATCGGCTGTTCGTTGGTCATTACCGTAACGGTAACGCTTTTCGGTTCCGCTCTTATAGGCGTTATCGGATGAATAAATCTTCCGTCATATGACACAATAATCATATGAAAGCTCGCATAGCTTATGCGGGCGGGTGTACGGAGGATGTATGAAAAAGAAAATTTATATAGCATTTGCCGCCGTTTTTGCGGCGGTTGCGGCTTTGACTTCTGTCTTGGGTGCGAGGGCGGTCGCTCGTGCGTCGGCGGAAGAAATCTCTCTTGCCAAAACATGCAAATCGGCTCTGATCGTCGATTGCGATACAGGCAGTGTCGTATTCGAAAAAAACACGAAAGAACATCTGCCTATAGCAAGTATGGTCAAAATTATGACCTTATCGCTTGCTTTCGACGAGATAGAAAAGCGTGAAATTCCGTTGGATACCGTCGTGGTTGCGTCCGAGAACGCTGCATCGATGGGCGGTTCGCAGGCATTTCTCGATGCGAATGCCGAGTACAGATTGAACGAGCTTCTCAAAAGCATAATAGTTGCGTCGGCTAACGATTCGTGTGTCGCCGTTGCGGAATATCTGTACGGAAGCGTGGAGGCGTTCGTTGCCGAGATGAACAGTCGCGCGGCGGAATGGAATATGTCCGACACGGCGTTTGTAAACTGCACGGGACTGCCAAAAGAGGGCGGATACAGCTGTGCCGCCGACGTTGCGGTGATGTTCAAAAAACTCACGGAACACGAAAAGTTCTTCGAATATGCGGGAGAATGGATGTATGATTTCGTTCATCCGGACGGCAGAATCACGCAGTTGACCAACACGAATAAACTCATACGTTTTTATGAGGGATGCGACGGCGGAAAGACGGGTTATACCGATGCGGCGCGTTCGTGCATAACGGTTACGGCAAAACGCGGCGATACGAGATTGATATGCGTAGCTGTAGGAGCGGAAAATTCGAAAACTCGCAATAAAGAGGTTTCGGAAATGCTTAACTACGGATTTGCGAACTACGAGACGAAGTATGCCGTCCGTGCGGGAGACGACGTGGGCGAATATGACGTGACAAACGGCAAGATCGATACCGTCAAGGTTGTTGCGGAAAGCGACAGTACGGTGTTCGCAAAGCGCGGCGACGGTTGCGAGATCACGCTCGAATATCTTATCGATGAGATAAAAGCGCCGGTAGCGACGGGCGATAAGGTCGGCGAAATCGTAATCAAAGTCAACGGCGAAGAATATTCGCGCGTGAACGCCGTAGCGGCGAGCGACTGCGGAAAGCGCGGTTATATGGATATAGTAAAAGACTTTATAGGCGAGTGGTAAAGAATTGTTATAATATGGCCGACGGTTTCGACTTGTTCGAACCGTCGGTTTTCTCTGTGAATTTTTCGGATAAATCCTTGACCGACGGCTTTGCGTGTGGTAGAATGGTCGTATGAAACAAACGATAATCGCGCCGTCTATATTGAGCGCAAACTTCTCGAATATGGGCAAAGACGTCGCCGAAATGAAAACTATCGGTGCGGATTGGATACATGTGGACGTTATGGACGGCATTTTCGTGCCGAATATAACGTTCGGCTTCAAGATGATAAG
Organism: uncultured Christensenella sp.; assembly: GCA_910577435.1. Lineage (GTDB taxonomy): Bacteria > Bacillota > Clostridia > Christensenellales > Pumilibacteraceae > Anaerocaecibacter. Next base: position 98,319 of record CAJTLV010000001.1, on the reverse strand, counting down.
CGATATTCGATCGTTATCGGACTTGTTGTTTGACGTACACCTTATGATTGACGAGCCGAAGAGGTATGCGGAACGGTTCGTTAAAAGCGGAGCCGATCTTGTTTCGTTTCATATCGAGGCAGAAAGAGACGTCGAGGGAACGATCGAACTTATCAAAAACAGCGGCGCAAAGTGCGGACTTGTCGTAAATCCGGATACGGACGTCGACAGCGCGATTCCGTATTTCGAAAAGCTCGATCTTTTTTTGATAATGAGTGTGTTTCCCGGTTTCGGCGGGCAGAAGTTTATCGACGGCTCGCTCGAACGCATAGCGCGAGCGGCGGCTCTGCGTGATAGATACGCGCCTCACGCTCTTATAGAAGTAGACGGCGGCGTCAATGCCGAAAACGCCGCGAGTATAATTGCTGCGGGTGCGGATGTTCTCGTAGCGGGTAACGCCGTATTCGGCGCGCCCGATAGAAAAGCCGCTATCCGAAAAATTCGGAATTAAATCTATAATAACAAAAAATTCGATTTTTTTTATTTATATGTATCACCATTCGCGCCTGTCGCATAAATAGATAGGAAAGGGAGGTGCGAGATGACGAAGATCATATGCTTGAAAATGCCTAAGTTTTTGGGTCGGTTCATTCGGTTATTCAAAAGATCGTAGGTAAGCGGCGTGCTTTCCGAAGCAAATTGATTTTATATAAGTACATAAAAAAATCCGAAGCATTGCTTCGGATTTTCTATAGAAAAAGTATTAATCGTTTTCGTGTTTTTTGGCGGTGCGCAAGCAACGCGTGCAAACATACTCGTGCGATACTTTACCGTCTACTTCCGTTGTAACTTTATGAACATTCGCTTCGAAAGTGCGCTTTGTTCTGTTTTTCGCGTGGCTAACGTTGTTTCCGGACACTCTGCCTTTGCCGCATATAGAACATACTTTGCTCATTGACTGCCTCCTTGACGAGATTTATCTGTTACAATATAACACTTTTTAGTCGGTTTAGCAACCGAAAACAGCCTATTTTCGGTAAAATTTCAAAATTTTTCGCTAAATCTCTTGCAAAATAATTATGAATGGGTTAAAATATAAATGTCGGAAACATATATTTAATTGTTTCGGGAGTTTACTTTGAGTGTCCATACGTCCAATGCCTACGGCAGAATAACGGTGACCGAAGATTCCATCGCGCAGGTTGCGGCGGATACGGCTCTCGATTGCTACGGAATAGTCGATCTAGTATCAAAGACGTTTTCCGATAATTTATCCGACTTGTTCAGACGCAAACGTCTCTCGCGCGGCGTAAACGTGTTTACCGACGGCGACAGAATATTTATGGATCTTTACGTAATTATGAAATACGGTTTGTCTATCGACGCCGTCGCGCAGTCTCTCAAGAAGGCGGTCAAGTACCGTGTCGAGAGATTTTCGGGTATGGTCGTAGATACGATAAACGTTCACGTTGTAGGAATCAAAGTATAGCTACGCATTTATGGAGGAATAAAATGCAAAAATCCATCAACGGCGCTACGTTTCGCAAAATGATACTCAACGGTGCGAAACTCCTCGATAGCAATAAGGCGCACGTAAACGAACTCAATGTTTTTCCGGTTCCCGACGGCGATACCGGTACCAATATGTCGATGACTATGCAGTCCGTATCCCGTGAAGTGGGCAACTGCTCGACCAACAATATGCCGGAACTTTGCGACGCAGTCGCAAAAGGCGCCCTGCGCGGCGCTCGCGGCAACAGCGGCGTAATACTCAGTCAGATACTCAAAGGAATGACGTCGGTACTTTCTCAGCGTTCCGAACTCACGGCGAAAATATTCGCTAAGGCATTCGCGGCGGGTACGGAAGTAGCGTATAAGGCAGTCACAAAACCCAAAGAGGGAACGATACTTACCGTTATCCGTGCAATATCGGAATCTGCCGATAAAGCAGCTAAAAAGAATGTGGAACTTAAAGACTTTTTCGCGGCGGTCATCGACGGGGGTGAAGCTATGCTTCGTCAAACTCCCGAAATGTTGCCCGTACTCAAAGAAGCGGGCGTCGTAGACGCGGGCGGTCGCGGACTTTTGATACTCTTGCAAGGATTTTTGAACGTTCTGCTCGGCAAGGAAGAAGAGAGTCTCGAATTTGACGATTCCTATAAAGCGGGCAGCGCGTCTCAGGACAGTCCTTACGGCGAGCAGGCGCATCTCAACTATAACGATCTCGCGGAGATCGAATACGCGTATTGCACAGAGTTCTTCATTGTGCATATCTATAAAAAGACGACGGAAGCCGACATTGACCTGTTCCGCGAAAAACTTATGAACATAGGCGATTGCGTGCTTGTCATCGGCGATCTCAATATGGTAAAGGTACACGTGCATTCCAATGCGCCCGGTCAAGTTCTGTCGTATGCGCTCGAACTCGGCGAACTCGATCGTGTAAAGATAGAGAATATGTTGGAGCAAAACCGTGCGCTCAAATCCAAACAACAGGAAAAGCTCAAACCGTTCGGGCTTGTATCGGTATGCGCGGGCGACGGTCTTACTGCGATTTTCAAGGATCTGCTTGTTGACAACATCATAGAGGGCGGACAGACGATGAATCCTTCGGCAGAGGACATCGCAAAGGCGTGCGACGAAGTCAAGGCGAAAGACGTATTCGTATTCCCCAACAACAAGAATATCGTGCTTGCCGCCAATCAGGCAAAAGCACTCAGTCGTCGCAATATCCACGTAATTCCCACAGCCAATATTCCGCAGGGCTTGTCGGCGGTTCTTGCTTTCAACCCCGAAGATACGGTTGACGGTAACCTTAAAAATATGAATGATTCGCTTGAAGGCGTGCGTTCCGGCTCTGTCACTTACGCAGTGCGCAATACGCAGATCGGCAACTTCAATCTCAAAGAGGGCGACATCATCGGTATGGACTCGAAAGACATTGTCGCAAAAGGCGACAGCGTCAGCGCAGTTACCGAGCAACTAATAGATTCGATGATGGATGACGACGTAAGTTGCATTTCGCTGTATTTCGGCAACAACGTTCAAGAAGAAGAGGCAAATGCCATCGCCGCCGATTTGACCAGCAAATACCGCGCCTGCGACGTAGACGTTCATTACGGCGGTCAGCCGCTTTATTACTTTATAGTTTCACTCGAATAAGGGTTTGTTTTTGCGCAGGATAATCGCGTTGATGTAAATTGGAACTGTATGAAATCAAGGGAATCGGCGCGAAACGCGTAAAATCGCTCAACGAGTCGGGTATATTTACTCCGTCCGATTTGTTGTTGCGTTTTCCTGATAAGTACATATATGCCGACAGTAAGCTCGATGCGAGCATTTCGGACGGCGAAGAAGTATCTTTCTTGGGTGAAGTAACGGGCGAAGCCTCGCGAAGATTTATTCGACGCGGGCTTTCTGTCGTTACCTGTGTACTCAAAAATAACGGAATAACTGTGCGATGTTGCTGGTTTAATCGTCCGTTTGCGGCGCGTTCGCTTAGAATAGGCGATAAAGTGTATGCAATCGGCAAAGTGAAGAAGTTCAAAAACTCCTTGCAACTTACTAATCCGACGTTTGTTACGCCGCAGGAGGACGACGGGGGCATTGTTCCCCTGTATAAAACGGCTATTCCGTCCAGAACATTTGCGTCGGCAGTCAAAGCGGCACTAAAAAATGTGCGCGTAAACAGCTATGTTCCTACGCACATTGCGGAAAAATACGGCGTAATGCCGCTTTCGTCTGCGCTCGGTATAGTGCATTCTCCGAAAAACGCATTCGAACTTGCCGCCGCACGCTGTTCGGTATCCATAGAAAACCTTTGTTACGTCATAAGTTCGTACAGATTGCTCAAAAACGATGTGCGCGGCTTTGTATATAATGCGGATATTTCGGTCATCGACGATTTTAAGCGTTCATTAAAATACGAGCCTACGTCCGATCAGTCGAAAGCGATAGGCGATATAATATCGGTGATGCGCTCGGACAGGCTTATGAATATGCTCGTTCAGGGCGAAGTCGGATGCGGAAAAACGGTCGTTGCGCTGTGCGCTATGTTTTTTGCTGCAAAAAGCGGGTATCAGACAGCGCTTATGGCGCCAACCGAAGTGCTTGCTCGTCAGCATTATGAAACAATGGTGGGTATTCTCGAACCGCTTGGAGTCACTACGCAATTGCTGTGTGCGTCGATGAACAAACTCCAACGCGAGACTGCGCTTTTTAATATCAAGTACGGCACTGCGAGTTGTATCGTAGGTACGCAGGCGCTTATTTCGGATGGTGTGGAATATAACGATTTGCGCCTTGTGGTTGTGGATGAACAGCAACGTTTCGGCGTAAATCAGCGCGCAAAATTGGAAAGCAAGGGCAGGAAAACGGATATGTTGGTTATGACGGCTACGCCTATACCTCGCACGCTCGCGTTGTCGCTTTACGGCGAGCTTCAACATACCGAAATTCACACAATGCCCAAAAACAGGCCGATAATACATACGGCTGTCGTGCCTGCGCATAAAATCGACAGAATGTATAATTATATAACAGAATGCGCCCGGCGAGACGAACGTACTTACATAATCTGTCCGAGAATACAAGATGCGGACGACGAACTTACCGGCGTCGAACAGGTGTACGGAAAGGTGAAAGATATGCCGCTCGGAAAGGTAACGGGATGTGTGCACGGAAAAATGAAAGACTCCGAGAAGAACGAAGTAATGTCGGCGTTCAAGTTCGGAAAATTGAAAGTGCTTATTTCGACTACGGTTGTAGAAGTCGGTATCGATGTTCCTGAGGCTACGAATGTGGTTATTTACGACGCCGAGAGATTCGGTTTATCGCAGTTGCATCAAATTCGCGGCAGAGTCGGACGCGGTACTAAGGAATCGTACTGCTTTTTGGTGAGCGAAAACGGCACGCCGGAAAGCGGCGATAGGCTCAAAAATTTCTGTTCGATGTCGGACGGTTTTAAGGTGTCCGAACTCGATTTTAAGTTGCGCGGAGCGGGAGATTTTGTCGGACTTCGTCAGCACGGCAGCGGTTCGCTCGAAATAGACGAAAGCATTATAGAGTGTGCGCGAGCTATGTCGGACGCGCTGATTGCCGACGGCAGTTCTACGGACGCGATACTAAAATCGATGAAGAGTCCCGAATTTATCAGATCGGTTACTATGAACTAATTATGAGCGGTCGGTTTCCGATAAATTTCAGAGCATTTTCGGTGATCGCGGCGGCTGTGTTCGGCGCGATTCTGTGTGCGTATGTGTATATGATAAATCGCACGGCGGGTATCGTCGTCGGCGTTGTGTATATCGTTGCTCTTGCCGCAGTGAGTGCGGTAACGGTCGCTCGTGTAATTTTCAAGCGCACGAAATTAAGGGTAGCGATAGCCGTATGTCTGTCTTTGATACTCGGCACGTGCGCATATGCAGTAGCCGTCACCCATTACGATAGCAGAATGGAAGTTGCGAATTGCGGCGGTAATCATTATGTAGAGGGTCGGGCTTGCGCGTTCGATACGAGTTCTGGCAATTATCGGATTAAACTCGAAAATTTGATTTTTGACGGCGTGCCGATGTCGGGCACGATGATAGTAGGTATCGAAGCGGAGGAATACGGAGTTGCGGAGTTCGTCGATTACGGGGATACGCTGAAATTCAATGCTTATGTCACTGTCTTATTACCGATAAACGACGGCGTTGTCGACGGCAATGCGTACCGCACGGGCGTATATTACCGAACAACCGTAAGTGCCGACGGTATTGAGATAGAATTCGGCAAACCGACGGCGATAGAGAAATTTTTGCGTGGTTTGCGTAATTTATTGAACGATAATATGGGCGACAAGTTCGGCAATATCGCATTTTCGATGCTGACAGGAGATAAAAGCGGACTTGACGACGGTATCGTCGATTATTTTTCTGCGGCGGGAATAGGACATATTCTTGCCGTATCGGGGCTGCATATCGGATTTGTCATAATGATGATTGATTTTGCGCTTAATAAATTAGATAAGCGCATTCGGCTTCCTATTATCGGTGTTTTGATTATAGTTTATGCGGTGCTCGCCGATTTTTCACCGTCCGTGATGCGTGCCGTAATTATGGCATTCGTAGCGGGAATAGCCGAAATAGTGGGAGGCAGGCGGGATATTATGTCATCGATGCTCTGCGCGTTTTCGTTTATTTTGGCAGTAAAACCTCTTTATCTGTTTGAAACGGGCTTTTTATTGAGTTTCGGCGCGATCTTCGGTATAGCATTGTTTTCCAATATGATAGTGCGTGCGCTTACGGCGAAGAACGTGCATAAAAAGGTGGCGAAAGCTATAGGATCTACGTTCTCTGTGGAAATAGGGATCGTACCGACACTAATCTATTTTTTCAAGTGCATTCAGCCGCTCGCCGTATTTATAAATATCGTGGCAATACCGTATGCGTCGGTTGTGTTTGCGTCGATCATTGTCTTTTCCGTCATAGGAGCGATACCGTATTGCGGCGTAGTGCTTTCCGTATGTAAATATTTGCTCGTTCCGCTTGACTACATAGCTCACGGCATTGCGGCAGTGCCGTATTCAGAAATTTACGTAAACGCAACTGCTGCCGTATTCTTATGTTATCCCGCAATGTTTTGTGCGAGCGAGTTCTTTATGATGCCCAAAGGTAGACTGTCCGTGATATTGATGACTGTCGCCGCTTGCGTCGCATTTTACACGGTTTCGCCGTCGTTACCGTCCGAATATATTGCGGTAGGCGAGTGCCGCAGTTCGGAAAGTTTAGTGCTGTATGATGATAACAGCTATCTGATAGGGTATGTCGACAACCGTTATGCCGTTGAACGAATGCTGGATGAAAATCGATGTAAAAAAGTGGACGGAATATATTTACTGTCGATTGACGATAAAACAGTCGATATTATTCTCGAATTGCGGTCTTCCGTAAAAATCGGTATCGTATATTGCGACAAATTCGGCGATTGCGGAGCGCGGCTTATAGATAACGGCATCGATTTCAGACTTATAGACAACGGTGAAAATTACGAGATTAAGCCTGCATATTTCGATGGCGAAATGATCGGTTATGAGTTTTGCGGAGTTCTGTTTGCAAAGAACGGAACGGACGATATTGCGTTTTCGGCATATGATGCCGTGCGTATTCGCTCGATCGGACAAACGCGCTATGAAGGAACGGTTTTGAGTAACTATAACGAAGGGGTGCCGCAAGATAATATATTGACTATCGCAAACGGTGCGTATACATATTCACTGCCGCAAAAATGAGTTTGCATATGTAAACGGCGGTTACGCCGTCGGTTTATCGTCATCGGTGCGATCGGGCGGTTGCGGAATCTCTCGAATGTCCTTTATTCTGCGAGGCACGGTGTTGTAAGGCGATATTTCGCGGGCATCCGCATTTCCGTTGTCGCCGTTTTCGGCGGTTTTGGCGAGTACGATTACATTGCAGTTGTCGTATATCATAATCTTTCCGTGCGGCAACAGCTCACCATAAAGATAATCGGACACATAAACGTTATGTGCGGACGGATCGATTGGTTCGTCGTAGTACATTGTTACTTCGCCGCCGTGCCGTGCATACCAATGTCCGTAATGATCGGCAGTCACTCCGTTTACGGTTGCGCTGAGAGTAAAAGTATTGTCGGCGTTAAGCTCCAATTTGTAATCGAGCGTGTCGTCCTGCTGACCGTCGCGCGGAGAATGGATATATTCGACGGTGTAAACTCCGCTCGGCGAATTTCCGAAAGACAGTTTTGTGTGTAACTCGAATGCGGGCATACGGTGGGGTATGACAGCGAAATCTCTGTCTATATCGTTATAGCCGTCACGTGTGTCCGGAGTGGTGACCGTATTTCTTGTGTTCGGCGAGGGCGTAGCGGAATTTTGTGCCTTAGGTGTGGGTGAACAGCCGCACAGAAGAGCGGCAAGCGCGGCGCACGACGTTATGGCAACGAGAGTCTTTTTCATAGCTGATCTCCTTTTGTCTTTTCGTTTAGTGTGTCGATAGCTTTTGATTTTATGCGGCGATAACCGCGTGTACAGTCTCCGAAAATTATTGCCGATGCGTTGTGTAAAAATGTTTGAAAATATTACGAAAAACAATTGACAAAGATAACGGCGGTGTATTATAATAGTCGGGTAAGCAGATTTATTCTCACCGTTCGGGCGTGCTCGGAACGGTAAAACAATCAAAATATCGTTTGTTTTGTGTTGTGAGTTACGGTTTGCTTAACTTGCAATTTTTATTTTGGGAGGAATACAACCATTTTTAAGGAGCTTGTGACAAACGACGGGATCGCGAATCATCTCGACGTAAGAGTCAAAGACGAAACGGGCGCAATGCTCGGCATTATGCGCGCGGCGCAGGCTAAGGAGCTTGCCGACGAGCGCAGACTCGATTTAGTTATGATAACGCCCAACGCGCAGCCGCCGGTATGCCAGATAATGGACTACGGCAAGTACCGTTTCGATGCGACCAAAAAGGCTAAGGACGCTCAAAAAAATCAGAAAAAGACGGACATTAAAGAAATAAGACTGTCTATGACGATAGATTCGGGCGATCTCAACACAAAGGCGAAGCAAGCGAATAAATTCTTGTCGGACGGCGACAAGGTAAAGGTGTCCATAAGAATGCGCGGACGGCAACAGGCGCGCCCGCAGATAGGCGTGGACATAATGTATTCTTTCTATGAAACCGTCAAGGAAATTGCGACTATCGACCGCAAACCTTCGGTCGACGGCAGAAGTATCGTTATGATGCTTGTGCCTATCGTAAATAAGTAATAATTTTTTCGGAGGAAATAAATATGCCTAAAATGAAGAGCCACAGCGGCGCGAAAAAGCGCTTTCGCGTTACCGCAAAGGGCAGAGTAAAAAGAGCGCAACAGGGTAAGAACCACATTCTCAATAAGAAACCGAGAAAGCGCATTATGAGATTGCGTCAAGGTGCGTACCTTAAATCGACCAAACAAGAAAAAACCATTCGCGATATGGCGCAAAAGTAATTAAGGGAGGCTTACTATGAGAATTAAAAGAGCAGTAAACGCAGTCAAAAAGCGTAGAAAGATATTCAAACTTTCCAAAGGCTATTTCGGATCGAAGTCCCGCTCGTACCGCATTGCGCGTCAGGCGGTTATGAAGTCGCAGATGTACGCTTACATCGGCAGACGACTCAAAAAACGCGATTTCCGTTCGTTGTGGATCGCGCGTATTAATGCCGCCGCGCGTATGCATAATCTGTCGTATTCCAAGTTTATGCACGGTCTCAAACTTTCCGGTATCGATCTCAACCGCAAGGTTCTGGCGGATATGGCGGTCAACGAACCCGAAGCGTTCGGCGCGCTTGCCAAAAAAGCGGCGGCGGCGTTGTCGGCATAATCACAAGTATTTAATGTATTCGAGCGTCGTCACGACGCTCTTTTACTTTACGAATTCTACCTAAACGAGGCGAGCTATGGATGTAATCGTTTCATCTGACAATCGGCTGATTAAGCGGATCAATAAACTCAAACAGAAAAAATATCGCGAACAATACGGTGAATTTTTCGTGGAGGGATTCGCCAACGTTGCTGATACTGCCGAAGCGTCTCCGGATTCGGTGCGCGTAATAGTGTTGAGCGAGAGCGCGTACAAGCAATACGGCGGACATTTCTCGGAATTCGATGTTTCGGTCGTTTCCGACGGTTTGTTTTGCAAAATAGCGGAGACGGGTAGTCCTTGCGGAGTTTTATCCGTGAACGCAATGCCCAAGCCCGTTTTCCCCGAAGGCAGAGCGTGCATTCTTCTCGACCGCGTGCGCGATCCAGGAAACGTCGGAACAATACTCCGTACCGCGTGCGCGGCGGGATACGACGTCGTACTGAATAACTGTGCCGATGTGTTTTCTCCAAAAGTGACGCGCAGTGCGATGTCGGCTGTTCTCAAATGCCGAATGGTATTCGACATACCGCCTTGTGAGCTTGTTTCGAGAGGTTATGAGCTTGTTGTCGCAGATATGACGGGTGAAAACGTGTTTGACGCGAGCAAGCCGACGGGTAAGTTTTGCGTCGTTATAGGCAACGAGGCGGACGGAGTGTGCGACGAAATTATGGGGGTTGCGTCACGCATACTCAAAATTCCGCAAAAGAATATCGAATCTCTCAATGCATCTGTTGCTGCGGGGATTATGATGTACGCGCTTATGTATTAAAGTAATTGACTTTTTCGGCGCGGTATTGTAAAATATAAAAAAACATTCGGAGAAATGTATGTCAGGACATAGTAAATGGGCAACTATAAAGCGTCAAAAAGGTAAGACCGATGCGGCGCGCGCAAATGTTTTTACAAAGATCGGGCGTGAGCTTGCCGTCGCAGTAAGAAGCGGCGGTCCGGATCCCAACAACAATCCGCGCTTACGCGACGTGATTTCGAAAGCGCGGGCGGCGAATATGCCCAACGACAATATTATGCGTTCCATTAAGAAGGCTAGCGGCGAGGATTCGAACGTTGTATACGACGCGATAACCTATGAGGGTTACGGTTCGGGCGGGGTTGCCGTTATCGTCGAGACGCTTACCGACAACAAAAATCGAACCGCTGCGTCTGTCCGTCATATATTCGATAAGTGCGGCGGCTCGCTCGGCACGACTAACTGTGTGTCGTATATGTTCGAGTCGAAAGGCGTCGTTACCGTAGAGAAAGCCGTCGGCGACGACGATGAGGAAATTATGATGCTTGCGCTCGATATGGGCGCGGACGATTTCGATTCGTCGGAAACGGAGTATTACATTTCGGCAAGTCCGAGCGCGCTCGACGCGGTTCGCGACGGATTGGAAAAAGCCGGCAAAAAGATAATCTCCTCAGAAGTGTCTCAGGTGCCTTCCGCAACGGTCGACGTTGACAGCGAAACCGAAACGAAAATTCGCAGAATGCTCGATATGTTCGACGATGACGACGATGTGCAAAACGTATATCACAATGCTAACTTGGCGGACGATGACGACGAGGAATGAAGAATAGCTGTAAGATAGGTATAGGCGATCTTTCGGTGACCGATCACAAGCTGATTATCGGCGGCTGTGATTCTACCGAACTCGCCGCAAAGTACGGAACGCCGCTATACGTCTTTGACGTGCGGCGCGCTTTGCGTACCGCAAAATCTTATGTCGACGTATTAAGACACGTGTATCCCGACTTTACGGTGTGCTATGCTTCTAAGGCGTTCGGTTGCGTCGGAATTTACAGCTTGCTTGAGCCGCTCGGTATCGGCGCCGATGTGGTGTCAGGCGGCGAACTTTATACCGCGTTGAAGGGCGGAATGCCTGCCGAGCGCATATATTTTCACGGCAACAATAAATCGCGCGACGAGATAGAATATGCCGTCGAATCGGGCGTAGAGTGTTTTGTTGTCGATTCGGAACGAGAACTCGAACTCGTAAACGAAATAGCGGCTAAGCCGCAAAACATTTTGGTTCGCGTCAATCCCGGCGTTGAGGCGCATACGCACAGGTTTATCCAAACGACTACCCCCGACAGCAAGTTCGGATTTTCGATAGCGGACGGTACGGCGGAGCAATTCATAAAATCGGTTGCTACATATAAGAACGTAGTGTTTAAGGGCATTGCCTGTCATATCGGTTCACAGATTTTCGAAAAGCAGTCTTTTGAAATAGCTATCGATAAAATGACCGATTTTATAGTCGAACTCAACGCCTTAGGTATAGCTGTCGAAAGACTCGATCTCGGCGGCGGATTCGGCATTAAATACGTCGAAGAGGACAGACCGCTCACGCCCGAAGAGTATATGCAAAACTCTGCGAGCTATTTGCTTTCTTCCGTAAAAGCCAAAAATATAGTCGCGCCGCGACTTATAGTCGAACCCGGACGGTCGATAGTCGGCGAAGCGGGGATCACGCTATATACGATCGGAGCGATAAAAACGATCAAGAATATAAAAACTTATGCGGCGGTCGACGGCGGTATGTTCGAAAATCCGCGCCCGTCGCTTTATGACGCGCAGTATACCGCAGTCGTTGCCGATAGAGCCGATGCGGAGCGCACGCACACATATTCGATAGCGGGTAAATGCTGCGAGAGCGGGGATATATTGATAGACGGAATCAAACTGCCGAATCTTCATTGCGGCGACATTCTCGCGGTGTTGTCGACCGGTGCTTACCACTATTCTATGGCGTCCAATTACAACAGAAATCTTATACCGCCCGTCGTTGCCGTTATGGACGGTAAGTCCGATTATATGGTGAAACCGCAGACGTATGAAGATATTACGCGAAACGATTGTGTGCCGTTTACGGAGGTCGTTAAATGATTTTCGCCGCGCTTTATGCCGACAACGCACTCGACTACTTGATATATGTCGTTTTTACGTTAGTGGCCGTCGTTATAGCTATGGTGCTTCACGAGTACGCTCACGGGCTTGTAGCTAAATGGAACGGTGATTACACGGCTAAGTATTCGGGTAGACTGACTCTCAATCCGTTGAAGCATTTCGATCCGATAGGATTTGTTATGATGATGCTTGTCGGTTTCGGTTATGCAAAACCCGTTCCGATCAATCCCGGTAATTTCAGAAAATTCCGTCGCGGACTTTTTACCGTGTCGATTGCCGGTATATGTATGAATCTTATACTAGCGCTTTTGTTCGCGCTTTTGATTTGTCTTATGGGACTGGGTATGGTGCTGACGGACAGCGAGATCGGCGTGAACGTTATGTTTTATTTCGCGCGATTTTTCATAGTCAATATGCGTCTTAATTTATCGCTCGCGTTCTTCAATCTGCTGCCGATATATCCTTTGGACGGTTTCAGAATTGTCGAATGTCTTACGCGTAGGGGCAATAAATTCTGTGCGTTTATGCGGACAAACGGACAGTATATTCTTTTCGGACTTGTGGGTTTGCATTTTATAGTGTCGATGGCTATGAACTATTTCCCGCAGATACCCAACTGGTTCGCCTATATAGACATACTCGGCACGTATATGAGTTATTGCACGTATTACGTCGGACTCGGCTTTACGTTATTTTGGTCGCTGATGATGCCGCCGCTGCGTGAAGTGTTTAATGCCGTATGGATTTTGTTGATGGGGTCGATATAAATGGCTAAGGACTTCAAACCGAACGTCGATGACGAGGAGAGCAAAAGCTATCACGTAGTTCTTGCCAACTATGACGGTCCGCTCGACCTGTTGCTCGATCTTGTAAAGCGCGCGAAAATTCGAATAGAAGATATTTTTATATCGGACATCACCGAGCAGTATTTGGCGGCGATGGATCAGGTCGACGAACTCGATATCGAGCAGGCAACCGATTTTATAGTGATCGCGGCGACGCTTTTGGAAATAAAATCGCGTGCGCTTCTTCCGCGAGTGGAGACCGAAGAGGAGATACGCGAGCAGGAAGAAACAAAGACAGATCTCATAAACCGTATCGAAGAGTACCGCATATTCAAGGAAGCTGCGGAGCGTATGCGTGAACAAGAGATCATAAATATGCACTACCGTGCGCCCGATAACAGTGTCGGGGAACCACGTTTAGTGCTTAAAGATATGACGACAGACGGGCTTGTCAAGGCGCTCAAAAAAATGTTCGAGAAGATCGGGACGCGCCAACAGGTGTTCCGCACGCGAAAGATAGAGCGCGATCCGTTCACGGTCGAGGAGAAGATAACGTACATACGCGAGCGCGTAAAGTGTGCGGATCAGGTTGCGTTCGACGAGCTTTTCGACGAAGATTTTACGGTCAGTGAGGTTGTGACCACGTTCAGTGCGTTGTTGGAACTGTTAAAATCTCAAGAGGTGACCGCCGAGCAGAAAGAAATATTCGATACTATAATCATCAGAAGGAGAACGGATCGCGATGGAGATTGAACTTATTGACGATATTTTGGAATCATTGTTATTCGTGTCGGGCGACGGTCTGAAAATCGCCGATATTTGCGAACTTTTGGAGTTGCAAAAAAGCGAGGTGAACGGCGCCGTAAAAAGATTGCAAAAGCGGTTCGGCGGTAAATCGGGTATACATTTGATTTCGTTCAACGGAAAAATTCAGTTCGCATCCAATCCCGAATATTCCGACATAATCGCGTGCGTGCTTAATCCGATAAAAGAAAAAGCGTTGTCGAATCCGGCTATGGAAACGCTTTCGATAATAGCGTACCGTCAGCCGGTAACTAGGCTGGATATAGAAAGCATTCGTGGAGTGAACTGCGATTATGCGCTTCAAGCGCTTTTGAAAAACAATCTGATAGAAGTCGTCGGCAGAAAGGAATCGCTCGGTAAACCTTTGCTTTTCGGCACTACGGAAGCGTTCTTGAAGCGATTCGGCATAGAGGATATATCGGATTTGCCCGATCGCGACTCGCTTCTCGATAAGATCAAGGCAATAGAGGAAACTTCGCCGGAACCGACCGAAGATCAGTTATATAATTTCGCCAAAGATGAAGAAATCCCCGAATTTTTGCAAGGTGAAGATGTCGAATTGATTGAGGTCGATGCGGAAGCCGCCGCTACGACCGACGATAGCAAAGAATAAAAGCCATATTAATAAATTATTGTATGACGGTAAACACTATATATATGTTGTATTTGGTGCTTACCGTTATTTCATTGCATTTAATAGTTATGCCGATAGTAATAGGAGTATATGCTTCCGTAGATACCGTGCGAGACGAAGGCGAACTGCGCGTCGCATTTTTCGGTTTGCCGATTTTTGTAAAACATATAAAACCTAATTCGGTAATGAAGAAAATCAATGTCAAAGAAGAAGCGGGTAACGATGTAAATAAGAATGACAAAAAAAAGAAAGTCGGTAAATTGGCGGCGGCGGTCAAATCTTTTGCAATGTCGGTAGCGGTCGAAATCGTAAAACGCATACGTATCAGGCATTTGCGCCTTGTCGGGATTATCGGCACCGGAGATGCCGCAATTACGGCGTTTATCGTAGGAACGATGAAAATAGCGTGTGCGCAAGCGGGCGCGTACTTCGGATTTCACGGCGAAATAAGCAATTTAACGCCTAATTACGATTCGGAACGATTGGATTTGGCATTTTCCGGCATATTTTCCATTACTACTGCCGATATTATATATGCCGTATGTGTTGTACTTATAAAAAAGATAAAAACAAAATGCGGCGGACATAGCGGGGCAAGGAGCGTTTATGGAAAATACATTGCCGGGTGAGTATAGAGAACACCCGATTGAACAGATTATGGATAGTGCATTCGGAAAAATGCACACGCTGACAGATGCGGATATGATCGTGGGGGATCCGATAATATTGCCGGACGGAACGAGCGTAATTCCTATAAGCAAGATAAGTATAGGTATAGTGTCGGGCGGCGGAGAGTACAGTAATAAGCAACTCAACGAATACCCGTTTGCCGGAGCGTCCGGTGCGGGAATGAGCATATCGCCGGTCTGTTTTCTTGTAAACGACGGTAAGAACGTTCGTATGCTTACTACGGAGAGTAAGGGTCCGTTCGATAAGGTTATGGATACCATTCCCAATATAGTCGGTTCTTTTTTCGGCAAGGGCGGAAAGCGTAAATGAGGAGATTTGCGTATATCATCGCGGCATTTACTGCGGCCGTGTTGTGTTTCGGCGCGGCGCGTCCTGCGAGCGGAGAAGAATCCGTAGCGGCATACGGGTGCGAAATTGCAAGTTCCGCGCAGTCGATGGCGCTTATAGACGGAGATACGGGCGACCTTTTATTCTTCAAGAATTGCGACGCGCGTCGCGAACCTGCGAGCACTACGAAGATATGTACCGCGATAACGGTTTTGGAACATTGCACCAATCTCGATTTACCTATGCCTATTCCCGACGAAGCGATCGGGGTGGAGGGATCGTCTCTGTATTTGGAACGGGGTGAGATGTTATCCGTTCGCGATCTTTTGTACGGTCTTATGTTGCAATCGGGTAACGATTGCGCCGTCGCACTCGCAGTCATTGTGGGGGACAGTGTCGACGGATTTGTCAAATTGATGAATGAGACTGCCGAAAAAGCGGGTGCGACCGACACTAATTTCGTCAATCCGCACGGGCTTCATCATAACGAGCATTACACTACGGCGCACGATCTATGTAAAATTTCATATTATGCTATGCAGAATGAGACATTCAGGGAAATAGTTGCTACAAAACGCCATAAAACACCGTACCACAATCACGAATACTGTCGTAACTTTCCAAACAAGAATAAAATATTGTATAACTATTTCGGCGGCAACGGTATAAAGACGGGGTATACGCGTGCATCGGGACGGTGCTTGGTTTCGTCCGCTACGCGCGACGGTAAAACATATATATGCACTGTTCTGAACTGCGGCGATATGTGGGAAGAAAGTATGCGGCTACTGGATAAGGCGTTTTCTCGATAGATCGAATTGAAGAGTACTTGCCAAACGGTTGATTTTCGTAACGAAATAGTTTATTATATACGTATAATGCGTATCAACAAATATTTGAGTAGCTGTGGACTTGACAGTCGCAGAAAGTGCGAAGCGCTCGTTTTGGACGGGCGCGTTCGGCTTAACGGAAAACCCGTGACCGCGCTCGCTACGGAAGTTAAAGACGGCGATGTAGTCGAAGTCGACGGAAGAACGGTATCTCCATCGCACAAAAAGACTTATATTATGTTAAATAAGCCGAAGGGATGCGTAAGCACCGCAAGCGACGACAGAGGGCGGCGCACCGTTCTCGATATAGTGAAAGTTTCGCACAGGGTATTTCCCGTCGGCAGACTCGATTATGATACGGAGGGGCTTCTTTTACTGACCGATGACGGAGATATTGCAAATAAAATTATGCATCCGAGTGGCGGTATTAAAAAACTTTATTCTGTAAGAGTAGAGGGAGAGCCTACGGAAGCCGAGCTGAAACGTTTGCGTGCGGGGGTGCAGTACGGCGGTGTACAGTATTCGAGTGCCGGAGTTAAGGTTGTCGGTACGGAAAACGGAAACACCCGTCTCGAAATTACTGTTACCGAAGGGAAAAACCACGAGATAAAGAATATGATAGAATCTTTGGGAAGACGGGTACTGTTTTTGAAGCGCGTTGCCATAGGCGATATTCGACTTGGCGGGCTGTCTCGCGGCGAATGGCGGTATCTTTCTCCGCGTGAGATAGATTATCTCAAATCTCTGTAAACCTGATTCTGTCGAATCCGAAAAATATCGGATCGGAATAAACACGGGCGCGTTTACGCACGATAAATTTTTAATTTTATCGTGCAAAAGTGCGCTCTTTTTGTTGAAAAAAAATATTAAGGGTGTTATAATATATTTGTGGAGATATGGCTTACCGTCATTTGGCGTATGTCTTCACGCAGAATCGACAGTCGGCATTTTCGCTAATCGTTTGGAGGGCATATGGAAACTTTGCAGAGCGTAAGGTCTAAGCTTCGTGCAGTCAATAAGGATGTTTCGGCTTTTCTCGACGTTTTCGTCGATGATAAATCGTTCGTGGAAACAGATGCGTTGATGTGTTCTTCGACAGAGTTCGGCGACGCGACGGGCGAGGGCGTCATAAGCGGAATTGCTCAGATAAACAATAACGCAGTCGCAATTTTCGCAACGAATGCGGCGGTGTTTAAGGGTGCTATCGGCGCGCTCGGCGCAAAGAAGATAATACGCACCGTCAACAATGCTCTGTCTACCCGTAAGCCGCTGATAGCCGTGTGGGATACATCTGGTGCGCGCATTGCGGAAGGCATAGAATGTCTCGAAGGATATTCCGATATGCTCCGCGCGTTTGCGATCGCACACGAGCAAGTGCCTGTGATCTCGATAATCAAAGGCAACAATCTGGGAATTTCTGCATATCTCTCCGAATTCAGCGACTTTGTGCTTGCTTGTCCCGAAGCCGTGAGTGCGACGGCGTCGCCTCTCGTTCTGTCGGCAAAGGCGGGTGTGCCGGAGTCTGCGGTAGGCGGAGCGAAAGTTCTTGCCGAACGCGGCATCGTAACCAATATAGTTAAAAAGAACGAGATCAAAGGGTTACTGAACAAGATACTAGATATTTTCTGCGGTAACGAAGTTCGCGGCGGCGACGATCTGAATCGGGTATGTAAAGGACTGAAAGCGGGCAGTAACTGCTCGGCGGTCATAAAACAAGTTGTGGATAAGGACACCTTTTTCGAGGTTCGCGAAAATTTCGCATCCGTCGTGAAAACGGGCTTTGCTATGCTCGCCGATACCTATGTCGGCATTGTAGCGGTAGACGGAGCCGTCGACGGCGGCAGACTGACGGTCGATGCGTGCATTAAGATCGAACGTATTATCGAAACGTGCGAGAATGCGGAAATTCCCGTCATTTTCTTTGTCGACAGCGTGGGTACGGCACAGAGCGGGGACGATACGGCGCTCATTCGTGAAATGGCGCGATTGATATACAATGTAAACTTGATAACGGTCGATCTGCACTGCGTCATTTTCGGTAAGGCGATAGGCGGTGCGTATTCCGCACTTGTTTCGCCTTGCGATTACAAACTCGCGTGGGAAAATGCGGAACTCGGAGTTATGGAGTCGGAGGCGGCGGCTCGGCTCGAATATGCCGACGAGATTAAATCCGCCAAAGACAAAGACAAAGCGGCGGCAAAATTCGCTGCGGCATACGCGTCCGAAAACAGCAATGCTGTGTACGTCGCGCGCGGCGGAAAGCTGGATAATGTTATCGAACCGAATTTAACGCGATCGTATTTGATTTCCGCGTTGCTTGCACGCGTGGAGTAGTGTCGTATGGCAAATATGAGATTTAATTTCAAGCGGATCGTATGCGTGTTGGCGATACTTGTGTCCCTAATGCTTTTTGCGGTCGGTTGCGCGTCCGATCAAGCCGAAGAAAAAATTCCGGAGGGCGCTGAAACCGTTGCCGTCACGTTTATTGTAGACGGCGAAATTTACGAGACAATAGAAATCGTAAAGGGCGGCACGATCGGGGGCATAGATGACCCGACGCGTGAGCCTACCGACAAATTTACTTATACGTTTGCCGGATGGTATACCGACATCGACTTCTTCGATTATTTCGATGCGGATACAGTCGTCCGCGAGGATACGACTCTGTATGCGAAGTTCAACGAGAATGCGGTAGTGACGACAGGTATGGCGGCGCTTTATGCGCTTATCGGCTTTATCATAGTCGTTGTTGTGCTGGCTGTGCTTGTAGGTATTTTCTATTTGTTGGGTGCGGTATTCAACAGCAAAAAGTCCGGTTCCAAGTCTAAAAAATCGAAAACCGCTGTAAGTGACATCACGACGGACAGCGATAATGAAGATGAACTTATCGCGGCGATAACGGCGGCTATAACAGTTGTGTTGTCTGAAGAAAATGCCGACGTGACGCCGGAATTCGTTATTCGCAGAGTAAGAAGAAAGGTATAGTCAGTCCGTATAATCGGAAACAAAATCCATAAAATTTCGGAGGAATATATGCGCAAGTTCAATGTAACTGTAAACGGTAAGTCGTATGAGGTCGACGTAGAGGAAGTAGGTGCGGGTGAAAGCTCCGCCCCCGTTTCCGTGTCTTCCGCACCTGCGGCGAAAACGCCCGTATCTAAGCCTGCGGGAGAGGGTACCCCCGTTCCGTCGCCACTTCCCGGACTTATTCTCGGTCTTTCCCATAAAGACGGAGATGCTGTCAAAGAGGGCGATAAAATCATCGTTCTCGAAGCGATGAAAATGGAGAACGACGTAAATGCGCCCGTGAGCGGCACAATCACTTATGCCGTCAAAAAGGGCGATAACGTCGAGACCGGCGCAGTGCTTGCATACATTCGCTGACAGCGGGGAAGGTATATGAACTTCGTAGATATGCTTAAAAACCTGTGGGAAAGCACCGGTTTTTACCAATCCGAATGGCAAAACTACGTTATGTTGGTCATTGCGTGTGTTTTGCTGTTCGTCGGGATCGGACTTAAAAAAGAGCCGTTATTGCTCGTTCCGATTGGGTTCGGTATGCTGTTTGTAAATATTCCGGGCGCATATGAGATACTTATGAAAGCGCCGAGTACGGTCGACGGGGTGACTTCGCCCGGCGGACTTTTGTACTATATGGAAAAGGGCGTCGAATGGGTTATTTTCCCGCCGCTCGTATTTTTGGGCATAGGAGCAATGACCGATTTCGGACCGCTTATCGCCAGTCCCAAGAGTTTTATATTGGGCGCGGCGGCTCAGCTCGGTATATTCATAACGCTGTTCGGCGCTATACTTTTGGGCTTCGACGGCGCGGCGGCTGCGGCGACCGCCATAATAGGCGGTGCGGACGGACCGACTTCCATTTACGTAACGACAATGCTTAAGCAGTTCGACCTGTTGCCGGCAATAACGGTCGCGGCATATTCGTATATGGCGCTTATTCCTATAATTCAGCCGCCTATTATGAAGTTGCTCACCACAAAGAAAGAGCGCGCGGTGAAAATGGAACAGCTTCGTCCCGTTTCCAAGCGTGAAAAGATAGTGTTCCCGATAGTGGTCACGCTTATTTGCGGCTTGATCATTCCCGATTCGTTGCCGTTGCTCGGTATGCTTATGTTCGGCAATCTGCTGAAAGAATGTATGGTTACGGACAGACTGTCCAATACCGCGAGCAACGGACTTATGAATGTTATTACGATTTTCTTGGGAGTATGCGTCGGCGCTAAAGCGCTCGGCACAACGTTCCTTTCGGTCGACACGTTGAAGATCGTTGCGCTCGGTCTCGTCGCGTTTATGATGGGTACGATAGGCGGATTGTTGATGGGTAAGCTGATGTATGTGGTTTCGCACGGCAAAGTAAATCCGCTAATCGGCAGTGCGGGCGTATCGGCAGTGCCGATGGCGGCGCGAGTGTCGCAGACCGTCGCTCAAAAAGAAAACCCGAACAATTATTTGTTGATGCACGCTATGGGTCCGAACGTTGCCGGTGTCATCGGCTCGGCGGTCGCGGCGGGCGTGCTGTTGTCTATTTTCGGCGCATAAATTATAACGGAGCGTTCTATTATGGCTAAGGTTAAGATTATGGAAACTATACTGCGCGACGCGCACCAGTCACAGGCTGCGACGCGTATGCGCACCGATGAGATGTTGCCCGCAGCAAAACTGCTCGACGACGTCGGATTTTATGCGCTCGAAGCGTGGGGCGGCGCGACTTTCGATTCGTGTTTAAGATACCTCGACGAGGACCCGTGGGATAGGCTCAGGGCATTGCGGAAAGCCATACCCAATACGAAGTTGCAGATGCTGTTTCGCGGACAGAATATTCTCGGTTATAAGCATTATGCGGACGACGTGGTAGACGAGTTTTGCCGTTTGTCTTTAAAGAACGGAATCGACGTTATTCGTATATTCGACGCGCTCAACGACATCCGCAATATGAAGCAGGCGATAGACAGCACCAAAAAGTACGGCGGAACAGTCGAAGCGGCGTTGTGCTATACGACCAGCAAGGTGCATACGGTCGACTATTTCGTGGATCTTGCCGTCAAACTCGAAAAGATGGGTGCGGACATAATATGTATTAAAGATATGGCAAATCTGTTGTTGCCTTACACCGCATACGAGCTTGTTTCGAGAATCAAAGACAAGATAAAAATACCCGTTCATTTGCACACGCACAATACGGCGGGCACGGGCGATATGGTCAATCTCAAAGCTATCGAGGCGGGGTGCGATATTGTCGATACGGCACTGTCGCCGCTCGGTAACGGTACGAGCCAACCCGCTACGGAATCTCTTGTCGCATCGCTTATGGGTACGGAGTACGATACGGGACTCGATCTCGATAAGCTGAATAAGTGTACCGTTTACTTCCGTAAGGTTGCGGAAAGACTGACCGCCGACGGAATACTCAACCCGAAGGTGCTTAAAGTCGACGTAAATGCACTCATCTATCAAGTGCCCGGCGGAATGCTCAGCAATCTGATAAGCCAACTAAAACAGCAAAATGCATCCGACAGACTGACCGAAGTTCTCGAAGAAGTTCCGCGCGTGCGCGCAGATCTCGGATTTCCTCCGCTGGTTACGCCGTCGTCGCAAATCGTCGGCACGCAAGCGGTTCTCAACGTGCTTGCCGGCGAACGCTATAAAACGGTAACAAAGGAAACGAAAGGCGTCGTAGCCGGCGAATACGGCAAACTTCCGCTCGAACCGGACGCCAAGATAATAAAGAAGATAATCGGCGATACTCCGCGCATTACGTGTCGCCCTGCCGATAACATCAAGCCTGAGCTCGGCGCATACAAGAAAGAAATAGAAGAATATGCTATTCAGGAAGAGGACGTTCTTACTTACGCACTGTTCCCTCAACTGGCAATACCGTTTTTCAAGCGTCGCGAGGCGAGACTTCACGGTATAGACAAGAATATTTACGACGGAGCGAACAAGGTTCAACCCATATGAGAATACTGTTTACAAACGACGACGGCTACGATTCGGAAGGATTGCATGCCGTCGCCGATTTATTTAAGGACGATTACGAAATTGCCGTTATAGCACCCGACGTTCAGCGATCCGCCGCTTCCGCGTCGCTCACAATGCCGCCGAATACGATAACATACCGTGAGGTAGGCGGATACGGCTATAAAGTTTATGCCGTATCCGGTACGCCCGTCGACTGCGTCAAGCTCGGCGTCAAACACATTTTCACGCCCGATATTGTCGTTTCCGGAATAAATCTCGGCAGGAATTTGGGCGGGGATATTTTATATTCGGGTACTGTTTCGGCTGCAAGCGACGCGATATTTTTGGGGATCAGAGCTTTTGCTCTTTCGTTGTGTAAAAAAAAGACTGAGATCACACGTGCCGACTTCGATGCGTGTGCCGCATATTTCAGAGCGCATTTCGATATGCTCACTGCTATCGATTTGCCTAAGACGACGCTTTTGGATATCAATTTTCCTACGGGAACGCCGATCGGCGTTAAGTTTTGCCGAATGAGTACGTCAAGCGCATATGCGGGCGGTTACGGGCAGTCCGACAAAGGCTTTTACTTGGCTGACAAGTTTGATAACAGCTTGGTGTCGGCAGACAGTGACGAGCGCAATTGTTTGGATGGATTTATCACGATAGTTCCATTGACTATCGACCGAACGGATTATGCGACGCTGGAAAAGCTGAACGGGGAAGATTTCGAATTATGAGAATAGCCGTAATCGGCGGCGGTGCGGCGGGATTGGTCGCGGCAGGCAGCGCAAAGGGTGCGGAAGTCGTGTTATTCGAGCACGCCGACAAGATAGGAAAAAAGATTTACATTACAGGCAAAGGTCGGTGTAATTTCACTAACGTGTGCGACAACGAGACTTTTTTGTGCAATGTCGTGACAAATGCACCGTTTTTACGCTCCGCACTGTCTAAATTTACACCTTACGACGCAATAAGCTTAATTGAAGAAAACGGTTGCAAGACGAAAATCGAACGCGGCCGTCGGGCATTCCCGCAGTCGGACAAGGCCAGTGACGTGACGAAAGCGTTGCGACGATATGCGGAGAGCAATTGCGCCGATATTCGAATCGACATTGATATTCAAAATATTATTTTCGACGGTGACGGCTTTACTGTCGAATATGTCGGCGGCAGTGAAAAGTTCGACCGAGTGGTTATATGCACTGGCGGAATGAGTTATCCTTCGACCGGTTCGGACGGGAGTGCATACAATATCATTGAAAAATTCGGACATCGGGTAATTTCGCCCGTTCCGTCGCTTGTCGGACTGACAACGAAAGAGGATATTTCGTCTGCGCGCGGACTGACGCTTAAAAACGTGTCTGTAAGTGCCGACGGTGTCAAACCCGTATTCGGCGATCTGATGATAACCGATTGCGGGATTTCCGGACCTGTGGTGCTAACGTTGTCCGCATACTTGTCGCGTAGAAGCACGCCTTATAAAGTTTTTATCGATTTGAAACCCGCTTTGACTGCCGACGAACTCGATGACCGTTTGTTAAAGGATTTCGGCAATAGGCTAAATAAGCAGTTCAAAAATTCTTTGGATGAACTGTTGCCAAAATCGGTGATTCCGTTTATAATAGGTAGGTCGGGGATTTCGCCTGCCACACCTGTCAATGCAATTACCAGATCGGAACGTAAAACGTTGGTCGATACGATCAAAACATTCGGACTTACGGTTACGGGCAGCGAAGGATTCGGGCACGCTGTCGTTACGAGCGGCGGTGTGGACGTGAAGCAGGTAAATCCCAAGACGATGCAGTCAAAGATAGTAAAGGGCTTGTATTTCGGCGGAGAAGTGCTTGACGTCGATGCTCTCACCGGCGGATATAATATGCATATTGCGTTCGCCACAGGATTCGTAGCAGGTTCGAGCGCTGCGGCAAATGACGAGAATTAAGGAGTTAAACCCACATATGGATAAAAAATTGGTTTCGATACGCGGCGCGGTCACAGCGGATAATACCGTGAATGACATAACCGGCGCGGTACGGTTGCTTGTGCGCACGCTGTATTTCAAAAACGCGCTCCGCAACGATGACGTTGTCAACATAACGGTGTCCGCTACCGATGATATAACCGCGTTTCATCCTGCGCGTGTCATACGCGAATGCGGGTTTGCCGTACCGCTTTTTTCGTGTGTCGAACCGAATATCGACGGCGGACTTAAAGGCTGTATTCGCATAATGATAACCGCATATTCGGACAATCCCGTGCGCAATATTTATTTGCGCGGAGCGCGTGCGCTTCGCCCCGATATAAGCGGAACGTATGCAATAGCGCTTGACGGACCGTCCGGTGCGGGTAAAAGCACCGTAGCTAAAATCGTAGCGAAAAAGTTGGGCATAACTTATTTGGATACGGGCGCGCTCTACCGCGCGTTGGGACTTAAAACATTGTCTTGCGGCGTATCGATCAAAGATGCCGCGAAAGTAGAAGAGTGTCTGTCGAGCGCCGAAGTGATTATAGAATACCGCGACGGGGCGCAGCACGTGATTTTGGACGGCGAAGACGTTTCGGGGCGTATACGTACTCCCGAAGTTTCTATGGCGGCGTCGGCGGTATCGGCAATACCGTATGTGCGGCAAAAGTTGCTGTCGTTACAGCGTGAAATATCCAAGACCAGCAACGTCATACTTGACGGAAGAGATATCGGAACGGTCGTGCTTCCCGACGCCGAGTTTAAGTATTTTCTTACTGCGTCGCCGGAAGTGAGAGCCAAGCGCCGTTACGACGAGCTTGCGGCTAAGGGTGAGAGCGTTACTTTCGATAGCGTTTTGGCGGACGTCAACGAGCGCGATAAAAACGACAGTACGCGCGCCGTCGCACCTCTCAAACAGGCAGTCGACGCGGTGTCGATCGTTTCGGACGACATATCTGCGGAAGCCGTCGCCGACCGAATAGTGCGCGATGTTACGGAGTGCTTGTAAATGAAAAAAATGTTTTACACATTGAGATTTCTTATGTATCCGATAGCTGCGCTGATTGCGCCGTGCAAAGTGATGGATAAGGAGAAATACAATAAATACGAACACGGACAATTGATAATATCCAATCATTTGTCTTGGATGGATATTGCGTACCAATTGTTTTGGATTCCGAGTTATAAGCGACTTCTGTCAAAAAAGGAGAATGCCGGAAACAAATTGCAAAGATGGTTTATACGCAACATCGGAATAATTTTCGTCGATCGCGACAAGCCCGAACTTTCGTCTATGCGCGAGTGCATTAACGCGCTTAAAGACGGTGAGACTCTGTTGGTTTATCCGGAAGGTACTCGCAACCGTGTAAATCGCGAGATACAGGAAATGCATTCCGGCGCGTCGCTTTTTGCACTCAAAGGCAATGCCACCGTAGTTCCCATAGTCGTTCATCATAAAGGCAAACTGTTTAAGCGAAATTATCTCGGCGTCGGAGATCCCGTCGATTTGAGCGATCTTTATCCCAAGCGTGTAGACGAAAGCGTACTCAACGACGCTACGGAGCGATTCAGAATAGGTATGCAGACAACGCTCGACAGACTTGACGAGTGGGTGGAAAACAAGGGGTGGAAGACAGACAAAAAAAACAAGCGCGCCGAGAAAAAAGCGCTGGAAAAGCAATATAGATCGGCAAAGAGGGGTAATGTTAAAGATACTCATAGCCGATAACGCCGGTTTTTGCTTCGGCGTCAAGCGCGCAATAGACAAGGCATTGGATAGCTTGTCGCGCGGCAAGTGTTATCTTCTCGGCGAGATCATTCACAATAAACGCGTCACACAAGACCTTACTGCGCGCGGAGCGGTTATAGTCGACGGCGTTGACGGCTTGCCGCCGCTCGAAAAAGGCGATACGGCTACGGTAATCATAAGGTCGCACGGTGCGCCGAAGCGTGATTATGCGGTGCTTGAAGAAAAGGGTTATGCGGTAGTCGATGCGACTTGCCCTTACGTAATGAAAATTCACGATATTGTTCGTAAACATTACGAGGCGGGTTATCATATAGTGATTGTAGGCGGTGCGGCGCATCCGGAGGTAATTGCTACAAACGGGTGGTGCGAAAATACAGCTACGATAATCGATGAGACCTACGATCTTTCGATGCTTGAGAAGTATGAAAAGTTGTGTTTTGTTTGCCAGACTACGTTTGACGGCGAAAAATTCAAAAATATAATTAAAAAAACATCGGAAATACGATTAAAAACGGTTGAAATTTTCGACACGATTTGCTATACTACTTATGAGCGCCAAAGAGAAGCGGCGGAACTTGCCGCAAGTTGCGATATTGTGTTGGTCGTAGGCGACAAATCAAGTTCGAATACGAATAAGCTGTTCGATTTATGCGCAAGCGTCAACCGCAATACTTATTTCGTAAATTCTCTCGAAATGCTCGAAAATACAGATTTTCCCCCAAGCGGTACAGTGGGCATCGTAGCGGGGGCATCGACTCCGACAGAGTCGATTATGGAGGTAAAGACTTATATGGGTCAAGAATTCGGCGAGGCAAGTAACGAAGAGTTCATCAAAGCCATCAAAGAAGAAACAGTAACGGGTTACCGCGAGGGCAAGGCTGTAAAAGGTACGGTTCTGTCCGCCAACGATGACGGTATTCGCGTAAACATCGGCGGCAAAAACGACGGTTTTATCAGCAAAACCGAAGTGTGCGAAGAGGGCGAGTATAAGCCCGAAGAGTTCCCCGTCGGTACCGTTATCGACGCTATCATCGTTAAAAAGCGCGATGAAGTGAGCGGATGCGTATTGCTTTCCAAGCGTCGTGCCGATTTGATGCGCAAGACGGACGAAGCGGTCGACCAGATTCGCAACGGCGAGATTTTCGAAATGGTCGTCAAAAAAGATACAAAAGGCGGACTTATCGGTTCGCTCGGTACTTACCGCGTATTTGTTCCCGCATCGCATATACGGCTTAAATTCGTACCCGATCTTAAAAAGTACGTCGGCAAGACTTTGCGCTTGCGTGCGCTAGACATAGACGATATAGGACATAAGATCGTCGCGTCGCAACGAGTGCTTTTGCAAGAGGAAAAGGACGAGCGGGACAAGAAAGCCGAAATATTCTGGGATAATGTCAAACCCGATGTTGTCGTTGCGGGCGAGGTCAAGCGTATCAGTCCTTACGGCGCGTTCGTAAGCGTCGACGGTATCGACTGTCTCGCGCACATCGACCATCTGTCGTATTCGCATATAGATTCGCCCGACGAAGTTCTCGAAGTCGGCAAGACGTATGATTTCTTGGTTCTTAAAACCGATCGCGAAAAACAACGCGTATCGCTCGGATACCGTGAACTCCAGCCTCATCCGTTCGATAAGTGTATGGAAAAGCACCCCGTAGGTTCTACCTGCACGGGTAAGATAATAAGCGTTCTGCCTTACGGCGCGTTTGTTGAGATCGAACCGGGCGTCGAAGGTCTCGTACACGTATCGGAAGCGGCGGCAAGCTATGTTAAGGACATCAACGAGATCTTGCACGTCGGCGAAGAAGTTACGGTCAAAGTTCTCGCTTATGACGATCAGCATCGCAAGACTACGCTCAGCATACGTGCGTGCGTTGACGAAGAGAAGATCGCGAAACCCGAAAAGAAACAACCGAAACGTGTCGAAGAAGCAGAAGTTTACAGCGACAAATCGGATAACAACGTGTTTGCCAATCTCCTTAAAGATGTCGGTGACGATACTGCGGGCGCGGACAAAGACAAAAACGATTAATCGAACTTGACGCGCGCCAAGCGGCGCGCGTTTTAGTTTGCGTATAGCTTGACGGACAGGCATAACGGAATTTCGATCGTCATAGCTTTTACTATGATAGATTTGCATAACGATTATCCGACTGTATTGCCGCAAGAGAAGTTCGCCGAATATATTCGTTCTTGCGGAGACAACGACATAACGGCGGTTATATGGACAACGGAGCAGGAAAACGCCAAATCGGTCGTAGACAGTATTACGTCGTCGCTTACGAAAATTCGCAAAGTGAAATACGTAGCGCTGGAGGACGTCGGATTTTTAAGCGAGAGCGAAGCGGAATCTTTTCCGTTCGAACGATACGTTTATTGCAGTCTCGGTTGGAATTACAACAACGCCTACGTCGGCGGTGCGCTCGACGACGGTAGATTGACGGCGGCAGGCAGACGTTTGATCGAGTTTATGAACGGAAAGTGTAAGATTGATTTGGCGCACACCAACGAAAAGAGCTTTTATGATGTATTGGATGCGGCGGCAAAAGTAATATGTTCGCATACCGGATTCAACAAGCATTTGCGCAGTATCGACGATCGCAGGATACGCGCTATAATAGACAGAAACGGGATCATAGGTTTATGTGCCGTAACTGCATTTACGGATGCGCACACTGCGCGTGAACTTGCGGAGGTAATCGACAGATTTATAGATAAGTTCGGCGCAAACAATCTAGCGCTTGGTACGGACTTTAACGGAAGTATCGATTTGCCCGAAAATTTTAAGGGCTACGGCGATATTTCCACACTGCACGGCGAACTGAAACGTTTCGGATATTCCGACGTCGATATAGAAAAAATTTTCACTACGAACGCAAAACGATTTTATGAGGAGATCGAAAATGAAAGACATTTATGAAAACCCGCTTATTACGCGGTATGCGGACAGGCATATGGCGGAAGTGTTTTCGGACGATTACAAATTCAAACTTTGGCGCAAGCTGTGGATAGCGCTCGCCGAGAGCGAGAAAGAACTCGGACTTGCGATAACCGATAAGCAGATCTCGGAAATGAAGAAGTTTGCCGAAGATATTAATTACGAGTTTGCCGAAAAGGAAGAGAAGATCGTTCGGCACGATGTGATGGCGCACGTTCATGCGTTCGGAGAACAGGCGAAAACAGCTAAGCCGATAATACATCTCGGCGCGACGAGTTGTTATGTGACGGACAATGCCGAGCTTATTCAGATTTACGATGCGCTCGGGATCATTCGCACCAAAATGCTTACAGTTATGGACAAGCTGCGCGCGCTTGCCTTAAAATATAAAAATTTGCCTATGTTGGGTTATACACACTTGCAACCTGCGCAACTTACAACTCTGGGTAAGCGCGCAACTCTTTGGTTGTACGATTTGTATTTGGATCATCAAGATCTTGTGCATTTGATGAGTCATTACAAACTTCGCGGAGTGAAAGGTACGACAGGAACGCAGGCGAGCTTTTTATCGCTGTTCGACGGCGACGGGAACAAAGTGCGCGAACTTGAAAAGAAAGTAGTTAAAAAGCTCGGTTTCGAGCGAGTGTTTGCGGTAAGCGGACAGACATATACGAGAAAGTTCGATTATCAAGTTACGTCGTTGCTGTCTCAGATCGCGCAGAGCGCTTATAAGTTTGCAAACGATATGCGCATAATGCAGTCGTTTAAGGAAGTGGAAGAGCCGTTCGAAAAAACGCAGATCGGTTCTTCGGCGATGGCATATAAGCGCAATCCTATGCGTAGCGAACGCATTTGCGCGCTCGCCCGATTCGTCGAATCGATGCCTATGAACGAGGCGGTAACTGCATCGACGCAGTGGTTCGAACGCACGCTCGACGACAGCGCCAACAAGCGTCTTACGATCCCGCAAGCGTTCTTGGCTTTGGACGGGGTTTTGAATATCTATATCAATGTAACCGATAACCTTGTGGTATATCCGGGAGTGATCGCGCGCAGAATAAACGACGAACTGCCGTTTATGGCTACGGAAGAAATTCTTATGGAATGCGTAAAAGCGGGCGGTGATAGGCAAGAACTTCACGAGGCAATCCGTAGGCATTCTATGGAAAGCGCCAAAGCCGTTAAAGAACGCGGCGAGCGCAACGACCTTATCGAGCGTATCAAATCCGATGATAAGTTTGCCGCAGTGTGGGATAATATAGATAATATATTGAAGCCCGAAAACTTTATAGGACGCGCATCTCAGCAGGTTGACGACTTTATTGCGGATTATATCGATCCGCTGTTCAAATCGGAAAAATATACGCAGTACACACCCGATATAAAGGTGTAAAACTACTCCATTAACCGCATCGGTGATAATATGAAGATACAACAAGGAAGAAATCGCGAAAATAAGCCGTTGAATTTTGCAGTCGGTCCTGTTATGATGAGCGACGAGGTTCTGGAAATAGGCTCGCAGCAAATCCCGTATTTCAGAACTGCGGCGTTTTCCGAAATAGTCAAATATAACGAAAGAATGTATTTATCGCTCTTGAATGCGCCCGAAAATTCGCGCGCCGTGTTTTTGACGGGTTCGGGAACATCGGCAATGGAAGCGGCTGTTATCAATACTCTCGACGCAGGCGATCGGGTTCTCGTCGTAAACGGAGGCACTTTCGGCTCGCGCTTTTGCGACATTTGCGATATTCATTCGATCCCGCACGATGTAATTAAATGCGAGTACGGTAAGACGCTTACTCGCGAGCAGTTGTTTTCGTATAATGCGCACAATTACACGGCTTTTTTGGTTAATCTTTGCGAAACGTCTACGGGCGTTTTGTACGATTTGAATTTGATTTCCGAGTTCTGTCGGCTAAATAATATTTTCTTGATCGTCGACGCCGTCAGTGCGTTTCTGTGCGATAGGATAGATATGTCCGAGTCCTGTGCCGACATTGTTATTACGGGTTCTCAGAAAGCGTTGGCTCTCGCTCCCGGTCTTTCTTTGCTCGCGCTGAATGAGCGCGCAGTAGACAGGGTATTAAGAAACAATATCAAATCGTTGTATTTCGATTTGAAAGCATATTTGAAAGACGGGGAACGCGGTCAAACGCCGTTCACTCCCGCTGTCGGAACATTATTGCAGTTGCACGGTCGGCTTAAACAAATAGAACGAGACGGCGGCACGGACGGTGAAATAGCCAAGTGTCGGAAGCGAGCAAAATATTTTCGCGACGGAATTAAGAAATTGCCTATATCGATGTTTGCCGATTCGCCGTCGGACTGTGTCACGTCGCTTGTATTGAGCGATACGTCAAAGTCTGCTTACAATGTGTTCGAGACATTGATGAACGATTATAATATTTGGGTATGTCCGAACGGCGGTGAATTGCGCGATAAAGTATTTCGCGTGGGACATATGGGCGCACTCGATAACACCGATTACGATAGGTTGATCGAAGCGCTTGGCGCGTTTTTTGCCGTTGACGAAAAAGTCGAGGGGGGGTAAGCCTTAATTATGATCAAGGTAATTACTTACGGAACTTTCGACCTTTTGCATCAGGGTCATATAAATATTCTGAAACGCGCAAAGGCTCTCGGCGACTATCTGTGCGTTGGCGTAACTACCGAAAACTTCGACGTTTCGCGCGGCAAGATAAATGTGCGGCAAAGCCTTATGGAGCGCATAGAAGCGGTTAAAGCAACAGGTATTGCAGACGAAGTTTTTCCCGAAGAATATGTCGGACAGAAAATCGATGACATTAAACGCAACAATATAAGCATATTCGCCATCGGTTCGGATTGGAAAGGTAAATTCGACTATTTGAACGAATATTGTCAGGTAATATATCTGCCGCGAACGGAAGGTGTTTCCAGTACGCAACTCAGATCGAATAAACCCGTTGTCATCGGGACTGTCGGCAGCGATCCGTCAATGACCAAATTGATAAAAACCGCCGCCGCAGTCGACGGCGTCGAGATGGGAAAGGTCTTTCTTGACGAAGAATATTTCGGGAATAGGAAATCGTTTACGACTGTATACGACAGCTACGATAAAATGCTCGATAAAGTCGATGCGATTTATGTTGCGACCCGTCCCGAAAAACGTTACGACTTTATAAAACGCGCAATAGAAAAAGGTAAGCACGTCATATCGAATTCGCCTATGGCGTTGTCCGCCGAAAAGTATGATGAACTGACGGCTACTGCCCATAGGAATAAAACTGTTTTATTTGATTCGATCAAAACAGCTTATATGTTGGCATTTTCCAGAATGATATTGCTTGTTAAAGGCGGACTTATAGGCGACGTCAAATCGATAGACGTCACGTGTACAAGCCTTGAAAATTATGATTGGCTTGTAAAGACTAAGTATTTTTCGAGCTTTACCGATTGGGGTGCGATAGCGCTTTTACCTATATTCAAACTGTTGGGATTGGGATATAAAAAAGTCTCGTTTTCTTCATTGGGTGACGATAATCTGGACGATATTTTCACTAAGGTGAATATGGAGTACGACGGTGCTATAGCAACGATAAGCACTGGTTTGGGCGTTAAGTCGGAAGGCGATCTTCGTATATCTGGCACAAAAGGATATATTTACGTTCCTGCGCCTTGGTGGAAATCGGAATATTTCGAGGCGCGGTTTGAAGATGCGTCGAATAATAAGCCTTATTACTATAAGAGCGATAACGAAGGACTTTCTATGGAACTTGTGCATTTTGCCCGTTGTATACGCAGCGGTGACGGCAATTTTTACGTGGAAAGCGAGATCAGCCGCGCAGTCGCAGATGTAATGGAACTGTATAACGAAAAAAAATAAATTGACAAAGCCCTCGACGCAAAATCGGGGGCTTTGGTACCGCTGACCGGACTTGAACCGGTATGAGATTTCTCTCGACAGATTTTAAGTCTGTTACGTCTGCCTATTCCGTCACAGCGGCGTATCTGCGGCGGGAAGTCCGCCGTTATGTAAAATTAAAACGCGAAGTATTTGTGCTCCGCGTTTTGTTTTGCCCGCATTTGAGGCTTTTGGAGGCACCACCCGGAATCGGACCGGGGATTAGAGCTTTGCAGGCTCCTGCCTTACCGCTTGGCTATGGTGCCGCATCATATCGGGCAATGTGGTGGGAACAATAGGACTCGAACCTATGACCCTCTGCTTGTAAGGCAGATGCTCTCCCAGCTGAGCTATGCTCCCACGAGCAATCGGTGCTTTACTATAATATCAAATGGGAGAGAAAAAATCAACCTTTTTTCATTGATTTGACGAACTTTTTTAATTATTTTTATGCAATGGGTCTTGTCCTGTTTCCATTAAATTGATTTATCGTGCGTAAAATGTTCGAACTATTCATAAAATACTTCGGGGGAAGTATATGTTTCAAATTACCGTAAGCGTCGATGGTTCAAAAGCTGACTGGCTGTATTCGGTTGAAGACATCATAAAAAACAAACTCGGCACTTGTTCCGCAGTGACCGCACTGCATATGTCGGGAAGTAGACTTTATTGCGGGTTTGGGTGCGAACCGGAATTTCGTGTACAAATGTGTTCCGTAATAAAAGATTGTTTGATCGAAATGTTTGCGGTTGTGACAAAGTTCGATTATATCAAGCGGAATCTTTCAATTTGTTTGCCGTCTTTGCGCTATGAAATTTTGCTGCGGACGCTTGTGGCATTCGACAGAGAAAACGAGCATAAGATCCTGTCCGACGTTATTGCCGTTGAGGACGGAATGGCGCTTGACGGTATATTCAATTTCAAGCTAGGCGAACTCAAAGAAAGATGGCTTGAAATCTGTCGGCTTACGATAAGCAACGGAGCATATCTGAACGACGACGATACCTACAATGAGCTTTTGCGCTTTTTGATAAGCGCCGTAAATCCGAAGATCAACAAGTTGACCGTTTGCGAACGCGACGGTAAATACAGATTGACCGGAAATCTGAAAAATTCATTGCTCGACGTCAATGCGGGTGACAGTATGGAGTTGATGTATTACTTGATCGATCTCGCTCCGCTCGAACTGGTGATCGACGGGGGAATAACAAACAGCGAGTTGTTCGGCAGACTTACGGGTATATTTGACGCCAAAATGTCCAATAGTCGCAAGAATAAGACAAAAAAATAGTAAAATTGCCGTAGACGGCTTGATATTTGATTGCCTTTTGCCATACCTTGTGGTATAATAAACCAATCAATGTTAAGGAGATCTAATATGATAACTGCATTTTTGAGTGCCGACAACAACAATCAGATTACCACTTGGATTTTTGTGGGATTGTTGGTACTTCTCATCGTAGCGTTGCTTGTCGTACCTATGTTCACCAACAAAAAACGCGCCAAACAAACTAACGAGCTTCACAACTCGTTGCGTCCCGGCGACGTGGTTAAAACGGTCGGCGGAATAATCGGCACAATAGTCGAAATCAGACAGGTATCGCCCACAGAAAAAGAAATGCTCATCGAGACGGGCGAGGGCGACAATAAAATGACTATGCTTTTGGATATTCAGGCTCTCTATCAGGTTATGAGCCGCGCGGCGCAGCCTGCCGCACCGGTAGCCGAAGAAAAACCCGTAGAAAATACCAAAGCGGATCCCGTTGCCGACAAAGATAAAACTCCCGAAACAGCGGCGACGTCCGAGTCCGAGCAAGCAGCCGTCGATACGAAGGTAGTTGCGGACGAAACGGTTGCGCCCACCGAAAGCAGCGCGAATACGACCGTCGCAGAGAATACTGTCGAAACATCCGACGCTACGGCTGCCAAAGCGGAAGACGAACAGAAAAAACCCGCTAAGGCAAGCGCTCCCAAATCGGCGACGCCCGCTAAGAAAAAACCTGTCAACAGCGCCAATAAATCGACAAAAAAGTAATTGTCTAAATTAGTCTATAAGATCTAACCTCCGCATATCGTAATGATGTAGCGGAGGTTTTTTATGCGAACAAAACGTGAGCCGGTAGACAGGGGATATGTTTTCGAGATATTCAAGGCGAATATTATCGCGCTTATAGTTGCGCTTCTGGCGATGCTTTTATCGGCATTGATAGTCAAACTGTTTAATGTTTCCGACGGTGCGATTCCCATATTCAATCAGGTAATTAAAAGTTTGGCGATATTTATAGGTTGCATAACGTCGTTGCGAAAACCCAAAAACGGTTGGTTGCGCGGATTGATTTGCGGGTTTATATTCGTGTGGCTGTCATACGTAATTTTCTCGCTCATCAACTCACATTTCGAAGTGGGATTATCTCTTCTTAACGACTGTGTTCTGGGCACCGTGACTGGAATGATAAGTGGTATAATCGCAGTCAACATAAAAAAGCACTGACCGAATTTATAAAAATGTATGCAATCGCTTGATTTTTGTGTCGGATAGCTGTATAATGGTACAAAAGAATTTCGGAGGATATTATGTCTCACATAAAAGTTATCAGGAAGTCGACTATCGATACCGGTTGCGATACGGCATGCGGCGAATGCCAAACCAGTTGTCAGTCCGCTTGCAAAACAAGTTGCACGGTAGGCAATCAGTCCTGTGAGCGCAAGGGCGGAGTCAAAGTCCGCAATCCGCAAAGAAAAGATAAATAATGGTACATACGTTCGGGTTTTCCGGCAAACTGTTCGCGATCGATACTGAGAGCGGATCGTTCTTCGAGATAGACCGTGTTGTGAAAGCTATTTTGGACGGCGACGATATGTCGCCGTTTTCGTCGTGTGAGATCGACGAGGCCAAAGCCGAAATAAATCGGTTGACGGACGACGGGATACTGTTTGCTCCCGCGATCAAAGCCGAGTTGCCGCCGTATACGCCGGTCATAAAAGCAATGTGCCTTAATGTTTCGCACAACTGTAATTTTGCGTGTGCGTATTGTTTTGCCGACGGCGGGACGTACAACGACGAGCGCCGCAATATGTCGTTCGATACGGCAAAAGCGGCAATCGATATGCTTGTTAAGTACAGCGGTGCACGTCGTAATTTGGAAGTGGACTTTTTCGGCGGCGAGCCGATGCTCGATTTCGAAGTCGTAAAGCAAACGGTGTATTACGCGCGTTCGCTCGAAAAAGAACACAATAAGAATTTCAGATTTACGATCACTACAAACGCATACAAGCTGACCGATGAAGATATAGACTTTTTCAACGAGCAGATGTATAACGTTGTCATAAGTATCGACGGGCGCAAAAGCGTACACGACCGTGTGCGTAAGACGCTCGGCGGTGCCGATACGCACGACATTGTGTTGAAAAACGCTTTACGGTTTAAGGATCGCAGAAAAGGGCAATATTATGTTCGCGGGACT
The DNA here is from genome assembly GCA_910577435.1 of uncultured Christensenella sp. Lineage (GTDB taxonomy): Bacteria > Bacillota > Clostridia > Christensenellales > Pumilibacteraceae > Anaerocaecibacter. The sequence continues at coordinate 61,958 of CAJTLV010000001.1, read as the reverse complement.
TTTACGCGGCTCAACACGGATTTTTGCGATGACGTGCTGTACTTGAACGATATGGGATTCGATCAGATTTCGATAGAACCCGTTGTTCTTAAAGAGGACAACCCGCTCGCGATTCGCGATGAGGACGTTCCCGCAATATTGGATGAGTACGACAGGCTTGCGAAAGAGTATATCGCAAGACGTAAAACGGATAAGTGGTTTAACTTTTTCCATTTTATGATAGACGTGGATAATGCTCCGTGCGCAGTAAAACGTTTGAAAGGCTGCGGTGCGGGCGGAGAGTACGTAGCTGTCGCACCTGACGGAACAGTTTATCCTTGTCATCAGTTCGACGGTATAGCCGACGCGAAACTGGGCAACGTAAACTCCGATATCCTCGACGAGGACATACGAAAGATGTTTTATCATTGTTCCGTGCCGAGCAAGCGCGAATGCGGCGAGTGTTGGGCAAAATATTACTGTTCGGGCGGATGTATGGCGAATTCTTACAAATATAACGGCGATATTAACATTCCGTATAAGCAAGCTTGCGCGCTTATGCGTAAACGTGTTGAGTGTGCGCTCGCTATAAAGGCTATAGAGGAAGCCGAAGAGTAGTTTGTGTAGAATAAAAACATTTCGATTATTTGCTCGAAAACCGCTGTAAATATTTGACTTAGCAGTCGAATTTTAATATAATAGAAAAGTATCGTATCGGTAAATTGGAGTAAAGTATAATTTCATCGATAAGATGATACGTGGAGAACATCAATGGACAAAAGAACTTCTTTGACGGAAGTCGAATCGACGGGAGCATCGGGCGGTGTTGCGGAAAGTAAATTGCGCGAACCCGCCGTGCCGTCACGCAAAGCCGTCAAGAAAAAATCAACGATAGCGAAACTGGTCATCATCGGCGTTCTGCTTGTGGTCGGCTTGATTTTCGCGTTTTGCCCGATGCAATTCGGATTTACGAATTATTATCCGTTCTGTTCCAAAGAGTCTATCAGTCTCGGTCTGGATTTGCAGGGCGGCGTTTACGCCGTATATCGCGCTACGCAAACCGATACCGAAAACTTCGAGTCTAAGATGGAGGGGACGCGTTCATCGCTCGAAAGCCTTCTCGTAAGCAAGGGTTATCCCGAAGCTACGGTCGTACGCGAGGGCGAGGATCGTATACGCGTGGAAGTTCCCGACGTCGAGGATACTTCCGCAATCTTGGACATTATCGGAGAGCCTGCCGAGATTTCGTTTGTACTCGACTCCACAAAAGAGACCGTACTGACGGGTGAGGATGTTGTCGGCGCACAGGCATTTTACAGCGCCAATGACGGAGGATACGTTGTTTCGCTGGAACTCACGACGCGCGGGCAAGAGAAATTCTTCGAAGCTACGTCCAATCATATCAATGAGAAGATGAGCATTATCGTCACTATAGGAGGCGAATCGAATACCATAAGTTCGCCCACCATAAATTCCGCTATCAGCGGGAATGCCATTATTTCGGGTAACTTCACGTCCGAATCGGCTGAGCGGCTTGCAAACCAGATAATGAGCGGAACTTTCGATGTTGCGCTCGAACTCAAAGAGTCGGAAACGATTTCTCCGACGCTGGGCAACGACGCGCTGAAATACGGCTTGATAGCCGGCATCGTCGGTTTTGTTTTGGTAATTGCATTTATTTGCGTGGTTTACAGAATGCTCGGCGTTGCCGCTTCGTTGGCGTTGCTTATTTACGTAGTGCTATATTTGTTTTTCCTCGCTGTACTTCCTTGGATTCAGTTGACGTTGCCCGGAATCGCCGGCATACTGCTCAGTATCGGTATGGCTGTAGACGCGAATATAATCATATTCGAGCGTATAAAAGACGAGTACCGCAACGGCAAATCGATAATGACGGCTTACCACGCGGGATTTAAGAAAGCGTTGTTCGCTATATTGGACAGTAACGTTACGACAGTCATCGCATGCGTGCTGTTACTCCTGCTCGGTACGGGGTCGATTAAGGGTTTTGCTCTTACGTTGCTCGTCGGCGTGTTGCTGTCGCTGTTCACGTCGCTCGTCGTTTCGAGAATGCTCGTCAAATGCTTTATCAACCTCAATTCGTATAATGAAAAATTATATCACTTGAAGCGCGGCAAGCAGTACGCGAATCTGAGCGCCGACGCTACCGATGCGTCTATAATGGAAGTTATGCAGAGAGAGGAAGAAAAGAAGAAGCAGGAAAAAGAGGAGAAACAGCGCATTAAAGAGCTTGAAAAGAGCGCAAGAAAAGCGCGCCGCACACAGGAGAAAGGAGGGGAGCAGGCATAATGAAAATCTTAAACAACCTCCTTGAAAAGGATTATCGCATAGCAGAAAAACGTAAAGTAATTTTCGTTATTCCTCTCGTGATTGTGGTTGTTGCGGCAATCTTGATGGTCGTATTCAATTTTACGCTTGGTTCGCCGCTTAATCTCGGTACGGACTTTACGGGCGGGTATTCCATCGACGTTAAACTCGGCAATAAGCTCACCGACGAAAACTATGACGAATATTGCCGTCGTATCGAAGATGTTATGTCCGTAGTGGAAGACGAGGACGGCAAAAGTTATTCGATCAAAGTCGAGAATATGCAGAAGCAGGGTTCGGGAGATTCGAGCGCCATACATGTCAAGTATCCGGCTGTTAAAGGCGTTTCCGAAACCGAAATGATAGACGTTGTCAATCCCGCGATACGCAGAGCGTTGGAAAACGATATTTTGATGCTCATACCCGACGTTGTTATCGAGGCAAACACTATTAAATTGACTTACAGCGAGGTTCTTGTCGAGCCTGCCGTAATCGAGCAAAGAAAAGTCTTTGTAGCGGCGCTATCCGCTCTGAACGACGAGCATTCTGCGGGAATCGTTTTAGACGGCGATGCGGAGACTGCAATTACGCTTTCCGAAACCGATAACAAGACGCTTATAGTCAAATGCTCGGCAGTCGGCGATACGGAGGAAGTGAAGTCTGCGATTGCCGATGCAATGCGAATAAACGACATATATTCCGGCAGTGTATCGCAGGGCGACCTTGTGGGTGCTACGGTTTCGACCGAATTGTTGTTTAACGCTATTCTCGCCGTGTCGTTGGCGCTCGTATTTATGCTGTGCTACATCGGATTGCGCTTCCAGCTTTCTAGCGGACTTGCCTGTATCATAGCATTGTTCCACGACATAATAATAATGTTGTGCGCTATGGCGATTTTCCGTATAGAGATAAACAATACTTTCATAGCGGCGCTTATCACGATACTCGGATATTCGATAAATAACTCAATCATTATATTCGATAGAGTGCGCGAAAACCGAAATTCCATATTCGCCAAGAATATGACGCCCGAAGAGATTGCCAATAAGTCGATACGCGAGACCATACTGCGTTCGATAAACACTACTATCACCACGCTTATAATGATGCTTATGGTCGCTATCATCGGCGTTGCGGACATTCGCATATTCGCATTCCCGATCATTATCGGCTTGATCGCCGGCACATTCTCGTCCATATGTATTGCGCCGTCGCTGTGGGCACTGTTCCAAAGAGTGGGTAAAAATAAAGACAAAAGCAACTTTAATGTTAAGAAAAAAGAAGTGAAAGCAAAGACGGATAAAGACGTCAAAGCCATTGCCTGATATAAAGCCTTCCGAGTGAAGGCTTTACTTAAAATGAAAGAATAACTTCGGGATAGTAAATGAACTTAACTACGCAAAAAATCAATGATATTATTCCCGACGAACGTACCGTCGAAGAAATAAGCGGAAAGCTCGGATTGAACAGAAAGCTCGTCGAGTTATTGATTATGCGCGGTTATGACAATGTCGACGCAATCAATGTTTTTTTGCACCCCAGCATAGACAATTTATATCCGCCCGAAACAATGCTATCAATATCTTTGCGGACGGAGTATGCGCTTTGTTCAGTAATCCGGAAACCGTTGCGCGGCTGAATAAGGCCATCGAGAACGGGGATAAAATAGTTGTTTACGGCGACTACGACGCTGACGGCATTTGCGCATCGGCGATACTGGCGTTATATCTTTCTTCGCGTGGGCTTGATGTTTACACGCACATACCTGACCGTATCGGCGAGGGATACGGACTCAACGTAGACAGTGTGGAACGCATAATCGAAACGGTTATGCCGGATTTGATATTGACGTGTGACTGCGGTATTTCTGCGGTCGAAGAAGTGGAACTCGCAAAGGATTTGGGCGTAGAGGTGATCGTTACCGATCATCACGAAGTAGGAGAAACGTTGCCCGATTGCGTTGTTGTCAATCCGCATCAATCGGACTGTAAATATCCGTTTAAGGAATTGTGCGGCGCGGGTGTAGCGCTTAAAATAGTTCAGGCGCTAGGCGGAGTCGACGCGGCGTCCGAGTATTTCGATCTGGCGGCGATAGCTACGGTTGCCGATTTGGTGAAGTTAACCGACGAGAACAGACTGATCGTCCAACTCGGACTTTTGAAAATGCAAAACAGCCGAAATTTCGGAATATCGGCACTCGTGCGTGAACTTAAACTGAAAAATATAACATCGTCAGACATTGCTTTTAAGATCGCGCCGAGAATAAATGCAGCGGGACGAATGGGTAGCGCTTACCGCGCATTCGAGTTGTTTACATCAGACGACGTTGCCGTCGTTGCCGATAGATTGAAGCAGATAGTCGACGCAAATTCCGACCGCAAAACATTGTGCGACGAAATTTACGAAGAAGCAATAACAATACTTAAAAGTGAAAATCTTATTGATAACCGTGCGATCATAATTTCGAGTGATAAATGGGAAAAAGGAATTACGGGCATTCTCGCCGCGCGGCTTGTCAATGATTTTAAGCGTCCGTCGTTTATTTTGGTAAAGACTAACGACGAATATAAGGGAACGTGCCGAAGCATAGAAAGTGTCAATATATACGAACTACTCGCCAAGAACAGCGATATTTTGAAGGAGTTCGGCGGGCATAATCAAGCGGCGGGCTTTACTATATCTCCGCAGTATATCCGGGAATTCAAATCGCGCATATTGAATGATTTGAATAAAGTCGACGTTTCTGCATTTATTCCGAGAATAACATACGATATGGAGCTTAAAGAATCGGACGTCACCAAAGAGTTTGCCGCTTCGCTCGAATTGTTGGAGCCGACGGGTAACAACGGAAATCCTAAGCCGCTGTTTATGACTCGAACGTCCGAGATTTCGGCGACTCCGCTCAAAAGCAATTCCGAACACACATTGCTCAAAACATCGGGCGGTTTACAATTTTTTGCATATAATTCTTATAGGCTTAACACATATTACAACGGCAGTGCGGAACGCGAACTTGTTTATGAGCTTGCGGATACGGATTATTCACCGCGCTTGTATTTGCGCGGTTGTGCCATAAACAGGCTATCCGTAAACGATTCGATAGCCAAAGCGGGATATTTGAGGACGCTTAATTATCCGATGATCGAAAATCCCGAATTCGAGACGTATTCGCAATCGGAACTTGACGATCTTGTCGATAATCCGTTCGGCATACTTCTCATAGCCGGTTGCAAAGACACTTACGATAAATTCGCCGCCGGACACAACAAAAACGTAATAGTGCATGAGATATTCGCCGAGACCACCGTAAATGTGTATACTCGCGTTATGGTTTCACCCGAATTCGGCAAGGCGTTTATGCTCGAAAATTATAACAAAGTGATTTTTCTCGATTATCCGCCGTCGAACGGTGTGATCGGATTTATAAACAGACATACCGACGCTAAGGTTTATATTCCGAAATCGGATAACCGCAGTGATATTTTTTCGTGTGTTTCTGCGGACAGGGCGGTTTTCGGAACGTACTACAATGCAATAAAATCCAACGCCAATATAAAAGCTCCTAACGTTTATGCTTATTTCAAGGCGTTGCGCGCACGGGTCAAGGCACTGGAACTTCCGCAGTTTATTGTTTGTTTGTCGGTATTCACACAGCTCGGTCTGATGAAATTCCGCCCGAATGAGGGAGTTACTGTCGGATCGGGTGTAAGCAATCTGGAGAATTCCGCAATTTATGCGACGGTCAAAGCGTGGCAAAAATGAGTGAGGAAGCACAAAAAATAATTGAACGCGAGTCGGCGCATTTGCGATCGAGATACTCGCTGATGTACAGCGGTCAGCAAGTAGCTCTTGTGGACGACGCGCTTGGTTATGCCATACAAATGCACGACGGGCAGTTGCGTAAATCCGGCGAGCCGTACATTGTGCATCCTATAGCCGTTGCCAATCTGCTTTTGGATATAGGAATGGATCACGCAACGATAGCCGCCGCGCTTTTGCACGACTGCATCGAGGATACTCCGTCGACATCGGACGAAATCCAAAAGCGGTTCGGGCAAGAGGTGTGTGTGCTTGTAAACGCAGTTACCAAGCTCGAAAAGATAGTATTCAAATCCAAAGAGGAAGAACAGGCCGAAAACTTCCGACGTATGTTTTTTGCAATGGCAAAGGATATACGTGTAATACTGATAAAACTCGCAGACAGGCTGCACAATATGCGCACGATAGAAGCGTTGTCTAGGGAGCGCCAAGTGGCTATGGCAACCGAAACGCTCGATATTTACGCACCGCTCGCGTCCAGACTCGGTTTGTCGTTTTATAAATGCGAATTGGACGATCTGTGCTTAAAAACGTTGCATGCAGACGCATATAACGAACTTGTCAAAGAGATTTCGTTGAAACGTGCCGAGCGACAGGGACTTGTCAATCATATTTGCGAAACGCTGCGCGGTACACTTAAAGATTTGCACATCAACGGGCAGGTGAGCGGCAGGCCGAAGCATTTTTACAGCATTTACAAAAAGATGGTAAATCAGCATAAAACGTTCGATCAGATTTACGATCTTACCGCCGTGCGTGTAATAGTCGAACGTGTGCGCGATTGCTATGAGGTACTCGGAATAATCCATACGATGTGGAAACCGATACCGGGTAGGTTTAAGGATTATATCGCCGTTCCCAAGCCGAATAATTATCAGTCTTTGCACACTACCGTTATGACGTCTTACGGAATGCCGTTCGAAATACAAATACGCACGTATGAAATGCATCAGATAGCCGAATACGGAATAGCGGCGCATTGGAAATACAAGGAAAACCGCGTAGTGGATTCCGACCTCGATGAAAAGCTGGAATGGTTGCGCGGTGTAATGGAGACGGAGAAAGAACAGACTGCCGATCCGCAAGAGTTTTACGAGGCGCTCAAACTCGATTTGTACAGCGGTCAGGTGTTCGTATTCACGCCGCGAGGCGATGTTATTGCTTTGCCGGAAGGTTCGACGCCTGTCGATTTCGCATATACTGTACACTCCGAAGTCGGCAACAAGTGCGTCGGCGCAAAAATAAACAATAAGATAGTGCAGCTCGACACAAAACTTCAAACTGGCGATTACGTCGATATTATAACGTCTCCTACGTCGAAAGGACCGAGCCGCGATTGGTTGCGTTTTGTTAAAACGTCGTCTGCCAAAACCAAAATCCGCGCTTTCTTCAAACACGCTATGAAGGAAGAGAATATACGGCACGGCAAAGAACTTTTGGAGCGGGAAGCGAAAAATCGCGGATACAACCTATCTACATTGATGGTTCAGAAATGGGTCGACGTGATAATGCAACGTTATTCTTTTTCGTCTGTCAATGATTTATATGCGTCTGTCGGATACGGTGCATACACGCCCAATCAGATACTGCTCAAACTGATAGACTTTTATAAACGCGAAAATCCGACGGTACCCGAAACGCATTTTGTTCAGGGCGGAAAGAACAATGACGGGCGAGGAATAATTGTAAACGGCAATGACGATCTTTTGGTGCGTGTCGCGCGGTGCTGTTCCCCCGTTCCGGGTGATAATATCATAGGCTACATTTCGCGCGGACGGGGTGTGACAATACACCGCAATACTTGTCCGAATATCAAAAATGCCGAGTCGTTTCGGCTCATAGAGGCTCATTGGAACAGCAAATGCAGTGCGCCGTTTTCGGTTTTGTTATCCATCGAATGCAAAGACAGCGGCGGCGTTCTCGCAAGCATTACAAAGACCGTTTCGGATATGAAGTTGTCGATCGAATCGCTGACCGCCCGTGTTATAGATAAAGACAGTCGCGCGCTTATATCTCTCGGACTCAGGGTGTCGTCGCCGGAACAGCTCGAACTTATTCTCAATAAGATAAGAAATATTCGAGATGTGTCGAAAGTTTACCGAGCAATGAAATAGGCGGAGATCGCATAATGAACTACGACGTTATAATCACAAGTATGTGCAGTACGAACACATATATTTTGCACAGCGGAAACTCGGCAATCATAGTAGATCCCGGCGACGACGCTCGAAATATCACAGAATACTTGGATAGGAAATCTCTGATCCCCAAATTTATTTTGATAACGCACAATCACTTCGATCACGTAGGCGCGGTTGCGCGGCTTAAATCGTATTTTACCGATATAAAAATCTACGCGCCCAGAATCGATTACAAATTGTTAAAAGACGCCGAATTTATTTGCGATTGTTTTGCGAAAATTCCCGTCGAGCCTTTCGATGTGGATTTTGAAGTCGGTGACGGCGACGAGTTTACGATTTTAGACAGCACTTTTAAGGTTATATCGACACCCGGACATACACAGGGCGGAGTGTGCTATATAATAGACGGCAAAACCATTTTAACGGGCGATACTTTATTCAGACGCGGAGTAGGACGCACGGATCTTCCGAGTGGGGATGCGCAATCACTTCGTGCGTCTATAAAAAGGTTATATGAACTTGACGGCGACTATGCCGTTTTGCCCGGTCACGGCGAGCCGACTACATTACAAGAAGAGCGTGACGGAAATCCTTATGTCAGAAGAAATCCATAACGACAGCGAATTATCGGACGTTGCCAGATTGTTTTTCGGCGACGAATTTCCCGTTGTTTACATCGGCTGCGATGGGAATATATATGACGTTGAAATAGAGAATATAAGTTACCGTATCGATTTATCGGATACCGACGCTTCCGTTATGCCTGCGGCACATCGGCGCAAACGTATGCTCAAAATCGCGTTATATGACGCTTTAACGCGTCATACTGGGCGAAGAATGGCTTGGGGCGCACTTACAGGCGTTCGACCCACAAAACTGTTTTACGAGTGTCTGGCGGGTGGAAAATCAAAAGATGAAGCCGTAGATGTGATGAAAAGCGTTTACCGAGTAGCCGGTACGCGAGCCGATATTTTGCGCGAAATATACGACGCCCAGCGCGGAAATGTTCACTTTTCGTCGGAGTATATTAATCTGTATTTACATATACCGTATTGTTCTACGCGCTGTTCGTACTGCTCTTTCGTATCTATGCCTGTCGATAAGGACAGAGAACAAGTTAGTCGTTATGTCGAGTTGTTGTGCGATGAGACGGAGCGTTCGGTGTCGTTTTTGCGCGAGCGCGGAAAGAAGATACTGTCGGTATACATAGGCGGAGGAACGCCGTCGGCGCTCGACGCCGATCTGCTCGAAAAGGTGTTAAACAGCGTCAAAGAGTTTGACGTGGAGTTCACTTGCGAGGCGGGTCGACCGGATACTTTGGATGAGTGCAAGCTGGACGTGATGCGCGGTTGCGGCGTAACGCGCGTATGTATAAATCCGCAAACGCTTAACGATGCGACGCTCGGTGCCATAGGTCGAAGACATACTTCCGACGACTTTTTTCGTATATTCGAAGCGGCAAACAACAGAGGTTTCGAGATAAATTGCGATCTCATCGCGGGATTGCCGAATGAGAGTATAGACGACTTCATTAGCAGCTACAACGGAATACGTGAGTTGCGTCCGCATAATTTCACCGTTCATTCATTGTCAAAAAAGAACGGAAGCGCAATACGCTACGATAGCGACGAGAATGCGGATATCGCCGCAATGTTGGATTATGCATTGAATAACAGGGGCGATTACAGACCGTATTATCTTTATAGACAGAAACGGCAGGCGGGGAATCTGGAAAACGTAGGATTTTCGCTGTGCGGCTGTGAGTGTGTAAATAACATAACGACTATGGAAGAGACTGTTGGCGTGATGGCGTGCGGCGCCGGTGCAATATCCAAGGCGGTAAGCGAAGGCCGAATTGCGAGGTTTGCCAATATGCGCGACGTCGGATTGTATTTAGAGCGTTATCAAGAAAAGACGAACGGCAAACTTAAATTCTTCGACGACTTCTTTATGACCGATATAATGTAAAAACGCTGTACAATTTGTCGGATTTGGTGTATAATTCGAGTATGATCGGCAATTATTATATTCAAACATACGGATGTCAGATGAACGTCCACGAATCTGAAAAACTCGCGGGCATACTGTCTTCGCGCGGTTTTTCGTCCTGCGACGACGTATCGGATGCTGATATAATAATTCTCAATACGTGTTGCGTGCGAGAAACCGCCGAGACAAAAGTGTATGGTCATCTCGGAAGGATAAAAAGCAAGAAGAAAAAAGGTGCGGTACTCATAGTATGCGGTTGTATGACGCAACGCAGAGACGTAGCCGCATCGCTTGCCAAACGTTGCAAGTTTGTCGATATAATTATCGGTACGTTTAATCAGTATTTACTCGGAGAATATATAGACGCGTTTATGCATACCGGCGAACGCATAGTCGAAGTATGGGACAGTGAACGCGACGACGGCAAAGCGCGACCGATAGCGCGCACTTCGGGCGTAAATGCATGGGTCAATATTATGTACGGTTGCAATAATTTTTGCTCGTACTGTATTGTTCCGTATGTACGCGGTCGCGAGCGGTGCAGACCTGTCGACGATATAATTTCGGATGTGCGCGACTTGTTGGAAAGCGGTTATAAGCAGGTAACATTACTCGGACAAAACGTCAATTCGTACAATCACGACGGAGTGGATTTTGTCGGACTTTTGAAGTTGTTGGAGCTTGACGAAAAGTACAGACTTAAATTTATGACTTCGCATCCGAAAGATTTTTCTCTTGCGCTTGCGGAGCGCATTGCCGACTCGTCCGTTCTCGCGCACAGCTTGCATTTGCCCGTTCAGGCGGGAAACGACAGAGTGCTTGCGGAAATGAACAGGCGTTATACAAGTGCAGAGTATCTTAAAAAAATCGATGCCGTTCGCGAGCTTGTACCCGATATCGGTTTGAGTTCCGACGTTATGGTCGGCTTCCCGACGGAAACGGAAGATGATTTCGAAGACACGATCAGGCTGGTCGAACGCGTACACTATAACAATTTATTTATGTTTATATACTCGCGGCGAAGCGGTACGCCGGCAGACTTAATGCCGCAACTTGACTACAGAACAAAGCAACAACGCATTGACAGACTCATAAAAGCGCAGTTCGAGATTTCCAAGTCTCTTGCGGCGGACTGTGTGGGAAAAAGCTACGAAGTGCTAGTTTCGGAAAAGAAAAACGGCAGATGCTTCGGTAAGACGGAAACCGATGCGGCGGTTTCGTTTGTAAGCGAGGACTTCGATGTCGGCGATTTTGTTAAAGTGAAAGTTACTGCGGCTAAGAATGCCAATCTTATGGGCGAGGTAGAGTAAAATGGGTTTGTCACCGATGATGGGACAGTATAAAAAGATTAAGGCTAATTATCCCGATACGATCTTGATGTTCAGACTGGGCGATTTTTACGAAATGTTTTTCGAGGACGCGCACATAGCGTCACGTGAACTGGATCTTACACTTACGGGCAGGGCGTGCGGAATGGAAGAACGTGCGCCTATGTGCGGAGTTCCGCACCACGCAGTTCAGACATATATATCCAAGTTACTCAAAAAAGGATATAAAGTGGCGATTTGCGAACAAATGCAGGATCCGAAAGAAGTAAAAGGTGTTGTGGATAGAGACGTAACCCGCATAATAACCGGCGGAACGATAACCGATCCGGAATCGCTGAGCGACGATAAAAACAACTATTTGATGTCGTTATACCTCGACGACAGCGGCGTAGGTGCGGTATGGACGGATATTACGACTTCCGAGACTTACAATTATTTTATAGGCGTGCCCGTAAAAGTCAAACTCAACGATCTTCTTCTTCGCATACGTCCCGCCGAGATTATTTGCAATTCGGCAATGCTGTCCGAAAGTATCGAGATGTCGGCGATAAAATTCGGTTCGGTATGCAATATGACGCTGTACGATGACGACAAATTCGAGTTTGATACAGCAAAGAATACCCTCGCCGGCGTGATAGGCGAGCGCGAATTAAAGAATTTATGTAAAACGCCTTGTTGTGTATGTGCCGAAGGCGCGCTTGTGTCGTATGTGCAGAGTATGCAGTTTCGAAAAGACGTAAACATCGGCGCGGCGGAGGATTTCGAATCCGAAGTATATATGGACATAGACGCGAACACCGCGCGAACGCTCGAACTTGTCGAGTCGCAAAGCCGAAAACGCGGCACGACGTTACGCGACGTTATAAATAAAACGTGTACTCCGATGGGCGACAGACAGCTGCAAAAGTGGATTATGCGTCCGCTGTGCGTAAAGTCGAAAATAGACGAGCGCTCGGATGCCGTCGCCGCGCTTTACGGCAACACGATAATGCGCGAAAGTTTGCGAACATCCCTGTCTGCGGTAAGAGACATAATCAGAATTTCGGCTAATCTCGCAATCGGAGAAATAAAGCCCAAAGACGTATGCGCACTCGGTTCCGCGTTCGGCGTCATTCCCGACATCAAGCGCGCTCTGTACGACGTGCGGTCTCCGCTTATAGATAAGATCAATACATTAATCGAACCGATGGATGAACTTTCGGAGTTGATAGACGTTGCGATAGCGACGCAATCACCGACGGATAAAGATACGGACGGCTATTTGATTCGCACAGGCTACGATGCGAAACTGGACGAATATCGCGATATAGAGAAACATTCGCGCACCATAATTGCGCAGATGGAAAGCTCCGAGCGAGAAAAGACGAAGATCAAAAATCTCAGGATTTCTTATAACAGGCTTTTCGGTTATTTTATAGAAGTGCCGAGACAATTCGACAGTCAGGTGCCGGAAAATTACCAGCGCAGGCAAACCGTCGCAAATGCCGAAAGATACATAACCGATGAATTGAAACAGCTCGAATATAAAGTATTGAACGCCGCCGATCTTGCCGAAAAGCGTGAAAAAGAGTTGTATGCCGAAGTTTTGCAAACGCTTCGCGGCAAATGCGACAAAATAACCGCACTCGGCAAGACTTTGGCCGATTTGGATTGCTTGCAATCTCTCGCGACGGTTGCGAAGCAGAACGGTTATATAAAACCCGAAATAACCGAAACCGGCGAGTTGAATATTGCGGAAGGCAGACATCCGGTCGCCGAGTTGTTGCCGTCCGATGAGATTTTCGTTCCGAACGGTACGGCACTGAATACGTCGGATTCCAAATTTATGTTGATCACCGGACCGAATATGGCAGGCAAAAGTTTGTATATGCGACAAGTTGCGCTTATTACGGTTCTCGCGCATATCGGCTCGTTTGTACCCGCAAAATCGGCTAGTATAGGGCTTGTAGATAAAGTCTTTACGCGTGTGGGCGCAAGCGACGACATATCGACCGGACGGAGTACGTTTATGGTGGAAATGAGCGAGGTCTCGACGATATTGGATAACGTGACGGACAGAAGTTTGGTATTGCTCGACGAGATAGGTCGCGGAACGTCAACATACGACGGACTCAGCATAGCGTGGGCGGTTGTAGAGTATCTTGCGCAAAAGTGTACGGCTAAGGTTTTGTTCTCGACGCATTTTCACGAGTTGACGGAACTTGAAGGTACTATATTCGGACTTAAAAATTATAAGTTTACGGCAAAAGAGAGCGACGGGGGGATCAAGTTTATTCGCAAAATTATGCGCGGAAGTGCAAATAAGAGTTTCGGTATAGAAGTATCGGCGCTTGCGGGTTTGCCCTCGCAGGTTTTGGATCGGGCAAAGCAATTGCTTGCGCGGTTGGTAAACGCGGATATAGCGCACAAAGCCAACGACAGTCGGCAAATGTCTATGTTTAATAATGTATCGAAGCACGGCGAAATCATACAGATACTGCGCGAATTGAATTTGGACGATGTGACGCCGCGCAATGCGCTTGATATTTTGAGCGACTTAAAGGAAAAAATCGACTGATGAAGATAAACAAACTCCCCAGCGAGATATTTAACCGTATAGCGGCGGGCGAGGTGGTAGAAAGTCCCTCATCCATCGTCAAAGAGCTTGTCGAGAACGCGATCGACGCCGGAGCTACCGAAATATCGATCTCCGTCAAGGGCGGTGGCATCGACTTTCTTCGCATAGTAGATAACGGATGCGGAATAGAGTTCGACGATTTGCCGACAGCGTTTTTGCCGCACGCCACAAGCAAAATCAAAACATTGGACGATCTCGATACGATAGCTACGCTCGGTTTTCGCGGCGAGGCGTTACCCAGCATTGCCGCCGTTGCAGACGTAACTATGCAGTCGCGCGCTGTTCTATGCGAGATGGGCGGACGTATAGAGTACAGGGGCGGAAAACTGACTGCGCACGAAGAATGCGGTGCGAAGTTCGGTACTACCGTGACGGTGGAAAATCTGTTTGAGCGAATTCCCGCACGCAAAAAATTTCTTAACAAGCCGTCACGCGAAGAGACTAAAATTGTCACGCTTGTCGAGCATATGATCTTATCCAATCCAAGCGTAGTATTCAAATTCGACAGCGAATCCAAGAAATTCGCATCGTCCGGCGAGGGACTTAAAAGCGCCGTATTTGCCGTTTACGGCGACGGTGTGCTTAAAAATACAGTCGAAGTTTCGCTCGATGAACAACCGATCAAAATAGAAGGGTTCACTTGTCTGCCGTCATATACAAAACCGTCGAAAAATTATCAGAACGTGATAATAAACGGCAGGTACGTAGAGAGTGCGGATGTTTCGTTTGCGGTTTATTCCGTATATGCGCCGTATTTAATGAAACGTCAGTATCCACTGTATGTTCTGCATATAACGATGCCGTTCGATATGGTCGATGTAAATGTACACCCGAGCAAAATGCAGGTGAAGTTTGCGGATACGGTCAAAATCAAGTCGCTTGTCGCAAGAGCGGTAAAGAACGCCGTAATGCCGCGTTTGACCGACGCAAAACCGCTGTCGGACGTTGAGTTCGATTATGAACCGCCGCCGCCCGATTACGGAAAGTCTCACACTATACGCTCGTTTTTCGATGTGTCATCGATTGCCGAAACAAATATGTCGCCGATCGCAAACACCGTCAATGACGAAGGAGCAAACATCGCTGAAATAGGATTTGCCGATGACGATATAGTGCCGCAAAAACATACCGTAACTTATACCGATGTTTTCGATACAGCCGCCGATTATCCCGATACCAAAAAATTCGCCCCGACCGTATGCAAGTATATCGGAAAACTGTTCAATACATATATTGTTTTGGAGCATAACGACAAATGTTATTTCGTCGATCAGCACGCCGCACACGAAAAACTGCTTTATGACAGACTGCTTTCCGATTATGAAAGTCGTAGGCTGAAAACCCAACCGCTCATATTACCTTTTGTGTTCGACGTTTCGCCGACCGACGCCGAACTTATTTCCGAAAATATCGGACTTTTCGAGTCCTGCGGGTTTGGAGTCGCTCCGTTCGGGGAATATACTTTTACACTGTCGTATGTGCCATACGAGTGTTCCGGCATAGATATGCAGGCGTTTGTCGCCGATTTGCTGTTACTGGTGAATTCGCGCGACAAAAGCCCTATGGTACTAAAAGAACGGCTTATGCAGGCTGCGTGTAAGGCGGCCGTCAAAGGCGAGATCGATGATCTCGGTCAAGCGGAAATAGACGCGCTTCTCGAAGAAATGACGGCACGTAATATTACTCTGTTTTGTCCGCACGGCAGACCTATTGCCGTCGCATTTACCAAAAAGGAGATCGAAAAGTGGTTCAAACGGATCGTATAAAAGTAGTTGCGATCGTCGGTTGTACCGCAGTCGGGAAGTCCGACACCGCGATCAGGCTTGCTCGCAAGTTCGACGGGGAATTGGTCGGTGCGGATTCGATGCAAATATACAGAGGATTCGATATAGGCACCGGCAAACTCACCGAGAGCGAGTGCGCGGGGATTGTTCACCATATGATCGATATAGTCGACGGCGACGCAGATTTTTCGGTCGGTGAATATGTTCGTCACGCCAAGCAAGCAATATCGGACATTCATTCTCGCGGTAAGCTTCCCATAATTGTCGGAGGAACGGGCTTGTATGTTAATTCGCTATTGGGCGGATGCGACTTCGGCTGTTCGCCTAAGGACGAGAATATTCGATTGTCGCTTAAAGCGTTATCGCATTTTTTCGGGCGCGGTGCGATTCACGCCATACTTGAATGCGTTGACTGTGAATCCGCTAATAAAATCGCGCCGAGGGACGTGAAACGAGCGATTCGTGCGCTCGAAATTTTCGCGGTTGGCGGTAGACCTAAATCTCGCGCCGTCAGTCGCAGTAATCCGTATGATTATCTCGCGATTGTACTAGATTTGCCGCGAGATTTGCTTTACGCAAGAATCAACGCTCGTGTTAAAAAGATGTTTGACGACGGACTCATAGACGAAACTAAACAACTAATGCCGTATAAAAATTGCTGTAGTATGCAGGCACTCGGATACAAGCAGATCGCTCAAGACCCGACCGCGCCGCGCGACGTTATCGAACCGCTTGTAGCGCAAAAAACACGCAATTACGCCAAAAGACAGGTGACTTATTTCAAAAATATGCAGCTCGAAAAAACAACGGTAGACGCGCGGGATTTCGAATCGGTTTCCGCGCTTGTCGAAAAGTTTTTGGAGGATTGATATGCACAGGCTTATTACTTCCGCAATAGAGGAATTGAAAGACCGTTTTGCGTCGATCGACGATGTTGCGCTCGAAAACCAGCGAAAGGTGCTTGACGCTTTTATTAAAAACAGAATAGCGCTTCGTCATTTCGCTCCGACTACGGGGTACGGTTACGATGATGTGGGACGTGATACTCTTAACAGATTGTTTGCCGATGTGTTCGGCACGGAGGACGCGATTGCGTCGCCGTTGATAGCGTCGGGTACACACGCGCTCACGGTAGCGCTCTTCGGATTGCTCAGACCGAATATGACATTGCTGTGCGCTACCGGTAAGCCGTACGATACTCTCAATGACGTAATTTTCGGCGACGGTATCGGTTCGCTTAAAGATTTCGGCGTTAAATGCGTGATTATTCCGTTATCAGACGGCGTACCGGATATGAAGGCGATTGCGCGCGAATGCAATAAATTAAAACCCGACGTAGTTATGATCCAACGTTCGCGCGGATACGATATGCGTCCCGCACTGTCTGTCACCCAGATCGGCGATATTGCAAGCGTTGCTCGCTCTAATTGCTCGGCCCGCATTTTGTTGGACAACTGTTACGGAGAATTCGTAGAGAAAACAGAGCCGACCGCAGTAGATGTTCTTGTCGGTTCTTTGATTAAAAATCCCGGTGGAGGAATCGCGCCGACCGGCGGATATATATGCGGAACGAAATCCGCAATTGCCGACATAGAGGGACGTCTTACCGCGCCGTCTATCGGTAGGGAAGTCGGTTCGTATTCCGGTGATTACCGCCCATTCTATCAAGGACTGTTTATCGCTCCGCATATCACAGCTCAAAGTCTGAAAACCGCCGCTTTGTTTTCTTATGTATTTTCTTCGCTCGGCTACGACACATTGCCGAAACCCGAAGAAAATTATGACGATATTATCTGCTCTATCAAATTCGGAGACGCCGACAAGCTGATCGATTTTTGCCGTGCTGTTCAGAGCGCATCGCCTGTAGACAGTTTTGCCGCACCGGAACCGTGGGATATGCCCGGTTATAACGACAAAATCATAATGGCGGCAGGCGCATTCGTTCAAGGCGCGTCCATAGAGTTATCATGCGACGCGCCTATACGTCCGCCGTATATTGCGTACTTACAAGGCGGTCTTACTTTCGAACACGGAATTTTGGCGCTTGAAAAATGCTTGGCGGCGCTTAAAATTTATTGACACAGATAAAATAATGTGGTAAATTTTTATTGTAAAGGCATAAATTCGTTACGCTATACAAATTATAATTCAGTAATATTGCGTGTAAACGCTGAAAAATAAAGGAGAACATTATGAAATTTTTCAAAAACAATGACGGCAAAGGTATGTTGATTTTAGGTTGCGATTGTGCAATCGAAGCCCCGAAAGGATACGTCGAACTTACGGCAAACACCACCGACGCGGCGCAAGAAAAACATGTTCCGATAGTCAAGATGGAAGGTGACTCCGTATTCGTTGACGTCGGATCGGTCGCCCATCCTATGACCGAAGAACATTCGATTAAATTCATCGCGCTGCAAACGACCGACGGTTATCAGTTCCGCAAGCTCGAACCTACCGATGCGCCCAAAGCTGAGTTTAAGCTGGCAAGCGGCGTTAAGGCTATTGCGGCATACGAGTATTGCAATCTACACGGTCTTTGGATCCAGAAACTGTAAAATTTTGATGTCCCAAAATTAGTCGTCGGCGGTTATAACGCTTGCGATATGGCAATAATAGCTCTCGAACAACTTTTTCGGGAGCTATTATGATTGATTTCAAAATTAAAAAAGTAGTCGGAAGAGAGATAGTCGATTCGCGCGGCAATCCTACGGTAGAAGCAGAAGTTACTCTCGAATGCGGAGTAACGGGGCGCGGCGCGGCGCCGTCAGGGGCGTCTACCGGAGAGTTCGAAGCAATAGAACTGCGTGACGGCGATAAGAACAGATATGGCGGCAAGGGCGTGATCAAAGCCGTTACAAACGTTAATACAGTCGTTAACGAGGTATTGAGCGGTATAGATGCTTCCGATACGTATCGTGTCGATCGATTGATGATATCCGCCGACGGTACCGAAAATAAATCCAAGCTCGGCGCTAACGCCGTTCTTGCAGTATCGATCGCAACCGCAAAAGCGGCGGCAAAGGCACTCGGTATTCCGCTATACAGATTTATCGGCGGATGTTCGGCAGTGGAACTTCCCGTGCCTATGATGAACATATTGAACGGCGGAGCGCATGCTACTAACACTGTAGACGTTCAGGAATTTATGATAATGCCGATAGGCGCAAAAACTTTTTCGGAGGGTTTGCGTTGGTGTACCGAAGTTTTCCATACGCTTAAATCTATTCTGAAAAGCAAAAATCTGGCAACGGCAGTAGGGGATGAGGGCGGTTTTGCTCCCAATCTTTCCAACGACGAAGACGCTATAAAAAACATTCTCGACGCAGTTAAAAGCGCGGGATTTAAGGCAGGGGCCGACTTTGTGATTGCAATAGACGCGGCGGCGAGTGAATGGAAAGGCTCGAAAAATGGTGAGTACCGAATGCCTAAATCGGGCAACGTATTTACTAGCGACGAGCTTATTTCGCATTGGAAATCTCTAACGGAAAAATACCCGATATATTCGCTCGAAGACGGTTTGGACGAGAACGATTTCGATGGGTGGCAAAAACTTACGATGGCAATAGGCAAGCGTGTGCAGCTTGTAGGCGACGATTTGTTTGTAACAAATGTCAAACGTTTGCAAAAAGGTATCGATCTCGGCTGCGGTAATTCGATACTGATTAAGTTAAACCAAATCGGCACGCTTTCCGAAACGATCGACGCAGTAAACCTCGCCCGTAAATCCGGATATGCGGCAATAGTTTCGCACCGAAGCGGTGAGACGGAAGATACGACGATAGCAGATCTTGCGGTAGCGCTCAATGCGGGACAGATCAAAACAGGCGCGCCGAGCAGATCGGAACGCGTGGCAAAATACAACCGATTGTTACGCATAGAAGAACAGCTTGGATGCGGCGCTAACTATTCCGGAATCAAGGTGTTCAATATTAAAAGATAAGATTTGATACAAATTCGCTTAATATTATTGCAAAACGCTCGAAATTGTAGTATAATTCTTTCGAGGTGTTGAACTATTATGGATAATTGTGTGTTTTGTAAAATAATGGCGGGCGAAATCCCGGCGACTAAGTATTATGAGGACGATTTGATGATCGTGATTGCGGATATTTCGCCGCGAGCCAAAAAACATTATCTGGCTATTCCCAAAAGGCACTATAAATATATAACGGAAACTACGGATACAGACGTTTCGGATCTCGCAAAGTGTATTAAAAAGATCGGAGAACTTGTACACGAGTTGGGTCTTGACAACGGCTATCGCTTGATCGTCAATCAAGGTGACGACGCGCTTCAAACGGTTCCGCATTTACATATCCACATAATGGGTGGCGAAAAACTCAATATAGAGAACGGAAAACGCAATGGATAGTCGCGCGTCCGACAACGGTGTAGCAAAGGTTTACATTCAAATCGGCGACGGATTGCCCGTACTGGATACGGGTGTTTTCAAATATGCTGCGGCTGACGGATTTGCGAATATGCACGCGTATGAAAGTTCGGCGCGGGAAGCCTTAAGTGCGTTCGAAACGGAATGTGTTCAGGCTTTGTCGCTTGCGCCATGCGACAACGAAATGCTGTTTTCGCGTTATGAGATGATACGCCCTTTTATCATTAAAACATTGTTGTTTGTCGGAATGCTTCCGACAGACAAATCGTTTGTCCTGTTGGCACGCATTATAGAAATGCTGGCCGTGCGTCCCGACGCGGACATTTCAGTACTCATACGTAATGAAGCTACACAAACGAAAATCGAAAAGAGCACGGTTATAAGAAATATCGACAGAGCATTGAATGTTTACGACGAATTTACTCGTGACAGAATTACATACTTGACTAAAACAGCGCCGTTTTCGGCACGTGATGCGATATACGATTTGGCGCAGTATGTTCGAACAAAGTTTTACGGCGGAGGAATTTATGCGTAATCTCTCCGAAAATCCGTATATAAATTTTCGAGCGGAGTCGATTCGATCGCATACGTTAAATTCATTTTTATTCAATGATGACGCAGTCGGAAAGACAGTCGGCGCCGAGCATTTTTTAATGGCCGTGTGGGACTTGCTTTTGATATTGCATTTTGATTTTCAATTGTGCGGCTTCAAATATCTTGCGAGACTTGTTAAACACTCTTTAGTCGACGGGAATTATTCCGAACAGCAAGCCTTAACCGAAATCGCGCGATATTACGGCGCAAACGATAAATTCGTTGTTGGGTGCATAAGAGATCTGATCGAATTAAATAATGATTTTACATTGCTCGCAGCGCGTTATATGAACGTGCCTTTACGCGATGACTGTACGGCAACGTTAGGCGGAACTGTCGACGTGATAGCCGCACTGTTTGTTAAGTATTACAATCTTTATGCCGATGTTAAAGATAAAAGCGACGAGCGGCGCGCCGCAATAGGTATCGATAAGGTATTTGAATATGGAAAAATCTGAAAAAAAAATCAATGTTTTGTTGGTGGACGATGACGAGAACATCTGCCAGTTGCTCGCGTTGTATCTTGAGAAGGACGGCTTTTCAACCGAAATATGCAACAATGGCGAGACTGCGCTCGATCGCTTGAAGTCTTCGAGCTTCGATCTCGTTCTGCTTGATATAATGATGCCGGGTCTCGACGGGTTTCAAGTTCTCGACAGCTTGCGAAAGTTTTCGGATATTCCGGTTATTATGCTGTCCGCGCGGGGCGAGCCTATGGATAAAATCACCGGTCTCGATTGCGGTGCGGACGATTATATAACAAAACCTTTCGAACCTCAAGAACTAATCGCACGAATAAGAGCGATACTGAGAAGATTTAAACCGTCAAACGATGATGCAAATAAGATCGATCTGTTTAATTTGACGGTGAATGTAACCGATTTTACAGTAACACTGAATGGCGAGCGGGTAGATATGCCGCCCAAAGAGATCGAACTTTTATACACGTTGGTAAAAAATCCTTCGCGTGTTTTTACGCGTGACGATCTTCTCAAAGAAATATGGGGGCAAAATTATAACGGTGATTCACGTACCGTCGACGTTCATATTAAGCGCGTGCGCGAAAAATTAGGAGACAATCCCCACTGGAAGCTAACTACAGTTTGGGGCGTAGGTTATAAAATAGACGTGTTTTAGGATATTGATTTGAAACGGACAAGCGCAAAAAGATTTTTCAAGTCTCATATTTTCAGGATAACGGTGTTTACCGCTATTATGTTTTCTACGGTGTTTTTTCCGTTGTATTTTGCGTTACCCCACATCACGGAAGACAGCCGCATTATTTTGATAGTCGTATTATTATTCGGCTGTGTTATCGAAACTGTCGCATATTCGCTTATCGATCATTATTTCGTTTATTCTAAGATAGACGCTCGGTCGCATATGTTGACTGTAATGGCGCATGACGAAACTTACGACATTAAAATCGCAGATAAATATGACATCGACAATGCGGTCACCACGCTTTCCGACGCAGTGCATTCTACGTCAGAGGAATACAAACGGCTTGAACAGGTGCGAAAATCGTTCGTGTCGAACGCCTCCCACGAATTACGCACGCCGCTTACGTCGGTGCAGGGATTTTTGCAAGCCGTACTTGACGGTACGGTATCCGAAGAAGACAAAGAAAAGTATTTGTCGATAGCGCTTAGCGAGACAAAAAGACTTAACATATTGATTTCTTCAATGCTGGATCTTTCCAGACTCGAATCGGGAAAGAACCCTATAATTCCGGTAAAATTCGATATAAACGGTATGATCAGAGAGGTTGCTACGCGGCTGGAACCGTCTCTTATTAAAAAAACATTGCAAATTAATGTAGATTGTTCGGGTGAGACGTGTTACGTTTACGCCGATAAAGATAAGATATTTCAAGTTATTACCAATCTGGTCGACAATGCCATAAAATATTCGCCATCTTATTCACGCATAATTTTAACTACTAGTGTTCACGAAAACAAAGTGTATGTTACAGTGCGCGATTTCGGATACGGGATCAGCAAAAAAGATCAGATGCTGATTTGGGACAGCTTCTATATGACAGACAGGTCTCGTTCGCCGGTAAAGGCAAAAGGATCCGGACTGGGACTTTCGATAGTAAAAAAAATCATAGACGAACACGACGAAGTAATTTGGGTAGAGAGCAGTCGCGGAGCAGGCGCAACTTTTATTTTTACCCTTACGCTGTTTGATGAAACAAAACACGCCGATAATAAAGGCAGAGTAATTAAATCATCCGACGAAGTTATCGAGGAAACAAGGAGCTGATAATGGAACAATATTACGAACAGAATGTCGTCAATCACAATATAGACGAGAAAATCAAAAAGACAAAGGTATTGAATATTGCAAAAACCGTATGCATAGTTCTCGCATTGTTTTCGCTAATGACAAGTTTGTTGTTTATCGGCAACGAGAATTTCGTATCGATGATTTTTATATCGATTGCCGCCGCTGTGCCGTTCGTCATAGCATCTGTTTTAATCGGTCATATTAATAAACGCCACAATACAGAGTACGATTATTTTCTGGATGACGAAACGCTTAAAGTTTACGAGATATATTACAGAGAGCGTCGCAAATTAAAGCATACCGTTACCTTGCGTAATATCGAATCGGTAGGGGTGTTCGATTCTGCGGGGTACAGAAAAGCCGATGTAGCTGCCGCAAAACGTCACTTTGCGCTTGTAAACTATGAAAACGAAAAGTATATAATATATATTTTGTATAACGCTCCGAAAGGGAAAACGATGCTGTTTATCGAGCCTGACAGAGGATTTATGATTGCGTTGCGCAGAGTAGTTTCGGCGATCACCGTATTCGACGGCAGTATTTCAGAATTCGAAAAAACGTTGGCGAAAGCCGAAGCGGAGGCGATTGTCGAAAAATGATATATCTGGATAATGCCGCCACTACAAAAGTTTTCGACTGCGCGATAGACGCCGCAATACAGTCGATGCGCGAAAATTATTTCAATCCGAATGCGACATATTGCGGCGGAGTAGCGGTAAAACGAAACATAGAATCACATCGCGAAGCCATTGCTCGTGAAATCGGTGCCGTCGGCGGCAGGCTTTACTTTACTTCCGGTGCCACAGAGGCTAACAATTGGGCGATTAATTTCGGGAGAAAAAACAAAAAAGGAAACATAGTGATTACGGCAGGTGAGCATTCTTCCGTGTACGAGCCCGCAATGCGCCTTAAAAACGGCGGAACGGATGTGCGCATAGCGAAGCTCAGTCCGGACGGAACGGTTGACGTAAACGACATTATGCGCCTCGTGGACATCGAAACCGCGCTTGTATCCGTCATTCATACAAACAACGAAACGGGCGTCGTAAACCCAATAGCGAAAATTACTGCCGATATTAAATCGATTGCTCCGCGTGCATTTATTCATTCCGACGGCGTGCAAGCCGTATTAAAGACGGGCGATACAATAGACGGACTCGGCGTCGATTTTTATACTGTCGGCGGACATAAACTCGGGGCACCGAAAGGTATAGGACTGTTGTACGTGCGTAACGGCGTCAATATTTCGCCTATGTTGGCGGGCGGAGGACAGGAATACGCAATGCGTTCCGGCACTCAAAATACGCCGTATATAGCAGCATTTGCCGCCGCCGTACAGGAATTCAATCGCATTGCCAATCGTAACGAAATACTTTCGTTGCGTGAAAAACTCGTAAAGATTTTCGAAGACAACGGTTGCGGAATAATAGGAAGCGGCGAAAACAGCGGTTATATTTTATGTGTGCATATACCGGAAGTCAAAGCCGAGATATTGCAGAACTTAGCTTACGACAACGGAGTCGTGATAGGGAAAGGAGCGGCATGTTCCGGCAATAAACGCGGAAATCGCGTGCTGGAAGCTATGGGATTGTCGCGGACGGTAGCGGAGCAATGCATAAGAATCAGCCTTTGCGCCGGCATATCCGATCGCGAAGCCGTCGAAGCGGCGCACATTATAGTCGAATGTGCAAACAGTATAAGGAGTAATCACATTGGGTAACGTAATTCTCATTCGCTTCGGCGAGTTGTATCTTAAAGGTAAAAACAAAAACTTTTTCGAAAATAAATTGAAAGACAATATTCGTCACAAGCTTGACGGTCTGGATTGTAAATTGTATTTCGGACGCGGGAGATATGTCGTAAAAGAATACGACGCGAATAAAGAATGCGAAATATTGCGACGACTCGGTATGGTTTTCGGTCTGCATTCCGTATCTGTTGCCCGCCGTTGCGGATATGAGTTTGACGAGATTGTTCGACTTGCATTGGAAATGGTTCCCGATACCGGATCGTTTCGCGTGTCGGCACACCGCTCTTATAAGAAGTATCCATTGGATTCAATGCAGATAAACCGCCGACTCGGCGAATGTATTTTGGATAATAAACCGTCGCTTTCAGTTGATTTACACAAACCGGATTATACTCTTTATGTGGATGTTCGCGAGGACGGCGACGTGTATCTGTATGATAAAACGATTCCGTGTGCCGGCGGTATGCCTTACGGCACGGCAGGTAAAGGACTTTTATTACTGTCAGGTGGGATTGACAGCCCCGTAGCTGGGTATATGATAGGAAAGCGCGGTGCTGAACTTGTCGCACTTCACTTCCACTCATTCCCGTATACTTCGCCGGCGGCAAAAGAAAAGGTCGTGGATCTAGCCAAAATCCTTTGCGATTTCTGTCCTACAATCAAACTGCACGCCGTATCGCTGACAAAAATACAAGAAGCTATTCACGAAAAATGCAAGCCGAATTATATGATAACGCTCGTTCGCAGATTTATGATGCGCATCGCAGAGCGAGTCGCTTACGAAAATTCGTGCGGCTGTATCATAAACGGGGAGAGTCTCGGTCAAGTCGCAAGCCAAACTATGGAAAGTATCAATTCGACAAATGCGGTTGTTTCGCTTCCGGTATTCCGACCGCTGATTGGTATGGATAAGGACGAAATCATCGCTATTGCGGAAAAAATAGGTACGTTTAAGAAATCTATTGAGCCGTATGAGGATTGTTGTACCGTTTTTCTGCCGGAATTTCCGTTAATAAAGCCGGAGATAGCGAAAGTGGAAGAACAGGAAAATTTAATAGGAAATATCGATACGCTGATCGACGAAGCTATAAACGGGATTGAACTTATAGATTTGTCGATATAAAAATAATTCAAGAATTATCGCCGTTTTTACCGAATAAACTGTCGAAAAAATCGAATTTGTACGGATTTTCCCATATAAACCCATCGAAATAATCGATAATATCCACATTCTTGCGAATGGGCAGATTGCGCTTGGATAGAAGTTCACGCAGGCGGTAGCGCTTCGGAAGGGACGGATCTGCAAGATAAACCTCGTGATTTTCGCGTAGTTCGAGTCCGTCTATTTCATAATATGCGACGGACTGCGGCATCACAAAAGATTTTTCTGATCGCAAATCGCACAAATCAACCAAGTCGGCTATGATTTTTGCGCAACTCGCTCCGGTGATTTTATTATCGAGCGGCTTTTCGTTCGCCCCGATCCAAGCGGCTATCGTGTATTTCGGCGTATACGCTACACAATAACAGTCGGTATTGCCGTTGTCGGTACCGTTCGTTCCGGTTTTTGCCGCTATATTGGCTATACCGGACAACTTTTTCGCTGTTCCTTTCTGTGCGCAGTTCATTAGCATATCTGTAAGTAGATATGCCGTATCGTCACCGCATGCGCGTACTAAATCGGATTTAGACTTTTGTAAACATATTCCGTCGCGCGTATGAACGGATTCGATATAATGCACATCCGAATACATACCGCCGTTCGCAAGCGTTCTGTACGCATTTGCAAGCTCTGTGAGCGTAACGCCGTATTTCATTCCACCAAGCGCAAGCGCCGACGAATCATCATTTTCGTTTAATGTCAAACCGAATGCATCGGCGGTAGCCCGCGCTTTATCGATTCCTACATCGTTCAGTAATTTTACCGCCACTATATTCGACGAAAACGATAAAGCATCTTTCAACGAAAGGAAGCCCCTGTAAACATTCCTGTAATTTTTAGGCTCGTAATCACCGAATTTCGTAGGTTTGTCTTCTATTTGAGACAGGGGAGTGTATCCGTTCTCCAAAGCCGGAGCATACGCAACAAACGGCTTTATCGCAGACGCAGGAGATCTTCTTCCGTCAATAAATCTGTCGTAATTTGTTTCGTCGCAGACTATTCCTCCGGATAAATTGTCCAAAACCAATATTCGCATCAATCCTTCGATGTCGGCGTGCCGATCTAGAAGCTCGCTTGCGGCATCTGCGATTTTACCGTCGTATTCCGTTCGCAACGTCAGATTTCTTAAGAACAGTTCTTTTTCGGAACAATCAAGCTCGGCGCAAGTATTTTTTAACAAACCTTCCAAAAATTGATTTCCGCGTCTGTTTTTGCCGAATGCGATATTTTCCGATTTTGCCGTCTCATAGCCTTGTTGAGATAAATAACCTTGATCGCGCATTTTGCCGAGAACAACATTTTTGCGGTGTTCCAGATTGTCGGGATTTTTATATGGACTGTATTTTGCGGGATTATTTATGATAGCGGCTAGCGCCGCAGATTGCGCCACAGTCAATTCGGACGGGGATTTATCAAACATTACGCGGCACGCCGTACCGAGTCCTTTAATACCGGATCCGAAGTAAAGAATATTAAAGTAACTTTCGAGTATTTGTTTTTTATCATATACGCGTTCGAGTTGCCGTGCCAATCTCATTTCGCTTATCTTGCGTTTCAAGGTTTTTTCGTTGGATAAATGAGTGTTTTTTATGAGCTGTTGCGTTATTGTAGACGCACCCTCGCGAAATCGACGCGACTTTATATTCGATATCGCTGCCGACGCTATGCGCTTGTAATCGATTCCGCTATGCGAATAAAATCGCTTATCTTCAATAGCGATAAAAGCGTCGATCGTGTGTTGCGGCAACTCGTCAAGCCTAACGTATAGTTTATTGTCGGCGCATACGGCGCCGTCTAACGGATTACCGTATTTATCCGATATCGTAACGGTGCGTGAATACGACGTCAGTTGCGCCGGATCGAGATCGGGTGCATTCAATAGATTTATACTCGGTTCGATAATCAAAAAAAAACCGCATATGACGATAGCGATAAGAGCAAAGAACGCGCTCGCTGTTATTATGATCGCCTTGACGGATTTCTTCATATAGATATTATCTTGATTAAATAGTATTTTATGTAAAACACGGCAAATTAATGATTACCGTCAATTAAGACAAATTAACATAAGGAACACCTAATCACTTCGCAAAAGCTGTCTTTTGCGAAGTGATTAGGTGGGTGCATCACTTCTTCCCCTCTATCGCTTATGTAACCACCATTTAGAAAAGACTTTCATAATAACTGTTTTATATGGCTATATACAATTAAACAAATTTGCATTAAGGCTTATTTATTGCCAATGACGCCGTCTAAATACGGTTCTGCAAGAGTTACGCTGTCTATCGTGCCGCACGGTACAGCAGAATATACCTTTATGTAATTAGGCGTATAACCGACGCAAAAATCGCCGTGTTCTATTTCCGAATACACCTCATACGATTTTCCGAAATTTTTGAGCAAGAACGCCTCTCGTGACGATTGCTTAACCTCGAGCATTTTCTTTACGCGTTCTTCTACGATGCTTTTATCTAACATTTTGTATTTTTGAGCCGCCAATGTTCCCTTGCGACTGCTGTATGGAAACACGTGTATATCTGAGAATTCACACTTCTTTGCAAAATCAAGACTCTCCTCAAAATTTTCATCGGTTTCGGTCGGAAATCCTACGATTATGTCTGTTGTAATTCCGGCAAACGGAAAATATCGCCGTATAAGCGACAACTTATCATAATAGTATTCTGTGTCGTATTTTCGATTCATTGTCCTTAATACCCCGTTACTGCCGCTCTGGAGCGATAAATGAAAATGCGGACAATAACCTCCGTCGCTCATCGCCGTCAAAAGATCGTCATCTATTACCTCGCATTCCAAAGAGCCAAGCCGCTTCCTTGCCTTACATACAGACAAAGCCTTTAACAAGTCGGCAAAACCGACGCCTATATCTTTTCCGTATGCAGACATATCAATACCCGTCAACACTATTTCTTTGGACGTCATTTTAGCACATTCATTCAATATATCATCGATAGTTCTGGATCTACTCCTACCGCGCAAATACGGTATAATGCAATATGTGCAAAATCTATTACACCCGTCCTGTATTTTTACAAAAGAACGCGTGCGATCGAATTTTGGATATTCCTCGTAACAATACTTGTCTGCACTTTGCGCCGAATTATATAAATTTTCATATAGTATTATATCAGATAGATTACTATATTTGTTATTTTGTTGTAATGAATTAACGGTTTTTAGAATGAAGTCCGCTTTGTTTTGCGTTCCGCCTATGGCAACCACATTTTCGGCGGCGAATTTCTCGGTGCAATTTTGTGAACTGCAACCTATTACTATGATTTTGCACTCGGCATTGAGCTTGCGCATTTTGGACAAATATTGACGCGATTTTCTGTCGGCTTCGGCCGTCACAGAGCAAGTATTCAAAACATAAACGTCGGATGGCGACATACCCTCCGACGCGTTATAGCCGTTTTTGAGAAGAGCGGCGACAATTGACGCGCTCTCGCATTGATTAACTTTGCAACCGAGCGTTACGACTTTGATAATCAAAGAGACCAATCCCCCATTTCGTAGCAACAAACCGATAGTGCGGCTATTGCGGCTGTTTCTGCACGCAAAATCCGTTTCCCGAGCGTGACTGACTTTGCGCCGGCATTAACCAATCGATTTTTTTCTTCTTCGGTAATACCTCCTTCGGGACCTATGAATACGGACACATCGGTTTGTTTTTTATCGATTGCGGACTGCATAGAGTTGTGCATCTCGCGCTCCCAAGGGAAAATCAAATACGAGTTTTGAGCTCTGCGCACAAGTTCGTCAAATTCGATGCCTTGTTCTATTACGGGTAATCTGCTTCTGCCACATTGTTCGCAGGCGGCAATGGCAATTCTGATCAATCTATCGTAATTGAGCGAGCCGCCGCGCTGGGTGTATGTGGAATACACCGGAACGATGCGATTTATGCCTAATTCCGTTGTTTTCTGAACCGCCAGTTCAAAACGGTCTTGTTTTATTACAGAAAGATACAGAGAGTAATTGGTTGCGGTCTCGCCCACGTTTTCCGTTTTATTAAGTATTTCAAGTTCGGTTTTGTCTTTTTTGACGGACGTAACGGAGCAAGCATATTCACAGCCTTTGCCGTCAAAGACCGTAATGTAATCACCGACGCGAACTCTGAGCGAGTATGCGGCGTGAGTGTGCGTATCGCCCGTCAGTTCGGCGCAGTGTTCTATTGTCGGAAGGTAAAATCTCATAATTTATACAGAAGCGCACTCCATTCGTTTATCGTTTGTTGTAATACAAGCGTGAAGTTTTTCTCGTAAGCGGATTTGACGGATTCGAGTTTTGTCGAAATTATTCCGCTTAAAATCGCACATCCACCCTTTTTAAGTGATGATGCAATAATAGGTTCGACATCGCATAGTATGTCGGCGGTAATATTGGCGAGTACAATATCCGCTCCGATGGATATGTCGCGAACGTCGTGGCATATAATGCTCGGATTTTCGATACCGTTTAATTTGCAGTTATATTCGGTGGCGGTAATCGCTTGCTCGTCGGTATCCGCAAACAAAACTTTATCGGCGCCGAGATTTGCCGCACATATGCCGAGTATACCGCTACCGCACCCGAAGTCTAAAACAGTTTTGTTTTTGACTGATATTTTTTGCATAAGGTCTATGCACATCGATGTAGTTTCGTGCATACCTGTACCGAAAGCAAGACCGGGATTGAGATAAACGGGGATATCTCCCGCCGTAGATCGATGCGAAATCCATTCCGGTATTATAACGATTTTACCGATGCTGAGCGGTTTATAGTATTTTTTCCACTCGTTTTCCCAATCTACGGAATCGATGATCTTAACGTTTACTGCGCAATTACCGATCAAGGCTATTATTCGTTTTGTAATCGCATCGCTGTCCGCCTCAAGCCCGAAAAAACCGCTCACGGAGCAGTCTTCGGTAGGTTCGAAAAGCGACGAATCGGCGTAATCCCAGCATTTATTGTCAAGAACGTCTTTAATGACCGAATAATCGCTGAACACCTCGCCCATACTTCCGAGCTCGTGCAACGCATATGCTACATCATCCGATTGTGCCGATGTGCATTTAACGACAAATTCTTTGAACTTCATTACAAATCGAATAGCGCTGTAAAGTTCAATTTATAGCGCTTTGAAGCGCTGTCATCGCTACCACGTTCACGACATCCTCGCTACTGCAACCGCGCGATAAATCATTGACCGGTTTATTAAAGCCTTGACAGATAGGGCCGATAGCTTCGGCGCCAGCTAGTCTCTGAACCAGTTTGTAGCCGATATTGCCTGCCTGCAAATCAGGGAAAATCAATACGTTGGCTTTGCCTGCCACTGTACTTCCCGGCGCTTTGAGGTCGGCTACCGTAGGAACAAGCGCGGCGTCGGCTTGGAGCTCACCGTCGACACGAAGATCGGGACGTGCCTTTTTGACGAGTTCGAGCGCAGTCGTTACCTTGTCGATAAGCTCTCCTTTCGCCGATCCTTTCGTCGAGTACGACAAAAGCGCAACCTTAGGCGAAATTCCAGCGATTGCGACCGCCGTACCTGCGGAAGCGATTGCAATGTCCGCGAGCTGTTGAGCGTCCGGATTCGGATTGACTGCGCAGTCGCCGAATACCATTATTCCGTTTTCCCCGTACTTCGAGTTTTTGTCCATTACCATAATAAAGCATGAACTTACCGTCTTTATGCCGGGTGCCGTCTTGATGATTTGTAGCGCGGGACGCAATACATCGCCGGTAGCATTTACGGATCCCGCAACCATTCCGTCTGCCTCGCCGCGAGCAACCATAAGTACGCCGAAGTACAACGGGTTTTTCGCGAGTTTATACGCAGAGTCTAAATCCAAACCCTTTGATTTGCGCAACTCATACAAATGCTGTGCATAATCTTTGATATCGATAGCGTCGATATCGATTATTTTTACGCCGTCGAGGTTGGCGCCCGGACATTTTTCCGCGATTTTTCGAGGGTTGCCAAGCAACACGATTTGAGCGACGCCCTCTGCCTGAGCCTTTGCCGCAGCGGTTATTATACGAGGTTCCTCGCCTTCTGCGAGCACTATGGTTTTTTTGAGTTGTTTCGCTTTTTCGCGAACAATATCGAGTAGATCGTTCATTACATTCTCCTTTCTGTTTACAAAATATTTAATTTGTGATAAAATAAATCTACAGAATCAATTATACTCTTCTTATACGGAAATGTAAAGTATTTATGAATAATTGCGCAATCATATGTGAATATAATCCATTCCATACAGGTCACAAATATCAGCTCGACACCGTGCGAAATTACGGCGCGAACAACATTTTGTGCGTAATGAGCGGTCAATTCGTGCAATCGGGACAGCCGGCTTTCTGCGACAAAGCAATACGCGCGGAATGCGCTCTTTTGGGCGGCGCAAACGCAGTTATAGAACTGCCTACGGTGTATGCGACGGCAAACGCGCAATATTTTGCGGAAGGCGCCGTAAAAATAATATCGAAAATCAAAAATATCACTCATCTTGCTATGGGGGTAGTAGCCGACTATGACATTATCCGCCGCATTGCGGACATCAAAATCGAAAATCCCGATAAAGTAAAAGCCGCGCTTATTTCGGCTATGGACGGTGGCAAAAGCTATAATGCGGCAATGGCTGTTGCTATTATCAAAATATATGCCGAAAAGTACGGCGACGGCGAACAGGCAAAACTCGCCCTATCCGACCCAAACAATATATTGAGTATGGAATATATTGCGGCATTACAAAAGTACGCTCCGCATATCGAGCCGCTATTCATCCGCCGCGTCGGCGGTACATATAACGATTCGTCTCTCTACGGAAAGTTTGTTTCCGCGACAGCCGTGCGTTATGCTGAAGAAACGGGAGCTTTCGAAAGTACACGGCGATATATACCCTATAAATTCGATGATATAGAGTTATATCGCCGTCGCTTCGCACCTGATATAGATGCATATAAAAAGATCGCCTTATTTGCCGCAAAGCGTCTCTCCCCGGAAGATTTCGCACATCTCAGAAATTGTTCGGAAGGCTTGGAATATGCGGTTGCAAATTCGCAAATTAATGATTTCGACTCCGTAATAGACAGTATAATCGGCAAACGATACGGTAAAAAGCGCATTTACCGTCTTATGTTGGATGCTCTGCTCGATATAGATAAATCGATGCTCGATAAACGTTTTGCAACACGTTTACTCGGTTGCGTAAAAGATTTTGATTTTTCTATATTGCCGAAACAAGTGTATACGAACAATGCCGACTTAAAACGTGCCGCAAGTGTCGATGAGGAAGTTGCGTCCGTACTCAAAACAGACGAGGATTGTGCGCTTTTATATAACATTTTGTGCGGCAAGGACGGTGGATATTATAACTATTCATT
Organism: uncultured Christensenella sp.; assembly: GCA_910577435.1. Classification (GTDB taxonomy): domain Bacteria; phylum Bacillota; class Clostridia; order Christensenellales; family Pumilibacteraceae; genus Anaerocaecibacter. The sequence continues at coordinate 28,396 of CAJTLV010000001.1, read as the reverse complement.
GGTGAAAGTATGAAGACGGATATACCGGAAAGAGACATTGTCAAAATAATAAACGCTTCCAAAGACAGTATGTTGCGCACGGCGGTCAACGGCGTTATATGCCGCAATTTTCGCAGTACGCATTATGTGGCCAGTAAACTGATTTGCGACGGAGTCGTTGCGAATCTTGTACTCAACGACACGATAACTCCGCACTCTGCAGACGAGATTGTTGTCTGTATAAACAGACGCAGGCGTTCGTTTTATGTAACGGTAGAAAATGCATATTCGTCTGTCTCGGAACGATTTTCGGAATACGCAAAGAGCGTTTTGGGTGATGACTACTACGACGTTTGCAATCTGAAACTGCGCGCCGCGAATTTTATTATATATGTAATATCACTTGATTTGTCGCGCAAAAAGATCAACCGCGAAGAGATATACCTACACGCATACGACTATTCGGAACTGTTGAGTAAAAATCTCCCGCATTATTAATCTTTGAAACAATTATTTGATTTCTACGATTGTAACGCCCGAATCGCCTTCGCCGTAACCTCCGTATCGAAAAAATTTGACGCGGGATTGTTTTTTGAGATAATTTTGTATACCTTTTCCCAACGCACCCGTTCCTTTTCCGTGAACTATACGAACCGTACTGTGCGACGGTATATCGCAGAGAGTACGTTCCAATTGCTCGACCGCCTCGTCGACAGTAAGTCCCAGCATCATAATCTCGATATTGACAGGCTCGGTAATTTCACGCACCGTATTACGCCGAACGTCTTTTTTTTCGTTCGTAATGATCGACAGCGACGACACGGGCAGTTCCGTTTTTACCGAACCGATCGCTACGACAGCCCTATCCCCGCGCGGCTTCCCGACTATAATACCCTCTTTGTCCAATCCGCTTACATATACAGCAACACCGTTTGCAAGCTCGGCTGTAGACGCCGGTGCTTTTGAAATTTCAGGCTTTTTAATGTCGACGGGAACATTGGCCGACAGTTTCTTTGCGGTCTTTCGCGCGTTGAATAATGCCGCCTCGTCTGCTTCTTTTAACTGTATTTTAAGCTCTTCAATCAATTCTTCGGCACGTTCCGTATACTCATCGGCACGACGGCGTATTATCGCACGAGATTCGGCATTCAATTTTTCGAGTTTTTCCGCATATTCGTCTTTTAACTTATGAGCGGATTTAGCATCGTTTTCGGCGGCGATCCGCAACCTTTCGGTTTCATATTTATCTCGTAATACCTCGTTTCTCAACTTCTCGGTTTCGCGCATAACATTGTCAAACGCCGTTTTTTCATAACTCAATTCCGACCGAGCATCCTTTATTATATCGCCACCAAGACCGAGCTTCTCTGCGATTTCGAGAGCATAACTAGACCCCGATACTCCGCCGAGAAGTTTGTAAGTAGGTTTGAAGTTATCGTGGTCGAACTGCATACAGGCATTCGATATCCCGTCTCTGCCGAGAGCGAACTCTTTAACCGCATTGAAATGCGTAGTTACGACTGCCGTCGCACCGCTTCGCAATATCTTTTTAATGATTGCGACTGCGAGCGCCGCACCCTCGTCCGGATCCGTACCGTCGCCGACCTCGTCAAGAAGAACGAGCGAGCCTTTGTCTAATGCCGATGTGATAGCCGCGATGTTTTTGATATGTGCGGAGAATGTACTGAGTGACTGCGATATACTCTGAGAATCACCTATATCACAATATATATTATCGAAAATACACATTTCGCACCCTTCCGTCGTCGGCAAAAACATACCGCTTGCGGACATCAGCGCAAACAGCCCGACAGTCTTTAACACAACCGTTTTCCCGCCTGTATTCGGACCTGAAATCAATAAAATCCGTCTGTCGAGTTTAATATCCACAGGCACTACGGAACTGCGATCGATAAGCGGATGCCTCGCCCCAGTCAAATCGATAAATCCGCAATCGTTCAACTTAGGACGGTATGCATCCGTCTTTTTGGCATACTCGGCTTTTGCAAATATTACTCCGCACTCAGTAAGTACTCGCTGACCTTCGGATAATTCCGTCGCATTTTCGACAACCCTTTGCCCAAGTGCCGTAAGTATCCGCTCGATCTCGATTTGTTCTTCGGTACGCAAGGTTTTCAGCTCGTTATTTGCTTCTACAATCGCGAACGGCTCGATGAACACGGTCACGCCCGTTGACGATACGTCATGAACCAAGCCTTTAACGTCCGATCTGCATTCCGACTTTACCGGCACCACGAACCGTCCGTCGCGTATCGTAACTATATTGTCGCGCAAATATTTGGCAAGCTCGCCTTTTTTGGTGTAACCGTCCAAGCGCTCTTTCAGCTTGGCGCTTGCACGCGAAATGGAGCGTCGAAGCGACTGCAATTTTTCGCTTGCACTGTCTTTCAGATCGGTTTCGTTCTCTACGGCATTCGATATATCCTGTTCCACATCGTCGCACGCACGCACCCACGCAGTTATATCTTTAAGCGAATCGCAACCGTCGGAATTTTCCACACAGGATTTGAGCGAGCGCAACGCGCATATATTGGATTTTATCTTCAACAACTCAAACGGCTGTAAAATAGCGCCGACGCGCGCTTTGTTTATGAGCGGAACAATATCGTCGAATGTAAGATTCGGATGACGCGACGCCAAAATATACAATGCGTCGCCTGTTTGCCGTAAAAGTTTTTCTGCGTCTGACACGTGCGTCACAGGCTCGGTGCGCAATAACTCATCGATCACTGGTTGAGCGGAGGCGCATTCTGCGACATTGTCGCATATCACGTCGAATTCCAAGTTTGCATATAAAGTATTCATTATTTGAGACCTTTATTAGTGTTTCCGCGCGTATACGCACTACCCAAATCGCCGGCAAGCACGCGTTTTATTGCTTTTTTGTCGTGTCCTGTGCAGTCGTAGAATTTCCTGTCGCGCACCGAAGATACGAGATTGTGCGGCACGCAATTAAGCAACTGCCAATAACAGTGCGCAAGAGTGTACTTTCGCATAGCGAATTTTCTGCCGCTCTCGTCGGTCAACACGTCGTCCCCGTTACAATCGACACATTTGCCGTACGGACAATGACAGAGCGTCATAATCGGCGCGTATCCGTATACGTAAGTCCAACTGTTCGATTCGGCGTCCGATTCGAATGAGCCGATGTGCGTAAGATCGCATTTACCTATTATATTATGCCCCGTACCTAACAGAATCGGCTTATCGGTAAGTTTTAGCGTATATAGATTATTGGATATTATACCGTCGAATATAGGCAAATCCACTGCGCGGCGCAGTATATTTTCGTCATTTCCGCGCATTGTTACAGGCATATTGAGAAGAACGGGTTTGTTTATTTTACGCACTTCTATTTTTCCGTAATCGCGCGGATTTATCGCCACGTAATCTATCGAGGACAGTATCTCGTCATCCAAAACGTCAAAGCCGTCAACCATTAGAATAATGCCGCGTCCTAAAAACTCTTTATATTCAATGCCTCGATATGCCGTTGTGCTTTTGCTTATTTCATAACCGTCCAATCTTCCCCGTATCGCCGCGTCATACGCCTTGCGACGAAGCTCGTTCAAAGACGAAACAGGCAAAAACAGTCCTTCGTCGACTTTTGCACTCACCGTAGCGCGAAACGGCGTTTCACCTACTTTTTCAAAAGCGCGCGTTACGTCGTCGGCATTTATCTCCCGTTTGAGCGCCGCTTGAGGAATGCCTTCGCCGAAAACAGTGTAATTCGCTTTGCCGTCCGAAACAACGACGCGCGGGATATCGCATTTGGATAATCGCACATCGACGGAAATATCGATCTTACGCTTGATTTCGGAAAGCTCGCGTGAAAGTTTTCCGTCGAACGTACGGTTAAGCTCGTCACCTGTTTTGCAATCGCAATCCGCGATTATCTCACCGTTGATCACTGCGGCGCCGCCGATCTCGCAACCGTTGCGCGTTATCTTAAAGCCGTCACCGCTGTCAGGCGAAAATCCGCTAACTTTTATATTTTTTTTCTTCACGCCGTCGATCTTGCCTATCAATCTGCCGATATTAGCCTGAGATTTGGAATATACGGCACGAAACGGCGCATCTCCGTCCAAGTACGCCGAACAGTAATTGCCTCGATTAAAGACCGCTTTAAGGGCTTCGCGAGCTTTATCTGAAGATATGTGCGATTTATAAGTGCGTACAGCCTGCGAAACGTATTCGTCGGAGCGCATACGTCCCTCTATCTTTATCGCGTCTACGCCGAGTGATTCGAGCAGTCTCAATTTGTCATAGAGAAACAAATCTTTAGCCGAAAGGAAGTAACCCTTTTCGCCGCCGAAAAAGAACGGTTTTCTGCAGAGTTGCATACATTTTCCGCGATTGCCGCTGTATGACGATGCGAGCGACGAAAAATAACAATTGCCGGAAAAACATACGCATAGCGCACCCTGTACAAAAAATTCTATATCTATGCCGGTTGACTTGATTTTCGGAATATCATCGGGTAATGTTTCGCGCGAAAGAACCGCGCGGGAAATTCCGAGATCGAGTACAGCCTGCGCCCCATACTTATTATGAATGCCCATCTGCGTACTTGCATGCAAAACAAAATTCGGCAACTCGCGCTTTAACAGCTTGATAAACCTTAAATCTTGCACAATAGCGGCATCGGCACCGCTCTCACAGGCAATGTGCGCCAGATCGAGCGCGCGACTTAATTCACTGTCTTTTATCAGAGTGTTCAATGTCACGAACACCTTAGTACCGAATAGATGTGCGAAATCTATTGCGCTCTTTAACGTTTCGGCATCGAAGTTTTCCGCTTTTGCACGCGCGCCGAACTGAGGCATACCGAGATACACCGCGTCTGCGCCGCTGTTTACTGCGGCGCGCAAAGCCGAAAAAGAACCTGCCGGCGCTACGAGTTGCATTATCTGAGCGTCGCTCCGTATTTTTCTGATGTCAAGCGCAAAATGTCATCGACGAGAGATTTGATTTCGTTATCCGAAAATGTGCGTTCAGCAGGCTGAAAACGAACCGAAAACGCGATGTTTTTATATCCTGCTGGAATTTGCTCGCCCTCGTAAATATCGAAAAGTTTTACGTCGGTTATATATCCGCTGGAATTTTTGACGTCGCCGAGAAGTTTACCGACCGCAACATCTTTTGCCACAATGAGTGCAAGATCGCGATCGACCGGTTGCAGTTTTGAAATCGCCGTGAATTGCGGTATGCGCGGCAGATCGTTCAGCGCATCGGTAAAGTCTATTTGCGCAACGAATACGTTTTTCGGTAACTCGTAATTCTCGCACACCAACGGGTGCAGTTTGCCGAAGTCGCCGCTTATGCCGTGCGCCTCGACACGAAGAGATTGCTTGGGATGCAAAAACGGCGCACTCGATACTGTGTATTCGGGTTGACCGAACATACGCACTATACTGTCTACAATCGCTTTGACGGTGTAAAAGTCGCCGTCGTTGCAAATTCCTATGCTTACGACGTCACGCTCGTCAGGGAGCGTCGTAAGCGGAAGTTTATCGGCGATAAACACCTTACCGATCTCGAAAAAGCGCATAACGTTGTTCTTTCGCGCGCAATTTCCCGCTATCGACGACAGCATTGCGGACACGGTTTGCGTGCGCATTACAGACAGTTCTTTACCGAGCGGATTTTTAATGGTTATTTCGCCGCATACACGATCGTCCGGCGGATATAACAGTTTAAACTTTTCGTCAGGCGAAATGAACGTATAGTTCAAAATCTCGTCGCAACCGAACGCGCGCAACGCGAGTTTGAGTTCGGATACGTTTTTGTCGTAGATGCCGAGTCCGCCGAATGTCTGAGTAGTGCTTTCGGAATGTGTAGATACGATATTGTCGTAACCGTAAAAACGCATAACGTCTTCGGCAAGGTCGGCATAACTTTCTATATCTTCACGAACAAGCGGTATTGTGCATACCAACGTTTTACCTTCGCATTTGACGCGTATGCCTTGTTTTTTCAATATAGAGACAATAATTTTCTTATCGATATCGATACCGAGAAGCGAGCATATCTCTTCTTTGGTGGTGCGAATGATCTTTTCTTCCGGCATCTGCGTGCCGTCGGATGTAACTGCGCAGTCTATTTTTCCGCATTTAAGTTCGTCGATTAAAGCGAGTGCGCGGGCAGAACCGATTTCCACAGACTTCCAATCGACGCCTTTCTCGTATCGCGAAGAGGAGTCGGAACGCAATCCGATTTTGCGTGACGTGCGCCTGACATTGCTACGCTCGAAACGCGCCGCTTCCAAAAAAACTTCACGAGTATCCGAGAAAATTCCCGTATACTCGCCGCCCATAATTCCCGCGATGGCGAGCGGCTTGACATTGTCTGCGATCACGAGCACGTCGTCTACCGAATATTCGTTTCCGTCGAGAGCGGTTAACTTTTCGTCAGGTTTGCCCTTGCGCACGATTATTCCGCCGTCTATGAATTTTCTGTCGAAAGCGTGCAGAGGTTGACCTATTTCCAAAAGCACGTAATTTGTTATATCGACCAGATTGTTAATCGGGCGAATACCGCACAAGCGCAGTCTGTCCCGCATCCATTTAGGGGATTTATCGATTTTTACGTCGTGGATTACTCTGCCTATATAATAACTGCACAAATCCTTATTTGTGATAACGACCGACGGTATTTCACCGCTAACCGATTGCTTATAAGTAAGCTTGGGCATCTTGAACGGCTTATCCAAAAGTATGGAAATTTCACGTGCGAGATTGGCAATAGCTTGACAGTCCGGACGATTTGCCGTTATCGACACGTCCAAAACGGTGTCGTCTATGCCGAGCGTATGCATAATGTTCTCGCCGACTTTGCTGTCATCGGGCAGAATCAGTATGCCGTCCACGCTCGCTCCGTCTATAACGTCATCGTCAACGCAAAGTTCGCTACCGGAACACAGCATACCGAAGCTGTCCACGCCGCGCAACTTTGCCGCAACGAGTTTCATTCCGCCGGGCAACTCCGCACCGACGGTCGCTACCGGAACATAATCGCCTTGCTTAACGTTCTGTGCGCCCGTCACGATCTGAACGGTCTCACTGCCTATATCGATAGAACAAATCCATAACTTGTCCGAATTTTCGTGACGAACAATGCTATCCACGTGTCCGACCACTACGCCTTTAATATCCTCGCGCGGGGTGATGATCTCTTCCACCTCGAACCCGATGGACAAAAGTTTATCGGCAAGCTCGTTCGGCGTAATGTCGCCTATATCTACAAAATCGCTTAGCCAGCTTAAAGGTAATTTCATAACCGATCCTCCCCTTGCTCAGTCGAACATATGAAGAAAACGCACGTCGTTTTCCCACAACAGTTTTATGTCGTTGATTGCGTGTAGTATCATCGTTATACGGTCAAGCCCCATACCGAACGCGAAACCGTGATACTCGTCCGGATCGATATTACAGTTTTCAAGCACTTTCCTATTGACCATTCCCGCACCGAGTATTTCTATCCAGCCTGTATTTTTACAAACACGACAACCTCTGCCGTGACAGTTAAAACACGAAACGTCGACTTCGACACTCGGCTCGGTAAACGGAAAATAACTCGGACGAAAACGTATGGTTGTTTGGTCGCCGAAAATAAACTTCGCAAAACCTTCGAGCGTACCTTTGAGATCGCAAAGCGTGACGTTCTTATCAATGACAAGTCCTTCCAGCTGATGAAATACAGGTGAATGCGTCGAATCGTCATCCGAACGGTAAACTCTGCCCGGACATATCATTTTAAGCGGCGGTTTGTGGTGTTCCATATGCCGTATCTGACCGCTCGAAGTCTGAGAGCGCAGTAATATACCGTCTTCAATGAAGAAAGTATCCTGCATATCGCGTGCGGGATGATCCGGCGGAATGTTGAGCGCCTGAAAATTGTAATAATCACTCTCTATCTCCGGACTGTCGTAAACGATATATCCGTTGCCTACAAAGTAATTAACAAGTTTGTCGCGAATGCGGTTTAGCGGATGCAGAGAACCTATCCTGTGCAAAGGCTTATCGATTGAAAGATCGATGCCCTCTTCGTTGATGGCACGGTCTATCGCCATACGGTGCAGTTCTTTTTCCTTGTTTTCGATCATAGTCGATATAGCAACGCGAAGATCGTTGATCTCCTTACCCGCCTGCGGTTTTTGATCGTTCGGCAAAGATTTAAGCGTTTTCATAAGTTCTGTGACAAGTCCCGACTTACCGAAGACAAACGCTTTGAATTCGGCTAGCTTAATCTCGGAATCAACCGCTATTAGCTTGTCCGCTGCCGTTGCTTGGATTTCTTTCAGGTTTTCCATACGTCCTCCGTTAAAATAAAAAAGCCCCGTAGCATCGGGGCGCAGATTTTGCGCGGTACCACCCGAATTGGGACTCGTTTCCTGCACGTTACGCGGCATACGCCGTCGCTTGATGACTTCGGCGACGGTGCTCGTGCGGTGAATATCGTTTGCGCGCGCCGTCTCTCATCCTTGAACGACTCTCTGTCTTTGCGCTTTTCTTGTGCCGCACTCTATCGCATCATTATTTTGTATTTAGATTTTACCACAAACGAAACGATTTTGCAATCGTTTTTCGCAACATTAAAACCGTATTTTCATAAAGCATATTCAGTCTACGACAAGATCGAGCATATCGCCTATGTTCACCGCATTGAGATAAGTGGGCGGAACATCGCCTATTATTATCATCTCACCCATAAGAACTTGAGTGTTTGTATCGATCGTCGACGGCAATCCAGGCACCGCTACGGCAACCGAACCGCCTATATCCAGATACAGTCTATGGACAGTCTGGTTTATTCCGGAATCTGTGAACACGGAAGTTATTTTCGTTTGTGTAGAACCGACCAGATATATTTTTATATTAATGTCGGGTCCCAAGCCTGTAAACAGCGTAACGCCGCTCAACGAACCTATGGGAATCTTTATGCCGTCCTGTCCAACGTCGTTGATTTTTTTCTGCGCATCTATCGTTATTTCTTGCGCCAGCGCGCTGACCGCTTCCGAATCTATTTCCACGCTTTTAATATTTTTCTCGTCATCGCGAACTACCGTCAGATATTCCGTTGTGTTGTACTTGGACATTATGTCGAGGACGGCTCGACTTACCGCGTCGTTAGTCAGCGCGCGAATCTTTTCGTTGGATATAGTTATTATCATCGGGTTGACGTTTTCGGAAATGAAAACGGCAACCGCTACTACGATAGCGATAAAAAAAACGAGCACGACGATTAGTTTGTTTCTTACGCCGTGCTTACGCTTTACTACCCTGCACCCGCGCTTCATACGACAATATATATGCGGGTACAACCGATTTTGATACTGTAATTTTTACTTTACTTTGGGACTGAAAACCAATGTTACAAGGTAGCTCATTACAATTGCGGCGCCGACGCCGTATGCCGTGCGCACAAGTCCGCCGGAGAACGCGCCCAAGAATCCTACGGTACGCGCCGCTTGAATGGAACCTTTAGCGAGCGATGCGCCGAACCCTATTATAGGAACGCTTATTCCCGCCTGACAAACCTTGAATATTGCGTCGTACACGCCCACGCCTTCCAGCACGATGCCCGCTATAAGGAATATAACCAAAATCCGAGCTGGCGTGAGTTTCGTTCTTACTATCAATAGCTCGGCAATAGCGCACAACGCACCGCCCACCGCAAAAACTATCGCGTAAGTTCCTATCATCTGCCATACATTACCCATTATTTTTACCCCCGTATGGACTTTCGACGATTACCGCGTGGGAAATGCAGGGTATCGTCTCGCCCTGATAACAGCTTTGCGTACTCATCAACGCGCCCGTTGCAAGATACGCCACACGTTTATACTCGCCCTTCATAAGCTTATCCATAATAAACGATGTAAATATCGTAGCCGAACACGCGCAACCGCTTCCGCCCTGATAGCATTTTTGATATACATCGTAGATCATATTTCCGCAGTCGATGTAATTTTGACCTAGCTTTATTCCGCGCCTACGCATAAGATCGCGCAAAATATCCGAACCGAGTTTGCCGAGATCGCCCGTGACCATAAGATCGAAATCGTCGACATTATAGCCGGACTGCGTCAATAAAGTATACATAGTGTCCATCGCTGCGGGCGCCATAGCCGCGCCCATATTATTCAAGTCATTAGTGCCGAAATCGGTTATTATTCCGGGTATCGCACAAACGATTTTTGGAAAACGCTCGGTCTCTTTGCAATTTTTCGCAACGACCGCCGCCGCCGCGCCCGTGACCGTCCACTGCGCATACGGCGGGCGCTGGCACCCGTATTCGAGCGGATAACGAAATTGACGTTCCGCCGTTGCGAAATGACTGCTCACAGCGCCGACAACGGTCGAGAAATACCCCGAGTCCACGAACGCACCCGCAATCATTAAACTTTCCGTCATCGTAGAACAAGCGCCGTAAACGCCTATATGCGGCACTCCGATGTCGCGAGCGGCATAACTCGAAGTTGTCATCTGATTCAAAAGATCGCCGGAAATGAGAAGGTCCACGTCTCTTATATCTAGTCTGGCGTCGCGCACTGCGCCTCGCACTGCCGTATCGAACATTCTGAGTTCGGCGCGCTCGAACGTTTTTTCGCCCATCTTGTCGTCCGTTTCGCAACGTGAGAAATACCTACCCAGCGGACCTTTACTCTCTTTCTCGCCGACTACGCTCATTCTTCCCACAATGCGCGGCGTATTGAAAAAGCGCATAACTCGCGGACGGGGCGAGAACCCCGTCGGCATAGGCATATTAATTTCGTTTTCCGCCGACATCGATTCCGGTCGACTGCGTTTTACGTGTTTGAAAATCATATCAATACATTCCGAGTATCCAAAGATTGAGAAGTCCGGCAACCGTCGACCATACTACACCGTTTACAACTACGGGACCGACCACCGTAAACAGCTTAGTGCTTGTTCCGAATATCAATCCTTCTGTCTTGAATTCCATAGACGCACTCGCCATAGCGTTCGCAAAGCCTGTGATCGGCAAAAAAGAACCCGCGCCGCCTTGTCGAGCAATGACGTCGTAAAAACCCAAACCGGTGAACAGAATAGCGATAGTAACAAGTAGCATAGACGTAATATTAGCCACCATATCCGTAGAAAGATTGGGTGCGGCAACCTTGACTACATCGCCGATACCTTGACCGATCATACAAGTCAAACCACCTATACAAAAGCTATGAAATAATGCTTTTGGTATGCTCGTCTTTGGCGTGACCGTTTCCACGTATTTATTATAACGGTCGTTTCTTTGCTTTATCGCATTTGATTCTTCGGACATAATTCTCCTACCGTTTCTCGCTCTCGTTCATATTTCCGAACGTGCGATCTCGCTTAATGTCGATAAAACTTTCGCGCTCGGAAGATGTCAAAAGTCCCTCGCCGATAATATTTTCGCGGTTCTTTTCCATATAAATAATTTGTCAATGATTATCGGCGATTATTCATTATTTTGCACAAAAAACGCGGCTTACCGAAGTAATTTAGGTAAACCGAGTCCTTTTTTCATATAGATTGGCAGAGCGACTTTTCGATTCGTATAAACTTGTAAAAGTCACTTATGGTTATGGTTGATATAAATTTTAATCACAAACCGTTAATCACAATTCCAAGATTCCCAAAGCCCGTAAGTACAACATATTTTGACGTATAATATTCGATTTCCACATATTCTTCGATACATAAAATTCTGTGTAATCGTTATGCCACAGCCAAGTGACAGGCCACGTTCCGTCGGGCAATTGCACATCTAACAACATTCGTCCTTCTTTCGCGCACAATTCACGCCCGACTATATCGAATAACAATTTCGAGCTGTCGAAAAACATCGACGGTTTGCAAACGTACTCTGTAAACCATTTAGAGCTATCAGCGCAAACCGATTTTTTAACGGTTGCAAACAACGCTGCACGAAACGCGTCCATATCGATTAAATCAAATCCGTTTATTTGAGCACAATACTCAAACAACTCTAAATAACAATATAATATATGCATTTCGTCAGTCGGATCTTCGATAAAACGCGTGATGCAGTTTTTCACGATGTCAGCACATCTTCCGTATAAAGCGGATCGTCGATCGCCGTAACGCAATGCAAAACCGGCGAGACTGACAGTCGGATTGTCGTCAGGCTTGCCAACGCCGTCGCGGCAGTGCCACCATATCGCGTGCGGGGAATCGTTATTTGTCGGTACGGTGTTGTGCCATTTACCGTTCGAAAAATCTTTCCCGCTATCAAGATACTTCAATATGCCGTTTACGATAGCACATTTACCGTCTATGCCTATCTCGCGTAAGTGTCGTATTGCGCACCACGTCGCGATGGGAGTTGAATTTACATTTAAGAAATCGGGTTCGATGCCGTATGCAAAACCTCCGTCGCTATTCTGATAGGCAGACAATGCCGTATAAACGTCGTCGGCACTACCCGATTCGAAATGATACCGCCACATCGCCAAATCGATAGGTCGTGCATTTCTGTAAATAAATTCGCGTGCTTTCTTGAAAGTTTCGTATTGCATAGTCATCTCCCGTTAACTCTTTGATTAGATTATACACCGAATTTATCGATAAGTATTGTAAATTTACGACAAATTATAAAATTCATTGCGTCCAGAAGGTAAGCCTATTCCGTGATATTTTTTGAAATCGTTATAAAGATGCGATTCGTCGTAATATCCCAATTTCTCCACGCAATCGCCGACATCGAAATCGTGCGACAAGCACGCTTGCCACAAAAGTTGATAGCGTAATATATCCGTCATTTGTTTGGGCGATACTCCTATATTGAGCGCGAACATACGTTCAAGCGTGCGCCGACTTACAGCGCAATATTCGGACATTTCATTTACGTTCGTTCTGCACGAACGACTGAGCGCCAAATACAGACTGTTCATAACATCGCTATTCTCCGCGTCGCATAACTTGCGCAAAAGAAATTTCTGTGCGATATATACTCTCGCAGACGTATTCGGTGCATTTATGATATTGTTCTCTGCATTTTCGATTCCGTCGAAGATTTTATTTGCGGGATAGGACAAGTTGAAAAGTTCGCCCATATTTGCGTTCGTAAACATACGAACTCCCCACGCATAAAACCGAATGCCGAAAAGCGCGGAATTATTGTCTGAAATAAAACATCGGTTCGACACGCCGCAATAATTTCCGCTCGCTTGAGAATGCAAGTCTATGATTATATCGGCGCAACAATCGGGGATTATTCTGATTTGCTTAACACTATCTCCGCTATAAGTCCAAAAACACCTTACATATGGCGCAAGCAGAGCGCACGGCGCTATTTCCTTAATCCCCGTCCTACTTGCAGGCGCAGACGTCAACGTAGTGAAGATATTGTTAAGCGAGAATGACATACGAAAAGTATATCAAACATTGCGAATTTTGTCAATATACAAAAATGTCACCGTTTATTCGCCGTAAACCGTTCGTATTCGCTGCAATATTTTATTTTCGAGCCTCGATACTTGCACTTGAGATACATCGAGCGCGCGCGCCACTTCCGACTGCGTTTTATCGGCAAAGTACCGTAAAAGTATAATTTTCCTGTCGCGAGGCGGCAATTCGTTAATTATCTTTTTCAACATCATTTTATCCAGTTTCTCGTCGTCATTCTCGTCGGTTTGTAATTTGTCGAGTAAAGTCCGCGTACTGTCGTCGTCGCTACGATCATAAATCGACACGGGGAACTTACTCGAATCCATAATAAAAACCACTTCTTGCGGTTCGAGTTCAAACTCGGTTGCTATCGTTTCTACGGTAGGCGATTCATTATGTTCGTGCTTGTATTCCTCCACAAACCGCGCTATCTTTACGGCGGTTGTCTTTGTACTGCGCGATACCTTTATCGGCCCGTCATCGCGCAAAAACCGCTTCACTTCGCCCGCTATCATAGGAACGGCATAAGTGGAAAACCGCACCTCGTATGACGCGGAAAAATTCTTTATCGCCTTGATAAAGCCGATACATCCCAGCTGATACAGGTCATCGTATTCGACTCCCCTGTTTTTATATCTGCGTATGATAGACTTTATGAGCGGCGAGTTTTTTCCTAGCAATTCCTCGCCGGCAGCATTGTCGCCGTGCTGTGCGCGGTCGATCAGTCGCAGTGTTTCTTCTTTTTCCAATCCGCACCTCGTATAGTCTTCGTCATAGTAACGACAGTACCGACAGGTTCGTTCTTTTCGATGGTAAGTTTATCGGTGAACGATTCCATTACGGTAAAGCCCATACCGCTCCGCTCGTCTTCGGGCTTGCTCGTATAGAACGGCTGAACGGCACTTTCTATATCGTCGATGCCGATTCCCGTATCCGAGACGACGATATGTACGGAAGTGTCGTCGATACTCGTGCGCACGGTTACGTAATTTTCGCCCTTGCTGTTTGGATACGCGTGAACTATCGCGTTGGTGACGGCTTCTGAAACTGCCGTCTTTATATCGTTTATTTGATCTATCGTAGGATCCAGACCGACGCAGAACGCCGCAACGGCATTTCTTGCGAAAGCTTCGTTCTCGGATTTTGCAAGAAAAGTCAATGTCATTTCGTTTTTCATATTTACACCGCCTTAGTCATAATCGTATATACACCGGACAGACCGAGCACTCTGTCGACCGCTTGAGTCGGAGCTTGCAGTATTATCTGCACGCCTCGCGGCTTTAACCGTTTGTATCTGCCGATGAGAACGCCAATTCCCGTGGAATCCATAAACGACAGTTCGGACATATCTATATACAAACGCTTTAAGTCGTTCTCATCGGTCAGCGAATCTATCGCCGTTCTTACATACGAGCCTGTAAGTTCATCAAGTTCCCCACACAGTTTAACGTGCAGTTCGCTCGAATTTTTATAATGTTCTATTTTCAAAGTTTGCACCTCGCTTTTCGGATACCCGACTAATAATAACAAAAAAAATACGGCGAATTACGTCTGAAATTGTAGTAAAACGCCGTAAATCAGCGATATTGTCAAACACAAACAAATTATGCCGATTTTCGATCGCAAACAAAAAAGCGGCTCGAAAATTTCGAGCCGCTTTATAAATCGGTTAATTATATTAAATTATTTAGCGTATTCCACTGCGCGGGTTTCGCGTATCACATTGACTTTGATTTGTCCCGGATACTGCATATCCTGTTCGATCTGTTTGGCGATCTCTTTGGACATAAACATCGCTTTCACGTCGTCTATCACGTCCGGTTTTACGATTATGCGCACTTCGCGTCCCGCTTGAACGGCATATGACTTTTCTACGCCCTCATAGCTGTTTGCTATTTCTTCAAGCTTTTCAAGCCGCTTAACGTAACTGTCGAGTGATTCGCGCCTTGCGCCCGGTCGAGCGCCCGAAATAGCATCGGCGCACTGGACGATGATCGCCTCTATCGTTTCGGGTTCGATATCGTTATGGTGTGCGGCAATACAATGTATAACGCCCTTAGATTCCTTATACTTTTTAGCTACGTCAACGCCTATCGAAACGTGCGTTCCGTCAAGCTCGTGATCGAGCGCCTTGCCTATATCGTGGAGCAGACCACCGCGCTTGCAAAGCATAACGTCCGCACCGAGTTCCGCAGCCATAATTCCGGCGAGATTGGATACTTCTATGGAATGGCGCAAAACGTTCTGTCCGTAGCTCGTTCTGAAACGCAATCTGCCGAGTACGCGCACAAGATCCGGATTGAGTCCGAAAACTCCCGTTTCGTACATAGCATTCTCGCCCGCTTCTTTTATCTTTACATCGACTTCCCGCTTGGCTTTTTCGACCAAGTCCTCTATTCTGCCGGGATGAATACGTCCGTCGCTTATCAGCTTTTCAAGCGCTATGCGCGCGATCTCGCGGCGCACGGGATCGAAGCAGGACAGAACGACCGCTTCCGGCGTATCGTCGATAATAAGATCGCACCCTGTAGCCGTTTCAAGCGCTCTGATGTTTCTGCCCTCTCTGCCGATGATCCGACCTTTCATTTCGTCGTTAGGCAATGCGACGGTAGACACAGTAATTTCGGCACTGTGATCCACTGCGCAACGCTGAACGGCCAGTGCGACTATTTTTTGCGCTTTCTTGTCCGCTTCTTCTTTTGCCTCAGCATCGATGTCACGAACCATCTTAGCCGCATCGTGCTGTGCTTCGTCGCGGATGGCGTCGATCAAACGGTTTTTGGCTTCGTCTTTTGTCATCTGCGCTATGTGCTGTATCTCGTCCAAAATCTTATTATTGGCATTGGCAAGCTCGGCTTTGAGCTTGTCCGCCTCCGCATGTTTTTGAGCGAGCGCATTGCGCTGATTTTCAAGTTCTTCGGCTTTTCTGTCGATGGTTTGCTCTTTTTTGTCAAGCGTCTCTTCGCGTTGGAGTATACGCTGTTCGGATCGTGAAACCGCAGATTGCTTTTCACGTATATCCCGTTCCATTTTACTGCGATCTTTTTCTAACTCTTCTTTTGCTTCGCGATCGGCTGCTTTGCGCATTTCCTTTACTTCGTTTACGGCGTCCTCAATCATCTTGTTTGCCGTTTGCTTAGCTACGCCGAGCTTATTGTTCTGAACTTGTCTGAAAATCAATATGCCCGCAAGCGCACCTAAAACGAGTGCAACGATAGGTAAAACAATGCACAAGGGTAGCAACACATCCGCACTCAAAAATAGTGTCATGGTTGTCTCCTTATTCGGTTTTGAATATTGCCACAGTCTTACGACTGTAACCAAACCTAAGTGTTGTAATTACACCGCTATTATATTATCACAATAAAGCCCGATAGTCAAGTATTATTACCGACGAAAATCCGCAATGTTTACGCTCGATCTGTCCAACAAAGGACGTTCGGGAACCGATGCGAACGTGAGAACGTACACGACTTTCGCTCCCGCCGCTTTCAGCACTTTTGCGCACTCGTTGACCGTCGATCCGGTCGTCAAAACGTCATCAACAAGCACAATATGAGCGGGCGGCGGTATCGCCGTAAACGATCCGGCGAGATTTGTCACGCGCTCGTCACGGCTCAGCCTAGCCTGATTTTTTGTTTCGACAGTCTTTTGTAATAGCGGTATGCACGGGGTTGTCGTAAGATCGGATAAAGATCGAGCTATAAGTTCGGCTTGATTGTATCCGCGCTTGCGCAACCTCTTTTTGTGTATGGGAACAAAAGTGAAGCAATCGAATTCCCAATCAGTTGTTATCAACGTATCGAGCAAAAACTGCGCCATAGTACGCGCGATATACTTAGCCGACCCGTATTTGAGCCGCCATATAACCGACTTCGCGCTGTCGTTGTATACGACAGCGGACCGCGCCTCGTCGAAATACAACGTTTGATCGGCGCATTCGTCGCAATAATCGCTCATCCCCACTTTATGTCTGCCGCAACGAAGACAATAGTTTTCATTCAAATCGAACGAACATTTATCGCACAGACCATAGCGATTGGGGTGCATTTCCCGACTGCAAACGACGCATTTTACGTCGTCGGGATAAAACACATTGACTATTTCGTTTATAATTTCGCGCTTCAATCGTCTTTATGCTTCAATGTTTCACGAGCGATGTAGAGTTCCTCGTTGGTGGGGATAATGAATATCTTTACTTTCGAGCCTTTCGCACTGATATCCACCTCACTGTCACGCGGCGGATTCGCATTTTTCTTTTCGTCGATTTTAATACCCATATATTCCATATTTTCGCAGACGAAGCGACGAACATAATCGGTATGTTCGCCTATTCCGCCCGTGAAAACGAGACAGTCTATCCCGCCCATCGCCGCAGCATACGAACCGACATACTTTTTGACTCGGTAGCTAAACATATCCATCGCGAGTTTCGCACGCGCATTGCCTTCCGCAACAGCCGTTTCCAAGTCCCTGAAATCGGAACTCACACCGCTCACGCCTTTTACACCGCACCCTTTATTGAGGTACTCTGTCATTTTATGCACATCTATCTGCTTCTTGTCCATAAGGTATTCTATAACCGCAGGATCGATGTCGCCGCAACGCGTACCCATTACCAACCCTTCCAAAGGAGTCATACCCATAGAAGTATCTACGCATTTCCCGTTTTTTACCGCGCTTATGCTCGCGCCGTTGCCCAAGTGACAAACAACCGTTTTAATTTTATCGGTACCCATAAGCTCGGATGCGCGACCCGAAACAAACGCGTGGCTCGATCCGTGAAAACCGTACTTACGCACCTTGTATTTTTTATAGTCTTCGTAGTCGATGCCGTAAAGATATGCGTATTCCGGCATAGTGGAATGAAACGTCGTATCGAATACGGCGACCATCGGCACGTCCATAACTTCGCGACAAGCTTTGATCCCCGTTATGTTCGCGGGATTATGGAGCGGCGCAAAATCCGAATTTGCCTCGATCAGCTTTATCGTTTCGGGCGTTATGAGCGCCGATTCCGTGAAATCTTCGCCTGAATGAACGACGCGGTGACCGACTGCGGCGATCTCTTTCATAGACGAAATTACGCCGTGATCGGCGTCCACCAAAGCGTCCAAAACCAGTCTAATCGCCTCCTTATGCGTAGGCATCGGCGATTTGATCGTAGCCTTCGTTTTACCTGTATGATTGAGAATCGAACCGTCCATTCCGATACGTTCGCACACACCCTTTGCAAGGACGGCTTCGGTATCGGTCTCGATGAGCTGATATTTGAGCGAGGAGCTACCTGCGTTGATTACCAAAATTTTCATATATTGTCTCCATATTGTATATTCGAATAGACGAGGTGCAAATGCCGTAATACTTTACAGTGCCGAATGTAATCGTTTGTCTATCCGTTAGATTATCAAATCCACAAAAGCAATAACCGTCGAAAGTTCGACGGCTTTTGCGCTTGCGAATTTTTATTTTTTGATATATTCCCGCGCTTTGTCATATTGCTCGGGTTTTAGGCTTTCGTTTAACTCTTTTATCTTTTGACGCTGTTCTTTAGTAAGATTTTTGGGCAATTCTATATCTATAGTGACAAGAAGATCACCCTTGATCTGCTTCTTTGTGTTTTCCAATCCTTGCTCTTTGAGCTTGAACGTCATACCGCTCTGTGCACCTTCCGGCAATGTGAAAGCTATCTTATTGCCTTTTAGCGTCGGAACAAGCACCTTGTCGCCGAGTAGTGCCTGCGTAAACGACACTGGAATATCGACCAATAAATCGAGTCCCTTGCGCTTGAACAGCTTGTGCGGCAAGACCGTTATAGTAAGAATGAGATTGCCCGCTTTGGCGCCGCTTCGAGTGCGCTCGCCCTCGCCCGGAATCGTCATTATTTGATTGGGCTCTACTCCCGCAGGGAACGTAATGCGAAGATTGGAATTTTTACGCATCGAACCGCGTCCGCCGCAAACGGTACAAGGCTCTTTAATAATTCTGCCGCTGCCGCCGCAGACATTACACGGCTTCATACTCACTACTCTGCCGAACGGTGTTTCCTGCGCATAACGCACTTTACCCGCACCGCCGCAATTAGTACATTTGACATACTGCGTACCGTTCTTTGCACCCGTTCCGCGACAGGACTGACACGCCTCGAAACGGTTTACGGTGATCTCTTTTTGCGTACCGAATGCGGCCTCTTCGAAAGTAAGTGTCACATTGAGACTTATGTCGCCGCCGTTCGCGGACGGCTCGCCGCCCTGTCTGTGTTCGCCGCCGAACATATTATTGACAAACTCGTCAAAGAAACTTCCGCCGCGTCCGCCACCGGCAGATCCGCGCGCACCGAAGCCCGCGCCGGACGCGCCCGCAGACTGAGCAGCATCATACTCACTGCGTTTTTGAGCATCCGACAACGTTTCATACGCCTCGTTTATTTCTTTGAACTTATTTGCCGCAACTTCGTCGCCAGGATGAAGATCGGGGTGGTATTGGCGCGCGAGTTTACGAAACGAAGACTTAATCTCGTCTTCGGAAGCTGTCTTGCTCACGCCCAATATTTCATAATAATTTTTTGCCATAAATAACTCCGATCGCGCCCTTGCGCGCGAAATATGCGCAAGGGGCGAACAGTTTAAAGATTATTGTGTCGTATAATATTACAGGTTGGTATTGTCGTCTACAACTTCCGCATCGTCGACAACTATATCGTCCTGCGGCGGAGGCGTTCCGCCGTTCTCATACAGCTTGGAGAATATGCCGTTTGACAGCTTCTGCAATGTCTCGACAGCATCGCGAATAGCTTCGATATCTTCCGTCTTGAGAACTTCTTTGACGTTGACCATTTCTTTGTCAAGTTCCGCTTTGTCTTCTGCGGAAATGGTATCGCCGTTCTCGCGCAGGAATTTTTCGATCGAGAATACGAGCATATCAGCTTGGTTCTTCGCATCTACAACCTCTTTGCGTTTGTTGTCTTCATCAGCAAACTGCTCCGCGTCCTTAATCGCCTTTTGGATCTCGGCTTCGGTAAGGTTGGTAGAAGCGGTAACGGTAACGCGCTGTTCTTTGCCGGTGCCTCTGTCCTTTGCCGAAACGTGGACTATGCCGTTAGCGTCTATATCGAACGTAACTTCGATTTGGGGAACGCCGCGCGGTGCGGGAGGAATGCCGCCGAGTTCGAAACGTGCAAGCGTTTTGTTGTGCGCAGCTATTTCGCGTTCGCCCTGTAATACGTGAATGTCGACGGACGGCTGATTGTCTGTTGCCGTCGAGAACACCTGCGATTTCTTGGTCGGAACGGTGGTGTTGCGCGCAATGAGTTTTGTGAATATGCCGCCGACGGTCTCTATACCGAGCGAAAGCGGCGTAACGTCGAGAAGCAATACGTCCTTGACTTCGCCGGCGAGAACACCGCCCTGAATAGCCGCGCCTACCGCAACGCACTCGTCGGGGTTGATGCCCTTGAACGGCTCTTTGCCGGACAACTTACGCACGGCTTCGACAACTGCGGGGATACGCGTCGAACCGCCGACGAGTATGACCTTGTCGATGTCGTTGGTCGTGTAACCAGCGTCAGACATCGCCTTTTTGGTAAGTTCGACAGTGCGCGCAACGAGACGCTCTGTGAGCGAATCGAACTTCGCACGGGTAATCTCGTATTCGAGGTGCAGAGGCCCGGCCGCACTCGAAGTGATGAACGGAAGGCTGACTGTCGTCTTTTGCATACCGGAAAGGTCGATCTTGGCTTTTTCCGCCGCCTCTTTGAGACGTTGCATAGCCATACGATCCTTGCTGAGATCTATGCCGTTGTCGTTTTTGAACGAGGTTATGAGATAGTCGATAATCGCTTTATCGAAGTCGTCGCCGCCGAGATGGGTGTCGCCCGTCGTCGCGATAACCTCGAAAACGCCGTCGCCTATTTCGAGAATGGAAATATCGAACGTGCCGCCGCCCAAGTCGAATATAAATACTTTCTGGCTGCTGCTCTGTCCCTTGTCGAGACCGTAAGCAAGCGCTGCCGCAGTAGGCTCGTTGATAATACGCAAAACTTCGAGACCCGCGATACGTCCTGCGTCCTTCGTAGCCTGACGCTCGGAGTCGTTAAAGTATGCGGGAACGGTAATAACTGCCTGAGAGATAGTCTCGCCGAGATAGCTTTCCGCGTCTTTTTTCAATTTTGTAAGGATCATTGCCGAGATTTCCTGCGGCGAGTAATCTTTGCTGTCGACGCGCACCTTTTTGGTTGTACCCATATCGCGCTTGATCGATATGATCGTTCTGTCGGGATTTGCGACAGCCTGACGCTTTGCGACCTGACCTACGAGGCGCTCGCCGTCTTTTGCAAATCCAACGACGGAGGGCGTCGTGCGACCGCCTTCCGCATTGGGAATGACGACAGGTTCGCCGCCTTCGAGAACGGCTACGCAAGAGTTGGTAGTACCTAAGTCGATACCTATAATCTTACCCATAATATAAATTCCTCCGAAAAAATATTTTTGATTTATATGCTTTAATTGGCGACCTTCACGACGCTGTGCCGCAGTATGCGGTCGCCCAATTTATAGCCTTTTTGAAATACTTCGACAACCATATTCACCTTTGACGGATCCGCAGTTTTCACCTGCATAACCGCGTTGTGAAGATTGGGGTCGAACTGTTCGCCGAGCGCGGGAATCTCCTCAACGCCGAACGCCGTCAAAATGTCGACTACCTGACGGTAAATCATCTTGACGCCTTCCGCAACACGCTCGTCCGGAATGCTCTGTATAGCTTGCTTCAATACATCAAGTTCGGGAATGAGCTTTTCAAGTACGGCGCAAATGCCGTCCTCTTTGAGCTTTTTGTTGCTCTCGTTCATACGCTTGCGGTAATTGTCAAAGTCCGCTTGCATACGGTTGACTAAATTCGAGAGTTCCTCCGAGCGCGCCTTTTCTTTAACGGCAATCGCCTGAGCAATGCTGATCTGCTGGTTCATTGTAGCCAACTGATTTTGGAGCGCTTTGTACTCCTCTTGCTGCAATTCGATAACCGGTAATTCGCGCGTGCGCTCTCTCGTTTTTTCGTCGTTCATAATATCCTCCGCGAATAATTTTTATTCTTCTTTATTAGTGTCATCCGACTTTTCATCATCGGATGAATCCAAGCCTTCGCCTGCGGGAAGCATTTGTACCGTCCGCGACAGATAGTCCAGGACGGATATTACTTTCGAATAATCCATACGGATCGGACCGATAACGCCCGCGTTGCCGACAGTCACACCGTTAATGTTGTAACTGGCAGTTACGATGGCACACTCCGGCATTCCGTCTCTCAATTCGTTGTCTTTGCCTATTTTGATCGAAATGTTCATATCGTCGGAGTTTTGAAGTACCGGAACGAGTTCTTCCTTTGCATCCAAAAACTCCAACATCGCCTTCGCCTTTTGCAAGTTCGCGTATTCGGGTTGTTCGAGTATCTTGGAACTTCCCTCAAGAACAATGTCCGAGAACATCTCTTCGTGCGAATAGTTCTTGAATATTTTGAGTACAGTCTTGAACACCTGTTCGTACTCTTTGCGAACTTCTTTAACAATCGACTTCGGCTTGTTTATCTCGCTTATTCTGTGTCCGCCGAACACTTCGGTAACGAATTTAGACGCCCTGTCGCAGTATTCGTCGGTAACGCCCAGACCGATATTTACCGTCGTATCTTTAAGTACGCCCAAGTTTGTCACAATTATGATAAGCGCGGTAGAATCGGTAATACGTACTATGCGAATGTTGTTGACGGTAGCGTCGTCCGAATTCTGCACATATGCGACAGAAGTGAGATTCGTTATCTCGGAAATGACCTTAGCCGTACTTTTCAGCATATCGTCCAGCTCCGTCACTTTCTTATTGAAGTACCGCTTGACGATTTTCAGTTCGGAGCGCGACAGTTTACGGCGAGGCATAAGCTTTTCGACATACAGTCTGTACGCCTCCGCTGTCGGAACTCTGCCCGACGACGCATGCGGTTGCGTCAAATACCCCATCTCTTCGAGCGCCGCCATTTCGTTGCGGATCGTAGCGGACGACAACATAGGCAGATGCCTTTCCTTTATCTCGGAACTAGACACCGGCTGACAATTATCTATGTATCCGTCGACTATCGCTTGGAGTATCTTTTCTTTTCTGTTTGTCAAACCCATTTCCGTCACGAAACCGCTTTCGAAAATTAGCAATCAAAACTACAGACTGCTAAAACAGTTTACCATAGGGCAACGCCTTTGTCAATCGTTTTACGCCATTATATCTATATTTTTTGAACCTATTTCCAAAATCGGTATATGAACCGAATTCCGATACACAATATATTGATATGGTTAGTTTTTTATAAAAATCAGCTATCTGCGCAAAACGCATTGCCGCAAATCATTCGACTCGAATATACAAGCGCACTTCCGTTCCCTCGTCTACGACCACGCATTTGCGCGGCGCTTTCATAACGCGGTTGACCATATAAATATCGCCGAACGAGCCTAAAATATTATACGTCAGCGGCATAAACGGCAATACAAAAAACTGCGCATCCAAAATTATACACAGCGGAACAAGCACGATGCAGAACAATACGAGAGGAAATAACGCCACGAAAGCATACTGTACTTTTGTATATATTATATCGGGCGAACCGCACGAAGCAACTCGCTTCCCGAATTTGATTTTAGGGCGTTTATGTTTTACCGCAATAATCGCAAAAGCGTGCGCCAATTCGTGCAGATACATATACAGCACAGTCAAAACAACACCGCATAAAATATATACTATATACATACCGGCAGGTTCGCCGAGCATTCTAAGGCAATAATTGACTATCGCACCGCCTATGCACAAAACAAGCACGCCTGCCAACGCCACTATATTCAACCTGTCCACTACTTTGATTTTCGGGTCGAGCATATCGAATTTTTCGGCAAGCACATAATCGTGCAGATCGCAATTTATCATTTTAATCCTTCATAAACTCTTCGATAATTCCGTTCATAACAAACATTTTGTCCGCCGCAACAGCTATACGGCTCTCGGCACATACGATCGCGCCTGAGCGCACTGCCCTATCCAATATTTCCCCGTTTTCATCCTCGAATTCATACCCGAATCGGCGTTTGAATTCGGATTTGTCTATTCCGTCCGCAGTGCGCAGTCTCAACATCACGTACTCGTTATACTTATCGACCTCTGATAAAACGGTATAGTTGATCCCGTCTCCGTGAAGATATTCGTCTACCCCGCCTGCGTGATAATAACGTATACGGTCTCCGTCGTATCCGTGTGCCGCCGCGCCGAAACCGAGATACGGTTCGCAGTTCCAATATTTTTTATTATGCCTGCTCTGCTTGCCCGCACGCGCGAAATTGCTCACTTCGTAACGTTCGAAAGAATATTTGCTCAGTCGAGACAGCGCACGCTCGTATAAATCCGCAACGTAATCGTCGTCGGGCGCATATCCGCGCTTTTCGAGCGGCGTTCCGTACTCTACCGACAGCGCATATACCGACGAATGCGAGCAATGCTCCGCCATAATATCTATAGCCCTGTCGACGTCGGCAACGAGTTGATGCGGCAACCCCAATATCAAATCCGACGAAATATTATCGAAACCGAAAGATCTGAGTAGCCGAACGCTCGCGATAAAATCATTGCGGGTATGCAAACGCCCCACTTCTCGCAAAACACAATCATCGGACGATTGCAGACCTATACTGATGCGGTTTACACCGCTTTCGGCACATTCTTCGGCAAAAACGTCGGTACAGCTTTCGGGGTTCGCCTCGACGGTTATTTCGGCGATTGAGTCAACGTCGAAAGTCTCGCGCACCGCACCGAGTATGCGCTTTACTCCTCCGGCGAACAGACACGACGGCGTGCCTCCTCCGATATAAACGGTATCCACAAACGATCCGATCTGCGCAGAGCCGCGAATTTCGCCTACCAACCGCTCGACATAAGCGTGTTGCGTGGAGAAATCCGGCACTGATTCAAACGTGCAATAAGCGCATTTCGACTTACAATACGGAATATGTATATAAACGCCGTACTTTTTACGTTCGGCGGATTTATCGGCTTCGGTAAACACGACCTACTTTTTATCGCCGTCAAGTTTCAACACCGACATAAACGCTTCGGACGGAATTTCGACCGAACCGAACTGACGCATACGCTTTTTACCTTCTTTCTGCTTTTCGAGCAGTTTTTTCTTACGAGTAACGTCGCCGCCATAACACTTTGCGAGAACGTCTTTACGCAACGCCTTGATCGTTTCACGAGCTATGACTTTGCCGCCTATCGCCGCTTGAATAGGAATCTCGAACAGCTTGCGCGGGATAACGTCCTTGAGCTTTTCCGCCATAGCGCGCCCGCGCGAGTACGCTTTTTCTCGGTGAACGATTATACTAAGCGCGTCGCATATCTCTCCGTTGAGCATTATGTCGAGTTTAACGAGATCGCTCGTTTTATAACCGACCTGCTCATAATCAAAACTCGCGTAACCGCGCGAACGACTTTTCAGTCCGTCGAAAAAGTCGTAAACGATCTCGTTGAGCGGCATCGTGTAAGTAAGAAGAACACGCGTCTTTTCGATGTACGTCATATTTTCGTATTCGCCGCGCTTGTCTTGGCACAGATCCATTATAGGTCCGATATATTCCGGAGGCGTGTATATCGACGCTTTGACATACGGCTCCTCCATACGTTCGATTTCGCCCGCAGGAGGGAGATTGGACGGGTTGGTTACTTCGATCATACCGCCTGCGGTGTAAACCTTGTAAACAACGCCGGGCGCGGTCGTGATTATATCCAGATCGAACTCCCGCTCCAACCGTTCTTCCATAATCTCCATATGGAGCAATCCCAAAAACCCGCAACGGAAGCCGAAACCGAGCGCAGTAGACGTTTCGGATTCGTAGAACAACGACGCGTCGTTAAGTTTCAACCGCTCCAAAGCATCTTTCAAATCGCCGTAACGCGAACCGTCCGTCGGATAAATTCCGCAGTAAACGACAGGTTTGACTTTTTTATATCCGGGACAGGGCAACGATGTGGGATTTGCCGTATCGGTTATAGTATCGCCGGGCGCAGTATCTGCAATCGATTTTATCGAAGCGCAGAGGTATCCTACGTCTCCCGCAAAAAGTTCGGGCACGGCTATATTTTTAGGCTGGAAAACACCGATCTCCGTCACGTCGTAACTCTTTCCGTTTGCCATCATCGTGACGTTCTGTCCGACCTTGACAGACCCGTCGATTACGCGGATCAGGCATACCGCACCTTTATAATTATCGTAATAAGAATCGAATATCAACGCCTTGAACGGCTTGTTTACATCGCCTTTCGGATGTGGCACTTTTTCGACTACCGCGCGAAGCACATCGTCGATATTCAATCCCTCTTTTGCGGAAATACACGGCGCATCATCGGCAGGCAAACCGATAATATCCTCTATTTCTTTCTTTACCTCGTCGGGACGAGCCGCCGGAAGATCGATCTTATTTATCACGGGAACAATGTCCAAATCATTGTCCAGTGCAAGATAAACGTTTGCGAGCGTCTGAGCCTCCACTCCCTGCGACGCATCGACCACAAGAATAGCACCCTCGCACGCCGCGAGCGATCGCGACACCTCATAAGTAAAGTCGACGTGGCCCGGCGTGTCTATAAGGTTAAGCGTGTATCGCTCGCCGTTATGTTCGTAGAACATTCTTACGGGTGTGAGTTTAATAGTTATACCGCGTTCTCGCTCAATATCCATACTGTCGAGCATTTGATCAGTAAGCTCGCGCTTCGAAAGCGTTTCCGTCTCTTCCATAAGTCTGTCGGCAAGCGTCGACTTTCCGTGATCTATGTGTGCGATAATGCAGAAATTGCGAATATGTTCCTGTCTGTCCATACCGAAATTATAACATATTCATTCGCAAACGGCAATGATTTTCATATGTATAGATAACTCCCGCAAATACATTTTTATTCGAAAAGAACCTTTGAAGTGCATATTCAGTGAGTTATATATGCGATAATAAAAGAAAATTCGGTCAAATTCGTTAAAAGTATCTCAAATCGATTGTAAAAAAATTTCATTTATGATAGACTTGTAAAGATAGTCGCAATCGGAAATACCCTACGCGACCGACCGAAAAGGAATTTTTTATGGAAACAAGAACTTCGTGGGTACTTAAAAACCCCATCGCCCATCGCGGCTTATATAATTTCGAACTTCCCGAGAACTCCATACCCGCATTTGAAAATGCCGTAAATCACGGTTTCGCAATAGAACTCGATGTCAGGATCATTGACGATAACAACATCGTTGTTTTTCACGATGAAAAACTCAGTCGTATGACAGACTGCGACGGTTATGTGTCCAATCTCAAATCATCCGATCTTGCCGATATCAAACTTGATAAAACCGAATTCGGAATACCTACTTTCGAGAAGGTTTTGGAAACGGTAAACGGAAAAGTGCCTATCCTGATCGAATTGAAAAAAGCCGAAAAAGCGTTTACTCTCGAAGAAAAACTGCTCGATATGCTGAAATGTTACAACGGGGATTATGCGGTTGAATCGTTCGACCCTTTCTCTATGCAGTATTTTTATAAGAACGCCCCTACGATAATGCGCGGACAACTTTCGTGCTATTTTCACCATCAT
This sequence comes from uncultured Christensenella sp., assembly GCA_910577435.1. GTDB lineage: Bacteria > Bacillota > Clostridia > Christensenellales > Pumilibacteraceae > Anaerocaecibacter. The sequence continues at coordinate 327 of CAJTLV010000001.1, read as the reverse complement.
GACGTCGACGCCCCGCGCCGCGAACTCAAGCTCTTGAAAAAACTCAAATGCTTGGATATATCACACCCCGACTTCATTGCATACAAGGTGACAAATCTCCCCAATAAGTATGTTAAAAACGCGGGACTGCCGGTCGTAGCGTGGACGATAAAAAGCGAGCTTCAAGCCCAGAAAGCCCGCGATATTTGCGATAATTATATCTTCGAAGGGTTCATCCCCAAACTCGATACATCGGACAATTAAAAGAAATCAATTGAAAAAGCCTCGCAAAATGCTATGGACCCCAAAAGTTGGACAGATAAATAGTTAAATTGCTTGTGAATGAGT